>NZ_QYLP01000026.1 GCF_003614925.1 Arthrobacter celericrescens
CGCCTGCCCTGCGTATCGCAGGGCAGGCGGGGTTCCTCGTTTGGTGGCAGATGAGGGATTCGAACCCCCGTAGGCAGTGCCAGCTGATTTACAGTCAGCCCCCTTTGGCCGCTCGGGTAATCTGCCGAACTTCAAAAGAAGATCACTCACCGCAACAGTTCCGTTTCCGTCCCCGTAACCGCGAGCAAGACAACCTTACAGAACTTCTGCCGAAGAATCGAATCGAGGGCAGGAACCCCGGAAATCCACGGTTTTTCGGGGCCATCGACGGCTTCAGGCCTCGCTGAGGATCCGGCCGGCCAGCTTCGCCTCGAAACGCACCGCCTGCTCGGCAGTGAGCTGCCGCAGCTCCACCGCCCGCTGCAGATCCGCATGCACGCCCTCCATCCGGGTGGCGGCGTCGGGCGCCGGGCTCAGCACCACAGACGCGGCGACGGCGGCGGCAGCGACGGCGGTGCCCGCGGCAGCCGCGGCAACGCCGATCGTCGTCGCGGCAGCAGTGGCGGAGCGGGTGACGTAGCGTACGGGGTTCTTGCTCATGGGGGTTTCCTCCAAGGATTGGTTCCTCCAACGGATACAACTCTCATCCCGGGCCCTCAGTTCCGGCAGTGCGTGTGCTGTGAGCGAACTGTGAAACGTGGAACCCCGCCAACAAGGGGATTCAGGCTGCACCTTCCGCACCGCAGGTACTAGGCTGGTTGGCAGACAAGAGCGCCCGCGGCGGCACCGCGGGAACGCAATCCACCCACCCATTCCCAAGGAGAGTCATGGCAGGCGAATCCACATTCGACGTCGTCAGCAAGGTAGACAAGCAGGAAGTCGCCAACGCGCTCAACCAGTCCCAGAAGGAAATCGCCCAGCGGTACGACTTCAAGGGCGTCGGCGCCGAGATCGACTTCAGCGGCGAAAAGATCCTCATGAAGGCCAACTCGGAGGAACGCGTCAAGGCCGTCCTGGACGTCTTCCAGTCCAAGCTGATCAAGCGCGGCATTTCCCTGAAGTCCCTCGACGAAGGCGAGCCCTACCCCTCCGGCAAGGAGTTCCGCCTGGAGTGCACCATCAAGGAAGGCATCGCTCAGGACATCGCCAAGAAGATCAACAAGATCATCCGCGACGAAGCCCCCAAGTCCGTCAAGTCGCAGATCCAGGGCGACGAACTCCGCGTCACCTCCAAGTCCCGCGATGACCTGCAGGCAACCATGGCCATCCTGAAGAACTTCGAGGAAGCCGACCTGCAGTTCGTGAACTTCCGCAGCTAAAGACGCGCTGCGCCCTAAGAATTTCGATACGCAAAATCCCTGGCGACCCCGGAATTCGGGTGTCGCCAGGGATTTTGTGCGTCGAAGGAGACTTGGCGCGTCGAAGGCGCGGGAAGGGCCGCGCCTACCCGAGGGGCCGCCCCGCCATCCGTTCGAGCCGCTGGATACGCTCGCGCATCGGCGGGTGGGTGGCGAACAGCTTGGTCATCACTCCGCCGCGGAACGGGTTGGCGATCATCAGGTGCGAGGCGTTCACCAGCCGCTGGTCCTGCGGCAACGGCACCTGTGCGACCCCTGAATCGATCTTGCGCAGGGCCGAGGCGAGCGCCAGCGGATCGCCGGTGAGCTCGGCACCGTCCTCGTCGGCGTCGTACTCCCGCGTGCGGGAAATCGCCAGTTGGATCAGGGACGCGGCCAGCGGCGCCAGGAGGGCGAGCGCGATCATGGCCACCGGGTTCGCGTTCCGGCGGTCTCCGCCGCCGAAGAACAGCAGCATCTGCCCCACCGAGGTGATGACGCCGGCGACGGCGGCGGCCACCGAGGAGGTCAGGATGTCCCGGTTGTAGACGTGCATGAGCTCGTGGCCGAGGACGCCGCGCAGCTCGCGGGCGTCCAGCGTGTGCAGGATCCCTTCGGTGCAGCAGACCGCGGCGTTCTTCGGGTTGCGGCCGGTGGCGAAGGCGTTCGGCGTCATGGTGGGCGAGACGTAGATCCGCGGCATCGGCTGGTTCGCGCGGACGGACAGTTCCCGGACGATCTGGTACAGCCCGGGCGCCTGCGCTTCGGTCACCGGGTAGGCCTGCATGGAGCGGAGCGCGATCTTGTCGCTGTTCCAGTAACCGTACGCTGTGGTGCCGACACCGATCAGCGCCATAATCACGATGGGCGCCGAACTGCGGGTCCCCGCGCCG
Organism: Arthrobacter celericrescens; assembly: GCF_003614925.1. GTDB lineage: Bacteria > Actinomycetota > Actinomycetes > Actinomycetales > Micrococcaceae > Arthrobacter > Arthrobacter celericrescens. Next base: position 2,171 of record NZ_QYLP01000026.1, read on the forward strand.
ATCACCGCGCCAAGGCCCAGCAGCACCGCCCAAAGGACGCCGAAAAGGGCTGCGGTCTTCAGACCGTTGTGATGTTTGTGCACGTCACTGCTTTCTTCCCGTGAAGGATTGGTCTTCTGGTCGGTATAACGCCGACGGCGGCGCGGACGTTCCGCTGCCGGCGACCTTCGCGCGGGGCCCGGGGGTCAGGGCAGCGGGTGGTGGGCGTCGTACCGCAGGAAACCCTTCTGCCTCCGGGCGACCAGCCAGGACACCACGATGCAGAGCGCCCCGCCCAGCAGCAGCACCCAGCCCTCGCTGAGCACCTTGGTGACGCCGCCGGCCAGCATGTCTCCGATCCTGGGCCCACCGGCCACCACCACGATGAAGACGCCCTGCAGCCTGCCCCGCAGGTGGTCAGGCGTGGCCGACTGCAGGATGGTGGTCCGGAAGACGGCGCTGACCGAATCGGAGACGCCGGCCAGCACGCAGCACAGTGCGGCCGGGAGTAGCCACCAGGTGACTCCGCCCAGGCCGGAACTGCCCGCTAGGACCACCACCAGGCCGAAGGCACCGATCGAGAAACCCCAGCCGGCCACCGACCAGACCACGGCGCTGCCCTGCCGGCGGACCCGGCCCAGCGGCCCGGAGAACAGCCCGGCGAAGAAGGCCCCCACCGCCGTCGCCGCGAGCAGCACACCCACGGTGGTTTCGCCGCCGCCGAGCATGGTGGCCGCGATGGCGGGCATGAGGGCCCGCGGCTGGGCGCAGATCATGGCAATCAGGTCGATTACGAAGGTCATGCGGACGTTAGGGCGGGTGCCGAGGAAGCGAAAGCCTTCCACCACGGAGCGCAGCCCGGGCCGGCCTGCACCCTTCGACGGCGGCAGCGCGGGCAGCCTGAACAGGCCCCACAGGGCGAAGGTGAAGCTCAGCACGTCGATCGTGTATGTCCAGCCGAAGCCGATGGTGGCCACCAGGACGCCAGCCAGCAGCGGCCCCGCCGTCATGGACAGGCCCATGGTGAGCATGCTCAGGGCGTTGGCGGCCGGCAGGAGTTCCTTGCGGACCAGCAGCGGGATAATGGCGCTGCGGGCCGGGGCGTTAATGCCCTGGGCACCGCTCTGGACGGCCACCAGGAAGTAGAGGATCCAAACGTTGCCCAGGCCCAGCCAGGCCTGCAGGGCCAGTCCGGCGGTGCTCACCCACAGCACAAGGGACGCGGCAATGGCCACTTTCCTGCGGTCGAAGGCGTCCACAACGGCGCCGCCGAAGAGGCCGGCTACCACCAGCGGCACGAGGGCGAAAATGCTCAACAGGCCGACATAAAGGCTCTGTTGGGTGACGCGGTACACCTCCAGGCTGACCGCCACGAGGGTGAGTTGGGAGCCGACGGCGGCAACGGAAGATCCCAGCCAGAGCCGCCGGAACGCCGGACTTTCGCGAAGCGGGGTGATATCTGCCAGAAGTTTTGCCACTGCCCTACCCTATCCAGAATTGCGTAGCCGACTCCCGGATAGCGCCGTCACTTGCTAGGCTCCGGAGTCGGGGGAAAGGAGACGGCATGCCCATCGCACGGCGCCTGCTCTTCCGTTCGAGCATGTGGGAAGTCGCGCGCCCGCGGACTCCGCTCACGGAAGGCCACTTCATGGTGCGCCTTAGCGACCCCGCAACCGCGTTCACCGAAGAGTCTGCCGCCGACTGGCTGCACTGCTATTCCGCAGCCCGTGCCGCCCTGGACGAGGTGCTCCACAGCAACCTCTGCACCATCATGTTCCCGTTCCGCTGGCACCCGCTGGGCTCCGCGATCGGCGAACCCGCCGCCGAATCCTCCACGCCCGGTTTCCACCTCTTCGCCCGCTGGTCCGGGGAAACCACGACGCCGGGCACGCAACTCGCACTGCCGGCCCACCGACGTCGGGCCGCCGGTCCCTTCGATGAACTGGATGCCTCGCTGCGGTCCGCCCTGCAGCGCGCCTCGGCGGCGCGAGCGGCGGACGCCCCCGACGTCCCCGGCCCGGACTCCCGCAAGGTCGCCTGGGTGCCCGGCCCCGGCGACACGGCCCACCACCGGGTCCTGGTCCCGGAACCGGCCGTCGACGCCGTCGCCGGGCTGCCGCCGTCGTCGCTCCTGTCCCTGGCCGCCGCCCTGGAGGAACTGCCCACCGGAAACGGGGCCACCGGGTACAGCTGCGTCCTGACCGAGGCGGCGGACCCGGCGGCGCGCCTCGAGCTGCATGCGCTGGGCCGTTCCGCGGGCGAGGAACGCAACCCTTTGGAATCCTTGGAAGATTTGCCGGAAGTTAGCCGCGCCTTATTGTGATCTTCTCAAAATAAGTGTTTCAATGGGTGCATGACAGATCACACGGCCGAACAGCAGGCATGGGCGGCGGCCCTGCATGCCCACGGCCGCCGTGTCACCAAGCAACGGCTCGCCGTCCTGGCCGCCGTCGAACGCAATCCCCATTCGCCGGCGGAGGGAATCCTCGCCGCCGCGCGGAAGGAACTCCCGGAACTGACGGCGCAGTCGGTCTACGTGGTGCTGAGCGACCTCACCGAACTTGACATGGTGCGCCGCTTCGAACCCCCGCACTCCCCGGCGCTGTACGAAACCCGGGTGGGAGACAACCACCACCACGCCGTGTGCACCATATGCGGCCGGGTGGAGGACGTGGATTGCGCCGTTGGCCACGCGCCTTGCCTGACACCGCATTGGGATGAGCACTCAAAGCCGATGACCATCCAGATCGCGGACGTCCTGTACCAGGGAATCTGCCAGGACTGTCAGGCCAAAGAACTTCAGCCGACGCCTTAACCGCTGGCCGCACCGCGACCGGACGGCTTCGGCCCGGCTGGACTACCTCTGTAAACCAAACCCCGGAAGGAAAACTGTGTCTGAGAGCACCATTGCCAAGTGCCCCGTAGCGCATGGCGGCCGTGTACACCCCACCAAGGGCGCCCCGAACAGCGAGTGGTGGCCGAACAAGCTCAACCTGAAGATCCTGGCGAAGAACCCGGTGGTGTCGAACCCGCTCGACTCCGGCTTCAACTACACCGAGGCCTTCAAGAACCTGGACCTTGACGCCGTGAAGGCCGACCTGGCCGACGTCATGACCGACTCCAAGGAATGGTGGCCCGCCGACTTCGGTCACTACGGCCCCTTCATGATCCGCATGGCCTGGCACTCTGCCGGTACCTACCGCTCGCACGACGGCCGCGGTGGCGGCGGCGCCGGCCAGCAGCGCTTCGCGCCCCTGAACTCCTGGCCGGACAACGTCAGCCTCGACAAGGCCCGCCGCCTGCTGTGGCCGGTCAAGAAGAAGTACGGCCAGTCCATCTCCTGGGCCGACCTGATGATCCTGGCCGGCAACGTGGCCCTGGAGACCATGGGCTTCAAGACCTTCGGCTTCGCCGGCGGCCGCCCGGACGTCTGGGAAGCCGACGATGACGTGTACTGGGGCCCGGAGAAGGTGTGGCTCGACGACGAGCGCTACACCGGTGACCGTGACCTCCAGGCGCCGCTGGCCGCAGTCCAGATGGGCCTGATCTACGTCAACCCTGAAGGCCCCAACGGCAACCCGGACCCGCTGGCTTCGGCCCGCGACATCCGCGAAACCTTCCGCCGCATGGGCATGAACGACGAGGAAACCGTCGCCCTGATCGTCGGTGGCCACACCTTCGGCAAGACCCACGGCGCCCACAAGGACGACAAGATCGGCGCCGACCCGGAGGCCGCACCGCTGGAAGCGCAGGGCTTCGGCTGGAAGAACGGCCACGGCACCGGCCACGGCGCTGACACCGTCAGCTCCGGCCTGGAGGTCACCTGGACCTACCACCCGACCCGCTGGGACAACGAGTTCCTGCACATCCTCTTCGCCTACGAGTGGGAGCTCATGGAGTCCCCGGCCGGCGCCAAGCAGTGGCGTCCGGTGAACAACGGCGGCGCCGACCTGGTTCCGGAAGCACATGCCGGCTCCGGCACCCGTGAACCGCGCATGCTCACCAGCGACCTCGCCCTGCGTACCGACCCGGCCTACGAGGCCATCTCCCGCCGTTTCAAGGACGACCTTGGCGCCCTGGAAGACGCCTTCGGCCGCGCCTGGTTCAAGCTGACCCACCGTGACATGGGCCCGAAGGTCCGTTACCTCGGCAAGGAAGTTCCGGCCGAGGACCTGATCTGGCAGGACCCGCTGCCCGCGGCACCGGCCAAGACCATCGGTGCAGCCGAGATCGCCGTCCTCAAGGAGAAGATCGCCGCTTCCGGCCTGTCCGTCGAAGAGCTCGTCTCCACCGCCTGGAAGGCAGCAGCTTCCTTCCGCGGTTCGGACAAGCGCGGCGGCGCCAACGGCGGCCGCATCCGCCTGGAGCCGCAGGTCAGCTGGTCCGTGAACCAGCCGGAGAAGCTCAAGCCGGTCATCGCCAAGCTCGAAGAGGTTGTCGCCGACTTCAACGCTTCCTCCGAGGTCAAGGTCTCCTTCGCCGACGTCGTGGTCCTCGCCGGTGGCGTGGGCGTGGAGCAGGCTGCCCTGGCTGCCGGCCACGTCATCACCGTCCCGTTCACCCCGGGCCGCGTGGACGCCACCCAGGAGCAGACCAGCACCGAGCAGTTCGCCTGGCTCGAGCCGGTTGCCGACGGTTTCCGCAACTACGACAGCGGCTTCCTGAACCTGCCCAGCGAGTACCTGCTGATCGACCGCGCCAACCTGCTGAACGTGTCCGCACCGGAACTGACCGTCCTGGTCGGCGGCCTCCGCGTCCTGGGCAACAACTGGGACGGTTCCCAGCAGGGCGTCCTCACCGACCGCCCGGGCACCCTGAGCAACGACTTCTTCGTCAACCTGCTCGAACTCGGCCTCGAGTGGACCCCGGACGCCGAAGAGAAGACCTACACGACCACTGACGGCCGCTGGACCGGCAGCCGCGTGGACCTGGTCTTCGGTGCCAACTCCGAACTGCGCGCCCTCGCCGAGGTTTACGCCTCCGACGACGCTCAGGAGAAGTTCGTTACCGACTTCGCCAAGGCCTGGGCAAAGGTCATGGACAACGACCGCTTCGACCTGAAGAAGTAGTCCACGGCGCCGGGCCTGACCGGCACCGGGCAAGCACCCCGCCACGAATCGTTCGTGGCGGGGTGCTTGTCCTTTAAGGTCCTCCACATGGGCGCGTTCTCCACATAGCGGCGTTCTTCCACATAGCGGTCGCCGCCCCTGTGCCGTCCGGCGTGCGGTCCCTAGGATTCCTTGCATGAACACATTTCAGGGCATTCCGCGCGAAGCGTTCAGCTTCTACGCCGAACTCGAACAGAACAACAACCGCGAGTGGTGGCTGGAACACAAGGACACCTATGACGCCGCGGTGAAGGAGCCGCTCACGGCGCTCCTTGAACAGCTGGAGCCGCAGTTCGGGCCGGCGAAGATTTTCCGTCCCTACCGCGACGTCCGCTTCTCGCAGGACAAATCACCGTACAAGACCGCCCAGGGCGCCTTCGCAGCGGAACAGGAAGGGCTGGGCTTCTATCTCCACCTCGCCGCCGACGGCCTCACGCTGGGCGGCGGCTGCCATACCTACAGCCCCGCCCAACTGGCCCGCTTCCGCGAGTCGGTGGCTGCCCCTGCCAGCGGGGAAGAACTGGAAGGGATCGTCTCGCAGATCACCGAAGCGGGCTATTCCCTCGGCGGCGAGAAACTGAAAACCGTGCCCCGCGGTTTCGACAAAGATCATCCGCGGGCCGAGCTGTTGAAGCACAAGGCCTTGTCCGCCGGGCTTGAACTCGGTGAACCCGACTGGCTGTCCACCCCGGCGGCTGCCGGTGAGATCGCAAGCCGCTGGGAGGTGCTGCGGCCCCTGGTGGACTGGGTCACCAAGCACGCCGCCCCGTGAAACGCCAATGGCCGCCCGGAACCCGGAGGTTCCAAGCGGCCATCGATGGACGGTGAAGCAGCAGTAATCAGACCCTGCTGAGGTCGTCTTCGTCGTCGGATGCGGAGCCGCCCGCGGAAGCGGATCCGCTCCCGGACACCGCACTGCGGGCTTCGGCGAACTTCTCGTTGAGGCGCGAGTGGCGCTGGCCGTAGGAGAAGTAGATAGCGATGCCGATGACGAGCCAGATGGCGAAGAAGATCCACGTCTCCACCGCGAGGTTGGTCATCAGGTACAGGCAGAGGACCGCCGAGACGACCGGGAGCACCTTGCCGAACGGCACACGGAACGCAGGCTTCAGGTCCGGACGCTTCTTGCGCAGCACCAGGATGCCCAGACTCACCATCACGAACGCGGACAGCGTGCCGATGTTGATCATTTCCTCAAGCAGGTCGACGTTGGTCAGGCCCGCCACGAGGGCGACGGCGGTGCCGCAGATGATCTGGAGGCGTGCCGGGGTTGCGTGCTTGTCGCTGGTCCGGGACAGGGCGCGCGGGAGCAGGCCGTCGCGGCTCATGGCCAGGACCACGCGGGCCAGGCCCATGAGCAGCACCATGATCACGGTGGTGAGGCCGATCAGGGATCCGAAGGCGATGACCTTGGCGGCGTCCGTGTTGCCGACGGCTTCGAAGGCTGTGGTCAGGGTGGGGCTCTCGGCCTCGGCAAGCTGGGTGTAGGGAACCATGCCGGTCAGGGCCAGGGAGACGAGGATGTAGAGGAGCGTCACCAGCGCGAGTCCGCCGAAAATGCCGCGCGGGAGGGTCTTCTGCGGGTTCTTGACTTCTTCGGCGGAGGTTGCCACCACGTCGAAGCCGATGAACGCGAAGAACACCAGGGCAGCGCCGGCGAAGATGCCCAGCGTGCCGTACTGCGCGGGAACGGCACCGGTGAGGAAGCCGAAGAAGGACTGCTTCAGCACGTTGGCACCGTCGCTGGCTGCCGTGGGGACGGAGTCCGGGACGAAGGGCGTGTAGTTGGCGACGTTCACGTAAGTGAATCCGACAATGATGACGAAGAGCACCACGCCGATCTTGATCAGGGTGAAAATGTTGCCCACGCGGGCCGAAAGCTTGGTTCCGAGGACCAGCAGCAGCGTGAACACGGCGACGATGAGGAAGGCACCCCAGTACAGGTCCACCCCGCCGATGGTGAGCGCGGGCGGCATGTCCACGCCCATGAGGCCGAACACCTTGCTGAGGTAGATGCCCCAGTACTTGGCGATCACCGCCGCGGCCGTGAAGAGTTCGAGGATCAGGTTCCAGCCGATGATCCAGGCCAGGACCTCGCCCATGGTGGCGTAGGTGAAGACGTAGGCCGAGCCCGCCACCGGAATGGCGGTGGCGAATTCCGCGTAGCACATGATGGCGAGCGCACAGGTCACCGCGGCGACCGCGAAGGAGATGGTCACCGCGGGGCCCGCGAAGTTTGCCGCAGCCTTGGCACCGACCGAGAAGATGCCGGCGCCGACAGCAACGGCGACGCCCATGATCATCAGGTCCCAGGTGCTGAGTGAGCGCTTGAGTTTGCGTCCGGGTTCATCGGCGTCCGCAATGGACTGCTCGATCGACTTGGTCCGGAAGAGGTTCATAGTAGGTTCACAATCTTGACGGGTACGTGAAACAGACTCACCAACTGTAGTGTCCATACAGTGGACCTCCACTTTTGTCCCGCATAGTGAGACAACTCCGGCGTGTCGCGCTGCGAATCACCGTGGATCACTTGCCGAGAAGGCTGCTCTCCACGGAGACGATTCCGGTGCCGGTGTTGAGCACGGAGGGCAGCAAGGACGGCAGCGGGAGGGGCAGCGGACTAAGGGTCGGTGTTGGTGCCGGCACGGACTCGGTGCTTGGTGCGGGCGCTGCCTTGGTGCTGGGCGCGGGAGACGTGCTGGCGGATTCCGTGGTGCGTGATTCGACCTCGTCCGAATCGCCTTCGCCCGATTCGGCGGACCCTCCGGATGTTCCGCTGTCGGGTACAGGACTGGCCGGTGCGGGGCTGAGCGGCGGGTTGCCGCTTGCCGGGCCGGGGGCGGATCCGCCGTCGGCCGGTGCCGGCTGCCATGGCGCCTGCCCGGCGAGCGGCACGGTTCCGGCGAGCGGCACGGTTCCGGCGGAGGCGGCTCCAGCGGGCTCCGGGGCCTGGGCCTGGGCCTGGCTGACTTCGGACTGGCTGCCGGTCTTAGCCGAGGGTTTCTTCGTTTCCCGCTTGCCAGTCTGGGAGTCCCCGGCCTTTCCGGAGGGGCCGGGCTCGGGGAGGGCGGGGCTGCGGTCCGCGTCCGCCACTTGTCTGGGGCCGTCGGCGGCGGCCTGGCCGGTTTTCCCGGTCCACCCGTCGAAGGCGCCGGCCTGGGCTGCGAGGGCGATTCCTGCCGCCGCTGTGACTGCCAGCACCGGGACCCCGATGGCGGCGTTGGCACGGAACCGGCCGGTTCCCTTGCGTGTCCCGACGACCACTGCGGCCCTGCGGCCGCGCCGTTTTGTGGTGTTTCCCCCGATGGCTGATTCAGTTGCTGGTGGTCCGTTCACGCCGACGTTGGACATGATTCCCCTCAAGTTCGCGGATTCGGAACAGCCCAGTCTAGTCGCCACAGGTGGGGATACCGTCAAATCGCCGGGTCATGCTACGCCCCGGGTACCGGCCAATCCATCAGTCTTGAGCGGATCAGGAAGCGCTTGCCTTCGGGTGCCTCTACCGAGAATCCGCTGCCCCGGCCGTCCACCACATCCACGGTCAGATGGGTGTGCGACCAGTAGGAAAACTGTTCGCGGGACATCCAGAATTCCAAGGACCAGAAGTCCCCCGGCACGTCCCCGCCGCCGGAAGGACCGCCCTCGTCGAAGCCGCTGCGCGGCCCGCCGTCGTCGATCTCGAAGACGCCCAGCAGCACGTCGGACTCCCCCGTGGTGAACTCACCCGCCGGGTAGCACATCGGCGAGGAGCCGTCGCAGCAGCCCCCGGACTGGTGGAACATCAGTGGCCCGTGCTGGCGGCGGAGCGTGCGGAGCAGGTCAAGGGCCGCCGCCGTGAGCGCCACCCGGGAGAAGTCCTCCCCGGGCAGCGTCACGGCGGCCTCTAGTGCCTGTGCCATGGCTTAGAAGAAGCCCAGCTTGTTTTCGTTGTAGCTGACCAGCAGGTTCTTGGTCTGCTGGTAGTGCTCGAGCATCATCGCGTGGTTCTCGCGTCCGATGCCGGAGGACTTGTAGCCGCCAAACGCCGCACCGGCCGGGTAGGCGTGGTAGTTGTTCACCCAGACACGGCCGGCCTGGATCTCCCGGCCGGCCCGGTAGGCTACGTTGCCGTTGCGGGACCACACCCCGGCGCCGAGTCCGTAGAGGGTGTCGTTGGCGATGCCGATGGCGTCGTTGTAGTCACTGAACCGGGTCACGGACACCACGGGGCCGAAAATCTCCTCCTGGAAGATCCGCATCCTGTTGTGCCCTTCGAAAATGGTGGGCTGCACGTAGTAGCCGCCGGCCAGGTCCCCGGGGAGCTCGGCCCGGGCACCGCCGGTGAGCACCTTGGCGCCTTCCTGCCTGCCGATGTCGATGTAGGAGAGGATCTTCTCCAGCTGGTCGTTGGAGGCCTGGGCGCCGATCTGGGTGGCGGTGTCCAGCGGGTTGCCCTGGATGATCCTGTTGGTGCGGGCCACGGCGTCGGCCATGAAGGAATCGTAGATGCCCTCCTGCACCAGGGCGCGCGACGGGCAGGTGCAGACTTCGCCCTGGTTGAAGGCGAAGAGGGTGAAGCCTTCCTGGGCCTTGTCGTAGAAGGCGTCGTCCTGGGCGGCCACGTCCTCGAAGAATATGTTCGGGCTCTTGCCGCCGAGTTCCAGGGTGACCGGGATCAGGTTGTTGGCGGCGTACTGGCTGATGAGCCGGCCCGTGGTGGTCTCTCCTGTGAAGGCGATCTTGCGGATCCGGGGGCTGGAGGCTAGCGGCTTGCCGGCCTCGACCCCGAAGCCGTTGACGACGTTCACGACGCCGGCGGGAAGCAAGTCGGCGAGGAGCTCGACCAGGACCAGGATGGACGCCGGGGTCTGCTCCGCAGGCTTGAGGACCACGGTGTTGCCGGCGGCCAGCGCCGGGGCGAGCTTCCAGACGGCCATCAGGATCGGGAAGTTCCACGGGATGATCTGGCCCACCACACCGAGCGGTTCGTGGAAGTGGTAGGCCGTGGTGTCGTCGTCGAGTTGGGAGAGGTGGCCTTCCTGGGCACGGATGGCGGCGGCGAAGTAGCGGAAATGGTCCGCCGCGAGCGGGATGTCCGCGTTCAGGGTCTCCCGGACCGGCTTGCCGTTGTCCCAGGTCTCGGCCACGGCCAGCAGTTCGACGTTGTCATCGATGCGGTCGGCGATCCTGTTCAGGACGGAGGCGCGTTCCGTGCCCGAGGTCTTGCCCCATGAGGGTGCGGCCTTATGCGCGGCGTCCAGGGCCAGTTCGATGTCCTCCGCCGTGCCTCGGGCCACCTCGCAGAACGCCTTGCCGGTCACGGGGGTGATGTTTTCGAAGTACTGGCCCTTGACCGGGGCAACCCATTCCCCGCCGATCCAGTTCTCGTAGCGGTCCTTGAACGTGACCTTTGAACCGTCGGCCCCTGGCTGTGCATAAACAGTCATTGCTAGCTCCTTTGCTGCGCATGATGGTGGCTTCCGCCATTGCCTCGAGCGTAGGAGCGGGAAGGTTGCAGCAACGTTGCATGGCTGCGCCTGGCGCCGGTAATCCGGTCAAGCCGACAGTTCGCTGTCGATCCGTTCCAGTTCGGCGACGACGGCGGCCCGCCTGGGTGAGCGGGGCGGCAGCAGCTTGAGGGCGGCAAGCCGCACCCCGGCGTCGTCCGCTGCCTCCGGCAGGGCCGCGTACTTGAGGAGGGAATCCGCGCTGCCGTCGGTGAGGACAGCCTCGCGCAGGAGGCTGGAGACGCGCTGGCGGAGCTCGACGACGCCGGGTGCCTCCGAGCGCGGCAGCACCGCGCCGCGGTAGATCTCCAGGGCGATCCGGTGCGCTCCGCGCTGCAGGCAGCCCAGGACCTGGCCGGAGTCGGGGAACAGTTCGACCGGCAGCCGGTACGGGCGCGAACCGGGCACGGCGTCCGGGCTGAGCTCCTGCAGGACCTTGCGCAGCCGCACCATCTCGGCCCGGAGGGTGACGGTCGAGCCGTCGCCCGGGTAGAGCAGGCCGCAGAGTTCGTCCGCGCTAAGCCCGTCCGGGTGCAGGCTCAGGAGGGCGAGGATCTCGCTGTGGCGGCCGGACAGCTGGACCGTCCGGCCCGCGATGCTGAGCAGGGCCTGTTCACGGCCGAGGAGCTGGAGGCTGTTGCGGTACAACGGGTCCGGGTCCTTCCGCGCCGTCGACCGGCCGCCGCCCTGCGGCGTCTTTCGGGGGACGGTGTCCCGTGCCTGCTGCAGCCGTTCAATCCGGAGGTGCGCCTGGGCTGCAGCGACGGTCGCCTCGACCAGGGACAGGGTGTGGGGTGCGACGGCGGCTTCCGTGCCGGTGATGTCCACGACGCCGAGCAGCGCCCCGGTGTCCGGGTCATGGAAGGGAACGGCCGTACAGCTCCACGGGTGGACGGCCCGCGTGTAGTGTTCCGCGCCGGAAATCTGGATGCTGCGCCGCAAGGCCAGGGCCGTGCCGGGAGCGCTGGTTCCCACGGATGCTTCGGACCAGTCGGCGCCTGCCACGAACAACATGCTTTCCGCCCGGCGCCGGAGGGCCGGGTCGCCGTCCACCCAGAGCAACCGGCCGAGGCCGTCGCCCACCGCGACCACGAGGCCGCCGTCCTGGCCGGGCTGCACGAGGAGCCTGCGGATCACCGGCATGACGGCGGCCAGCGGGTGCCCGCTGCGGTAGTCCTCCAGCTCGTCCATGTCCATGGCCAGGGGCGCGGCGGCGGTGTCCGGGTTGGCGCGCAGGGCGACGGAGCGCTGCCAGGACTCCCGGACCAGCGGGCGCAGGCCGGGCAGGGCGCGGCCGTCGTCGGGAAGGGAGAGACTGCCGGCGGCCAGATGCTCGTGCGCCGTCCGGGCGTGCCGCTGCACCAGCCCACGGGGTTCGTTCCCATGGGCCGCGGGGTGGAGGGGGTTCTTCATCGATCTCCCACTGGCAGGCGCTGTTCCGGCTGGAAGCCCGTCCGGACAGCTTAGCCGGAAAGCCTCAGGCGCGGGAGATCCCGATCATGTCCTCGCGCGGGACCACTTTGATGCGTTCGCGGACGACGCCGGCGTCCGGGTTGTCGGCGGTCCACGCCGCGCCCAGGGCTACTTCGTGCGCATCGAGCTTGTTCCAGCCTTCCCAGGTGGTGTATTCGATGCCGCGTTCCTCAAGGAGGTCCACGATGGCCTGGGGTTCCGGGGTTTCCGCAGGCGGCAGGGAGAGCCGGTCCTCCAGCAGGAACCCGATGGTCTCCAGCGCGTCGCCCTTGGTGTGGCCGATCAGGCCCACCGGGCCGCGCTTGATCCAGCCAGTGGTGTAGACGCCCGGCACCGGCTTGCCGTCGGCGCCCAGGACGCGGCCGCCGTCGTTCGGAATGACGCCGCGGCGGGCGTCGTACTCCAGCTCATCCAGCGCCGAGCCGTGGTAGCCGATGGCGCGGTAGACGGCCTGCACCGGGTAGTCGACGAACTCGCCGGTGCCCTTGACGTTGCCGGTGCCGTCCAGCTGCATCCGTTCGAACTTGATCCCGGACACCCTGCCGGAGCCGTTCTCCGAAACGATCTCCACCGGGCTGTGCAGGAAGTGCAGGTGCAGTCGGCGGGAGGAGGGCTGCTCCGATTCGGTGTGTTCCTCCACGAGCCAGTTGGTGAGTGTGTTCACCATGGTCTTGATCTGGTTGTTGCTGCGGATGGCCTCGTCGGAGGCTTCGTCGAACTCGAAGTCCTCCGGGTAGAGCACGATGTCCACGTCATTGGAGTGGGACAGTTCGCGCAGTTCCAAGGGCGTGAACTTCACCTGGGCGGGGCCGCGGCGGCCGAAGACGTGCACGTCGGTGACCGGGGAATCCTTCAGCCCGGCGTAGACGTTGTCCGGGATTTCGGTGACCAGGAGGTCGTCCGCGTGCTTGGACAGCATCCGGGCAACGTCCAGGGCCACGTTGCCGTTGCCGATGACCGCGATTTCCTTCGCCTCCAGCGGCCATTCGCGGGACACGTCCGGGTGCCCGTCGTACCAGGACACGAAGTCGGCGCCGCCGTAGGAGCCCTCGAGTTCGATGCCGGGGATGTTGAGGTCCGCGTCCTTGATGGCGCCGGTGGAGAAGATGACGGCGTCGTAGAAGGAGCGGAAGTCGTGCAGGGTGAGGTCGCGGCCGTAGGTGACGTTGCCGAAAAAGCGGATGTCGCCGCGGTCCAGCACCTTGTGCAGGGCGTTCACGATGCCCTTGATGCGGGGATGGTCCGGGGCCACGCCATAGCGGATTAGACCGTACGGGGCGGGGTACGCCTCGAAAAGGTCGATGCTGACTTCGAGGTTGCCATCCTTGACCTCGCTGGATTTACTCAGGATGTCCGCGGCGTACACACCGGCCGGGCCCGCGCCGATGATGGCAACGCGCAGTGGACGAGTGGAGCTGTTTTCCGAGTTGGACACCATGGACCCTCCGTCAGACGAAACCCCTGCCGCAATGGCGTGCAGGGCCCCAGTCTATTCCCCACCGGCCGCGCGGAAGCCCGTACGCGAAGCCACGTGACACGGGCCCGGCGGTTCCAATGTCCCGGGTCCCGGACAGCCTTCCGACCGGCCGTTCAGGAATACCCCGCCGGGACGTGATGTTATTGGTTCTGTGCCTACGCCCGAACACGCTCCGCTCTCCCTGCCCGCCCAGATCCCGGCCTCCGCGGCTGCCGCCTCGGGTCTCCCGGCCGTGAAGGCGGCCGGAACGGCGAAGGCCGCGCGTAGCGAGACGACGTCGGGCATCCTGTACGGGATCGGCGCCTACGGGCTGTGGGGACTGCTGCCGCTGTACTTCCTGTTGCTGCAGCCCGCCGGGGCGGTGGAAATCGTGGCCAACCGCGTGGTCTGGTCGCTGCTGTTCTGCGCCGTCCTCATCGCCGTCACCCGCAACTGGGGACAGTTGGCCACCGCGTTCAGGGACCGCACCATCTTCCTGCCCCTGGTGGTGGCAGCGCTGCTCATCGCCGTGAACTGGCTGACCTACACCTACGGGATCACCACGAATCAGGCCGTCGAGGCATCCCTGGGCTATTTCATCAATCCGCTGGTCTCCGTGCTCCTGGGCGTCTTCGTCCTGAAGGAAACCCTCCGCCCGTTGCAGTGGGCCGCCGTCGGGATCGGCTTCGCCGCCGTCGCCGTCCTGACCGTCTCCTACGGCAAACTGCCGTGGATCGCCCTGGCCCTGGCGTTCAGTTTCGGGCTGTACGGCTTCGTGAAGAAGCGGGTGGGCCCGCGCTTGAACGCCGTCACCAGCCTCACGGTGGAAACCGTGGTGCTGGCCCCCTTCGCCGGCGCCACGATGCTGCTCCTGGGCCTGGGCGGAAGCGCCACGCTGGGCAACCACGGGGCCGGACACTTCTGGCTGCTGCTCTCTTCCGGCGTGATCACCGCCGTACCCCTGGTGTTCTTCGGCGCCTCGGCCAGCCGGCTGCCGCTAACGACCATCGGCATGCTGCAGTACTTCGCCCCGCTGCTCCAGTTCATCGTGGCCCTCACGGTGATGCACGAAGCCATGACCACGGCGCGCTGGATCGGCTTCGGCATCGTGTGGTTCGCCCTGGCGCTGCTCACGGTGGACATGTTCCGCACCGCGCGCAGGAACGCCGCCTTCCGCAGGCAGGCCCGGGCCACGCCGGCACATACCGCCTAGATGGGCATCGAGTCCACGCGCTCGTAATCGCGCGGAACCACCACCATCGGAACCGGCAAGGCGCGCAGGATCTTGTTCGCGGTGCTGCCGATGAACAGCTTGTTCTTCTCGCCCAGGCGCGAGGAGCCGATGATCAGCACCTCGCCTTCCTGCCATTCCAGGCTGTCGATCGCTTCTTCGATGTTGCGTCCGTGCGCGACGGCGACACTCACGTCGTGCCCCTCCGGCAGCCGGTGGGCTGCGTCACTGAGGACGGTGTTGGCATGCCGGTGGGCGGCGTTGGTGGCTTCGCCGCTCTCGTCCGGTCCGGCGTCGAGGGTCACGAGGGAAACCAGTCGCAGAGGCACGCCGCGCCGGTTGGCCGCCCCGATGGCCGTGCCGATCGCGGCGTCCGCTCCAGCGCGCTGCCCGGTGGCCAAGGTGAAGCGGGTGACAGGCTCGGTGCGGTTGTAGCCGCGCGGGGCCAAGGCGACGGGCACCGGCGAGGCATGCAGGAGGGCATTGGCCACGCTGCCCACGGTGAAGCGCTTGAACAGTCCGTTGCTGGCTGCGCCCACCACGATCAGCCCGGCGTCGTCCCCGGCCGCCTCGATCAGTCCGGCGGCGAAGGATTCGGCGGGAAGGGCGCGGAAGGCGGCCTCGACGCCGTCGGGCACCAACGCCAGGCTCTCCCTCGCGGCGGCGAGCACAAGCTCTTCGGCCTCGGTCGCGGGGGTCTCATCGGGACGGGGCCCGGCATAGGGAACGTGCGGATCCACGACGTGGACGATGTCCAGGGAGGCGTCCTGGGCCCGCGCGAGCGAGGAGGCAAGGGCAACGGCGTCCGCGCCGCGCTCATTGGACGAATAACCAACGACGTATCGCATCTAATTACCCCTCTTTGGGTAGCTCGGCAACGGCAATTCCGTAGGGTGAACTCTACGGTTTCCGCCGCTGGCTGCCCAGTGTCCCGGGTGGCGTGCCGCGGTTGCATGTCAGAGCGTTCTGAGCACTTTTGTTCATTTGCATTGAGGGTGCACAGATCCGGACATAACGTGACCCCGATCACCCTTCTTTGCTCGCCGGCCATTCCCGGGGCAAAGATTCCCCCACGACCCGGAGGCACGCTTGTCCCCCTTCAAACAGTCCCCCTTCGAACTGAACCGCCGTACCCTCCTCACCGTGATGGGAGCCGCAGCAATGTTCGCCGGCACCGCACAGACCGCCGCCGTCGCCAGCGAAAACCCGCTGGCGGACCTCATCGCGCGCCGCCGTTTGATGTTGGCCGGCGACGGCAGCGCCGCCACCGTCCCGGAACTCGCCGCGGCCCTGGACGCCATGAGTGCGAGCGCCGCTGCCGCCCGGAATTCCATGATCGTGCCGAGCGGCACCTCGGGGCTGTGGGCGGACCTGCCCCTCACCGGAATCGGCAGCGCAGCGGCCGCCACCGGCAACATGGGCGTGAGCTTCAACCGCGTCTACGAGCTCGCCCTGGCCTACAGCACCACAGGCTCAGCACAGCACGGTGATGCCGCCCTCGCGGCGGAACTGGTGTCCGCACTGTCCTACCTGAGCACCACGGCGTATAAGGTAGGCATGCCTGCCGCGGGCAACTGGTGGTTCTGGGAAATCGGTGTGCCCCGCAAGGCCGCGGACATCCTGGTCCTGCTGTACGACGTCGTCCCGGCCGAACTGCGCACCGCCCTGATGGCCGCGGTCCGCTACTTCACGCCGAACCCCAACTGGCGTGGCAAGGGCACCAGCTTCGCCGAAACCGGTGCGAACCGGACGGACAAGGCGCTCTCCTGCGCCCTGCGCGGCATGCTGGACGGACGCCCCGACGAGGTCGCGCTGGCCCGCGACGCCCTGAGCGACACCGTGGGCGGCGGCCGGAACAGTGTGTTCGGCTACGTCACCAGCGGCGACGGCTTCTACACCGACGGCTCCTTCGTCCAGCACACGTACCTGCCCTACGTGGGCACCTACGGCGTGGTGACGCTCGGCGGCATCGCCGAGATCCTTGGCCTGCTGGGCGGCAGCGTCTGGGATGTCACGGACCCGAAGAAGTCCGTGGTCCTGGACGCCGTGGAAGCCTCCTACGCCCCGTTCATCTGGAACGGCCGGATGATGGACGCCGTGCGCGGCCGTGCCGTGTCCCGGCAGAAGAACCCCGACTACGTGGACGGCGCCGCCGCCCTGACCACCATCCTCCTGCTGGCACCCGGCGCCGGCGAGCCGTACCGCGGCCGCTACCTCTCGCTCGTCAAGGGCTGGCTGCAGCGCGCCAGCCTCACCTTGTACGGACTGCCGGGCCAAAGCATCGCCAAGTCCCTGCTGGTGACGTCCGCGCTGGCCGACACCGCCGTCGTCGCCGCCCCCGCACCGGTGTACACGAAGGCGTTCGGGGACCAGGACCGCCTGGTCCACCACCGCCCGGGCTTCAGCGCGGTGGTCAACATCTCCTCGAAGCGGATCGGCCGCTACGAATGGGGCAACTTCGAGAACAACCTCGGCTGGTACCAGGGCGACGGACTGACCTTCTACTACATCCCGGCCGCCCCGGACCAGTACAGCGCCGACTTCTGGCCCACCGTGGACCCCTACCGGCTGCCCGGCACCACCGTGACGGCGGAGCCCCGGCAGAGCGGTGCCGCGAACGGCACGGGCATCCCCCGGGCGTTCCAGGCCTTCGCCGGCGGCCTGGACCTCGACGGCCGCTGGGGCATCCAGGGCATGGACCACCTGAACTTCAACAAGACCCTCAGCGCCCGGAAGTCCTGGTTCTTCCTGGACGACAAAGTGGTGTGCCTGGGCGCCGGGATCACCTCGGCGTCCGGGTACCAGGTGTTCACCACCGTGGACAACCGCTCCTTCGCGCCCGGCACCGTGCCGGAGATCCGTACCGACAGCCGGAACCGCGTCCTGGCGGTGGGCGGCGCCGCCGTCAAGGCCAGGCGCAACGTGCACATCATGGGGCACGGCGGCTACGTCTTCCTCCCAGGGGAAAACGTCAGCGGCGACATCGATGTGCAGGTAACCCGCCGCACCGGCGACTGGAAGAGCATCAACTCCGGCTCGGACACCGGCGGCAACGAGGAAACCAAGACCCGCGATTACGTCACCATCACCCACCACCACGGCACGGACCCGCAGGGCGGCGGCTACGCCTACATTGCCTTCCCCGGCGCCGGGCACCAAGTGACCTTCACGGAATCCGACGAACCGAGCATCACGGTCCTGGCCAACAACGCCACCGCCCAGATGGTCCGGGACGCCAGCCAGGGCCTGCTGCTTGCGAACTTCTTCGCCGCCACCCCAGCTGGGCAGCCGGTCCGGGGCGTCACCAGCAGCGGTCCGTGCTCGCTCGCGGTCCGCGAGGAGACCGGGAAGGTGACGGTTGCGCTCTCGGACCCGAGCCGCACCCAGCCCCTCGCCCGGGTGACGCTCGACGGCGTGGCGGCCTCCGCCGTCGTCGACTCCGATCCGGGGGTCACGCTCATCGGCACGGCACCGCTGACCCTGGAGTTCGCGCTCGACGGGCACGGTCACTCGAAGCGGGTGGTTCTCTCCCGCTAGGAGTTAACGCAAAGAGCGGACACAGGATCGCTGTGTCCGCTCTTTTGCGAGGCCAGACGTCTTTGTCCGTCTGGAGGACTATTGGCTAGGCGTGGGCCTTGATGGCCTTGGCCAGGACGTCGAGGCCGTCCAGCAGCACGTCGTCGCTGATGACCAGCGCCGGCAGCAGGCGGATGACGTTTCCGTAGGTGCCGCAGGTGAGGATGATGACACCCTCGGCGAGGCAGGCGGCGGCAACGGCCTTGGTCAGTTCCGGGTTCGGTTCCTTGGAGCCGGGCTGCACGAGCTCGATGGCCAGCATCGCGCCGCGGCCGCGGATGTCGCCGATCACGGAAACTTCCGAAGCCAGTTCGCGGAGCTTGCCGAAGGCCAGCTCTTCGATGTGGCGGGCACGGGCGTTGAGGTCGTACTGCTCCATGGTGCCGATGGCAGCGAGGGCTGCGGCGCAGGCAACCGGGTTGCCGCCGTAGGTGCCGCCCAGGCCGCCCGGGTGGACGGCGTCGAGCAGGTCTGCGCGGCCGGTGATGGCGGACAGCGGCATGCCGCCGGCGATGCCCTTGGCCATGGTGATGATGTCCGGGACAACACCTTCGTGGTTCACTGCGAACCATTCACCGGTGCGGCAGAAGCCGGACTGGACCTCGTCGGCGATGAAGACGATGCCCTTTTCCTTGGCCCAGGCGGCCAGGGCCGGGAGGAAGCCCTCGGCCGGGACGATGAAGCCGCCCTCGCCCTGGATCGGCTCGATGATGATCGCGGCAACCTGGTCGCCGCCGATCTGCTTCTCGATGGCGAGGATGGCGCGCTTGGCCGCCTCGGCGCCGGTGATCTCCGGGTTTTCCTCGCGGAACGGGTAGCTCATCGGCATGCGGTAGACCTCGGGCGCGAACGGGCCGAAGTTGGTCTTGTACGGCATGGCCTTGGCGGTGAGCGCCATGGTCAGGTTGGTGCGGCCGTGGTAGGCGTGGTCGAAAGCGACGACGGCGTCACGGCCGGTGGCGAGGCGGGCCACCTTGACGGCGTTTTCCACGGCTTCGGCGCCGGAGTTGAACAGCACGGTGCGCTTTTCGTGGTCACCCGGGGTGAGGCGGTTCAGCTGCTCGGCGACGGCGACGTAGCCCTCGTAGGGGGTCACCATGAAGCAGGTGTGGGTGAAGTGCGCGGTGGCTTCCTGGACGGCGGCGACGACGGCGGGGTCGGAGGCGCCGACGCTCGTCACGGCAATGCCGGAGCCGAGGTCGATGAAGGAGTTGCCGTCGACGTCGCGGATGATGCCGCCGTCGGCGTCCTCAACGTAGACCGGGACGCCGGAGGCGACACCGGCGGCGACGACGGCGGAGCGGCGGGCGGCCAGTTCCTGGGACTTCGGGCCCGGGAAGGCGCCGTTGATGTTGCGCTTCTGCTCAAGGCGGTAAGTGAGCTCAGGTGCGGTTGCAGTCATTGGTGTTTCTTTCTTTGCTGAATCTCGAAAAGTCTCGGGTTTTCAGGCGTCGAGGGAGGACATGACGTGCTTGATGCGCGTGTAGTCTTCGACGCCGTACATGGAGAGGTCCTTGCCGTAGCCGGACTGCTTGAAGCCGCCGTGCGGCATTTCAGCGGTCAGCAGGATGTGGGTGTTGATCCACACTGCGCCGAAGTCCAGGTCGCGGCTGACGCGCATGGCGGTGCCGTGGTCGGTAGTCCAGACGCTGGAGGCCAGGGCGTATTCGACGTCGTTGGCCAGCTCGACGGCCTCGGCCTCGGTGGTGAACTTCTGGACCGTGATGACCGGGCCGAAGGTTTCCTTCTGGACGATGTCATCGTCCTGGTGGGCACCGGTGATGATGGTGGGTTCGAAGAAGAAGCCCTTCTCACCCGCGCGGTGGCCGCCGGTTTCGATCTTGCAGTGCGCCGGGATGTGCTCCACCACGGAGCTGACGGCGTTGAAGTGGTTCACGTTGTTCAGCGGGCCGAAGTAGTTGTCTTCGTCGTTCTGCGAACCGGTCTGCAGCGTCTTGGTGTGTTCGACCATCGCCGAGACCACCTCGTCGTGGACCGAGTCCTCGATCAGCACGCGGGTGATGGCAGTGCAGTCCTGGCCGGCGTTGAAGAAGGCGAACTCGGCGATGGCCGCGGCGCTCTTCTTGATGTCGGCGTCCTTGAACACGATGGCCGGGGCCTTGCCGCCGAGCTCCAGGTGGGCGCGCTTGAGGCCTTTCGCCGCGCTCGAGGCGACCGCGATGCCGGCACGCACGGAACCGGTGATGGACACCAGGCCGGGAACCTTGTGCTCGGTCATCAGGCTGCCGGTGGCAGCGTTGCCGAGGACCACGTTGACCACGCCGGCCGGGAAGATCCCGCCGATCAGGCGGGCCAGCACCAGGGTGGATTCGGGGGTGGTGTCCGAGGGCTTGAGGACCACGGTGTTGCCCGCGGCCAGGGCCGGGCCGAGCTTCCAGATTGCCATCAGGAAGGGGTAGTTCCACGGGGCCACCTGGGCCACGACGCCGATCGGTTCGCGGCGCACGTAGGAGGTGTGGCCCTCGAAGTACTCGCCGGCGGACTTGCCCTCGAGCAGGCGCGCGGCGCCGGCGAAGAAGCGGAGCTGGTCCGCGCCCGCGGCGACTTCCTCGGAGGCGATCAGGGAGCGGACCTGGCCGGTGTTGCGGTGCTGGGCTTCAACAAGCTCATCGCTGTTGGCCTCGACGGCGTCGGCGAGCTTGAGGAGCAGCAGCTGGCGCTGGCCGGGGGTCACGTGCTTCCACGTGGTGAATGCTTCCTTGGCCGCGTTCATGGCGGCGTCGATATCCGCGGACACCGAAATGGGCGACTTTGCGACCACTTCGCCGTTCGTCGGGTTCACGACGTCCAGCAGCTCGGTGCCTGCGGGCGTGACGAACTCCCCGTTGATGAAGTTCTGCAAGGTTTGGACCACGGTGTACAACCCTCTTTCGGTGTCTAGGTGTTGTTGGCAGCACGGTGCTGTCTACAGCTGGGTGTTGTTTACAGCACATTCGAGCCTAAGCCAGCGCCTCGCTGTAAGGAATAGCCAGCTGCACACCCGGCGCAGGCGCTCTTAGTGCGAATGACCAGAGCAGGGCTATCCTTTTTTCCATGGCAATGTCCCTCGCCGCGCTGCTGGCCGTACAGTCCTTGAACCTCCGGAAGGCGGGGCTCGCGGAGACCACCTGGAACTCCGACATCCGCTGGGTGGCGGTAACAGAGCTGGAGGATCCGCAGCGTTTCCTCAACGGCGGCGAACTAATCCTCACCACGGGCCTGCGGCTCAACGGCGCCACGGAACAGCGCCGCTTCGTGCGCCAGGTGCAGCGCGCCGGCGCTGTCGGCATCGGCTTCGGCACAGGCCTGAGCCACGAAAGCGTCCCGCCGGCGCTGGTCGCGGAGGCCAACCGCTGGGGTTTGCCGCTGGTGGAAGTGCCCTACGAAACCCCGTTCATCGCCATCGGCAAGCTCGTGGCCGATTCCCAGTCCGCCGACCACTACTCCAAACTGGAGCGCCTCATCGCCGGCCACCAGATCCTGGCCCGCGCACTGCTCACCGGCGGCGGGCTCGGCGAACTGCTCAAGCAGCTGGGCAGCATGCTGCGCACCGACGTCGCGCTCACCCAGTTCAGCGCCCAGCTCTACAACAGCGCCCCGGGCGCCCCGGCCCCGACCACCGAAAACTGGTCCTCCTACCCGATCCCCACCGGCCGGCGCGACGCCTGCACGCTCTGGCTGCGCCACCCTTTCGGCGACACGGGAATCATCGGCTACGCGCAGAACCTCATCAGCGTCGAGCTGAACAACATGGTCAAGCAGCGCCAGAGCCAGCGGGCCCTGGCGGGGCAGGTGCTGGACGACGTCATCCACGGCACGTTGGACACGATCGAGGCGGCACGCCGCCTCGCCGGCGTCGGGATCAACAGCACACGCAAGAACGTGGTTCTGCTGGCGGTGTCCAGCGCCCACCACAAACAGCTCGGCAGCACCTCCCTGCCGCAATCGCTCGACGGGGCGGTGAGCGCCGTCGTCGGGAAGGACCTCGTGACGGTGGTGCCCGACGACGGCACCTCCGCGAGCGCGCTGGCCAAGGACCTTAGCGAGCACCTGCTGGAAGCCGGGATCCACGCGCTGATCGGGATAGGCGGCGCGTACACGAAGCCCAACGGCGTGCGGTGGAGCTACTTCGAGGCCCGCGACGCCGTAGCCCACGGCCTGCCCGTCAACGAACCCGAACGGCTCAGCCTCACGTCGCTGCTGCTGGCCAGCGAGGACGTTCCGCTGGCGGACATGGCCGCCGAAGCCCTCACTCCCCTGCAGAAGTTCGACGCCGCGCACGGCTCCGAACTCGTGGCCACTCTGGAGAGCTACCTGAACCACAACGGCTCGGTGGCGGCAGTGGCCGAGGCCCTGACGCTACACCGCAACACCGTGCGGTACCGGCTGGCGCAGATCACCGAACTGAGCGGCTACGACCCCTCGCAGACCCCTGACCGTGTGCAGCTGTGGCTGGCCCTGGCCGTGCAGCGGCTCGGCGCCCGCCAGCCGCGCTAGGGCGCGATCTTTGACCTCGGCTTCAAGGTCGGCGCGGTCGACGGTGAACACTTGAACATCACTCCCGGCAGGCATATGTTGTCAAGTACTTACTTGAATAAACCTGCGGCAGGGGCAACACATGGGCGACCGGAAAGCCAAGGATGATCTGTTCGACGCACTCGCTTCCGTAGCGAAGGTCCTGGGCAGCGGCAGGCGGGCCGAGATTGTGGACGTCCTCGCCCAAGGCGAACGTCCGGTGGACGAAATAGCCCAGGAAATCGGGCAAAGCATCGCCAACACCTCGCAGCACCTCCAGCTCCTGCTGCGCTCCGGCCTGGTGCACTCGCGCCGGGACGGCACCCGGATCTACTACCGCCTCAGCGGACCCGGCGTGGCCCAGCTCTGGGCGGCCGTCCGGCTCGTCGCCTCGGACCATCTTGCAAACCTCAGCGACCTCGCGGCCGCCTATCTCGGGGACAGATCCGCACTGAGCACGCTGACCCGTACCGAGCTGAAGGACCGGATGGACGGCGGGGACGTGATCGTGCTTGACGTCCGCCCCGAGCCGGAGTTCCGGTCAGGGCACATCAGCGGCGCCGTTTCGATCCCGGTGAAGGAGCTGGCCGAACGGCTCCAGGACCTGCCGGAGGGCGTCACCGTCGCCGCTTACTGCCGCGGCCCGTACTGCGTGTTCGCCGATGAAGCCGTCAGGACGATGCACCGGCACGGCATTCCCGCCGTCAGGCTCGAGGACGGATATCCCGAATGGGAAGCGGCGGGCCTGCCGGTGGAGACGGGCAACGGGAGAGGTTCGCCACAAAACTCGACGGAGAAAACGTCAAACGTCTAACCTTTAGAGCATGGCGACTTCGATACCTTCACAGACCCTGCCCCCGTCCGCCCTGCCAAAACGCAAGCTCGTCGTCGTCGCCGGCGTCGTGGCGGTTGCCCTGATCGGACTGAATCTGCGCGCCGGGATCACCAGCGCCGCCTCGCTCTTCCACGAGCTGCAGGTGGTCCTGGGCTACGGGCCGGTGGTCGCCTCGATCCTGCCCACCATCCCCCTGCTGTGCTTTGCCTTCGCCGGAATGGCCACGCCCTGGCTGGTCCGGAAGACCGGCGTCGAGAAGGCCATCATGGTTTCCCTCGCCCTGCTGGCCGGCGGGCTGCTTGTGCGCGGCGTCCCCACCACGGGCGCCCTGCTGGCCGGGACCGTGCTGGCCATGTGCGGGCTCGCCGTCTGCAACGTGGCCATGCCCGTATTCATCCGCGAGCACTACGCCGCGAAGACCCCGGTGATGACCGGCCTGTACACCTTCACCATGTCCGGCGGCGCTACCATCGCCGCCTCGGTGAGCGTTCCGATGGCGCAGCAGTTCGGCTCGCCGTCGCTCGGCCTGGCCGCCTGGGGAATCCTGGGCGTCGCCGCCCTGCTGGGCTTCCTTCCCATGGTGGTGCACACCCACCGCAAGTCCGCCCGCAAGGACGCCGAGCGCGTGTCCATGTGGCCCATGCTGCGCACCCGGCACGGCCTGCTGATCACCGCGGTGTTCACCTTCCAGGGGTTCCTGGCGTACGGCGTAATGAGCTGGTTCGCCTACCTGCTGACCAACCGCGGACTCGGTGCCACCGAAAGCGGCCTGCAGTTCGGCCTGATGCAGATCGTCTCCGTGTTCGCCGGGATGGCGCTGCTCGCCTTCGGCTCCCGCCCGGGCATGCTGCGCCCCGCGTTCTACCTGGCCAGCACCACCACCCTGGCCGGCATTGTGGCCATGCTGCTGCTCCCTGTTACGTGGGCCGCCGCGCCGGCCGTGCTGACCGGCTTCGGCCTCGGCATCTTCCCGCTGGTCCTGATGGTGATCAGCCGCAGCGGACGCTCGACGGCGGAAACCACCGCACTCTCCACTGTGGCCCAATCGCTGGGCTACTTGATCGCGGCGGCAGGACCGTTCGGCGTCGGGCTGCTGCACAGCGCGAGCGGCGGCTGGACGCTGCCCCTCGGCCTGCTGGTCGTGGCGTCCCTCGCCCTGATGGTTTCCAGCCACCTGTTGACCGCCAAGGGCGTCCTGCCCCAGGCCGCACGGAAGAGCGTCTCATGAGCCTGACCCCTGTGCACCGCCCCGTCCTCGCCGACGAGGTCACCGACCGCCTCCGCACCATGATCCAGTCCGGCGAATGGCCCCTGGAGGAACGGATTCCCGCCGAACCGGAACTGATGGCCCGGCTCTCGGTCTCACGCGGCACACTGCGCGAAGCGATCAAGGCGCTGGCGCACAGCGGCATGCTGGAAGTCCGCCGGGGTGACGGCACGTACGTGCGCGCCACGAGCGAGATGTCCGGAGTTGCGCGGCGCATGTACAAGGACCACACCCCACAGCATGTCCTGGAGGTCCGGCTGGCCTTGGACACCCAGGCCGCACGCCTGGCCGCGGGCAACGCCGCGGCCGCGGACCTCGAGGCGATGCGCGGGCTGCTCCGCACCTGGCGGGAGGCCTGGGCGGCCGGGGACTACGACACCTGGGCGAAGGCCGACTGGGCGTTCCATGACCTGGTGGCCAAGGCCTCCGGAAATCCGCTGCTGCATGAGCTCTACGCCAGTTTCAGCGGCGCCATGCACGCAGACCTCCTCATCCAGCGCCAGCGGGCCGGCTTCAACGGGGTCCCGTCGGCGGGCCATGAGGAACTCATCGATGCCCTCGAGGCACGGGACGCCGCGGCCGCCGTCGAAAGCGTCAACCGGAACCTGGACTCCTGCGCGGAGTGGCTCGGGCAATAATCCGGCTCAACAGACCGGCGCAACCGCCGGTGGTTCAGCCGCTGACCGTGCCCGGAGCGTCGCGGAAGCGGGCATCGATCAGCACCACGTCATGCCCTTCCCGGTGCAGGAGGCTGGCCGCGATGCCGGCCCGGTACCCGGAGTTGCAGTGCACCCAGGTACGGACTTCCGGCAGTTCCGGGAGGCGGGCCAGCACCTCGTGCACGGGCACGTTCACGGCGCCGGACACATGCGAGGCCGCGAACTCGTCGGCACGGCGGACGTCCAGCAGCGTATCCCCCGCCGCGCGGTCGCGGAGGAACCCTTCCCAATCTGTCCGCGGATAGCCGACCAGCGGGACGCCCGGGGCCAGGGCTCCGGAGTCCTCGCCGACGGCGGCGTCCGGTGAGTCGATGCCGATCCGGGC
The DNA here is from genome assembly GCF_003614925.1 of Arthrobacter celericrescens. Taxonomy (GTDB): domain Bacteria; phylum Actinomycetota; class Actinomycetes; order Actinomycetales; family Micrococcaceae; genus Arthrobacter; species Arthrobacter celericrescens. The sequence continues at coordinate 28,141 of NZ_QYLP01000026.1, forward strand.
GAGATCGCGGACGGCCCGTTCGACGTCGGACAGGGACCCTACCAGCGTGAGCGGCTGCTGCCACGGCAGTACCCAGCCCAGGTAGCTGGTGAAGCTGGAGCCGCTGCCGTATTCGAAGCTCGCGCTGCCCAGCAGGTGGCTGGCCGCGAACGCCACCCGGTTCCGCAGGTCCACCACCCATTCGCCCGCCTCGAGCCTGCGCCGCAGCTCGCCGGGATCGACATTGTCCGGGACAGCCAACGACGCCGGCCCGGGCCCTGCTTCGTTGAGCGGACGCATGTGCGCGTAGTAGGAGGGGTAGGCCGACACGGCGGCCAGCAGCCCGGCCACGAAGTGGCCCTCGTCGGGGTCGGTCAGGGCGTGGTTGGACGCGAGCTGCTCGGCGATGGTGGAGGCGTGCTGGCGGCTTGCGGGACCGGTGGAACAGAAGGAGCCGAAGCCGTGGGTCGGGTAGAGCTCCGCATCCGGACCTGCGACCTCAGCGAGCCTGCGCACCGAGGCGTACTGCTCGCGGGCGAGTCCCGCAGTGTCGGAGGCTGACACAAGGTCCGTGCGGCCGACGGAACCGTACAACAGGCTGCCGCCGGAAAACACGGCCCGGCGTCCGGCGTCGGGGCCGTCCGTCTCCTCCACGACATAGGCGAGGTGGGTGTGGGTGTGTCCCGGGGTGGCCAGGACCCTCACGGACAGGCGGCCCACACGGAAGACCTGCCCGTCCCGGACCGGCTCGCGCTCGAAGGCGACGGCATCGGCGGTGTTGACCAGGTACCGGGCCGCGTGCTTCCCGGCGAGGACCAGTCCGCCGGAGACGTAGTCGTTGTGGATGTGGGTTTCGGCGACGTGGGTGATGGCGACGCCGGCGCTGCGGGCGGCGGCTTCGATGCGGTCGGTGTCGCGCTGGGGGTCGATGACCAGTCCCACCGCGCCGTCATGGACGAGGTAGCTGCGGTCCCCGAGCGGGGTCGTTTCGATGACGACGACGTCCATACCTCAGGTTAAAGCAACGCGGGGTCGGATAGGGCCCATCCGGACGACCGGAATGGGCGCTACCTGACCCCGCGTTCTGTCTGGCTTAGACGTTGGCGGCGACGCCGTCGCGGGAGATGTCCACCATCTCTTCGCGCGGGACAACCTTGATGCGTTCGCGCTGGACCTCGACACCGTGGGAGGTGCCGGCCTCGGAGGCTGCCGCGCCGAGGGCGAGCTCATGGGCATCCAGTGCCAGCCAGCCTTCCCAGCTGGTGTACTTCACGCCGCGGGCGTCGAGCAGTTCGACGACGGCGCCGGCCTCGGGAGCCTCGGCGAACGGCAGGTTGCCGCGGTCTTCCAGGAGGTAGGTGACGGTCTCCAGGGCGTCGCCCTTGGTGTGGCCGATGAGGCCGACCGGGCCGCGCTTGATCCAACCGGTGGCGTACAGGCCGGGGACGTGCTGGCCGTCGGCGTCCAGGACGCGGCCGCCGTCGTTGGTGATGACGCCCTTCTTGTGGTCGAACTCGACATCCGGCAGGGCCGAACCGAAGTAGCCGATGGCACGGTAGACGGCCTGGACCGGGTAGTCGATGAACTCGCCGGTGCCGCGGGCGTTGCCGGTGCCGTCCAGTTCGGTGCGCTCGAACTTGATGCCTGCCACCTTGCCGGGGGTTTCCGCGGAGTCCACGATCTCCACCGGGCTGTGCAGGAAGTGCAGGTGCAGGCGGCGGGAGGCCTTGAGCTCGGAGAGGTCCTCGGGCTGCTCGGCGATCCAGTTGGTGAGGGTGCCCACCATGGTCTTGGTCTGGTTGTTGCTCTGGACCTGGCGGTCGGATTCCTCGTCGAACTCGAAGTCCTCGGCGTAGAGGATGATGTCCACGTCCTTGGAGTGCGAGAGTTCGCGCAGTTCCAGCGGGGTGAACTTCACCTGTGCGGGGCCGCGGCGGCCGAAGACGTGGACGTCCGTGACCGGGGAGTTCTTCAGGCCGGCGTAGACGTTGTCCGGGATTTCGGTGACGAGGAGGTCGTCGGCGTGCTTGGAGAGGACGCGGGCCACGTCCAGGGCCACGTTGCCGTTGCCGAGGACGGCGATTTCGGTGGCTTCCAGCGGCCATTCGCGGGAAACGTCCGGGTGGCCGTCGTACCAGGAGACGAAGTCGGCGCCGCCGTAGGAACCGTCGAGTTCGATGCCGGGGATGTTCAGGTCGGCGTCCTTGATGGCGCCGGTGGCGAAGATGACGGCGTCGTAGTGCTTGCGGAGGTCCTCGATGGAGAGGTCCGTGCCGTAGTCCACGTTGCCGAAGAATCGGATGTCGCCGCGGTCCAGTACCTTGTGCAGGGCGTTCACGATGCCCTTGATGCGGGGGTGGTCCGGGGCCACGCCGTAGCGGATAAGGCCGTAGGGCGCCGGGTAGCGGTCGAAGAGGTCGATGCTGACGTTCAGCTCGCCGCTCTTGACGGCTTCGCTCTTGGTGAGGATGTCCGCGGCGTAGACGCCGGCCGGGCCGGAGCCGATGACGGCAACGCGCAGCGGGCGCTCGATGGATCCTACGGTGGTGCTTGATGACACGGCTGTGTTCCTTATCTTCGGCGCGGGACTGTCTTTGGCGCGGGACTAGAGGGCTGCTGCCCGGGGTTTGTTCGGAGTCAAAGTGCTGTAATCGGCGGTCTTGAAGTGTGCGGGGGCGAAGGGGCTGACACGCACGACGTCGCCGATCACCACCACTGCGGGATTGGCCACACCGCTGGCTTCCGCCTGGCCGGCGATGCTTGCCAGGGTGCCGATGGTGACGCGCTGTTCGGGCATATAGCCGTTCTCTACGATACCTACCGGCGTGTCCAGGGGCATTCCGGAGGCTGCGAGGGCGGCCGTGGATTCGCGGAGTTTGGCCACGCCCATGAGCAGGATCACAGTGTGGTCCGGGCGGGCGGGGACTTCGGCGAGTTCCTCGTGGCCCGTCACCACGCTGAAGCCCTTGGCGAGGCCGCGGTGGGTCACCGGAATGCCGGCGGCAGCGGGGACGGAAATGGCGGAGGTGACGCCAGGGACAACCTCGACCTCGACGCCGTTCTGCCGGCAGAATTCGGCTTCCTCGCCGCCGCGGCCCAGCACGTAGGGGTCGCCGCCCTTGAGGCGGACCACGCGGTTGCCCTTGAGGGCCTCCTCCACGAGGATGCGGTTGATGTCGATCTGCGGGACCGGGTGGTGGCCGGGGGTCTTGCCGACCTCGATGATGCGGACCTCGGGTGCCAGTTCCTTGAGCAGTTCGCGGGGGCCGAGTCGGTCTGCGACGACGACGTCGGCCTGTGCCAGGAGCCGGCGGCCGCGGACGGTGATGAGCCCGGTGTCGCCGGGACCGCCGCCCACGAGGGCGACGGAACCTTGGTGCGCGCGCTTGCGGCGCAGCGGCAGGTCGCCGGTCTCCAGGGCGGTGGCGACGGCGTCCCGCAGGGCCATCGCGCGGCGCGGGTCTCCGCCGGCGTTGATGGCGATCTTCACGTCATCCACAACCGCGACGGCGGGAGTCCAGGCGGCGGAGGCTTCGTGGTCGGAGGCGTTGACGCACCAGATGCGCTGCGCCTCGGCGTCGGCGGCCACTTGGGCGTCCACGGCGGCAACGCCGGTGGCGGTCTGCACGAACCACACGCCGTCGACGTCGGACGAGCGGTAGTCGCGCGCCTCCCAGGCGAGCAGGCCGGCGTCGGCAAGTTCGCGGAGCGCGGGCGAGGCAACGGGCGCGACGACCGTGACCTCGGCCCCGGCGTCGAGCAATCCCTTGGCGCGGCGCGCGGCAACCGGGCCGCCGCCCACCACCAGCACGGGGCGGCCGAGCAGGCGCAGTGCCGTGGGATAGATGTCCTGTATTGCCATGAAAAAACTGTAGGGCCGGGCCGTAACATGCTTCAAAGGCCCGGAAACACCGGTTAACGCTAGGTAATCCTGCGTCACATTGTTACTTGCCCGGCCGCCCCTTCTTCAGGCCTTCACCTTCCAGCCCAGCGCCGGGGCGATGTGCTCGGCGACATTGACCAGGAGCTTGGCGTTGTAGTCGACGCCGAGCTGGTTGGGGACAGTGAGCATGAGCGTGTCGGCGGCCTGCACCGCGGCGTCCCTCGCGAGTTCCTCGGCCAGGGCGTCGGGTTCGCCGATGTAGCTCCGTCCGAAGCGGGACAGGGCACCGTCCAGCATGCCCACCTGGTCACGGCCGTCCACTTGGGCGCGGAGTCCGAAGTAATGCCGGTCCTCGTCGTCCACCACGGGCAGCACGCTGCGGCTGACGGACACCCGCGGCACGAACGTGTGCCCGGCGGCGGCCCAAGCCTCGCGGTAGAGCTGGATCTGTTCGGCCTGCAGCTGGTCGAAGGGAACGCCGGTGTCTTCCGTCAGCAGGGTGGAGCTCATCAGGTTCATACCCTGCTCCGCGGCCCAGACCGCGGTCTTGCGGGTTCCGGCGCCCCACCAAATGCGCTCGGGCAGGCCGGACGAGGTGGGCCGGATGGGCAGCAGGCCGGTGCCGCCGCCGGCGTAGGCCGGGTCCGCAGTCGCTACGCCGCGGCCCGCGATGGCGTGCCGGAAGAGTTCCGTGTGGCGGCGCGCCATGGTTGCCGGGTCCTCGCCGTCGGCAGGCTCGTAGCCGAAGGCGGCGGCGCCGTTGAGGGCCGGTTCGGGTGAGCCGCGGCTGATGCCGAGCTGCAGCCTGCCGCCGCTGATGAGGTCTGTGGCTGCCGCCTCTTCGGCCAGGTAAAGCGGGTTCTCGTAGCGCATGTCGATCACGCCGGTGCCCATCTCGATCCGGCTGGTGCGGGCGGCGATCGCGGACAGCAGGGGAAACGGGGCGGCCTGCTGCCGGGCGAAGTGGTGGACCCTGAAGAAGGCCCCGTCGATCCCGATCTCCTCCGCCGCGACTGCCAGTTCGATGCCCTGCAGCAAGGCGTCCCGGGCGGACTGCACCCTCGAACCTTGGGCGCGGCCCCAATGTCCGAAGGAGAGGAAGCCGATGCGCTGGGGGTGCGGTGTCATGTCCGCGTCAACACGCTCAGGTGCCGGGGAATTCCTGCGGCGGCCTAGCGGTTCCCCGCGGGGCCGGGCGCCAATTAGACAGTTCGTGCATGGATAGACGGCCGCCGTCGTCCAGTTGTACTGACCGGAGACGTTGATTGAGTGGCTCACTCGCCATGACCGTGTACCGGCCTGGCGTTCGTTGGGGGTTCTCCGACCTCGTGGATGGTGTGGCCGGTGCAGGCCGCCTTGGTTACGGTGGCCTGCTCGATGCGCGACACGGTAAACCAGCGCATTGCGTCGCGCATTTGGCACCATCCGATTAAGTACCACTGGCCATTCGTGGAGGCGAACAGCACGGGCTCGACGTCTCGGTTGGTCGTGGCCCCGTTTCCCGATGTGTAGCGAATACGGATTACTCGTTGCTCAGCCATCGCCTCCTCCAATGCCGACTTAACGGCGCGCGAGGACGAGGGCGGCGAGTTGACCCACACACGGCGGGCCAACTCGTCAGCTCTTGCGCGAGTTCTGGGATCGAGGACATCCAGAATCTTGCGGATACCGGCTGCTGCCAGATCAGCGAAGGGGGCATCAGCCGCGGCGGACACAGCAGCCATGAGCGCCACAGCCTGTGCCGGAGACAGGCTGACGGGTGGCAGGGACGCGCCTACAGCCAATCCGTAGCCACCGCCCGGACCTGGGCGCGACCATAGAGGCGCGCCGCTGTTCTCCAGCGCATCGAGGTCTCTCTTGATTGTGCGCACGGACACCTCGAACTCTCCCGCCAACCGCTCGGCGGAGACCCCCCGGGCGCCGCTGCGGCGCAACCTCTCTGACAAGGCATGAAGCCGTTCTGCTCGCTTCACTGCTCAGACCCAGGCAAATTCATGACATAAATAGTGACATGCCGTTGTCCATAGGGCCTGCGAGAGTTGTGGCATGACAAGCACTGTGAGTATTCCGACCATCATTCTCATCGCGGGCCACTGGCTGGGCGCTTGGGCCTGGGATGAAGTTCTTGAACACATGAAGCCCGGCCATCCTCGTGCTATCGCAATGACCCTGCCCGGTCTCGACGCACACGATCCTGAGCGCTCGACTAAGACCCTCGACGCCCAGGCTGAAGCAATCCTGGGCGTAATTACTCAAACCGGTAATCGGCCTGCAATACTCGTTGCCCACAGCGGGGCTAACGCTCCCGTCAGCCTCGTGATGGACCGCTACCCCGAGCTTGTCCACCGGGTAGTGTGGGTCGACTCCGGCCCTGTGGCGACGGGAAGTGTCTTCGCTCCGGACCTCCCGGAGGACGTGGAGGAGCTTCCGCTGCCGCCCTACGACGTCCTTGCACAGCAGGCGAGCCTCGAAGGCCTAAGCGCAGAGGTCCTTGAGCAATTTCGGGCCCGAGCCGTCCCTGAGCCCGGCCCCGTGCTTCGTCAGCCCATCGAACTCACCAACGACGACGCCCGCCGCAAGGTCCGGACGACCCTGGTCTGTTGCTCAATCTCTAGCACGCAGGTGATGGAGCTGGCCCAAACCGGTCATCCCATGTTCACCGAAGTCGCGAACCTTGAACACCTCGACGTCATTGACCTCCCGACGGGCCATTGGCCGATGTGGAGCAGTCCCCGCAACCTCGCCAAGGTCATTCAGGCAGAGGCATCTCGAACCAACTGAACTACACGCACAACCTGAAGGGGGCAGCCGAATCCCGGCTGGCCCCTTTTCCGTTTCCAAGGGAATTCATGACCCACACAACCATCGCCGACCCCACACCGCATGCGGCAGCCAGCCGCCCTTCTCACGATTGATCACCGTGTCCGGTCAGTACATCTAGTGGTGCGGGAACCGTCTAATCGGAGGCCGGTTGGGACTCAGCGGGTGCCGCCTGCCAGCAGGCCGCGGCGCTGCAGGAGCCGCTTCTCGACCGGACCGAAGACCAGCAGTTCGATCAGGATGCCCACGGCGAGGATGAGCAGGATTGCGGTCATCACGGTGGCCATGTCCGAAAGGAGCCGCCCTTGGTCCAGCAGCGAGCCCAAGCCGAAGCCGATGCTGCCGCCGGTGGCGATGATTTCGGCCGCCATGAGGGAACGCCAGGAGAAGGCCCAGCCCTGTTTGAGGCCGCCGATGTAGCCGGGAAGTGCCGCCGGAAGAACGATCTGCAGGGCCATCTGGAGCCGGTTCGCGCCCAGCACCTTGCCCACGCTGCGGTACTGCGGCGGGATCTGGTCCACGCCGGAGATGAGGCCGTTGATGATGGACGGGATGGCGCCCATGAACACCACGAAGTAGACGGTGGCGTCGGTCAGCCCGAACCAGATGATGGCGGCCGGCACCCACGCCACGGACGGCAGCACCTGCAGGCCGGAAATGAGCGGTCCGAAGGCGCGGCGCAACGGTGCCGCCTGCGCCAGCAGCAGGCCCACCGGCGTCGCGATGACCACACTGATCAGGAAGCCGAACAGGCCGCGCTGAAGGGAGGTCCACACCGACTCCTGGACCTTGCCTTCGGACCACAGCACGCCCATCTGGCCCAGCACGTCGAGGGGACCGGGTACCAGGTCGCGGCGCTTCAGGCCGAGCGACACGTAGAACTGCCAGACGAGGATCAGCACCACCAGGGCGGCGATGGGCAGCAGCACACGGCTCCAGTCGATGCCGGCTTTGCGCTGGACATCCGACTGGAGCTTGTCCAGGCCGGCTTCGAGGTCGCGCAGGTCTTCCGGGTTGCCCTTGAGCGCGGGCGAGGTGATGTGCTCACTGGGTTCGGTCACAGTCAGGACGTCCTGTTCAGTTGGCATGGCGGCGGATCTCCTCGCGCAGGCGGCGGGTAATGGTGGCGGTGAGTTCCCCGGCGCTGCCGGCGTCCGTGCGGTGTTCCTCCGTGACGTCCCATTCTGCAACCACGCGGCCCGGCCGGGAAGACAGGAGCAGCACCCGCTGGCCCAGGCGGACGGCTTCGCGCACGTTGTGGGTCACGAACACGATGGTGCGGCCGGTTTCCTTCCAGATCCGTTCCAGTTCATCGTGGAGGAGGTCGCGGGTGATGGCGTCCAGTGCGGCGAAGGGCTCGTCCATGAGCAGCAGCTGCCGGTCCTGCGCCAGCGAACGGGCCAGGGCCACGCGCTGGCGCATGCCGCCGGAGAGCTCGTGGGGGCGCTTGTCCCCCGCCCCGCCGAGGTGCACGAGTTCGAGCAGTTCAGTGGAGCGCGCGCTGCGTTCGGCCTTGCTGCTGCGCCTGCCGGCGTTCTTGTCGGCGAGCTGCAGGGCGAGTTCGATGTTGCCGCGGGCGGTCAGCCACGGGAACAGTGCCGAGTCCTGGAACATGAAGGCGGCGCCGTCGGCCGGCACTTCCAAAGCGCCCGACGTCGGCTGTTCCAGTCCGGCGAGGATGTTCAGCAGGGTGGACTTGCCGCAGCCGGACGCACCGAGGAGGGCGACGAACTCGCCCTTCGCGATGCTGGCGTTGACGTCGTCCAGCACCGGGGCGCCGTCGCCGAAGCGTTTACCCAGATGTTCCAGTACGACTGGCATGATCCCGTCCTTTGTGTTGCTTGGTTGTTGAATGTGCGCCGGTGGTTCAGTCTTTACCGAGGCCTGCGGCTGAGGTCTTCTTGCCGGTGACCTCGTTCAGGGCCCTGAGGTCGAAGATGCCGTTGAGGTCGGCTTGTTTGGTGGTGCCGGCGTCCACGCCGTCCTGGAGCAGCCTCTTGTAGGTCCCGGCCAG
>NZ_QYLP01000025.1 GCF_003614925.1 Arthrobacter celericrescens
GGGTTGCTGCCTGCGGGCAGCAACCCGGCCGTCGGGGTTAAGGCTGTTTAGGGTTAAGGCTGTTTAGGGTTCCAGTGTTCCCGCGAGGCCCCGGAGCACGGGTTCGCGGCCGAGCTCGATGTGGCTGTACGCCAGGGAGTAGGCCAGCTCTGCGTGGCCTCCGAGGATCGCCTTGCACAGTTCCACATGCTCGTCACGCTGGAGTTCGTTGCTGCGGTTGTGCGCCAGGCCGAAGATCCAGCGCATCCTGCCGAACAGGGGCTTGACCGATTCGATCAGCAGGCGGTTCCCGGACAGCCGCACGATCTCCGCATGGAACGCCGCACTGAGCCGCACGACGTCGTCGGTCCGGCCGTCGTCGATCGCTTCCCGGCCGGCGTCGAGCAGTGCCTGCAGGCTCTCGCCCGGGGCGCCCTGGGCCACCTGCACGGCGGCCATCCGCGCGGCGAAAGTCTCCAGGCACAGCCGCACGTCGAAGAGGTCGTTGACATCGCTGAGGCTCAGCCGGCGCACCACCGCGCCGCGGCGCGGGAAGGTCTCCACGAAGCCGTCCTGCTCCAGCCGCTGGATGGCCTCGCGCACGGGGATCCGTGAGACGTTGTAGAGCTCGGAGAGCTCCCGCTCGCGCAAGCGGGTTCCCTGGGCGTACTCGCCGGCGACGATCCCTTCAAGGACCAGCTGGTACACCTGTTCGGCACGGGCTTCATCGTCCCGTCCGTTCAGTGTCCCCGTCACCGGCGTCGTCATCGGCATGGCCCCTCTCCAGCTCACCGTTCCGGCACTGACCGCCGGAGCATGGCGGGTCATACCGCCCATCACTTCACCCGAGCATACACGGGCCGAAACAGCTGTTCCGCAGTACCGCGGAGGCGGCTGGCGCCGAGACGAACGCTATTCAACACTGCGTTTCCTTCCTTTGCCCGCCGCGGCCTTCGCAGGCCGCCGTCGGGTCATATTTGGCTTGCTGTTTGGTATTCCAGACAATCGCTGTTTTGTGATTTACATCGCACTCGAACTATCCTAGCCTGAGTTTGGTATACAAAACGTTCCGGAGTGCGCTCCTCGAACCACGAAACGAGCTTTTCCGTTGACCCAGCTTCAGTCCCCAGCCGAGCCTGGCACCGCGAGCGCGGCCCCATCCGAGGTACGCCCCGCCGAGGCCCGTTCACTGCTGGCCACCGCCTGGCTGAGGATCCGCCGCAGCAAGATTGCCCTGCTCAGCCTGTGCGTAGTAGTGGCCATCATGCTGTTCGCGATCCTCGCACCGGTCCTCAGTGCCATGTCCGGCAATGATCCCTTCACCTCCAACACCAGCCCCGAAGTGCTGGACGACTTCGAAACCCCGGGGCTCCCGCTCCCGGCCTACATGTACCCCTCCGCCAGCCACTGGCTGGGCGTGGAGCCGGGCCTGGGCCGCGACCTGTTCGCCCGCCTGGCATTCGGCGGCCAGGTGTCCCTCACCATCGCCCTGCTGTCCACGGCCGTGTCCGTTGTCCTGGGCACCGTCCTGGGAGCGGCCGCCGGCTACTTCGGCGGCAAGACCGACGCGATCATCAGCCGCCTCATGGACCTGTTCCTCGCCTTCCCGCACCTGCTCCTGGTGCTGTCCCTGACCCCCATCCTGCAGTCGCGGCTCCGCGATACGCCGCTGGGCCAGGGCAGCTTCCTGCCCATGGCGTCGCTGGTGATCATCCTGGGCTTCTTCGGCTGGGCGTACCTTGCCCGGATCGTGCGAGGCCAGGTGCTCAGCCTGCGCGAGCGCGAGTTCGTCGAGGCGGCCCGGTCCTTCGGTTCCTCGCACCTGAGCATCCTGTTCCGCCAGATCATCCCCAACGTGATGGGCGTGGTGCTGGTGTACGCCACCATGCTCATCCCCACGAACATCTCCGCCGAGGCAGCGCTGTCCTTCCTGGGTGTCGGCGTGAAGGACCCCACGCCGTCGTGGGGCCAGATGCTCAACGCGGCCCAGGCAGGCAACTGGTACCTGAGCGATCCGTGGTTCCTGGCCGTTCCCGGCGTCATGCTCATCGTCACCGTGCTGGCCTTCAACCTGCTCGGCGACGCCGTGCGCGATGCCCTCGACCCCAAGGCCTCCCGCCACTAGCCCGCTCCGGCATCCGTTCCACCAAGCACCCCGTCCCATCCGCCCACCTCCGCCATGCCCACCCTCCGTTCCACCCAACACTCCGTTTCATCCACTCAAAGAGGAGAACCATGAAGAACCGCAGCAGGGCGCTTGCCCTTGCCGTGCTGATCGCCACCGCCGCAACAGGCTGCGCGGCCGGCCAGACCCAACCCGGCAACAAGCCGTCGGCAGGCTCGGTCACCGAGCTCGCCCCGCAGATCGTGAAGTCCGGTTTCACCACCAAGGGCGGCAACGTCAACGTCCTGATGTCCTCGGACTTCCAGACCCTGGATCCCGGAAACAGCAACTACGTCCAGACGGCCAACGTCGGCCAGCTGTACTACCGCACGCTGACCATGGCCAAGGAAACCGCGGGCCAGCCGCCCACCGTGGTCCCGGACCTCGCCACGGACACCGGCAAGGTCTCCAAGGACGGCCTGAGCTGGACCTACACCCTCAAGGAAGGGATCAAGTTCGAGGACGGCCGCCCGATCACCTCGGCCGATATCAAGTACGGCGTGGAGCGCACCTTCGCGCAGGACGTGTACACCCAGGCCCCGCAGGAGCTCAACGCAGCGCTCGACGCCGGCGGCTACAAGGGCCCGTACAAGGATCCGTCCGCCGTGCTCAAGGCAGTGGAAACCCCCGATGCGCGTACGGTCATCTTCCACTTGAAGAAGCCGTTCGCCGAGTTCCCGGCGCTGGCCTCCCGCTCGAACACCGCCCCTGTCCCGAAGGACAAGGACACCAAGCTGGACTACACCAACCACCCGGTCTCCTCCGGCCCCTACATGGTGCAGTCCTACAACCGCGGCAAGTCCCTCAAGCTGGTCCGCAACCCGCACTGGGATCCGGCCACGGACACCAACCGCACCGCCCTGCCTGACACTTTCAGCTTCTCGCTCTCCACGTCCCAGAGCACCATCAGCCAGCAGCTGCTCGCCAACTCCGACCCCAACGCCATCACCCTCGACTCCAACGGCGCGATGCAGACCTCGGACTCGGCCAAGCTGGCCGACCCGCAGGTGAAGGACCGTGTGGCGTCCGGCATCCTGGGCTGCAACGACGTGCTGAGCCTGAACACCGAGAAGATCAAGGACCCTGACGTCCGCAAGGCGATCGCCCTTGCCCTGGACCGCCAGTCCATCCTGGTCCAGTACGGCGGACGCCGCTTCGGTGAGCTTGAGCAGAGCCCGCTGAACTCGAAGATGGTCGGCTACACCGATCCGGGCCTGGAGATCGACCCCGCGGGCAAGCCGAAACTGGAGGAAGCCAAGAAGCTCCTCGAAGGCAAGGACTACCCGAAGACCCTCACGTACGGTTACGCCAACAACCGCGATTCCTACAAGAACACCGGCACCGTGGTCCAGCAGAACCTGAAGGCCCTGGGCATCGACGTGCAGCTCGTGCCGATCCCGGCCCCGAACTACTACTCCGTGCTCGCCAGCGAACAGCTGCCGGACATGGGCCGCTCCGGCTGGTGCGGCGGCGCCGACCCGTCCTCGGTCCGCACCTCGGCCGACCCGATCCTGGGCCCGAACAACGACGGCACCAGCTACGGCTTCTCCAACACCTCCCGCTACTTCGACCCGCAGGTTTCCAAGGCCATGTACGAACTGCGCAACACGGCCGGCACCTCCGAGGAACTGGGCAAGAAGTGGGCTGAAGAGTTCAACAAGGCCCTGAAGACCTACCCGATCATCCCGCTCATCCGCAGCCACACCAACAGCGTGGTGGGCTCCAACATCCGCAACGCCCAGGTGGGTTACTTCTTCGGCGGCATCGACCTCTCGATCGTCGGCGTCGAACACTAACCGCCTCATCGCAAAGGAGACGCGGGCCGCCCGGAAGACCCCGGGCGGCCCGCAACCAGCACCATGATCCGTTTCATCCTTCGCCGGACAGGCTCCCTGTTCCTGCTCCTCGTCGCCGTCAGCTTCATCACCTTCACCCTCTTCCAGTTCGGCCCCGCGGATCCGGCCTCCGCGGCCTGCGGCCAGGAATGCACCCCGGAGCGGGTGCAGGAAGCCCGGGTCGCCCTGGGCATGGACCAGCCCTTCCTGGTCCAGTACGTGGATTACATGCGCGGCCTGATCTCGTCCCGCATGATCGGCGCACCCGGCGCAGAGTCCCTCTGCCAGTGGCCGTGCCTTGGCAAGTCGTTCCAGACCAACGAGAACGTCTCGGACATCATCGCCCGCTCGCTTCCCTACACCTTCTCCATGGCCATCGGTGCCCTGGTCCTCTGGACCCTCTCCGGCGTCGGGCTCGGCCTCCTGGCCGCCCTGCGCAAGGGCTCCCCCACGGACAAATTCATTGTCGGCGCCGCTTCGGTGGGCGTCTCGCTTCCCATCCCGGTCACCGGCCTGTTCCTGCTGCTGGTCTTCGTCAACCAGTTCCACCTGCTGCCGTTCACCACCAACGAGATCAACAGCCCCTTCGGACCGCAGGGTCCCTGGGCGTGGGTGTTGAACTACCTCCTGCCGTGGATCGCCCTCGCGGTGCTCTTCAGCGCCTCCTACATCCGCGTGACGCGCACCAACATGATCGAGACCTTCGGCGAGGACTTCATCCGGACCGCCCGCGCCAAGGGCCTGGCCCCGCGCACCGTCACCTTCAAGCACGGTGTGCGCGCCGGCATCACCCCGGTGGTGACCATGCTGGGCATGGACATCGGCCTGCTCCTCGGCGGCGCCGTGCTGACCGAACAGATCTTCTCGGTTCCCGGCCTCGGCTTCACTGCCGTCCGCGCAGCCATCTCCGGCGACCTTCCCGTCACCATGGCCATCACCATGCTGGCCGCCTTCTTCGTCATCGTCGCGAACGTCGTCGTCGACCTCGCCTACGCAGCCATTGACCCCCGAGTGAGGCTCCAATGACCCAGCCCAGCCAGACAACCACTCCCGGTCCCCGGGCCGCCGGTAGCGCCGCGGCCGGCACAGCCACCGGCGCCTTCCTGGAGGTCCGGAACCTTTCCGTGAAGTTCCCCACCGACGACGGCGTGGTCTCCGCGGTGAACGGCATGGACTTCACGCTCGAGCGAGGCCAGACCCTCGGCATCGTGGGTGAATCCGGTTCCGGCAAATCCGTCACCAGCCAGGCCCTCATGGGCCTGCTCAAGGGCACCTCCGCCCAGGTCACCGGGCAGGCACTCTTCCAAGGCAAGGACCTGGTGACGCTCCCCGAAGCCGGCATGCGCCAGCTCCGCGGCCGGAACATCGGCATGATCTTCCAGGATCCGCTCTCGGCCCTGCACCCCTTCTACACGGTGGGCCACCAGATCGCCGAGGCGTACCTGGTCCACAACAAGGCGAGCAAGAAGCAGGCCCGGGCGGCCGCCGTCGACATGCTGGGCCGGGTGGGAATCCCCAGCCCGGACATGCGCTTCGACGAGTATCCGCACCACTTCTCCGGCGGCATGCGCCAGCGCGCCATGATCGCCATGGCGCTGATCTGCGAGCCGGAACTGCTGATCGCCGACGAGCCCACCACCGCCCTCGACGTCACGGTGCAGGCCCAGATCCTGGACCTCATGTCCGAACTCCAGCAGGAAACCAACTCGGCGCTGATCCTCATCACCCACGACCTCGGGGTTGTAGCAGAGGTGTGCGACGACGTGCTGGTCATGTACGGCGGGCAATGCGTCGAGTCCGGGCCGGTGGACGGGATCTTCTACGACACCCGGCACCCTTACACCCTCGGACTGCTCAAGTCCATGCCCACGCTCACCACCAAATCAGGCCGGCTGAACCCGATCCCCGGCCAGCCGCCGTCGCTCCTTGCCCTGCCGCACGGCTGCATCTTCAGCGCACGCTGCGAGTACGCGGCCCTGGCCGGGGACGGTGTCTGCGAATCGCAGCGGCCGCAGTTCACCACCGAAGACGGGCACGGCAGCCGCTGCCACCTAAGCAGCGAACAGATCCTCACCATCCGGAATTCCCGATAGGACCACCATGGAACAGCAAGCAATTCTCCAGGTGGAGAACCTCCAGAAGCATTTCCCCATCAAGGGCGGCCTGTTCGCCCCAGGCGGCAAGCGCACCGTCAAAGCGGTCGACGGCGTCTCGTTCAGCCTCGAACGCGGCAAGACCTTGGGCCTTGTGGGTGAGTCCGGCTGCGGCAAGTCGACCACCGGCCGGATGGTCGCGCGGCTGATGGACCCGACCGCGGGGCGGATCCTGGTGGACGGCGTGGACATCAGCCACCTGCGCGGCAAGGACCTCTACCATTTCCGCCGCAAGGTGCAGATGATCTTCCAGGATCCTTTCGCGTCGCTGAACCCGCGGCAGAGCATCGGCACGGCCATCGCTGCGCCAATGGTGGCGCAGAAAATCACCCCGCAGGGCGGCCTGAAGAACCGCGTCAAGGAACTCCTGGAGCAGGTGGGGCTCAAGGCCGAGCACTACAACCGGTTCCCGCACGAATTCTCCGGCGGCCAGCGCCAGCGCGTGGGCATCGCCCGGGCCATCTCGCTGAACCCGTCCGTGATCGTCTGCGACGAACCGGTCTCCGCGCTGGACGTCTCGGTGCAGGCCCAGGTGGTCAACCTGCTGCAGGAGATCCAGCAGGACACCGGGGTTTCCTACATCTTCATCGCCCACGACCTTTCGGTGGTCCGGCACATTTCGGACCAGGTGGCCGTGATGTACCTAGGCAAGATGGTGGAGCAGGGCTCCCGAGACGAACTGTTCGCCAACCCCCGCCATCCGTACACCCGGGCGCTGCTGTCGGCCGTCCCGCTGCCGGACCCGAAAGCGGCCCGCGCCCAGCAGAAGATCCGGCTCCACGGCGACCTCCCCTCCCCCGCCAACCCGCCCAGCGGCTGCGTCTTCCGCACCCGCTGCCCGCTGTTCGGCACCCTGGGCGAGGAGCAGCGGCAGCTCTGCATCGGCGAGGTCCCGGTCCAAGCCGCGGCAGGCTCCCCCGCCTGCCACCACACCGCTCTGGCGAGCCCGCTGGCCGCTGGTGTGCAATAGACCCATCAACAAAGGAGCTTCATTGTGAAAACCTTGATCCGTGCCGCCCGGCCCTGGGGACAGGTCCTGAGCGACGTCACCATCGCCGACGGCAAGATCACCGCCGTCGAGCCGCACGACCCGGCCCGCCCGGCCGGCGACGCCACCGTCGTCGAGGGCCGCGGACGCCTGCTGGTCCCGTCGTTCTCCGATGTGCACGTGCACCTGGACTCCACCCGGATCGGCCTGCCGTTCCGCGAGCACACGGGCGCGCCCGGCGTCTGGGCCATGATGATGAACGACCGCCTGAACTGGCGCAAGGCCGAGGTTCCGCTGACCGAACGCGTGCAGGACACCCTTGGCCGGATGATCGCCCGCGGCACCACCCGCGTCCGCTCCTACGCCCAGGTGGACGTGGACTGCAAGCTGGAGCGCTTCGAGGCCGTCCTGGCTGCGAAGGAGCACTTCAAGGACCAGGCCGACGTCGAAATCATCGCCTTCCCGCAGGCCGGCCTCCTCCGCGAAGAGGGCACCCCGGAACTGCTCGAGGAATCCCTGAAGGCCGGCGCCACCGTGATGGGCGGCATCGACCCCTGCACCCTGGACCGCGACCCCGTGAAGCACCTTGACATCGTGTTCGGCCTGGCCGAGAAGTACCAGGTGCCCATCGACATCCACCTGCACGAACCTGGCCACCTGGCCGTCTTCAGCACCGACCTCATCCTCGAACGCACCCGCGCCCTCGGTATGCAGGGCAAGGTGACCATGTCCCACGCGTATTCGCTGGGCAGCGTCAACGAGGCCACCACTCGGCGCCTCATTGACGAGTTCGCCGAGCTCGACGTGTCCCTGGCCTCCGTCGCCCCGGGCTCCGCCGGCGTGGCGGACCAGCTGCCCATTCCGCTGCTCTCCGAGGCCGGCGTCCGCCTGGGCCTCGGCCAGGACGGCCAGCGCGACTACTGGTCCCCGTACGGCAACACGGACATGCTGGACCGCACCTGGCAGCTCGCCTTCACGCATGGCTTCCGCAAGGACGAGCTGATCGAGCACTGCCTGGCGATCGCCAGCATCGGCGGGGCCAGCATCCTGGACCCTAACGCAACGCGCCTGAAGGGCACGGCGTACCGCCCCGGCGTCGACGTCGGAGACCCCGCCGAGCTGCTGCTCGTCGACGGCGAGACGGTCGCCTCCGCGGTGATGGACCGCGGCACGGACCGCACGGTGCTGCACCGCGGCCAAGTGGTGGCAGAGCAGCTCGAGCTCGTCTAGCCCCGCGCCGCGTTAAGCGCGAACGTACACTTGAGGCCCCAAATCCGCGGATTTTGGGGCCTCAGCTGTACGTTCGCGCTGCGTGTTTAACGCCCGACGGCGGCCGGTACCTTTTCGCGCGCGACTGTTTCACCGGCGTCGACCACCGGTCCGTTGACGGCGAGGAAGCCCGCGACCGCCACCAACAGCGCTACGGCCGCGAGCATGACGAAGCTTGGCGCCCAGGCCCCGCTCCATTCGTGCAGCAGTCCGGCTGCCAGCGGGCCCAGGGATGCCACCGCGAAGCCCAGGCCCTGGCTCATGGCGGACAGTCGGCCGGCCGTCCGGGGTCCGGACGATCGGATGACGATCAGCGCCATGCCCAGGCCGAACGGGGCGCTCTGCACGAAGCCGAGGATCCCGATCAGGGGAAACTGCATGTCGGCGGGGGCTACGAGGACAGCCAGCAAGGCAGCCGCGATCAGGAAGCCCAGTCCCGGCGCCATGATCCTGAGCACCGCGCGCTTGCCGGCAAGCACCGGCACCAGGAGTCCCGCGGGCAGGCCGGCGAAACTGAACCACGCCAGTAGCGCTGCGGCATCTGCCGGAGCGATTCCCTTGGATTCCAGGAACACGGCAAGCCAGGACGTGACGGCGAAGTAGAGCAGGGCCTGCAGGCCGAAGAACGCCGCCACCGCCCAGGCGGTGCGCTGCCTGCGCAGGGGCCGGCGGGCTGGTTCCCCCGGCGCATCGGCTGCCGCCGTCGAGCCGGCCGCCGCCGCGGAAACAGGACGGACCGGACCCTGCCGGACTGCCGATCCCACCATCAGGGCGCCGATCACGGCCGGCACCGCCCAGACCGCCAACGCTCCGGAGAGGCTGCCACCCAGCACCGCCTGCAGTGGCTGGACCAGGCCGGCGCCGAGCGCGGCACCCAGGCCGAAGCCCATGGTGCACAGCCCTGTCCACCAACCGGTTCCGTGGTATTCCTTGACGATCTGCGGCAACAGCACGCTGGCCGCCATGATCGCCGATCCTGCGAGGAAGGTACCGGGGAAGACGAACCCGGGAACCAGGGCGCGCGCCACCAGCGCGGCGGCGAGCACCAGGAGCGCCGCCGCCACGGCCCATCCGGTTCCGAGCCGCCTGGCCAGCCACGGGCCAAGCGGCGCGGAGATCCCGAACGCGAGCACCGGCAGGGCTCCCAGGGCCGGAAGCAGGTGCCCGTCCACGCCGAATCCGTTGTCGAGCTTGCCCATGACGCCGGCCATCGTGGTGATGGCCGGCCTCAGGTTCACCGAGACCATCAGCAGGGCCGCCATGACGGCCACCACGGACCACGCCGCTGCTGCCCCGGATGGCCGCCGTCGTGCGCTCATGTTGCCCCCCTACTCTTATTTGGTATACCAAGTAAGAGTAGGGGGCGGATGAATCAAAGTAAACGCACGCTGAAGCCGGGATCGAATATGACCTCAGGGGCTATTGGGATACCAAGTGGGTCAGATCGCCTTGCCCGGGTTCATGATGCCCGCGGGGTCGAAGATCTGCTTGACCTGCCGCTGCAACGCACGGACGGGCTCGGGCAGTTCCAGGCCGAGCCAGCGCAGCTTGTACTGGCCCACGCCGTGCTCGCCGGTGATCGTGCCGCCCAACTGCAGGCCAACTTCAATGGACTCATCCAGGGCGGCGTTGAGCCGGCGGATGGTCCCCGCGTCGGTCAGTTCGTCCACGCGGTCCGCCCAGAAGGTGGGGTGCAGGTTGCCGTCGCCGGCGTGCGCCACCACCTTCAGGCGCACGTCATGCCGCACCGCCATCTCCTCCAACGCGGCGACGAAGTCCACCAACCGCGAGCGCGGTACGGCGATGTCTTCGCCCACCCGGAATTCGTCGTCCACCTCGGTGCCGCGGCTGCTGCGCCGCATGTCCACCAGCCGTTCGGCTTCCTCGCTGGCTTCCGTGGTCACCACCGCTCCCCCGGCGGCCAGGACCTCCCGGACCACCTCGGCTTCCGCGGCCGCGCCGAAACCGTCGGTCTGGACCAGCAGCAAGGACTGGCCCCGGGCCAGCAGATCGGTCCCGTTCAGTTCGTCCAGCTGCTCCAGGCTGCCGTAGTCCAACAACTCCATGATGGCCGGCTGCACGCGGGCCTTGCCGACGGCGAGCACCCCGGCGGCTGCGCGGCGGAAGTCCGGGTAGAAAGCGGCGATCGTCTGGACCTCGCGCGGCAGGTACCGCAGGCGCACGGTCACGCCCACCACAATCGCCAGGGTACCTTCCGAGCCAACCAGCAACGCGGTCAGGTCGTACCCGGCAACGCCCTTGAAGGTCTGGTGCCCGGTGTGCAGGAGCGAGCCGTCGGCCAGCACCACGTCCAGGGCCAGCACCGAGTCCCGGGTCACCCCGTATTTGGCGCAGCGCAGCCCGCCGGCGTTGGTGGCCACGTTGCCGCCGATGGTGGAGATCCGGTAGCTCGCCGGGTCCGGCGCGTACATCAGCCCGTACTCAGCCGCGGCGTCGTTGAGATCGGCGTTGATGACACCGGGTTCGACGACGGCGGTCTCGTCTTCAGGGTTCAGCCCAAGGATGCGGTTCATCCGTTCGAGGCTGAGGACGATGCAGCCCTTGATGGCGTGCGCGCCGCCCGAGATCCCGGTCCCGGCGCCCCGCGGAACGATGGGCACGCGGTACTTCGTACAAATGCGCGCGATGTGCTGCACGTCCTCCACCGATTCGGCCCAGACCACGGCGAGCGGCAGCTGCCAGTCAGTCACCGGGCCTTGGTCGATCGAATAGGTGGACAGCGTGCCGCCGTCCGCGGTGAGCTGGGCCGGGGCGAGGCCTGCGGCGAGTTCTTCCATGAAGCCGGCCGGCGCCTCACTGGGGCTGGCCGCTGCGTTGATTTCCTGTGAATTCCCGGCTGCTGCCGTCTGATGTGACAAGGGTGTTTCCTCACATGCGCACCGCGGACTTGCCAAGCCGGCAGTCTTCGCAGTGTTTCAGTGCCAACCAGCTTAGCCCGGAACACCCGGCAGGTTCAGAGAGCAGGTTCAGGACAGCAGCCACACCGCCGCCGCCGTACCGGCCGCGCGGAGGCGGGTCCCGCCGTCGTCGGAGGTACCCAAACCAAGCCGCCCGACGGCGAGCGCAGCCTCGGTGCCCGGAGCAAGTCCCACGGGCAGCAGCCCCGGCGGCAGGACGACGTCGGCCTCGTCCCGGGCGGCGACCACCAGCGCGGTGGTCCCGTCCAGTTCGCGGACGAAGGCGAGGGTGTCGCCGTCGGCGTGCAGCCAGCGCAGCGAGCCGGTGCGGAGGACCGGTTCGCGACGAAGCGCGCCGAGCGCGGTGTACAAGGAACGGAGGTCCTGCGCCACCCGTTCCGGTTCGTCCCAGGGCATGGGCGTGCGGGAGTGTTCGCCGTTCATGCCTTCCAGCCCGAACTCGTCCCCGGCGAACACCGTGGGCATCCCCGGCAGGGTGAAGGACAGCACGGCGGCAACAGCCTGCCCGCCGGGGATCATGGCGGTGGCGGCCCGGGCGGTGTCGTGCGTGTCGATCGCCACCAGGCTGTGCAGCCGCGCGGTCCAGGGGTAGGCCGCGGCGAAGGCGCGGTATTCGGCAACGAACTGCGAGGCCGGGATCCGCGGCGGGCACGGCAGCGGCGAGCCGAAGAAGTTCACCGCGGTCCCGTCCGTCAGCCAGGCCCACAGCGGGCGGGTGAAGGAGGCGTAGCTCATGGAGCCGTGGTAGGTGTCGCCCTGGAAGTCAGGGGCGGCGTCGTTGGTGGATTCGGCCACGAGCAGCGCGTCCGGCCGGGTTTCCAGTGCGGTCTGCCGTACCAGGGCGCCCACCTCCCGGTTCCAGTCCGCGGTGCCCAGCCGGCCGGTCATGTTGCCCACGTCCACGCGCCACCCGTCCAGCCTGAACGGCTCGGCGAGCCAGTGGGCCACCACGGACTTCGGGCCTTCCACGAATTCCCGGCGCAGCCCGTCCGAGGCCCAGTCGAGCTTGGGCAGGCTCGGCACGCCCCACCAGCTTTCGTAGCTGCCGTCCGGAGCGAAGTAGTAGAAGGAACGGTCCGCGGCGCCCGGATCTGCGAGCGCCGTGCGGAACCATTCGTGGGTGTCACCGGTGTGGTTCGTGGTGAGGTCACCGATCACCCGGATGCCCCGCTCGTGGCAGGCCTGCACCAGGCGGATGAGGGCTTCGTCGCCGCCCAGCAACGGGTCCACGCGGCGGAAGCTTTCGGCGTTGTAGCGGTGGTTCGACGCCGAGGGGAAGAAGGGGGTGAGGTAGAGGATCTCGACGCCGAGCCCCACCAGGTGGTCCAGCCGTTCCCGCACGCCGTCCAGGTCGCCCCCGAAGAACTGCAGCGGGGTGTCCGGTCCCCGGTATTCGACGCCGGCGTCCCACTCGGCGGGCACGGCCCAGTCCGGTGCAGGCCGGCCGTCCGCTGCGGCCGAGCGCGCGAAACGGTCCGGGAAGACCTGGTACATCACGGCCCCGGCCGCCCAGTCCGGGCCGGCGCCGACGGTGGACAGGCGGAAGTCCTGGGCGTCGGGGACGTCCTGCGCATGCATGCCGGCGGCGTTGAGCCACGCCACGCTGCCGTGAGCCTCACGTAGCAGGAACCGGTAGCGGGCCAGCGGGTTGACCGCATGGAGTTCCGCCTCCCACCAATCCCAGCGGCTTTCCACACCGAGGTGCCGGGCCTCCGCGAAGCGCGGCTCGCCGTCCTCGACCGTCCGCAGCCAGACGCGTTCGACGGCGGCCGGCCGCCCGCCGTCGTGCGCTCCCCTCCAGCTGCGCATCCGCACCCGGGCAGTGCCGCCGAGCGGAACCGGACCGTCCGGGAGGTAGAGCGGTGAACCGTCGTGGTGGGCTTCGAAACCGAGGCTCATCCCTTCACCGAGCCCGCAGACAGGCCGGACACGATGTAGCGCTGCAGGAAAAGGAACAGCGCCATGACCGGGAGCGCGGCCAGCACGGCGCCGGCGGCGAACACGCCCCAGTCCTCGGTGCGCTGGTTGGCCACGAAGGAGTACAGGCCCACCGCGAGGGTCTGGTTGTTGGGATCGGTGAGCACCACGCTGGCGATCACGAATTCGCTGCTGATGCCGATGAACGTCAGCAGGCCCACCACGGCGAGGATCGGGGTGACCAGGCGCAGGATGATGCCGAAGAAGATCTGCACGTGGCTGGCGCCGTCCAGCTTGGCGGCCTCGTCCAGGGACTGCGGCACCGTGTTGAAAAAGCCGTACATGAGGTACGTATTCACGCCGAGCGCGCCGCCCAGGTACACCATGATCAGGCCCAGCTGGCTGCCCAGGCCCAGCGCCGGGATGATCTCGCCGATGCCGCTGAGCAGCAGGAAGATCGCGACGACGGCCAGCAGTTGCGGGAACATCTGCAGCAGGAGCAGGCTGAGCAGGCCCGCGCGGCGGCCGGTGAAGCGCATCCGGGAGAAGGCGTACGCGGCGAGGGCACCGAGGAACACGGACGCGGCGGAGGTGATGAGGCCCACCACCATGGTGTTGACGAACCAGCGTCCGAACGGCCGCTGCTCGTTGCCGAACAGCTTGGCGAAGTTGTCGCCGGAGATCTGGCTGAAGAGGGACGCCGAGCCGGCCAGGGTTCCGGTGGAGTTGAAGGCGGCGGAGAGCACGTAGAGCAGGGGGAAGACCGCGAAGATGCTCGTGGCCACGCCCACCAGGTGGCGCCAGCCCTTGTCGCGGAACCAGCGCGGGAAACTGCGGCGGGGTTGGGAGGTAAGAGTGCTCATGTCAGTTCACGTCCTCGAGGGCCTTGGTCTGCTTGAAGCTGATGGCCGAGATCGCGGCCACGATGATGAAGATGACAATCGCCAGGGCGCTGGCCAGTCCGTAGTCCCGGCCCGTGCCTACGCCGAAGGCGCTCTTGTAGACGAGGGTGATCAGGATGTCCGTGGCGCCGATGTCCCGGGTGGTGTCCTCGAAGCGCGGGCCGCCGGCGGTCAGCATGTAGATGACGTTGAAGTTGTTGAAGTTGAAGGCGAAGGAGGAAATCAGCAGCGGCGCCACGGAAACCAGCAGCAGCGGCAGCTTGATGGAACTGAAGATCCGCCAGGCGCTGGCGCCGTCCATCTTTGCCGCTTCGTCCACATCCTCAGGCAGCGACTGCAGGGCGCCGGTGCAGACCAGGAACATGTACGGGAAGCCCAGCCACAGGTTGACCACCAGCACGCTGATCTTGGCCAGGACCGGATCCGTAAGCCAGCCGATGTCCACCCCGCCCAGCAGCGCGTTGTTGATGAAGCCGAACTCGGGGTTGAGCAGGCCCGCCCAGACCAGGCCGGAGAGGAAGGCCGGGAAAGCGTAGGGCAGGATCATGATGATCCGGTACACCTTCTTGCCCTTGAGGTCGCTGCGGTTGAACGTGATAGCCAGGAACAGGCCCAGCGCGAAGCACAGCAGCACCGAGACGATCGCGAAGGTGAAGGTCCACAGGGTCACGGACAGCAGGGGTCCGCGCAATTCCGGATCGGTGAACGCGGTGACGAAGTTCTTGAAGCCGACGTCGATCTTCCACCCGGTGGCGAGCTTCTCACCGTTTTCCGAGACGAAGTCGCCCTGCCCCGAGTCCCTGTACACGGTGCCGGTATCCGTGTCGGTGAGGGTATCGGCGGCTTTGTCGTAAACCATGTTCGAGCGGAAGACGTAGGCGTTGCTGCCGTCCTGGGTGCGGAGGGTGCCGGCGGCCGGATCGTCCGAGAGCGGCACCACCAGGCCCAGCACGTCCTTCTGGTGGGTCACGATTTCCTGGAAGGTCAGGGTCCGGTATCCCGGGAGTTCCTTGGCCTTGCCGGTGGAATCCTTGACGGCGCCGGCAGCGTCCTCGAGTTTGGATTCCGTGGTGCCGATCTGCGCCTCGCCGTCCGGGTTGGTGACCAGGAGGTAGTAGCTGCCGCCCTTTTCCAGGATCGCGGTGCGGTAGGCCGGGGAATCGGGCACCCGTTTCTGCGAGGAGGTCAGGATCGAGGAGATCGCGTCGTCCTTGCTGCCGTTGTGCCCATCGCCGTAGTTGGTGAAGGCGATGTAGCCGGAGAAAACCACCACGAACACCTGGAACACCAGCAGGAACAGCACGCCAGGAGCCAGGTACTTCGCCGGCAGGCCGCCCGGGCGCAGGTAGACCCAGTTGATGGCAACGGTCACCAGCGCAGCGATGGCCAGCACTGCCCAGGACTGGCCGAGGAAAAGGGCCGTGAGCACATACACGGCGACGGCGTCCACCAGGCCAAGCAGGATGATCTTGGCGAGCGTCCCCTTCCAGGAGTCCGGGCCGCGGCGGCTTGCCGCCGGGACCCGCCGGGGGCGCGGCGGCGCAGGCTGCCGGGTGCCGGGCTGCTGGGGGCCGCCGTCGGGCATCGCCTCAAGGGCGGACTTCGCTGTAGGGGGCATGGAGGATTCCTTCAATGGGAGGGTCTGGCGTGCGACGGCGGAGGTCGCCAAGGCGCGCCCGTCCGGCAGGGTTCGTCCCCGCCGAACGAGCGGATGGCTGGAGAAGGGCTAGGAGCCGATCTTGGCCTTGATGTTGGCGGCCATCTTGGCCCACTCGGCCGCGGGGTCGCCCTTGCCCTTGATGAGGGCCAGTTCGGTGGCGCCCCAGTCGGCCCACACGGCGGACATTTCCGGGATCGCCGGCATTGGAACACCCTGGGCGCCGATGTCGCCGAAGGCCTTCACCACCGGGTCGGAGGCGGCCTTGTCGAAGGAGGACTTCAGCGCCGGCGGGAGGCTGCCGGTGGCGAACATGGCATCCTGGACGGCTTCGGTGGTGAGGTAGTTGACCACGAATTCGTTGGTTGCCAGGGCGTTGGCGCTCTTTGCGCTGACGAAGAAGCCGTTGACGCCGATGAACGGCTGGGCGGGCTTGCTGCCGGTGGTGGGCAGCGGGTCGACGGCGAACTTGATGCCCTTTTTCTTCATGTCCGGCACGTTCCACGGGCCGGTGATGAAGTACGGGCTTTCGCCGGCCAGGAACTTCTCCTTGGCGATATCGCCGGTGATGTTGGAGTTCAGCACCTTCGAGCCGGCGTCGCCCCATTCCTTGAGCTTGGCCGCGAATTCGGCGCCCCCGGGGCCGCCCAGGGCCAGTTGCTTCGGGTCGTATTCGCCGTCGGCGTTCGTGCCGAACACCGGCACGCCCATGGAGGTCTGCAGCGGGTACAGGTGGTACGGGTCGCCCTGCTTGGGATCGAGGCCGGCGAGGAAGGCGTACTTGGCCTTGCCCGCGGCCACTGCAGCCTTGCCCTTGCCGAGGACCTCGTCGAAGGTGGCGGAGGCGCTGTCCACGATCGCGGTGTTGCGGATCAGGCCGATGTTCTCGACGGCGTACGGCACGCCGTAGACGGAACCGCCGTACGTCATGGCGCGGATGGCGGAGTCCTGGAACTGGGACTTCTTGTCGCCGAGTTCCAGCGGCGCGATCACGCCGTTCTGGACGAACTTGCCCAGCCAGTCGTGCGGGCCCACCACCAGGTCCGGGCCCTTGCCCGTGGGCACCTGGGTGATGAAGTCGTCGCGCACGGCGGCGAAGTCCTTGATCACGAGCTTGACCTCGATGCCGGTGTCGGCCTTGAACTTCGCGGCCACGGCTTTCAGGGCCGGCGCGCGCTGGGCGTCGAGCCACATGGTGATCGTCGTGGCACCGGCGGCGGCGAGGTCCTTCTTCGCTTCAGTGGTGGCAGTGCCGGCGGGAGTCCCGCCACCGCACGCGCTCAGGCCCATCATGGCCGCAATCGCAGCGGCCCCCATCGTGAAAGTCCTGCGGCTCAGGGCAGGCTGCTGCTCAGTGAAACGCACCATCGTTGGTGTCCCTTCTGGATGTTTGTGGTGAGGCGCTGGGCCGAGTGGCCGTCGTCGCTGAGTTGCGGAAGTGAACCGCCTCACATCTGGAAACGTTTCCAAATCCTACTCAGAACTTCTGCGATTGCCAACCGCAGTCATCATCCATACCAGCCCCCACAGAAAGGACGGCGTTGCAAGCGCTTCCAGAAATCGGCCGTAATCTTTGTGCAAGCGTTTCCGCAAAATGCCTTCGAGCTGTCTAGAATGCACCATGTCTTCCATTTCATTTGCGGCTTCCCCAGCAGCCGCCACCGCCGCAGGGCACCCGGCGCTCGGCCCGCTCACGCACGTTCATGCCGCGGACTCCGACGACTCCTGGTGGCGTTCGGCCGTCATCTACCAGATCTACCCGCGGTCCTTCCGCGACGCATCCGGCGACGGCGTGGGCGACCTCCCCGGCATCACCGCCGAACTGCACCACATCGCCGAACTGGGCGCGGACGCCGTCTGGCTTTCCCCGTTCTACGCGTCCCCGCAGCGCGACGGCGGCTACGATGTCGCCGACTACTGCGCCGTGGACCCCTTGTTCGGAACGCTAGAGGACTTCGAGCACCTGAGCGCGCGGGCACGGGACCTTGGCCTGCGCGTCATCGTGGACCTCGTCCCGAACCATTGTTCGTCCGAGCACCGGCTGTTCCAGGCCGCCCTGGCTGCGGCACCGGGCAGCCCCGAGCGCGAGTACTTCATCTTCCGCGACGGCCGCGGCGAAAACGGTGAACTGCCGCCCAACAACTGGCAGTCCCACTTCGGCGGCAGCGCCTGGACCCGCATCACCGAGGCCGACGGCACCCCCGGCCAGTGGTACCTGCACCTGTTCGACTCCAGCCAGCCG
The DNA here is from genome assembly GCF_003614925.1 of Arthrobacter celericrescens. Taxonomy (GTDB): domain Bacteria; phylum Actinomycetota; class Actinomycetes; order Actinomycetales; family Micrococcaceae; genus Arthrobacter; species Arthrobacter celericrescens. Next base: position 18,046 of record NZ_QYLP01000025.1, read on the forward strand.
GACTTCAACTGGGACAACCCCGCGGTCGCCGCCGAGTTCGAACGGATCCTGCGCTTCTGGTTGGACCGTGGCGTCGCCGGCTTCCGGGTGGACGTCGCCCACGCCCTCGTCAAGGCACCCGGCCTGCCGGACTGGGGTGGACGGGCCGACGGCGGTTCCTCCGATGGCTTCCCCAGCCACGAGGCGCCGATGTTCGGGCAGCCGGCCCTGCACGATGTCTACCGCCGCTGGCGCGAGGTCCTCGCCGAGTACGGCGATGACCGCATCCTCTGCGCCGAAGCCAATGTGGACCCGATCGAACGCATGGCCGCCTGGGTCGCCCCGGGCCAGCAGCACCAGGCCTTCAACTTCCCGTTCCTGGCCTCGCCGTTCGCGGCAGACCCGCTCCGCTCGGTGGTGAGCCGCTCGCTGGCGGCGTTTGACGCCGTCGGCGCCCCCACCACCTGGGTGCTCTCCAACCACGACGTCGTCCGCCACGCCAGCCGCCTCGGCATGGCCGATCCCGGGCAGGGCCTGGGGGACGGCATCGGCCCGGACCAGCCGCAGCCGGACACGGCCCTCGGCCGGCGCCGGGCGCGGGCCGCGAGCCTCTTCATGCTCGCCTTGCCGGGCAGCTCCTACCTCTACCAGGGCGAGGAACTCGGCCTTCCGGACAACACGGCCATCCCGGCCGATCGGCGCCAGGACCCCACCTTCCACCGCACCGGCGGCACCCGGGTGGGCCGCGACGGCTGCCGCGTCCCGCTGCCCTGGCGCGCCGGGGAAGCGGCCCACGGCTTCAGCCCGACGGGCATGAGCTGGCTGCCCCAGCCCGGCGACTGGGACGTCCTCGCCCGCGATGTCCAGGCCGCGGACCCCGCCTCGCACCTGTCCATCTACCGCCGCGCGCTCGAGCTGCGCCGGGAGTTCGGCCTGGGCGCCGGATCCCTGGCCTGGGCCGAGTCATGGTGCCGTCACGGAGTACTTGCCTTCGTCAATGGCACTATTCTGGTGATGCTGAACCTCGGCGACGAGTATCTGGAACTGCCGGACCTCGACATCCTGCTGAGCAGCCAGCGCAAGGACGCGCGGGTCCTCGCCCCGGGCGAGGCCGCATGGCTCAGCCTCGAGCAGGCCTGAGCACGGAGAACCGATTGGGATGGAGACAGCTGTGAGCGTGAGCATCCGGGATGTCGCGCAATCAGCGGGCGTTTCCATGGCCACGGTGTCCCGCGCCCTGAGCGGGCGCGGGAACGTCTCCGAACGTAGCCGGCAACGCGTCCTCGACGCCGCCGCCGAGCTCGGATTCGTCCCGTCCTACAACGCCGCCAGCCTGGCCTCCGGGCGGACCCGGAACATCGGCGTCATGCTGCCCACCGTGCAGCGCTGGTTCTTCTCGAGCGTCTTGGAGGGCGCCTCCGGCGCCCTCCTCGAGGCCGGCTACGACCTCACGCTCTACACCACGGGTGAAGGATCCGGGCAGCGGCACAGTGTGCTGAACGATTTCCTCCTCCGCCAACGGCTCGACGGCGTGGTGGCCGTGTCGCTGGAACTCTCGCCGGAGGAAGTGGAGCAGCTGCTGCGGGTGAAGCGTCCCGTGGTGGGACTGGGCGGACCGATCCAGGGCGTCGCCACCCTGCATATCGACGACGTCGAGACCGCCCGCCGCGCCACCCAGCACCTGATCAACCTCGGCCACCGGGACATCGCGCACCTGAGCGGTTCGCCGGAATTCGAGCGCGACTTTGCGCTGCCGGTCAGCCGGCGGGTGGGTTTCGAGACCGCGATGGGCGAGGCCGGCGTCGCGGTCCGTCCAGAGTGGCTGATGCACACCGACTTCACGGTTGCCGGCTCGCACGCCGTGGCCAAGCGCCTGCTCGCGGCGCCGTCCGGACGTCCGACGGCGGTCTTTGCCGCCTCGGACGAGATGGCGATCGGCGTCATCACCGCCGCCCAGGAACTCGGCCTGCGCGTGCCCTACGACCTTTCGGTGATCGGCATCGACGGGCATGAGCTCGGCGAGGTCTTCGGCCTCACCACCTTTGACCAGGCACCGCGGCAGCAGGGAGCCGACGCCGTCCGAATGCTGTTGCGCCAGCTCGACGGCGATGCCGCGCCCCAAAGTGCCATCCTGGAACCCGAGTTCGTGGTGCGCCGGAGCACGTCCACCCCGGCGCAGCCCCGCTGACGGTGCGAGTGCTCTGGACGCGGGGGGAATGACGGACTAGCGGGGAAGACCCGCGGCGTCCCGGGCCTGGACCACGGAGAGTCCGCGTTCCATCGTGAGTTCGCGTTTGACCGTGTCGCCGGCTCTCGCCGCGTCTTTCGGCCGTGAACGGTCCTGCGGGAAGGGCCGCGATTCACCGGTGAACCCGAAGCCGTGGCGGAGGTAGAACGCCTTGGCCCGTTCGTTGTCTTCATGCACGCCAAGTTCCAGGACGGCTGCGCCGAGTTCGGCGCGGGCCACCCTGCAGGCTTCACCGAGCAGTTCTTCGGCCAGTCCCAGGCCGCGGTATGCCGGAGCAACGTAGACGCTGAGGAGGATCGCCCGGCGCGGCTGCTCCGGTTCTTGGTATTCCTTGAGTGCTACGCGCATGAGGCCGCGGACCCGAGCATCGCCGGTGCCGCCGTCGGCCAGCAGCGTGATGTTGGGTCCGCTGGACATCATGGCCGCCCGTTCCTGCCATTGCGTGTCCGTCTGGCGCCGGGCAGCCGACAGGGTTTCAAGGTACGCCAGGGGGCTGTCCGCGAGCATCTCGAGCCGGATCGCCCGCAGCAGTTCCCAGTCCTCGCGTACCAGGCGGCGGATGCTAGCCACCCGCGCCACCCATGAAGCGGACGTAGCGCTCCAGGACACCAGGCCAGCCTTCCTCATACGAGGCGCGGGTGCCCGCCGGGTCTTCCGCACCCTCCCAGCCCTCGTGGACGAGCCGGACTTCGGTCCCGTCGTCGACCGCGCGGAAGGCGACCCGCAGTTCGGTGGACCACATGGCAGTGCCTGCCGGGTACCAGCTGGCGTGGAAGGACAGCGGGGGCTGCCAATCATCAATAGTGCCCCACACGCTGGTCCGGCCGTCCTCGGCGGTTTCCAGGATCAGGTTCTCTTCGAACTCCACGTGGGAGCCGGCCCCGTAGACGCTGTGCTCCTCCAGCGGCCACCACAGGTGCGGGTGGTCGGTGAAACCCATGAAGGCGTGCGCCACCGGTGCGGGAACAACGACGGTGAATACGAGGGGTTCCAGGTCGAAGGCCTGGCCGTCCCGGATCGGACCCGGTTCGGGGTGGCTGAAAAGGCTGTCCATGGGCATCAACTCTACCGGGGCCGGCCGCGCAGGGCAGGTGTCGGGACACCGGATGGGCAGCGCTCACCATTGGCACTCCCGAACGCCACTGCCAGACTCGCAACCAAGAGCGAAGCACCAATTGGCGGCCAGGTGCCCGGTCAACAAGTCCGTCAGGACATCGCCGCTCATTCGAACCCCTCGGATCCGTGCCGTCCTCGGGTCCCCTTCAGACAGGAGAAACACAATGTGCAATGAACACTTGGGCGCCATCACGGGAACTGCCTCAGGCACACCCCTGAACGCACCGGGCAAAGCGCTGAACCGCAGGCTCTTCCTCGGCGGCACGGCAGCGGCTGCCGTGGGCGGCCTCAGCCTGCTAGGCGCCGGCCCCGCGGCCGCAGCAACCTCGCAAAACGGATGGCCGGCCTCGACCAGCCTTCCCCTGAGCACGCTGACCGTCGGCGCGGTGACCTTCCCCCAAGGTGTGCGTACCGGAGCCCCGCACACAATCCTTGGCTACGTTGCCCGGCGCTTCAACAACGAGGTCGAAACCCTCCGCAAGGGCGAGTGCTGGGGCTACAACTTCCGGAAGATCAGCGGGAGCACATCCTATTCGAACCACGCCAGCGGCACGGCCATCGACGTCAACGCACCCGAACACTTCCTTGGTGCGTCCGGCACCTTCAGTGCCGCCCAGGTCCGTGCGATCCGTTCCATCCTTTCGGCCTGCGACGGCGTGGTGCGCTGGGGCGGTGACTACAGCGGCCGCAAGGACGAGATGCACTTCGAACTGGTCAAGGGACCCGCTGATCCCGCGGTCGCGGCGCTGGCGCGCAAGCTCGGCGGAGGTTCCTCCACTCCCCCGCCGTCACCCGCCACCCCCACCTGGCGGGTGGTCCGCCGCGGCCAGCATGGGTATTTCGTGACGGCGCTGCAGCGGCTACTCCGCCAGCACGGCCGCCCGCTGACCGTCGACGGCGTCTTCGGTTCGGGCACCGAGGCCCAGGTTGTCGCGTTCCAGAAGTCCCGGGGCCTGGCACCCGACGGAATCGTCGGAGCAAACACGTGGACGGCCCTGCAGGTCACGCGCAAGGAAGGCAGCACCGGACACGCGGTCTTCGGGCTCCAGCACTGCGCCAGCGCCAAGGGTTTCGGCACAGCGCAGGACGGAGTGTTCGGGCCGAAGACCGCGGCCGCCATTGTTGCCTTCCAGCGTTCGCGTGGGCTGGCCGCCGACGGCGTGGTGGGTCCGCGCACGTGGGCCGCGCTCGTCGCCTAAGTCATCCGCCCGTTGCCCTGGCCAAGCGGCTGGGTCAGAGCCAGAATTCGGCGAGTCGGCTGGCAAGGGCCCTGCCTTGCCCGTAGCCGGCCCGGGCCGCGGGCGGACGCAGGGACGGTCCATCGCGTTGGCGCCGAACATGTGTTCCGAGGTGCTGTCCGGGAAGACCGTTTCGACCCTGCTGCCGCTTGCGCGCAGCTCGTCAAGCTGTGCCGCGAGCTGCATGCCCCAGTCCAGCGGTGTCCTGGTTTTGCCGCCGAACGGCGACAGAATCAGGACGCGTTGGTATCCGGCGGCCAAATCGGCATTCTCGTTGCGTCGGTAGCCGCCGTCGATGTAGCTGTTGTCCCCCATCCTGTAGGCGAAGCCACTGGCGCAGCTGGCGGCGACGGCGTCGGTCAGGTCGACGCCGCTTTGGCGGTCGAACACGACCGGTTCCCCGTTCAGGGCTTGACCGGCTCATCGCATTTGAGGGTGTAATCGGGGTGGGCGCGTCGGTGGCCGGATAGAGGTCGAGGTCTTCCGATGATGGAAGTTCCTACA
>NZ_QYLP01000027.1 GCF_003614925.1 Arthrobacter celericrescens
GCCAGGTCAAAGCCCGGAAACAACCCACCCAAGTGTCCACAATGTCCTGAGACAGAAATGTCCACGATGTCCTGAGACATCACACGCCCAAATTTGAGCGGGTATCCCACATTTCGGCGGGCGAAAGTCTTCAGGGCCGGAGTCGCTGCCGGGGTTGCTCCCACCGACCCGGCACCCCCTGGGCCCCGCGCCTCAGCGGGCCGGTACGACGGCGATGGCCGTGTCCGCGGGCGCCTTCACCGGGAGGATCACGAGGAGCCCGGCCAGCAGCACCACCATGATCCCGAGGATTCCCCAGCGCTGCGCTTCCCCGGCGGCCACCAGGGGCGTGGCGATGGTGATGCAGAGCGTGAACAGGGTGGGTGCGAGGAAGCTGACCGCCCGCCCGGTGGTGGCGTAGAGGCCGAACAGTTCCCCGGACTCGCCGTCGGGTGCCAGCCGGGCCAGGTAGGCGCGGGACGAGGCCTGGGCCGGGCCCACGAACAGGCACAGCAGCAGGCCGAACGTCCAGAAGGTGCTGCCCCCGCTCCAGGCAGCGCCGAAGAAGGAATAGCTGCCGTTGCCGAGGGCGAGGATCGCGGTGCCGGCAACGAGCAGCCCGATCAGCGCAATGACGATGACGGCCTTGGGCCCGATCCGGTCATCGAGGAGCCCGCCGATGATGGCGCCCACGGCTGCCACGATGTTCCCGAAGATCGCGAAGAAGATGACTTCCCTGAGTTCGAAGCCGAACGTGCCGGCCGCGATGACTCCGCCGAAGGTGAAGACGGCGGCCAGCCCGTCGCGGAAGATGGCGCTGGCGAGGAGGAAATAGATGGTGTGCGGGCTGGTCTTGTAGATGGCGCCGATCCTGCGGAACAACAGCCGGTAGGACGCCAGGAAGCCGAGCCGCGCCTGTGCCTGCCGGGCGGGCAGTTCGGGCACGGCGAACAGGACGGGCAGCGCGAAGATGAAGAACCACAACGCCGAGAACACGGCCACCAGGCGGATGTTCAGCCCGTCGGTGGTCTGTGCTCCGAACCAGTCGAAGGATGGCTGTACGAACAGCTGCAGTACGGCCAGCAGGGCCACGATTCCGCCGAGGTACCCCATGCCCCAGCCGAAGCCGCTCACCTTGCCGATGTTGGCCGGCGTCGAGATCTGCGCGAGCATCGCGTTGTAGTTGACCCCGGCGAACTCGAAGAACACGTTGCCGAGCGCAATCAGGGTGACGCCCAGCAGCAGGAACTCCGGCCGGGGGAAGACGAAGAAGCACAGTCCGGTCAGCAGCGCGACCAGCGCGGTGTTGACCCCCAGCCACAGCTTGCGCCGCCCGCCGGCGTCGGAACGCTGGCCCGTGACCGGGGCGAGCAGCGCGATCGCCGCGCCCGCGATCGCCAGCGCTGCGCCCAGGGCCGCCGACGCCGCATCCTCGCCGCCGAAGGCATTGGACGTGAGATAGACGGTGAAGACGAAGGTGGTCATGACGGCGTTGAACGCCGCCGAACCCCAGTCCCAGGAGGCCCAGGCGAGGATCCGGCCCTTGGTCGATGCCGTGGTGCCGGCCGCCAGCTCCGAAGCGGGATGGGGAGTGTCGGGAACCGCTGTGGTGTCCATGGTGTGAATGCTATCGGCAGGCCGCTACGGAAACGTGGTTGTCACACCCGATTGATAAACTGTGGGGACCGAACCCAAAGTATGGCCGCCGGCTCCAACTCTTTGACAACTTTCATCCTGATTTAGCGGAGATAACAGTGATCACAGTCCTTGCCGTGACCTTTGCAGCGGCTGCTGTGGCGCCCTGGATCTTCCGGAAAATCGGGCGGAGTGCCTTCTATGTGCTGGCGGCGGTTCCCGCGGCTTCCCTTGTGTGGCTGATCGCGCAGTACGGCGCCGTGTACGGGGAAGGAAGCACCGGCGGCTTCATCGAGGAAAGCCTCCCGTGGATTCCCGAACTCAAGCTCGAATTCGCCTTCCGCATGGACGTGCTGTCCTGGGTGATGTCCCTGCTGGTCCTCGGCGTCGGCACCCTCGTGCTGGTCTACTGCGCCCGGTACTTCAAGGACAAGGACGACAACCTCGGCGGCTTCGGTGCCCAGCTCCTGGCCTTCGCCGGCGCCATGTTCGGCCTGGTCACCGCGGACGACCTGCTGATGATGTTCATCTTCTGGGAACTCACCACTGTCCTGTCCTATCTGCTGATCGGCTACGCCCGCACCCGCCTTTCCGCACGCCGCTCCGCCCTGCAGGCCCTGGTCGTCACCACCGCCGGCGGCCTGGCCATGCTTATCGGCCTCATCATCCTCGGCCAGTCCGCGGAGACCTACCGCATGTCCGCGATCCTCGCAGGCACGGAAGAACTCTTTGCCGGGCCCGCCCAGGGCGCCGTGAACGCTGCCGTCGTCCTGATCCTGGCCGGCGCCGTCACGAAGTCCGCGCTGCTGCCCTTCCATTTCTGGCTCCCCGGCGCCATGGCGGCCCCGACGCCGGTCAGCGCCTACCTGCACGCCGCCGCCATGGTGAAGGCTGGCATCTACATCGTGGCCCGCATGGCGCCGGGCTTCAGCGAGAGTCCGGCCTGGCTGCCCCTGGTGCTGGGCCTCGGCCTGGGCACCATGCTGCTGGGCGGATACCGTGCGCTGCGGCAGACCGACATCAAGCTCATCCTGGCCTACGGCACAGTCAGCCAGCTCGGCTTCCTCACCATGGTGGTGGGCCTCGGCCGTCCCGACGCCGCCCTGGCCGGCCTCGCCCTGCTGCTCGCGCATGGCCTGTTCAAGGCCGCGTTGTTCCTGGTGGTGGGCATCATCGACCACCAGTCCGGCACCCGCGACATCCGCAAGCTCTCCGGCGTCTACAAATCCTCGCGGGCGCTCGCCGTCACCGCCGGCCTGGCCGCCGCCTCCATGGCGGGAGTGCCCCCTCTGGCCGGATTCGTGGCGAAGGAATCCGTGTTCGAGGCGTTCGTGCATTACAGCGACGATCCCGCCTCCGGGGGCTGGGGCCTGGTGCTGCTCATCGGCCTGGTGCTCGGGTCCGTGCTGACCTTTGCCTACAGCGCCCGTTTCATGTGGGGTGCCTTCGCCAGCAAGCCGGGCCTGGAGCGGACCCCGTTCAAGGCGATCCGGCTGTCCTTCCTGGCCGCGCCCGCCATCCTGAGCGTGCTCAGCGTGGCGTACGGCCTGTGGCCGGTCCCGGCCGACGCCTGGATCCAGCCGTACGCTGCGCTCTTCGCCGAGCCAGGGCACGACGCCGGTGCCCCCGACGCCGGTGCGGGGCACCTTGCGCTGTGGCACGGCCTCACGCCGGCGCTGGGCCTGACCGCCGTCACCTTCGCGGCCGGCCTCGCCATGTTCTACTGGCGCAACGCTGTCTCCCGGGCCCAAAGCCGGGTGCCGGACTGGGTGGACGGCGACCGCGCCTACCAGCGCACCATCGGAGCCCTGGACGACGTGGCCGTGTGGGTCACGGGACGCACCCAGCGCGGTTCACTGTACTTCTACCTGGCCGTGATCCTCACCGTCGCCTTCGCCGTGCCGCTGAGCGTGCTGCTTGTCTCCAACAAGCCGCTGCCCGGCGGGCTCTACATCGTGGACCCGAATTCGCCGCTGCAACTGGTCGCGGCCGCGGGCATCATCGCGGGGGCCCTGGCCGCGGTGCGCGCCAACAAGCGCTTCCTTGCGGTCCTGATGGTCTCGGTGACCGGGTACGGCATCGCCCTGATGTTCGCGCTGCAGGGCGCCCCCGACCTCGCCCTGACCCAGATGCTCGTGGAAACCATCATCCTGGTGGCCTTCGTCCTGGCCATGCGCAGCCTGCCCGCCGAACTGCGGGACCGCACGGGCGGCAGGCTCCGCGTGGTCCGCATCATCATCGGCGCCGCATTCGGGGTGACCATGATCTTCGTGGCGATCTACGCCATGGGAGCCCGGGTGGCGGAACCGGTGTCCCTGGCCTTCCCGCAGCTGGCCTACGAAGGCGGCGGCGGGCTCAACGTGGTCAACGTGACCCTCGTGGACATTCGGGCCTGGGACACCTTCGGCGAGATCTCGGTGTTGGCCGTGGCCGCCACCGGCGTGGCCAGCCTGATCTTCATCCGCAGCCGCGGCGAACGGATCAACCGCGCCGCCGTCATGCCGGAAGGCACCGTGGGGCGCCGCACCGCCGTCGGGAACGACTCCAAGGAGCACGCCTCCCTGCACGTGGCACGCCGCTTCGCCGGCAAGGCCGGGGACCCCTGGCTGGTGGCCGGCCGCACCCTGGCACCCGAGCGGCGATCCATCATCTTCGAAGTGGTCACCCGGCTGATCTTCCATTCGATGATCATCTTCTCCGTGTACCTGCTGCTCGCCGGGCACAACCTCCCCGGCGGCGGCTTCGCGGGCGGACTCATGGCCGGGCTAGCCCTGACCGTCCGCTACCTCGCCGGGGGCCGCTTCGAACTGCGCGAGGCCGCCCCGATCAGCGCCGGCATGCTGCTCGGCACCGGCCTGGCCCTGGCGGCGCTCACCGGCCTGGTCCCGCTGTTCCTCGGCGGCCAGGCGTTCCAAAGCGCCATCATCGAGTTCTGGCTGCCGGTCTTCGGGGACATCAAGTTCGTCACCTCCACGCTCTTCGACATCGGCGTGTACCTCGTGGTGGTCGGCCTGGCGCTGGACGTGCTGCGCAGCCTGGGCGCCGAGATCGACGAACACTTCGACGAAGCGTCCGGCCCGGCCGGTGCCGCCCCAGGAGAAGCCGAACAAGCAGGGGCACCACAAGAAGAAGCCCCGCAGGAAGAAACCGTCCTGGCCACCGGAAGCGAAAGGGACAACGCATGAGCGTCAATCTGACCCTTTTGCTGGTCATGGGCGTGCTGTACGCCTGCGGGATCTACCTGATCCTGGAACGCAGCCTTACCCGGGTGCTGCTCGGGCTGGTCCTGCTGGCCAACGCCACCAACCTGCTGATCCTGGCCACGGGCGGCTACGCGGGCCTGGCGCCGTTCTTCAGCAAGGGCACCGACGCTGGGGATTACAACGACCCCCTGCCGCAGGCCCTGATCCTGACGTCGATCGTGATCTCCTTCGCCGTCACCGCGTTCATGCTCGGCATCATCTACCGCACCTGGGCCCTCGCCCGGCAGGACGACATCCAGGACGACGCCGAGGACCGCCGCGTGGCCAAGACCCCGAGCTTCGACGCCGAGGACGACGCCGAAGTGCCCCAGGAAACCTCGGAGTTCCCGCTCGCTGCGGTCGCCGCCGGCCACACGCCCGACCATCCGGCGGCGGCTGACCATCCCGGACTACCGGGAAGCACACCACTGAACGACGACGAAGGAGGAGGACCGCGATGAACGCAGCAAGCCTGGCGCCGCTCGCCGTCGTCCTTCCCATCCTCGGTGCCGCCCTCACCTTCGCGCTCAACCGCAATCCGGTGGCCCAGCGGACGGTCAGCATCGGCCTGCTGGCCCTGACCCTGCTGCTGGAATGCTGGCTCCTGGCCGCCGTCTGGACCACGGGCACCTCCTCCGTGACGCTGGGCGGCTGGCTCCCGCCGTTCGGCGTGGTGATGGTGGTGGACCAGTTCTCCTCGCTGATGCTGGTGGTGTCCTCCGTGGTCAGCCTCGCCGTGCTGGTTTACGCCACCGGGCAGGGCATGGCCGACGGCGACCAGGAAGCGCCCGTCTCGATCTTCCACCCCACGTACCTGATCCTGGTGGCCGGGGTGTCCAACGCCTTCCTGACCGGCGACCTCTTCAATCTCTACGTGGGCTTCGAGATTCTGCTGACCGCAAGCTACGTGTTGATGACCCTCGGCGGCACGGGGCCGCGCATCCGGGCCGGCGTCACCTACGTGGTGGTGTCCGTGGTGTCCTCCGTGCTGTTCCTGATCGCGATCGCCATGATCTACGGGGCCACCGGGACCATCACCATGGCCGACCTCGCCGTGAAGCTGGCCGAACTGGACCCCGCCACCCGGAACCTGCTGCACGTGATGCTGCTGGTGGCCTTCGGCATCAAGGCCGCCGTGTTCCCGCTGTCCTTCTGGCTGCCGGACTCCTACCCGACGGCGCCGGCGCCGGTCACGGCCGTGTTCGCCGGCCTGCTCACGAAGGTGGGCGTCTACGCCATGGTGCGCACGGAGACGCTGCTGTTCCCCGGCGACACCCTCAACACCCCGCTCATGGTGGTGGCGCTGCTGACCATGGTGGTGGGGATCCTGGGTGCTCTGGCGCAGAGCGACATCAAACGTCTGCTCTCGTTCACACTGGTCAGCCACATCGGCTACATGGTGTTCGGCCTGGCCATGTCGTCCGTGACCGGGCTGGCCGCCGCCGTGTTCTACGTGGCCCACCACATCACCGTGCAGACCAGCCTCTTCCTGGTCACGGGCCTGATCGAACGGCGCGGCGGCAGTTCCTCCATGGACCGTCTGGGCGGCCTGGCCAAGCTGTCCCCGTTGCTCGCGCTGCTCTTCTTCGTGCCGGCGATGAACCTGGCCGGCATCCCGCCGTTCTCCGGGTTCCTCGGCAAGGTGGGGCTGCTGCAGGCCGGCATGGAACTGGGCACGCCGCTGGCCATCACCCTCGTGGCGGGCGGCGTGCTGACCAGCCTGCTCACCCTGCTGGCGATCGCCCGCGTCTGGAACCGCGCCTTCTGGCGCAAACCGGACGACGCCGAGTACCCGGATCCCGTGCTGAAGGACACCGCCGCTGTGGGGCTGCTTCCCCGGACGATGGTGGGCTCGACGGCGGCGCTGGTGGTTTTCGGGGTGGCGCTCACGGTGTTCGCCGGGCCCCTGTTCCAGCTCGCCGGGAACTCGGCGGAACAAATGCTGGACCGCACCGCCTACATCCAGTCCGTGCTGGGGGCTGACGCCACGGTTCCGGGGATCGCGGCGCCGGGTGGCGGCACTGGCCCGAGCCTGCAGGGAGGCGCGAAATGAGCCGCAAACCGATTTCCCTGCGCACCGAACTGCCCCTGCTGATCTGGCTCGTCATCGTGTGGGGTGCCCTGTGGCGGGACTTCAGCCCCGGCAACCTCCTGTTCGGCGCCCTGATCGCCCTGGTGGTGGCCAGGATCTTCTACCTGCCGCCGGTGGAGCTGAGCGGCCGGTTCAACGTGCTGCGCGCCTTCCCCTTCGCCCTGGTGTTCCTCGCCAAAGTGGTGGCAGCGAGCTTCCAGGTCATCTACCTGGCGGTGGCCAAAGGACCCAAGGTGGTCAACGCCGTCGTCGAGGTCCCACTGAGGAGCCATTCGGACCTCATGGTGACTGCCACCGGGCACGTGCTGTCCCTGATCCCGGGCTCGCTGGTGGTGGAGGTGGACCGGTCGACATCCACGCTCTACATCCACGGCCTGGACATCCGGGACGAGGCCGACGCCGCCAGGCTTCGCAAGGAAGTCCAGGACACCGAGGCCGGGCTGATCCGGATCATGGGCACCAAGGCCGAACTGGAAGCCCTGGAAGCCGAAACGGCCCCGCCAGCCGCCGGAACCACTAAGGGAGCAACGCCATGAAGGACGCAGTGCTGATCATCACGGCGGTGGTCCTCACCCTGGCCGCCGCCGGCGCGATCGTGCGGATCGCCGTCGGGCCGTCCCTGCTGGACCGGGTGCTGGCCTCGGACGTGCTGCTGGGGATCGTGGGCGCCGCGCTCGCCATCGACATGGCCGTCAACCGGCACCTTAACAACCTGTTCCTGCTGGTGGCGCTGACGCTGATCGGCTTCATCGGATCGGTGACTGTGGCCCGCTTCGTGTCCGACCGGAGGGGGCAGGCCAATGACTCCTGAGGCTGGCGGCGTAGACGCCGTGATCGATGCCGTGACGGCCGTGTTCCTGGTGCTCGGGGCGCTGATGTCGCTCACCGCGACCATCGGACTGCTGCGCTTCCCGGACCTGATGAGCCGGATGCACGCCGCCACCAAACCCCAGGTGCTGGGCCTGTTCCTGCTGCTCGCGGCGATCGGCCTGCAGATGCGGCAGTGGTGGGTGTGGCCGGTACTGGTGGTGGCCTGGATCTTCCAGCTGCTCACCGTGCCCGTGTCCGCCCACATGGTGGGCCGCGCCGGCTACCGCACCAAGCACCTGCACCCGGAACTGCTCAGCGTGGATGAGCTCGAAGCCGTGGTGCGGCGCTCGGCCGCGGAACAGGAAGGAACGGGAACCGGCCCGGCCTCTACGGCCGGTTCGGCTGAGGATCCGGAACTAGACGATGTCCTGGGTCTTGGCGAAGCGGGTGATGGCGCGCTGCGTGGCGCGGCTGGTCAGAACCTGGATGATCGCGGTGACGGCCGAGGAGACCAGGGCGAAGGCAAGGGCTGAGCGCAGGCTGGTTTCCATGTCGTCGTGGCCCTTGGGCGGTTTGTTCCCGGTGGCCTTTTCCCAGACGCCGTTGACCAGTTTGGTGGCCACGAATCCTGCGCCCATGCCGACGCCGGCGCCAAGCAGTTTGAAAAAGATGTTCATTCCGGAGCTCCTTGCGGGAGGAAACAGGACCAGCCCCAGCCTAACCCGGTTCCTTCCATCGACTGCTTAGCAAGTGTCGTTTTGGGCGCCCAAAACGACAGCTATGGAGCAGTCGACGGCGGCTTCTGGCGGCGGCGCTCGAAGAAGGCCTTGAGGGCGCCCGGTTCGGGGCGGACCGGAACGATGTCCCGTACGACGGCGAGTGCGGCCCCGGTGCTGCCGAGCCGGAGCAGTTCCTCCAGCAGCACCAGAGTGGGCGGCATAAGCTTGAGCGCCCCCGCGGCTTCGCCCTCGAGGATCGCGCGCACCGGCATCCACAGCGACTGCCAGGCCTCGGTGGTCTGGTGCCGTGCCTCGTCCTCCGGCGCGGGCGCGGCCAGGTAGAAGTAGGTGTCGAAGCGCTTGGGCTGGTCCTCCGGGGTGACCCAGTTGGCCCACGGCCGCAGCAGGCCGGCGTCGAGCACCAAGCCCGCTTCCTCTTCGACTTCGCGCAGGGCCGCGGCAAGGACCCGGCCCGCGTTGTGCCGCGCGGTGCCGGCGTCGTCGGCGCCGATGCTGCAGCGGCGCCAGGCCTGCGTGTGCTGCCGTGCGATATCGTCCGCGAACGCCCAGCCGCTGCCATCGACGGCGTCCACCCGGCCACCGGGGAACACCACCATTCCGGCCGCGAAGTCCATGGTGGACACCCGGTGCTGGACGAAGACTTCCGGGCCGTCGGCGCCGTCCCGCAGCAGGACCACGCTCGCGGCAAGCCGGGCCTCGGGCACTGCGGGAACACCGTCGGGGGCCTCCCCGGGCGCGGCTGAAGGCGCGGTGGCGTGCCCATTGCCGGGGGCCGGGGCCTCTCCGGGCCCGCTGCTTTCGGCCATGAACGCTCCTTTGCTCGTGCTGCGCGCGACGATTCTGCCGGATCACACCTGCAGTCACTCCACCGTACCCGCGCTGTGGCGGGCCAGGGTCCGGCGGGGCCCGGGGTGATCCAGCAGAATGTGCACGGACCGAAGCAATGTGACCGCCCGCCCCACAACCGAAGGACGCCCCGCAAGCCCCGAGGTGTAAACTGGAGCACGCCCAAAAGGGCAATTGATAACGACAGGGGAGCGCCGCCGTCGGGCTGCAGCAGCAGAACGAAGGAAGGGCGCTGAGAGTGCGGAACACCGCAGACCCTCGAACCTGATCCGGTTAGTACCGGCGCAAGGGAGTCGAGTTCTCAGAGTGACCGGTGGCCGGGAAACAAGGGCCGGGCAACACTTTCCCCTCCTGTTCCTCAGGAGGACACAATGACTGGTATTTCTTCGACGCCGGCTTCCAGTAAGACCGGCTACAGCTGGCGCGTGGTGGACATCGTGGTGGCGGCCCTGATCGCCGTCGCCGGCGGCGTGATCTTCTGGGCCTGGTCCCAGGGTGCCACCCTGATCACCCCGGCTACCGCGGCCTACCCGCCCCTGTCCGGCCTCTACGCCGGCGGCTGGATGATCCCGGCCGTGCTTGGCATGCTCATCATCCGCAAGCCGGGCGCCGCGCTCTTCTGCGAAACCGTGGCCGCCACCGGCGAGCTGATCATGGGTTCCCAGTACGGCACCACCGTGCTGATCTCCGGCGTGCTCCAGGGCCTCGGCGCTGAACTGGTGTTCGCTGCATTCAGGTACAAGAAGTTCAACCTGCCCGTGGCGCTGCTGGCCGGTGCGGGCTCGGGCCTGTTCTGCGGCCTGAACGACTCCTTCGCTCCGTGGGGCTGGAACATTGCCTACGGCGCCGGTGACAAGCTCGCCTACATCGTGTTCTGCGCCATCTCCGGTGCGGTCATTGCAGGTGCCCTGTCCTGGATCGCCACCCGCGGCCTGGCCAAGACCGGCGTGCTGAGTTCCTTCGCCTCGCGCAAGGCTGCCAGCGAGCCCGTCTTCTCCTGATGCCTGAGGCTCCCACAGCCGTCCGCCCCGCCGCCGTCTCCGCCCAAGGCTGGGGCTGGCGGCATGCGGGCCGTAGCACCCAAGCCGTGCACGGCCTGGACCTGGCGATCCGGCCCGGTGAGCGTGTGCTCCTCCTCGGCCCCTCCGGTGCCGGGAAGTCCACGCTGCTGCACGCCCTGGCCGGGGTCCTCGGCGACGAGGACGACGACGCCGATGAAACCGGCTCGCTGCTGATCGACGGCGCGGCTCCGCGCGCCCAGCGCGGCCGGGCGGGCCTCATGCAGCAGGACCCGGAGACCCAGGTGGTCCTCTCGCGCCTCGGCGACGACGTCGCCTTCGGTGCCGAGAACCTGGCCGTGCCGCCCGGCGACATCTGGGCGCGCGTGCACGAGGCAATCGACGACGTCGGGCTGGCCGGCTTCCCGCTGGACCACCCGACGTCGGCCCTCTCCGGAGGGCAAAAGCAGCGCCTGGCGCTCGCCGGCATCCTGGCGATGCGGCCCGGGCTGATCCTGCTGGATGAACCGACCGCGAACCTGGACCCGGCCGGCGTGCTGGAGGTGCGGGACGCCGTCGGGCGCTGCCTGGACAAGACCGGCGCCACGCTGGTGGTCGTGGAGCACCGGGTTTCCGTGTGGAAAGACCTCGTGGACCGGATCGTCGTGCTGCAGCCGGGAAGCTCCTCCGAGCCCGCGGTCCTGCTGGATGGCCCGCCGGACACGGTATTGGAGCAGGCCCGCGGCATGCTGGCCGCCGCCGGTGTGTGGGTGCCGGGCTACGTGCCGGCGACGCGCGCACGGGTGGGGACGGCCAGCGGGGAGCTCCTCCTCAGCGCCGCCGATCTTGCTGTTTCCCGGGAGCGGCCGCGTCGCCGGGGCTTCAAGACCATTCCGCCGGTCCCGGCGCAGTCCGGCCTCGGCGCCGACGTCGTCGCCGGGCACGCCCTGACCATCACCGGTCCCAACGGCGCGGGCAAGTCCACCTTCGCGCTGACCCTCGCCGGGCTGCTGGCGCCGGTCGCGGGGACGGTGAGTGCCGGCGTCGGGCTGGCCGATGGAGCCGGAAGCGATCCGTACGCGTGGAAGGCCCAGCAGCTGATTTCCCGGATCGGGACCGTATTCCAGGAGCCCGAGCACCAGTTCGTCACGGGCCGGGTGCTGGACGAGCTCATGTTCGGGCCCCGGCACCTGGGGCACGGCGAGGAGCGCGTGGACGAACTGCTCGAGCGCCTGCGCCTGACGCACCTGGTGGATGCCAACCCGTACACGCTCTCCGGCGGCGAGAAGCGCAGGCTGTCCGTGGCCACGGTGCTGGCGGCGAGCCCCAAGGTTCTGGTGCTGGACGAGCCAACCTTCGGCCAGGACGCCAACACCTGGGCCGAACTCGCGTCCTTCCTGTCCGAACTGCTCGACGCCGGAACCGCCGTGGTCTCCGTGACGCACGACCAGGAATTCAGTGCGGTCCTCGGCGGCACCGAACTGCGGCTCGACTCCGCAGCCGCCGCCTACACGGAAGCGGGTGCCGCATGAGGGAAGCCATGAGCCTGCACGGCACCCACGCCCTCCTCACCCGGGCCAACCCGCTGGCGAAATTCGTGGCCGTCTTCGCGATCACCCTGGTGCTGGCCCTGTCCATCGACTGGGTGTCCGCGTCCACCGCCCTGCTCGCCGAGTTCGCCCTGTTCCCGCTGGCCGGCTTGACCCTTCGCCTGCTGTGGCAGCGCGGCTGGCCGCTGATCCTCGCGGCCGCCCTGGGGGGCTGGAGCACCGCGATCCTGTCGGCGGACAGCGGAAAAACACTGCTCGACGTCGGCATCTGGTCCATGAGCGAAGGCTCGCTTGAGACGGGGCTGGGGTTCATGTTGCGCGGCCTGGCGATCGCCCTGCCGGCGATCCTGCTGATGAGCTGCACCGACCCGACCGACCTTGCCGACGCCTTGGCGCAAAAGGCGAAGCTCCCGCACCGCTTCGTGCTGGGGACCCTGGCCGCGATGCGCCTGGTGGGGCTCATGGCCGAGGAATGGCAGACCATCGGCATGGCCCGCCGTGCCCGCGGCGTCGGCTCGCACGGCAGCCCCCTGCAGCGGCTCCGGGCAACCCTGGGCCAGAGCTTCGGCCTGCTGGTCCAGGCCGTGCGCCGGGCCTCGAGGCTCGCTGTGACGATGGAGGCGCGGGGCTTCGGCGGCTCCGAGCGGAGCTGGGCGCGGGAATCGACGTACTCGCTGCTGGACGTATGGGTGCTGCTGGGCGGGGTGGTCATCTCTGCCGGGGCCGTGCTGGCAGCCATCGCGGGCGGGACCTGGAACTTCGTCTTCTAGGCCGGTGTATTCGGCGGGCCTACACCACCGGCGCCTTCTCGAACCGCTCCCGCGTCAGGAATGCCAGCTGTGCCTCTTTCTCGGCCAGCTGGATCTTCGGCCCCAGCTCGAAGCAGGTGGTCCTGAGCCGGCGGATCGCCTTGCTGTTGCGGGCGTCCGGCTCCACAATGATCCGGTCGATCGCCGGATCCGCGAACAGGTACCGGATCAGCACGCTCACCAGCCGGGGCGTGAAGTGCGGAACGGGCTGCGACGCGGGAGCCAGGAGTAGGTGCATGCCGGCGTCCTCGGCCCGGGCCGGGTAGGCCTCGCTGACCGGATCGTGCAGCGGCTCGTAGCTCTGGAACAGGGCCACGGGCTGCTCGTCCAAGAGCGCCAGGAACGCGTGGTGTGTCTCCAGCGAGTCCAGGAACTGGTAGATCTCCAATACCTCCTCGCGGCTGTGCTCAAGCATGCCCCAGAACCGGGCGCGCTCTTCGCGGACCCAGCCGTAGACCAGTTCGAGGTCCTCCTCGGGGCGCAGCGGGACGATCCGTACCGCTCCCCAGGGGTGCTCCTCGCTGTGGACGGCCTCCCGGAGGCTGTAGCCAGCGGATGCGGTGGTGTTCATTGGGTCCTTCCCAAGAGGTTGGCGGTGTGTGCTTCGGGGACGAGCTTGTCCCAGCCGGTCTCGATCGGCGCGAGTTCCCCGGCGGCCCACAGCGGGAGCTGGTCCGCGAAGTGCGAGTCCCCGGGTGTCCCGGAGGCGCCGAAGGGCACGATCCACCGGCTGTTGCGCCGGTCCGACAGGTCCCAGACGTAGCGCGCCACGGAGCCGCGGAAGCTGCGGTCCTCGACGCCGGGGAGGCTTTCCGTGGACAGGACGCAGTTGGTGTCGCCGGACAGCGGCGTGACCGGGAAGTCTGCGATGCCGCCGGGCAGTTCGTGCACGGGCAGCAGCGTGTGCCTGGCGCCCCAGGCCGCGCCCGGCAGCCCCGCTGCTTCCTCCAGGGCGGCCGCCGCCTCGGCGGGGAGGTCGATCCCCAGTTCCGCTCCGCGTGCCAGCAGGGTCTCGACGGCGAAACCCACCCGGGAGGCGACGGACAACCAAGGCCCGAACAAGGGGGAGTATCCGTGCGGTGCTGCTAACGGCGCCAGCGCCGGGTGTGCGGCGAGGCGCCGGACCAGGGCCGAGCGCCACGCCGCGAAGGCACCCGCGCCGGTACTGTCCGCATCCATTCGGCCATCCCAGGCGAGGATCCGGGCCCGCAGCCGCGAGGCGGCGGACTCCGCAGCGGAAGCCGGCTTTGCGACGGAAGCCGGCCCGCCGCCGTCGGGCACTTTCAGCGACTCCAGCAGCGCACGGAACGGCGGGAGCGAGCCCAGCAGGGTGTCCGCATGGATCGCCTGCATGTCGTGCACATCCTGGGGCGCGGAGACGTCGAGCAGTTCGGTGATTCTCCGCGCGCGGTGGGCCGGGGCGAACTCCATGCCCACGCGGTTCGCGTCGCCGGTGCCGCAGCCGGCCGCGGCGCGGTCGTTGGCGCTGACGGCGAAGCCGGAAATGTCGCGGCTGGGCAGGACCACGTGGCCGTCCCACTGGTGCCCGGCGGACCAGGCGGGGACCGGCAGCTTGCGGTTCTCCGGGCTGCGCTGCGGGACGACGCCGGCCAGGAAGTGCCGCACGCCGCCCGACGTGTCCGCGGCCACCACGCTGTTGACCGGTTCCACCCAGGCGGAAAGCGCGGCTTCCACTTGGCCGACGGTGCTGCTGCGCAGCAGGGGCAGGAGGGCCTCGAAGCCGAGCCGGGCTTCCGCGCGGGCCGGGATCCGCAGGCTGAGCACCCGCTCCACGCCGCCGTCGGACGCGCCGGGCACCCCGGTGCCGGGCACGGTCGCGATCACCGGACCGCGTGCGGTCTCCAGGACCTCGACTTCCTCGGCGGCGCCGCCGAGGACCCGGATGGTCTCGTGGCGGACATGGACGGGCTCCCAGCCATGTGGCCCGCGCGCCTCGACAGTGCCGGGAACGGCGGCACCATCGGGAGCACCGCCGTCGGGAGTCCTGCGCAGCTCCTCGACATATAGGTCCTGGTAGTCCGCCATCGCGTTGGTGATGGCCCACGCAGCCTTGCCGTTGTGGCCGAAGTGCGGCAGGCCGGGCACCCCCGGGAAGGCGAGGCCGACGGCGTCGAACTCCGGGCACGCGAGCCGCACCTGCTGGTATACGCCGGGCAGTTCGAGGAGGCGGTGCGGGTCGCCCGCGATCAGGGGCGAGCCCGAAACCGTCCGCGAACCGTGAACCGCCCAGGCGTTGCTGCCGGACCACACGGGCGCCTCGATACTGAAGAGCTCCACGGCCTCGGGCCCGAGGGTCGCGGCCACATGGGCGCGGAACAGCTTGTTGGGGAAGGTGGAGAACAGGATGTGCTGGACCAGGAAGACGCCCATCGGGGTCCACGGGTTCCACGGTTCCGGCTGCGTGCCCGCGGAGTCGAATTCGGCGCCGCCGCGCAGCCCGTCGTCGAGCGCGCTGTTGACGCCGTCAACGTAGCTTTCGCACCAGAGCCGGGTGCCGGCGTCGAGCGCTTCGAAGCAGCGGCGGGCGGTGTGGTCCAGCCGGGCCTGCCGCGCGAAGCGGTCCCAGTGCAGTCCTTCCGCGCCGAAGACTTCTGCGGTGCGGCCTTCGGAGCGGCGGCGCTCGAGCTCGATCTGCCAGGAACGGTCAGTTGCCGCATTGCGGCCCTGCAGGAACGAGAGCTCGCCGGCGGTCGCGGCCCACAGGTGGGGAATGCCCCAGCGGTCGCGGAAGACCGCGGGGCCGTCGGCAGGACGTGGAGAAGTCATGGAATCCGATTTCTTAGCTTAGGCTTACCTAAGCTCACGATAGGGGCCAGTGTGCGTGTGTGCCAAACCCGGGCCTCTTCGTGACGTTTGTGGGGCAGACTGAAATTTCCGTGAACCTTTTCTCCGGGATCGGGCAATACAGGATGTGAACACAGACAGAGACATCATCAGGCGGTCGCGGGACAGACCCGCCGAGTTCGCCGCGCTCTACGACCGGCACGCCTCGGTCATCTACCGGTATGCGGCCCGGCGCGCCGGTGATTTCGTGGCCGACGACGTCACTTCGGAGACCTTCCTTGTCGCGTTTGAGTGCCTGGATTCCTTCGACGAGCGCCGGGAAGACGCGCGGCCCTGGCTGTTCGGCATCGCCACCAACCTGCTCCGCCGGCACCACCGTGCCGAAGCCCGATTGCTGAAGGCCGCGGCGCGCTCCGCACCGCGGGAAGCCGGCGCGGACAGCACCGAGGGCATCGCGGCGCAGGTGGACGCCGCGGCGGCCATGGCCAAGCTGGCGAAGTGCCTCAAGGCCATGCCGGCCATCGACCGCGACACCCTGCTCCTCTACGCCTGGGCGGACCTCAGCTACGAGGGCATCGCCGACGCCATGGGCGTCCCCGTCGGGACCGTGCGATCACGCCTGAACCGTGCCCGACGCATCCTCCGCACCGGCCTGGGGCCGGAACCACTCGACGAAACGGAAAACGAACATGGACGACTTGCAGCTGCTCCGCGGGATGCGTAGCGACGTCGGTTCCGCGCCGCAGGCAACCCTGGCGCGGGGGCGGAAGCAACTCCTCAGCAGGATCGATGCCGGAACCGGCGGGGGAATGCCCGACGGCGGATCCCGCCGGCGGCGGACGGTGACCCGGCGGGTCCTGCTCGCCTCCGCCGCTGCGGCGGTCCTGGTGGGCGGAATCGTGGTGGCCGATGTTGTGGCTCCCGCCGGCAAGCCCGGTGCCACCGCCGAAGCGGCGGAAGTCCTCAACAATGCGGCCGCCGCCGCGATCAAGGCCTCCGATCCCGTCGTGAAACCGGGACAATATCTGAAGGTGGACACGAGGGCTGTTTACAGCCACCAAGTTTCGCGGTCGAATGGCACCACGGTTGCGTGGCTGGCGACGCAGGACAGCCAGCTCTATGTTCCGGCGGACAAATCTGGTGAATGGGTGTGGAACCGCACCCCACGAGTGCCCACGACCTTCTTCGGTCAAGAGGCAAAAGCCGAATACCAGAATCAAGAAGCCTTTAGGGAGAAGAACCCGGATCCCAGGGAGCCGAGGCTTGACGGCATCTTCCGAGGGCGGGCCGGGGCCTTCTACGACAGCCCGCCACAGATCATGGGGACGCCGCTTTTGGAAGCGATCAGGACCCTGCCCCGGGATCCGCGCAAGCTTCTGGATCTGATCTACGAAAAGAATGGGGATAAGGGGCAGACGCCGGAGAGCCAAGCCTTGACCACCATTGCAGACTCACTGCGCACCGGAGTTATTCCCGCCGATCTGCGGGCGGCAATGTACAAAGCGGCAGCGCTGATTCCCGGGGTGGTGGTGGCGGACAAGCAGGCCACCCTTGACGGGCGCAAGGGAATTGCCTTGGGCATTCACTGGGCCGAAGGGAAGATCCGGCAGGACATCATCATTGACCCGGGAACCGGCCTGATGATCGGTGAACGCATGGTTTCCCTCGCCGCGTTGGACGGGATCCCGGCGAACACGGCTTTTGGATGGACCGCCGTCAAGACCTCGGTGGTGGACTCGGCACCGTAGCTGGCTACCTCTCCTGGCGGGAGGGCTACTCGCGCCAGGAGAGGTAGCCGCTGCGGCCCTCGACCGGCACCAGCGACACGTCCCGGCCGTACTTCTTCTTCGCGTCGCTGCCGGAGAAGGCATCCGGCGTGATCCGGACGGCCTTGGAGACCTTGCCGTCATTGAGGAAGACGAAGAGCACGGGGGACGCGGTGTAGCGCATCTCCCGCGTGATCGCTTCGCCGAAGGCTGACTCGATTTCCGCGGCCGGAGTGCCTTCGGTGATGAAGCCGGCCTGGTCCCATTCGAAGTCGGTGGCGTCGGCCAGGCGCAGTTCGGTGCCGTTCCGTGCGGCCTCCAGCACGCGGTTGTCCAGCTTTTCGTTCGATTCGGGCATGGTTCCTCCTGATGAGCAGGCGCCCAGGGCGCCGGCCAAAACGGTTCCGAGCAAGAGCAGTGCCAGCCGGCGCGGCAGCGGCCTACTGGTGGTTGGCAGGGTCATGAAGTGGTCCTCGACTCGTCGTTGAATTCGGGGTCGTGGCCGTCGGCCGGCGGCGCGTTCCCGGCGTCGCCCGTTTGCTCCGGGCCGATTTCGTTGGAGGGGTGCGGCAGCAGGTCTTCGCCGACGACGACGGTATCGCCCTTCCTGACGGCCTCCTCCACGAGCCCGGCCAATTCCTCCGGGCTGGCGTCCGGGTGCGCCGCCGCGATGTTGCGCCCCACCTCGTTGTTGTAGAGGTCCATGGCTTCGCGCGGCCCCGGGTTGCCCGGGAGCTGTTCGTGGGCGGTGGCGTAGTCTTCCGCCCATTCCACGCCGAACTCCCTGGTCATCAAGGCGTTCCAGTAGGCGTGCCGGAAGGCGTCGTTGTGATCGTCGTTCCGGTCCGTGCTGGGGAAGCGCGCATCTGCTTCGCTGAAGGCGTCGTCGTGGATGCCCTTAAAGTCGTTCAGTTCGATCGGGCCGAGGCCGTTGAGCAGGTCGGCTTCCTTTTCGGTGACCGTCCGCTGGTCCACCACAAAGCGCAGCGGATCCCAGTCGCCTGGCCATTCCGTGGTCTCGGCGTCGCTGACCTGGTACTTTTCCAGGATTTCCTGCGGTGTGGGCCGGCCGTCCGGGCTTTGCGGCTCCGGGCTTTGCGGTGCGAGGCCCGGTCCGCCCGGCACCGCCATCGTGTTGATCCCGCCGCCGGAAGCGCCGGAGCTCTTTTCCTGCTCATCGGCGTTCTTCAGGGCCGACTTTGACGCCTCGGCAAGGCCATGGGAGGCCTTCTCCAGCAGGGGGCGGAAGCGGCCGTGCCAGTCCGCGGAGAACTGCTTCGCGTCCTGCCCGTGCCAGAACGAGCCCTTCGTGATCTGGGCGTCGATTTCGCGGGCCTTTCCGGAGATTTTTTCCGATCCGCCGGCCAGGGATTTCGACAGCTGTTTGAGTTGCTCGATGTCTGCGCCGTAGAAGGCCATGGTGTTCCCCCAAGTATTGTTGGTCCCATCCTTCGTGCGGAGGCGGCCCCGCCGCAATGGGGAGAAGTTCCCCGTTCGTCGGCGCAGGAGCGTGGGAGGCGCGGGCCCGCCGTCATCGTATATCGCACGAAGTGACTAGCGACACGCCAGGGTTGCCGAAATGACCAGAATGCGCAGCTGCATACATCATTTGTGATATGTCTTGAGTATGACTCAGCCGACCGCAGAACATGTTGGTGCCCTCCTCCGCGACGCCCGCGGAGAGAAGGGATGGACCCAGGGCCAGCTCGCCTCCGAGCTCGGCACCAGCCAGAGCGCCGTCGCCCGCATGGAACAAGGCAAGCAGAACCTCAGCCTGAAAATGATCGAGCGGCTCGAAACGATCTTCGGCCGCAGCATCGTCAAGGTCGGCAAGCCGCAGATGACCCACCTGCGGGTGGAAGGCGGACGCACGCTCTCCGGCGCCGTCGACGTCAACAGCAGCAAGAACGCCGGCGTCGCGCTCCTGTGCGCCAGCCTCATCAACCGCGGCACCACCACGCTGCGCCGCCTCGCGCGGATCGAGGAAGTCAACCGGATCGTCGAGGTGCTGACCTCCATCGGCGTCGAATGCACCTGGCTCAACGGCAACGATCTGCGCATCCGCCGCCCCGAAACCCTGGACCTGGAATCCATGGATGTCGATGCCGCCCGCCGCACCCGCAGCGTGATCATGCTGCTCGGCCCGCTGCTGGATGAGACGTCCGAATACAGGCTGCCCTACGCCGGGGGCTGCGACCTCGGCACCCGCACCGTGGAACCGCACATGCAGGCGCTGCGCCAGTTCGGCCTCTCCGTGGAGGCGACTTCCGGCTTCTATGTGGTCCAGGCGCCGCCCGCGGATGGGCACGACCGTTCTTTCGTCCTCACCGAACGCGGCGACACCGTCACCGAAAACGCCATCATGGCCGCCGCCCACCGCCGCGGCACCACGGTGATCCGCAACGCGAGCCCCAACTACATGGTCCAGGACCTCTGCTTCTACCTGCAGGGACTGGGCGTGGTGATCGACGGCGTCGGGACAACCACCCTGCGGATCACCGGCCGCCCGGCAATCGACGTCGACATCGAGTACTTCCCCTCCGAGGACCCGATCGAGGCGATGAGCCTCATCACTGCCGGCATCGTGACCAACTCCGAGGTGACCATCCGCCGGGTGCCGATCGAGTTCATGGAAATCGAATTGGCCACGCTGGAGCAGATGGGCCAGCAGCTGGACGTCTCCGGAGAATATTTTGCGCGCAACGGCCGCACCCGCCTGGTGGACGTCACCACCAAGCCCTCCTCGCTGCGGGCACCGGAAGACAAGATCCACCCGATGCCGTTCCCGGGCCTGAACATCGACAACCTGCCGTTCTTCGCGGTGATCGCGGGCAACGCCGAGGGCCAGACGATGATCCACGACTGGGTCTACGAGAACCGGGCGATCTACCTGACCGAGCTCAACCGCCTGGGTGCCCAGGTGCAGCTGCTGGACCCGCACCGGATCTACGTCAACGGCCCCACCAAATGGCGTGCGGCAGAGATCGGCTGCCCGCCGGCACTGCGCCCGGCCGCCTGCCTGCTGCTGGCGATGCTCGCCGCCCGCGGCACCTCGGAACTGCGCAACATCTACGTGATCGAGCGCGGCTACGAGGACCTGGCCGAGCGGCTGAACACCATCGGCGCCAGGATCGAGTACTTCCAGGACTAGCCGGGCGCACATTCTGCTGGATCACCCGCGGAAGCCCCTTGGCTGCGGGCAGGCGTCATGCTGCCACGCCCCGACAAGCCTGGGTGTGATCCAGCAGAATGTGTCCGCGGACGTGGCCGATACCCCGGCCACGCATCAGCATCGTCCGGATTTCCGCCATGACGTGGCCCGGGTTGTTCCAGACTTGCTCCGGGGCGTAGCTAAGCGTCCCGTAGCCCAGAAGCTGTGCCGCGTTCAGCCGGGCCATGTCTTTCCGCCAGTCCTCACGGGAACTGTGGAACTGGTAGCCATTGACTTCCACAATGAGCCATCCATCGACCAGGAAGTCCACCCGGCCTACGCCCTCGATTTCGACCTGGCACCGGAACTCCAAGCCCGCAGACTCGAACAGCAGGCGCGCGGATCTCCGGCACCGATTCGGAGATGCCGTTCGCCTTGGCTAGGAGTCTTCTGGCGTTTCCGTAGTAGTCGGCAGACAACTCGCCTTCCAGTAGTCGGCGCGGGATGCCGAAGGTTTTCATCGCCGACTGTGCCACTGCGATTGCATCCACCTCCGGCAGGCATGTGAGGCCATGGATCACAGTGTCTTCCACAGTTGCAAGGGGCACTGCTTCCGAGGACGGGAAGCGCGTGTAGCCGTGCCGGACGAACCCCCTGCCGCGGCAGTGCCGTGTGGCCAAATGGAGGCGTGCGGGTTTGTCCTTGAGCCACAGTCCGTAGCG
This sequence comes from Arthrobacter celericrescens, assembly GCF_003614925.1. Classification (GTDB taxonomy): domain Bacteria; phylum Actinomycetota; class Actinomycetes; order Actinomycetales; family Micrococcaceae; genus Arthrobacter; species Arthrobacter celericrescens. Next base: position 21,146 of record NZ_QYLP01000027.1, read on the forward strand.
CAGGGCAGCACTCGCGCAGGTGATCTGGCCGTTGTTGAGGATGGCTTTGAGATACTCGGGGTCGGCGGTCGGAAGCGCCCAAACCCCTTTTCGTGGTTGGCTGGCTCCCGCTGCAGCCAGTTGGCGGATGGCGGCGGGGGAGTAGCCCCTCGCGCGAAGCGCGCCGACTCGCGCGACGCCGCCGAGCCAGACCAGGTATTCGAGCGCATCCATTGCTCCAGCAAGCCACGGATATGAGGTCCGCGGAGCGTGAGATGTGCCGTATGTGGATGAATTTGATGGGTTTCTGCTGGATCACTCCGGTCTTGGCCTGGTCCTTATCCCGGAAACGCGCGGATTCACTGAGCTCGAGGTGAGGTGATCCAGCAGAATGATCGCGCGGGATCCGACCTTCAGGGCACGGCTATGTGATCCAGCCCGCCCTACCCGCCTGCACCCTCCAGCCCGAACGGGTTGTTCCCGCCTACCGCGCCGTAGCGCACAATTGTTCTGTGCGCACATTCGGTGTGGAAGAGGAACTGCTGATCGTCGACCCCGCGAGCGGTGAACCGCTCGCCCTTGCCGACGCGCTCCTCGCCGGGATCGGGGCGGCCGACGGCGATCCGGCCGAAGCAGCCGATGCCGCCGCCCAGGACCCCCAGGACCTGGAGGATCCCGACGTCGACGAGGCGCACCGCGGACTCCGCACCGGCCTTAGCCACGAACTCAAGCTCGAACAGATCGAAACACAGACCCGTCCGTGCCGCAGCCATGCCGAACTCCTGCGCCAGATCCGCCGCGGCCGGACCATGGCCAGCGACGCCGCCCGCAGCCTCGGCGCCCGGATCGCTGCGCTGGCCACCTCGCCGGTCGATTCGGCCACCCACACCACGCCGAACCCGCGTTACGCCGTGATGCAGGAACGCTTCGGCATCACCGCGCACGAGCAGCTGACCTGCGGATTCCACGTGCACACGTCCATCGCTTCCCCGGAGGAAGGCGTGCTGGTGTTGGACCGCATCCGGGACAAGCTCGCCGTGCTCACCGCCATCAGCGCCAATTCCCCGTATTGGCGGGGCCTGGCTACGGGCTTCGAAAGTTACCGCACACAGGCCTGGAACCGCTGGCCGTCCTCGGGCCCGTCGGCCGTGTTCGGCTCCCTGGCCAGTTACCGCCGGGTGGTCCGCCGGCTGATCGACACCGGAGTCCTCCTGGACGAGGGCATGATCTACTTCGATGCCAGGCTGTCGCGGAACAACCCCACGGTGGAGGTCAGGGTGGCCGATGTCTGCCTGCGCTCCGAGGACGCGGCACTGATCGCAGTGCTGGTGCGGGCGCTTGTGGAGACTGCCGTGCGGGAATCCCAGGCAGGGGTGGAACCGTCCTCCGTGCCCACTGCACTGCTGCGGATGGCCTCGTGGCAGGCCAGCAACTTCGCCCTGCGCAACGACCTCCTGGACTTCGGAACCTTCCGGCCCGCGCCCGCGGCCGACGTCGTCTGGTCCCTCGTCGAGTACCTGGAACCCGTCCTGGCCGAGCAGGGCGAGCTCGACCTCGCCCAGACCGGGATCGCCGGGATCCTGCAGCGCGGGAACGGCGCCACCGAACAGCGCCGCATCGCGGACGAACGCAGCGAAAACGACAGCGGCAGCCCGGACCCCGCCGCGCTGGCCGCCGTCGTACGACACGCTGTCCGGGAGACGATGCCCGAAGCCGCGCCGGTGCCCGACACCAAGTCCCTGCCGGTGCTCACCTGGGTGCGGCAGGACTGGCGCGGAGCCGGTATCTAGGAACGCCCTAGACCTGCTTGAGCGCCTGTTCCAGGTCGCGGATGAGGTCGTCCACGTCCTCAAGGCCCACGGAAAGCCGCACTACGCCGTCGCTCAGGCCGATGGCCGCACGGCCCTCCGGCCCCATGGCGCGGTGCGTGGTGGTGGCAGGGTGGGTGATGAGGGACTTGGAGTCGCCCAGGTTGTTCGAAATGTCGATCACGGACAGGCCGTCCAGCAGCGCGAACGCCGCGTCCTTCGCCGAGCGCCCGCCCGAGGGCAGGAGCTCGAAGGTCAGCACGGTGCCGCCGGCCTTCATCTGCTTCGCGGCGAGTTCGTACTGCGGGTGCGACTTCAGCAGCGGGTACTTGACCCAGTTGATGGCCGGCTGCTCCTCAAGCCACTCCGCGATCTTCAAGGCAGAGGACGAGGAGTGATTCACGCGCAGCCCGATGGTCTCCAGGCCCTTGGTCAGCACCCAGGCGTTGAAGGCGGAGAGCGAGGGCCCCGTGTGCCGCATGAGCTGCTTGACCGGGCCGTCGATGAATTCCTTGGTGCCCAGGATCGCCCCGCCCAGCACGCGGCCCTGGCCGTCGATGTGCTTGGTGCCGGAGTAGACGATCACGTCCGCGCCGAGTTCGCCGCAGCGCTGCAGCAGGGGAGTGGCGAACACGTTGTCGACGACGACGGTGGCGCCAGCGGCGTGCGCCAGTTCGCTGACCGCGGCGATGTCCACGATCTCCTGCATCGGGTTCGACGGCGATTCGAAGAAGACGGCGGTGGTGGGCTCGGAGAGCGCGGCACGCCACTGCTCCAGGTCCGGTCCGTCGACGAACACCGTCTCAACGCCCCAGCGCGGCAGGATCTCGTTGAGGATCACGAAGCAGGAACCGAACAGGGAACGGGCGGCAACCACGCGGTCCCCGGCGGCCAGCAGCGCACCGAGGGCGGTGAACACCGCGGACATGCCGGACGCCGTCGCGAAGCACGCCTCGGTGCCTTCAAGCAGGCGGAGGCGTTCCTGGAAGGTGGCCACGGAGGGGTTGCCGTAGCGGGAGTAGACGAAGCGCTCGTCCTCGCCGGTGAAGGCCCGCTCGGCGGCGGCCGCGGACTCGTAGACGAAGCCGGAGTTCAGGAAGACGGCCTCGGACGTTTCCTGGAAGTTGCTGCGGTCAAGGCCGCCGCGCACGGCCTGGGTGTCGGGGCTCCAGGTGGCGGCGTCGGGATTGAAAGTCACTTAGATGTTCCCCAGGTTCGTAGGCAGTCCGCGGTTCTTCCAGCCGTTCACGGTGCGTTCGCCGTAACGGTCGGGATCCCCCTCGAAGCCTTCCAGCACGTTGTAGGCGGTGAATCCGGCCTGGGTCGCGGCGATGGCGGCCGAGATGGAGCGCTGGCCCGAGCGGCAGATGAAGATGAGCTCCACGTTGCTGTCCTCGGGGGCCTGCTGCTTGAGTTCCTCGACGAAATTGCCGTTGGGGATTCCGCCGGCGAAGTTCCACTGGATGAACAGCGGATCGTTCTCCGTGGCCTTGGTGTCCGGGATGCCGATGTGTGCCCACTCGGCCTCGGTGCGCACGTCCACCAGGATGGCGCCTTCCTCAAGTTTCGCCCAGGCGTCCTGGGGGCTCAGGTCTCCGGCGTAGCTCATGCGTGTCCCTCGAATGCTTCCTCGTCGTCGTAGCCTTCGAGCTCGTCGACGGCGGTGGCCACTGCCGCGTCGGCGCTCGCGACGGCGGCAGGCAGGATCACGGCCTGCGCCACGATCACGCTGGTGCCGTTGAAGGTCGCTGCCGGGCTGCCGTGCAGCACGTAGCCTTCGGCGAGGGCGGCGGAAATCCGCTCGCAGAACTCGCGGTTGTCCGGGCCGGTCAGGAGGCGGTAGGAAAGTTTGTCTTCGCTTGGTTCAGGCATTGGTGCTCCTCAGTCACGCTTGCAGTTCGAATGTGTCGATACGCCGAGTAGTCACCTGAGGCACCCCGCCGGGAGAGAGGGTTGCCGACCAGCAAAGTCAGGGCTTAACGCTGGTGCTCATTACTCACTAAGAAAAATAACACCGGCGACGGCGGCCCGCAGTCCGGCCGCCGTCATGTTCCGTAACCGGGCGCATTGTCCGGCACAGCCTAGGTATACAAGCCACCCGGGACAGTAGCGCCAGGCGCCGTCAGTTCACGCGGAGTCCACCTCCCGGCCCGGATTTCCGGCGGCTCCGGAAACGGCGACTTGTATCATCAGCGCTGTGGACAACTACGCGAGCCTTCCGCTGCACCAACGCCTGAGTGAGGAATTCCGGGCCCGGATCCGCAGCGGCGTGTGGGCGGCCGGTTCGCAGCTGCCCAGCGAAGCTGAGCTCTGCCGCGAATTCGGCACCTCCCGTGGCCCGGTGCGCCAGGCACTCGCCGCGCTGCGGGCCGAGGGGTCCGTGACCGGCGGCCGGGGCAAGCCGCCCATGGTCCGCGGCGAAGTGCACTCCCAGTCCTTTTCGACGTTCATGTCGTTCACCGAATGGGCCCACTCGATCGGCCGCGTTCCTGGCCAGCGGACGCTGGAAGTCGCGCGCCGGGTGGCCGGCAGCGAAGCGGCACTGCAGCTCGGGCTGGAAGCGGGGGACGCCGTCGTCGAGGTCCTGCGGCTGCGGACCCTGGACGGGGTGCCGGCCATGATTGAACGCACGTCCTTCATCCTGGAAGTGGGGCGCCTGCTGTTCGACTTCGATCCGGACGGGGGCTCCATCTTCGCCTACCTGAAGGACCAAGGCGTGGACCTCAGCCGCGCCCGCCACACCATCGACGCCGTGCCGGCGGACGAGCAGGACGCCCGGCTCCTGGACCGCGAGCCCGGCATCCCGCTGCTCCGGGAACGCCGGCTGACCCTGTCGGCGGAGGGCAGGAAGCTCGAGTATTCGGACGACCGCTACCTGCCGGAGCTCACCAACTTCACTGTGGACAACAGCGTCCAGCAGCGCACCGCGCTGGTGCGGGTGCACACGGCCTAGACATCTGCCGCTGCGGCGGGGCGGCGGGCACCGGCGGATGCTGTACCACAGGCTGGCTGCAATGGCATAATTTTCAGATCAGGTCTGCACTGCCGCATCCAGCTGGGGGATCGCATGCACGCTCTAGAACACTTGCGCGCGGGTACGGAAAACCCGTCAGGCAGGGACACGCCGAAGGAGACTTCGGCCTATACCAAAGCCGGCATTGCTGGCTGGGCCGCGCAGCTTGGCCATCCTGCGCCGGAAGCGCCACGCTCCCGGCGGATGGCACACATCGGGGGCGTCAGCGCTATCGCGGCCCTGGTCCTCTACCTCGCCTGGCGCATCGCCTTCACCTTGCCGGCCGGCGGGTCGGACCTCGTGGCCGCCTGGGTGCTGGTCTCCTTCGAAGCCCTGCCGCTCGCCGGGATCGTCCTGAAGACGATCACCATCTGGAACATCGACAGCGCCACGCCCGAACCGCCCAAGCAGAAGCTGCGGACCGCGGTCCTGATCCCCACATACAACGAGCCTGTGGAGGTGCTGTCCCCGACGGTGGCTGCGGCGTGCGCCCTCCAGCCCGCCCATGAAACCTGGGTGCTCGACGACGGCGACCGGCCCTGGGTCGCCGAAATGTGCCGGTCCTTCGGCGCCAGGTACGTGAGCCGGCCGAGCCACGAACACGCCAAGGCAGGCAACATGAACCACGCCCTGGAGCTCATGGCCCGGGAGGAGAAAGCCGGCGGGGAACCGATCGAGATCATCGCCGTCCTGGACTGCGACCATGTTCCGCTTCCTTCCTTCCTCACGGCCACGCTGGGCTGGTTCAACGACGACAGGGTCGGCCTCGTGCAGGGGCCGCAGGCCTTCTACAACTCGGGAGCCTTCGACGACGACGGCATCGCCGGGGAACAGGGCCTGTTCTTCAACGTCCTGATGCCGGCCCGCAACGTGGCCGGGGCGGGGCCGTTCTGGTGCGGGTCGACGGCGCTGCTCCGTGTGAAGGCGCTCCGCGAGGTGGGCGGCGTGGCCACCGAGACCATCTCCGAGGACCTCCACACCACGCTCAAGCTGATCCGCCGCGGCTGGCGGACCGCCTACCACCACCAAACCCTCGCGGTGGGGCTGGCTCCGGCGACCGCCGAGCAGTACCTGCTGCAGCGCCGCCGCTGGGGCATGGGTGCCATGCAGATCCTGGCCTACGAGAAGCTCTGGGCGGCCAAGAGCTGGATGTCGTGGCGCAATTTCCACGAATACCTCAACGGAACGCTGTGGTGGCTCGAAGGGCTCGCCACCCTGGTGGCGTTCTTCGTTCCCCTCTTCATCCTGTTTTCCGGAGCACAGACCTCAACCGCCGGGCCTGTCCTCTTCACCATGGTGTTCGGTTCGATGTTCTTCATCCGGCTGTGGGGAATCAAACGGCTCCTGCGGCACCAGATCAGCTGGCCGACGGCGTTCGCGCTGCGGATCTTCCGGATTCCGATCGGCCTGGCCTGCTCGTGGTGGCTGCTTTCCCGCAAGACCCTCGAGTTCCAGGTCACGCCGAAGGGCGCTTACCATGATCGCCGCCGCGGCCGGGTGCCGCGGATGATCTACGTCATGATCGCCGTCGTGATCCTGGCGCTCCTTTACGCGGCGGCCGGGATGCTGGGCTGGGTTCCGTGGTCCACCGGTGCCGGGTCGACTGTCGCGTCAGGGGTCTGGCTTGCTGTTGCCGGCTTGGTCCTGCTCCTGGGCGCACTGCGCATCCGGGCAAACGAGTATGCCACCTCAAGGCGGGACGCCCACAGGATCAACGTCCATGTGCCGGTGACCCTTGCCGGCTGCAAGGGCGAACTCCTTGATATTTCGATGGGCGGGGCGGCAGTGCGCGTCCGATCGGGCGAGCTGCCGGAATCCGGTCCGGTGCAGCTCATCCTGCCCGGGGCGGCGCCGCTGACCCTGCACATCGTGCGGGAGTGGACGACGGCGGGCGGGTCGCGGACAGTCTCCCTGCGCGATCTCCGGGGCGAATGGGCAACGTACCGCGCGATTTCGCTGTGGCTGTTCCATACGCCGCGCGGCGCCGTTCCCGGGTTGCCTTCCGGAGTTCCCGTCGTCGCCCTGCGGAGCGCGTCATGACAGTCAGCAAGCCCTGGCTGGTGTGGATCGCCGTTTCCGGCGTGGCTGTTTCGCTGCTGACCGCGTGGTTCTGGCAGCACCCGGCCACCGGTGCATCCCAGACCCTGGGCGACTTCGCGATCTTATGCTGCGCGCTGGCCGCCGCTGCCAGCTGCGCCTTTGCTGCCCGCCGCGACAAGGAGAGTGCCCGGGCCTGGCGGTTCATCGGGGCCGGTGCCTTCGTGTGGTGCTCGGGGATGACTGTGTGGACCTTCTACGGCCTCACCCTGGACCATGTTTACCCCTTCCCGTCGCCCGCCGACGCCCTCTTCATCGGCTACGCGGTGCCCGTCGCGATCGGGCTCTTCGCGTTCCCCCGTCCGACCGCGGCCGGGGCCCAGCAACTGCGCACCGTGCTGGACGCCGCCGTCATCGCCAGCTCCGCGCTCTTCATCAGCTGGGTAACCGTCCTCGGACCGGTCTACAAGAGCGAAGGGCTGGACATCCTTGCCTGGCTGGCCTCGATGGGCTATCCGATCGTCGACGTCGCCCTCGCCTCGCTGGTGTTCGTGCTCACCATGCGCCGCTCCCGGCGGGAGCGCCTGCAATGGGCCTGCCTGGGAGGCGGCGTCGTGGTGCTGACCGTCACGGACAGCGCCTACGTCAGGATGACTGCCGAGGGGGTCACCGGATCCACCGGAACCCCGCTGGCGGCGGGCTGGATGTGTGCCTTCCTGCTGATCGGCCTGGCCCCGTTGATTCCGCATTCGAAAGGCGTGCGCAGGGAACCGCTGTGGAACTCCCTGGCCTTGGAGATGCTCCCGTACGTGCCCGCCGTCGCCGCCGTGGTGGCCGCTCCCACCCGGCTCCGGGACGTCGCGGATCCGGTCCTGGTGATCACCGGGGTTTCCGCCTTCGTGCTGGTGGTCATCCGGCAGTTCTTCATCATCTACCAGAACGTCACCCTCACCCGGCACCTCGAAGCCAAGGTCGCCGCGCGCACGGCGGAACTCGAGGGCCTGGGCGCAATCGTGAATTCCTCGGCGGATGCGATTGTCGGCAAGACACCCGACGGGCTCATCACCAGCTGGAACCCGGCGGCAGAGCGCCTGTACGGATACCACGCCGCCGAAGCCATCGGCAGGCACGCGGACTTCATCATCCCGGTGCATCTGCGCGAGCGGGAGAACGCCTACCTCGCCGATGTCGCAACGACGGGCACAACCCACACTTATGAAACCGAGCGGGTGCGCGGCGACGGAATGCTGGTGCCGGTATCGCTCACCGTGTCGCCCATCAGCGGGACGGACGGGATCCACGGCGTGGCCACCATCGCCAGGGACATCACGGACCGCCTCCGGAACGAGGCCGAACTTGTCGCAGCCCGCGAAGACGCGGAAGAATCCAGCCGACTGAAGTCCGAGTTCCTGGCCACCATGAGCCACGAAATCCGCACCCCGATGAACGGCGTCATCGGCCTGACGGGAGTGCTGCTCGACACCGAACTCGACGAACGCCAGCGGCAGTACGCCAACGGCGTGCGGGTCGCGGCGGACGCCCTGCTGTCGCTGATCAACGACATCCTGGACTTCTCCAAGCTTGAAGCCGGGAAGGTGGAGCTCGACCCGGAACCGTTCGACCCCCGGCTCCTTGTGGAGGAAGTCGCGGGCCTCCTGGCCGAGACGGCGAGGGAAAAGGACCTGGAGCTCATGGCCTACTGCCGCCCGGAAGTCCCGGTCTCGCTCCTTGGCGACGCACGGCGCATCCGCCAGGTCCTCCTCAACCTCGCCTCGAACGCTGTGAAGTTCACCGAAGCCGGCGAAGTGGTCATCAGGGTGGCCCTCGTCGAAGACAGGGCCGACGTTGCGACGGTCCGCTTTGAAGTCCGGGACACCGGCATCGGCATCGACGCGGCAGACCATGAGCGGCTCTTCGAACCGTTCCTCCAGGCGGACGCGTCCACCACACGCAAGTACGGCGGGACCGGCCTGGGCCTGGCGATCTGCCGCAGGCTCACCGAAGCCATGGGCGGCGAAATCGGCCTGACGAGCACCCCCGGCAGCGGCAGCACGTTCTGGATCACCGTGCCCCTGCCGGTGACGGATCCGACGACGCTGCCCGCCCAGCCCCCTTACGCCCAAACCGAGGGGCTGCGCGTGCTGGTGGTGGACGACAACGCGAGCAACCGGATGATCCTCGAAGCGCAGCTGGCCGGCTGGAAGATGCAGGCCGACGCCGTCGGAGGCGCGCGGCACGCGCTGAAGCGCGCCCGCGAGGAGGCCGACGCCGGGCATCCCTACGACATCGCCGTGCTGGACATGTGCATGCCCGAGATGGACGGCGTGGAGCTGGCGCGCCTGCTCAGCACCGACGAGGCCTTGAAGTCCATGAAGCTCATCCTGCTCACCTCCACCACGCAGGTGGACCGGCGGGAGCTGAAGGCTGCAGGGATCAGGGAATGGCTCACGAAGCCGGTGCGGAGTTCGGAGTTCTACGACCGGCTCATCCGCCTCATCGCCGGCCCGGTGGTTCCCGCCGGGGCTCCCGCGGCGGCCGCGCCGCATGGCGGGAACCGCGGCGAAGGGCTGGTGCTGGTGGTGGAGGACAACGACATCAACAAGCTCGTGGCCCGGAGCATGGTGGAGAAGCTCGGGTACGCGGTGGACGTCGTGTCCGACGGCGCCGAAGCCGTGGCCGCGACCGCCGCCCGGCACTACGACGCTGTCCTGATGGACTGCCACATGCCCGTGCTGGACGGCTTCGAAGCCACCCGGATCATCCGGGCGAGGACGCACAGCGGACCCAGGATTCCGATCATCGCGATGACTGCCGGTGCGATGGACGAGGACCGCGAGCGGTGCCTCGACGCCGGCATGGACGACTACCTCTCCAAGCCGGTGGACGAGTTGAAGCTGCGCTCCGTGCTGGCCCAGTGGATACCCCGCAAAGCGTCCGACGGGGGCAACGCGTCCGACGGCGGTGCGGCGGCGGACGTGGCCGCCGCACCCGGTGCGGGAGCCGGGACCGTCTCCGGGACCGCCCGCGGGACGGGAGCGGAAAGCGCGACGGACCTTGCCGGCGTCGCCGCTTTGCTTCCTCCGGAACTCGCCGGTCCCGTCCTTGACCCGGCCAGGCTGGCAACCCTGCGCTCGCTCGGACCGGCGGACGGCCGCGGACTGCTTCCCGCTGCCGCCCTGGCGTTCAAGGGCGAGATCCTGCCCTCCCTCGAGGGGATCCGCGCCGCCGCGGCCGACGGCGGCGATGCCCTGGGCCGGGCGGCCCACAAGCTGAAGGGGGCAGCCGCCAACATCGGCGCCACGCGTGCAGCCGGCCTGTGCCGGCAGCTGGAACAGGTGGGCCCCGGCTCCTCCGGTGCCGGGCTCGAAACCATCGAACTCCTGGAAGCCGAGCTGGCCCTCGTGGCCGAGGCCTTGGACGAAGCATTGTTCGCGGCGCCATGAGGGTCCTGGTTGCAGACGACGACTTAGGCTCGCGGCTGGTGGCACAGGCCGCCGTCGAACAGTCCGGCCACGAATGCATCGCGGCGGCCGACGGCGCCGCCGCGTGGGACATGTACCAGCGCCACCGCCCGCAGGCGGTGGTGAGCGACCTCGAGATGCCGGGGATGGACGGGTTGGCCCTTTGCCGTGCCATCCGCGAGGCGGACACGGATTCGTACACCTACCTGGTCCTGGTCACCTCGCACGGCTCCAAGGAGGCCGTGGTGGCCGGGATGAACGCGGGCGCGGACGACTACATGACCAAACCCCTGGACCCGTTCACCCTGCACACCCGGCTGCTGGTCGCCGAACGGGTAACCTCCCTGCACGCCGACCTGGCCCGCTACCGCGCGGCGCTCGCCGAGCAGGCACGGACGGATCCGCTCACCAAGCTGCGCAACCGGCTCACCCTCGCCGAGGACCTCGAACAGCTCCGCAAGACCGCCGAACACGCCGGCGAGCAGTTCAGCGTGGTCCTGTGCGATGTGGACTACTTCAAGCGCTACAACGACCTCTACGGCCACCAGGCCGGTGACGCCGCACTGCGGGCCGTGGCAGACACCCTGGCGAAGCAGGTGCGGCAGAGCGACGGCGTGTACCGCTTCGGGGGCGAAGAGTTCCTGATCGTGCTGCCCCGGCAGTCGCCGTCGGGCGCCAGGGCCTTCATGGGCCGTGCGTTCGAGGCAGTGCGCGAACTGGAGATCGCGCATTCGGGGAACCCGCCGGGCATCCTCACCCTGAGCGGCGGGATCGCGGCCTGCACGGACACCCACCGGGTCAGCGTGGACACGCTGCTGAACGAGGCCGATCTCGCCCTGTACTCCGCCAAGGCTGCGGGCCGGAACCGGGTGATGGTTTCCCGGCCGACCGCCGAAAGCCTGGCGTTGCACGGCGGCAATTGACACGGCGGCAATTGGCCAGAGCGCTCGCGGGACTGACCCATCTGAATGGATCCCTTCTGAAAGGAACAAACCTGGTGCGTGGTGTGTCTCTTCCCGGCGTTGTCGGAGCCCTCGTCCTGGCGGCGACGCTTGTCGTTTCCCCACCCGCCACCACCACTGCGAACGCTGCGCCGATAGTCGCAGGCACCATCCAGGCCGGGACCGGTCCCGAGTTCGTTGCAGTAGACTCCGCGGCTGGCACCCTGTATGTCACGAACGCCGGTCAGGACACGGTATCCGTGGTGGGCAGCACGGGCACGGCCACCACCGTCGCCGTCGGAAATTTGCCGCAAGGCGTCGCGGTCGATCCAGGCACCCACAAGGCTTACGTCGCCAACTACCTGGGCAACTCCGTTTCCGTCATCCAAGGAACCACGGTGACGGCAACCATTCCAGTGGGCACGGCCCCGTACGCGGTGGCCGTGGACCCCGGCACCCACACCGTCTACGTCACCAACTCGCAGGGCAACTCCGTCTCGGTGATCAAGGACGGCGCAGTGATCGCCACCATTCCTGTGGGCCAGGGGCCGTACGGGGTGGCGGTCGATCCCGGGACACACACGGCCTACGTCACCAGCCTCTACGACGGCACACTGTCCGTCATCGAGAGCAACGCTGTCAGCAACGTCATCTCCCTCGAAACAGGCGTTACCGGGGTGGCCGTGGACCCGTCAACGCATCTCGTCTATGCCGTCAATCCATCCGCGGTGAGCCTGAGCGTGGTCAACGGGGATCAAGTGACCGCCTCGAACCCCTTCGGGGACAGCAACCCGCACCAGGTGGCAGTCGATCCGGCAACCCACTCGGTCTACGTGGCCCACTCCTACGCCGACAGGGTGTCCGTGCTTGACGGGGCCGGCGCTTACGGGCCCAGCGTCACCGCGGTTATTCCGGTGGGAGTCCAACCGGTCGGCGTCGCCGTCGACCCCGCAACGCACACCGCGTACGTCGCCAACTCCGGCAGCAACACCGTCTCGGTCATCAGCGACGCCCCCAGCGAGAGCACCGGCACCGAGGACCCCAGCGGCAACGATTTCAGCGGTGACGGCAGCGTCGACGTCCTGGCGCGGGATTCGTCGGGGTCGTTGTGGTTGTATCCGGGGAATGGGCGTGGCGGGTGGTTGGCGCGGGTGCGTGTTGGTGGGGGTT
>NZ_QYLP01000028.1 GCF_003614925.1 Arthrobacter celericrescens
CGGTGCGGCTGGAATCCAGCCGCACCGGCGCCTTTGCGTCTTAGCCCTCCAGCGTTCCCACCACGGGGACGCCCGCGGTCGGGAACATGCTCGGGAAGACCGACGGAACCGGGACCGGAACCGCCTCGAGCGGTACCGTGACCGTTTCGGGCCCGACGACGACGCGCTGGCCGCGGACGCTCACCTCCAGTCCGGTGCCGCCCGGCCCAGCCGCAACCGCCGCTGTGGCGCCGTCCGCCAAAGCCGCACTGCCGCCGTCGAACATTCCGCCGTCGGGCACGCCATCGAAGCGGTCCGGACGGGCCGATAGGGCGATACTGCCGGGCCGCAGTTCGACGTCGAGCACCTGGCCGCGGAGCCGCAGGCGGAAGGACAGGCTCTCCCATTCCTCGGGCAGGCGGGGGTCGAAATGCAGCACCTCGCCCTGGTCGCGCATGCCGGCGAACCCGGACACCAAGGAGCTCCAGATCCCGCCGGTGGAGGCGATGTGCACGCCGTCCACCGTGTTGGCGTGGGTGTTGTCCAGGTCGATGAACAACGCCTCGGTGAAGTGCTTGAGGGCGACGTCGGAGTAGCCCACCTCGGCCGCCATGATGCCCTGGACGCACGCCGACAGCGTGGAGTCACCGGTGGTGATGGGGTCGTAGAAGTCGAAGGCGCGCTGCTTTTCCTCCGGACTGAAGTCCTGCCACTGCAGGAACATCGCCAGCACCGTGTCCGCCTGCTTGAGGACCTGGTGCCGGTAGATCACCAGCGGGTGGAAGTTCAGGAGCAGCGGGTACTTGGACCGCGGGGTGCTCCAGTCCCACGGCTCCAGGGTCATGAAGTCGTTGTCCTGGGAATGGACCTCCATGTGCGGGTCGTACGGCAGGGCCATCCGTGAGGCGGCCTGGCGCCAGATGATACGATCTGTCTCGAGCACACCCGGGTGCTCCAGCTCGGCCGCGGCTCGCAGGTTGAAGCGGGCCATGACGTTCGTGTAGAGGTTGTCGTTGACCACGGCAGTGTACTCGTCAGGGCCGGTGACACCGTGGATGTGGAACATGCCGTCCTTGCCGAAGAAGCCCAGGGACGCCCACATCCTGGCCGTTTCGATCAGCAGTTCGGCACCGATCTCGTTGGCGAATGCGGTGTCCCCGCTGGCCCACTGGTAGCGGTTGGCGGCGAAGGCGATCGCCGCGGCGATGTGGAACTGGGCGGTGCCGGCGGCGTAGTAGGCGCTGGCTTCGAGGCCGTTGATGGTGCGCCACGGGAACAGGGCGCCGTCCACGCTGAGCTCCTGCGCCCGGATCCGGGCGTCGGGCAGCATGGCGTGGCGCGATTCGAGGACCTGGCGGGCCGCGGCCGGGTTGGTGTAGCTCAGGTACGGCAGCAGGTAGATCTCCTGGTCCCAGAAGTAGTGCCCCTCGTAGCCGGAGCCGCTCACGCCCTTCGCCGGGATGCCCGCGACGCCGGCCCGTGCCGTGGCCTGGGCCAGCTGGAAGAGGTTCCAGCGCACGGCCTGCTGCATGTCGGTCTGCCCGCCGATCACGATGTCCGCCGTGGCCCAGTAGTTGCGGTAGTGGGCGGCGCTTTCGGCCAGCAGGGTCTCCAGCGAAACCAGGCGCAGTTCCGCCTCCGCGGCGAGCGCTTCGCCCGGGTCGTCCACGGTGTCCTCCACCGCACTGACCACGTAGCTGACGCTCTTCTCGAGGCGGAAGGTCTCGCCCTCGTTCACTGCCAGGACGTAGCGGACGGTCGACTCGTCCTCCCCCACCACGGTCTCGAAGGGCTGGCCGTCCAGGGACATCCAGTGGTCCACGGCCATGCCGATGCGCTGCCGGGATTCCGTGGTTTCCCAGGCGAGGCGGAGTGAGCCGTCGGCGCCCTGCAGGTGCAGCGGGCGCAGCACCCTGCCCGCGTGCCGGCCCGAGCGCCGGGGGTCGTGGGCAGAGTGGTCCTCCACCGGCTGGTCCTGCCGGTTGACGATGGACGAGGTGATGTCCACGGAGGCGGTGCGGTCGGAGCTCAGGCTGAATTCGATTCCGAGGCAGCCGCGGGACTCGAAGCCCACCACGCGCCGTTCGACGGTGGTGACCACGGCGCCGGAGCGGCATTCCCAGGTGACGGTACATTCGTACACGCCCGTGGCGAAGTCCAGGGTACGGCGGTAGTCGCGCACGGTGGACTCAGCCAGGGAGAGCTGCTCGCCGTCGATCATCACGGTGAAGTTGTTGGCGTCCGGGATGTACACAATCCGTTGACCGGTGCGGGCGAAGCCGTAGGCGTTTTCGGCGTGCTTGATGTCCCAGATCTCGTGGAAGCCGTTGATGAACGTGCCCGGGAGGTCGCCGTCAGCCGGAGCCCAATGCCCGCCGCGGATTCCGAGGTGGCCGTTGCCGAGGCTGAAGAGGGTTTCAAGGGTGCCGGCGTCGCCGGGGACATGGATCGATTCCACGAGCTTCCACGGTTCGCAAGGGAAGCGCAGCCGGTCGGAGCTGATGAGTGCCATGGGGAGGTGCCTTTTCGAAAGGAGATGGTTGGGGAGATTCGGAGCTTGGGGAGATTCGGAGCTTGGGGGTTCAGAACTTGGGGGTTCAGAGGAGGTCGTCGAGGTCGTCCACCACGAAGGTGGCCCCGGCGTCGAGCAGGGTCTGGCGGCCCGCGCCGCGGTCCACGCCGATCACCGCCCGGAAGTTGCCGGCGCTGCCGGCCTGTACGCCGGACACCGCGTCCTCCACCACGATGCACTCGTCCGCCGGGACGTCCAGCAGGCGCGCCGCGTAGTCGAAGGTGGCCGGGTCCGGTTTGCCGGGAAGCCCGACGGCGGCCGCCACTTGGCCGTCGACCACCACCGGGAAATAGCCGTCCAGTCCGGCGGCCTTGAGTACCGCCGGGGCGTTCCGGGAGGAGGAGACGACGGCGAGCTTGAGTCCGCGCTCCAGTGCGGCGTGGATGAAACGGACGGAGCCGGCGTAGGGCTCCACCCCGCGGGTGGACACAATTTCATTGAAGATCAGGTTCTTGCGGTTGCCAAGGCCCTGCACGGTGGGGCTGTCCGGGGCGTCGTCCGTGGGGCCCTCGGGCAGGGTGATGCCGCGGGAGGCGAGGAAGTCCCGCACACCGTTGAAGCGCGGCTTGCCGTCGATGAAGTCGAAGTAGTCGCTTTCCTGGTAGCCGCCTGTTCCGTCCGCTCCGGCGTGGCCGGTCTCGGCGAGGTAGCCGTCGAACAGTTCCTGCCAGGCCTGTTCGTGCACCACGGCGGTGGGCGTCAGCACGCCGTCGAGGTCGAACAGCAGGGCCGAGGCGCCCGTCCAGGTGGAGCTCAGGGCTGCGTGGGATTCAGTCATGGTTCTTGTCCGTTCGGCGGTTGCGGCGGGTGGTCTTGCGTTCGATGAGTTTGGTGTCGAGGAAGTGGCTGGTGGGGGCGTGGTCCTGCTCCGGGTTCAGCAGGCGTTCGCAGAGCAAGTTCGCCGCGAAGGCGCCCTGGTCCGCGACGGGCTGCGCCACCGTGCTCAGGCCGAGGAACCAGCTCATGGGGTGGTCGTCGATCCCGATCACGGACACGTCCTTCGGGGCGCCCAGTCCGTGCTCGCGCAACGCCATCAGGGCTCCGAAGGCGATCTCGTCGCAGTCGGCGAAGAGGGCGCTGGGCAGTCCGCGGTGTGCGATGAGCTCGGTCATGGCGCTCCGCCCGCCCTCAATGGAGGAACCGGCGTTGATCACCAGATCCGGGTGGACGGTGAGGTGGTGCTCGGACAAGGCACGGCTGAAACCGTCGAGGCGGTTGTTGCTGGTTCGGACGGAATGCCCGCCCAGTTCCCGGCCGGAGAGCACCGCCAGATCCCAGTGGCCCAGCTCCAGCAGGTGGGAGGTGGCGGCCCAGGCGGCGTGTTCGTCGTCAATACCCACGTTATCCCAAGGGACCCCGCTCATTCCAACGCTGGCAACAGCCAAGCCGGATCCTGCGAGGGCATCGATCTCATCGGCATCCAGGTCCACGTTGAGCAGCAGCACCCCGTCCACCCGCTGGCGCAGGGCGGCGAGGTCCGCGAACACACGGGTCCGGACCTCCGCATTGTTGCGGAGGCTGAGCAGCACGGTGTCATGGCCGCCGTCGGCGAAGACTTCTTCGGCCGCTTCCACCGCCTGGGCGAAAAACCAAGCCGTGGCTGTGGGGGCGATGATGGCGATGGAGCCGGTGCTTCCGCCGGCCAGCCGGGCGGCGGCGGGGGAAGCCCGGTAGCCGAGCTTCCCGGCCGCTTCGGCAACCTTGCGGTGGGCTTTTTCGGACACATTGGGCAAATTGCGCAGGGCCCGGGAAACCGTGCAAATGGACAATCCCGAGAGGACAGCAACGTCCTGGATGGTGGCGCGCTGGGCACTAACCATGCAACACGGCCTCAACCCTTTCCATGCTTGATCTACGCTTGTTCAGCGCTGCGGCGACTCACCGCATCGAGCGATTGTAAGCGTTTACAATTTTGCCTATCAAGGGATGCACAAACGCGTCGCCAGTGTTACGCGGGGCTCACCTCAGCGCAGGCGGTTGCTCCGCTCAGCGCAGGCGGTTGGTCCGCTCAGCGCAGGCGGTTGGTCCGCTCAGCGCAGGACGTAGTGGCGCAGGAAGGTGCCCACATCGGCCAGTTCCATGGCCTCGATCCGGTGGCCCATTCCGGGATACGTGCGGGCGGTGAGGGCGGTGTTCTCGTCCAGCCAGCCGGCGGTGTATTCGACGGCGTCCTCGTTGATCACGGGGTCCGCCTTGTCCCGGCCCCAGAAAAACGGCGGCGGGGCGTCGAAGGATTCGCTCAGGGACAGCAGCTCGTTCTCCAGCACGAAGCCGGACAGGCCCACCGTGGCCTTGAAGCCGCCGGGCCGAAGCCGCAGCAGGGTGCTGGCCATGGCCATGCCCTGGGAGTAGCCCAGCAGGCTCACGCTGCTGTGGTTGCCTTTGACCGAGTCGATCCAGGCGAACACCTTGTTGGCGGCCGTGATGACGTCGGCGAAATCGTTTGCTAGGAAGTAGTCCAGCAGGAACCAGCCGTAGTCGTCCCCGATCACCATGGGTCCGCGGAGGGCCGCGCAGGTGAATTCCTCAGGCAGTTCGGGGAAGAGCTTGGCCATGCGCTGCTCGTCCGTGCCGTAGCCGTGCATCATCACCAACAGCGGCGTTCCCGCACGCTCGTTTTCGGGCTTGGACCAGAGGACGGTCTTCATGGGGACAGCCTAGGGGATGAAGCTCCGTCCACAACCGGACATGTCCACCGCCAAGCCCGAAGAGTGGACATGTCAGTGATATGTCCAATCCTGGCCGCCAACGATGGACATGTCCGGTGGAGCGGGAATCCCCTACCCGAGCGCGGGGCTGCGGGTGGCGCCGGGGCGGCGGGCAGCCTGCAGCGCGAGGAGGGCCTCGCGGGTTTCGGGGTTGGTGACGGTGTCAATCGTTGTCCAGGCCATGCCGAGCGCGCCGTCAAGGGCGGCCTGCTCGCCCGCGGGGGATCCGGCGTCGGCGGCGAATTCGGCGGTGTGCGGAACGCCGCTGGCGCCCAGCACCGAGATCATCGGGTGGATGGACGGCACCGCGTGGGACACGTTGCCCATGTCGGTGGAGCCGCCGCCGAGCCGGCTGGTCTGCACCACGGTGCGGCCCATCGCGGTCAGGTTCCGGTCCCAGGCCTCGGCGAGCAGGATGTTCTGGACGAGGTCCTCGTAGCGCGGCTCGGTGGGCGCGACCTCCCAGGTGCAGCCGCTGGCCAGGGCGCCGCCGGCGAAGCAGTTCAGCATGCGTTCCTTGGCGTCCTCGAGGGTGGCGAGGTCGTGCGCGCGGACCTCGGCGCTGACCACCGTGCGGGCCGGGATGATGTTGGTGACCTCGCCGCCGCGTTCCACGAAGGCGTTAAGGCGGATGCCGTCGGCGAGCTGCTGGCGGAGCAGGCCGATAGCCACGAGGGAGATGGTGGCGGCGTCGCCGGCGTTGATGGCCTTGTCCGGGGCGGCGGCAGCGTGCGCGGCGCGGCCGTTGAAGGTGATGGCGAACCGGTCCACGGCCTGGGTGCGGGTGATGGCGCAGCTGAGGTCCTCGCCGGTGGCGCCGTGCACCATCATGGACACCGTGGCCTTCTCCCAGGCGCCAGCCTCGAGCAGCAGGGCCTTGCCGCCGCCGTGCTCCTCCGCCGGGGTGCCGAGCAGCACCACGCGCAGGCCGAGCTCGTCCGCGACTTCGCCGAGCGCGAGCGCGGCGCCGAGTCCCGCCGTCGCGATGATGTTGTGGCCGCATGCGTGCCCGATTTCCGGCAGCGCGTCGTACTCGGCGCAGATCACCACCGTGAAGTCTCCGCAGCCGCGCACCGCTTCGAAGCAGGTTTCCATGCCGTAGGCACCGCGTGCGACGGCGAAGCCGGCCTCCTCGGCGACGGTGGCGAGGGTTTCCGCGGCGAGCCGTTCCTCGAAGGCCAGTTCCGGGTTGTCGTGGATGATCCGGCTGACCTCGCGGAGGCGGTCCTCCCAGGCGGCGATGGTGCCGGAGGCTGCCTTCTTGAGGGTGTCGACGGCGACGGCGATGGCTTGGCTTGACATGGTTGCCTTTCGGGTGTGGCGGGTTCGGGAGGTTCTTAGTGGGTGCCGAGGCCGAGCGTGAACTGGGCGATGACCACGGAGAAGAGGTACGAGGAGGCGATGGCGACCAGGCCCACCGGGACAATCCGCCAGCCGATGCGGCGCAGCAGCGGGATGTCCTTGCCCAGGCTCAGGCCGGCGACCGTGAGCACCACGGTGCAGATGGAGAGGAAGTTGACGCTGGTGACCATGGTGATGAGGACCTTGGCGAACGGCGAGACGGGGCTGGAGGCCAGGGCGCCGAGGGTGATGATGAAGACCATGCTGGGCACCTTGCCGGAGCACAGCTTGGACAGGCCCATGCCCGCCAGCAGGAGGGCGTCGATGATGAGGTAGCCACCCACGATGTTCCACGAGAAACCGCCCGCGGCGATCGAGGCGATGAAGACGCCGATCACGGTAAGAACTGGCATCGCGATGTAGAGCGGAACCCGCACGGGGCCGCGGCCTTCGCTGTCGGCCTCCGCGGAGGCGGACTCGACGGCGGCGGTCTCGACGGCGGCAAGGTCGGCCGCGTTGTTGGCGTTCGCCGTCGCGGTGTTGGCATTGGCTGCGGCGCCGAGGTGCGGGAAGCGGCGGATGAGTGCATGGTACATCTTGTCCGCGAGCGGCAAGGCGATCCAGATGCCGACGTACACGCCCAGCAGGCTGGTGATGATGTTCGAGGTGCCCGCGACGGCGAAGATCTGTTCCTTCAACTCAGGGAACTGGGCGGCAACGCTCGCCGCGCCGGCGGCCATCATGGAGCCCGAGCCGACGCCGGCGCCCATGGCCAGGGCGAGCGGGTCGAAGATCCCGAGGGAGGCCGTGATGGATGCGAGCAGGGAGATGAAGACTGCGCCGAAGATGGTGCCGAAGACGTACATGGAGAGGACGCCACGGTACGGATGGGAATCGGTGCCGTATTTTTCGCTGACCATGGCGAAGGAGCCCTCCCGGTCAATGGAGAACGTGGCGCCGATCGTTGCCGGGCCCATCTTGAGCATGACGGCCAGCGGAAGCGCGAGGATCAGCGTGCCCAGCAGGTGGCCGATTTCCTGCAGCAGCAGGGCCGGACCCGCCCGGAAGAGCAGTGGGAGGTTCGGGCCCATGGTGAAGGCCAGGCTGCCCACCAGGATGAGGACGGAAACACCCATCAGGGACCCGGCGGCGGACTGGAAGTTCCTGGGCAGCGGGCGGAACTTCTGCGAGGAGACGATGCCGCCGGCAAGGATGCCCCACACCATCGGCAGGATGGTGATGGCGGCAAAACCCACGGGAATGACCATGGGGCCGACGATCTGGCTCAGCGTCGCGATCAGCAGCGCGAGCCCGCCGATGGGCCAGAGCCACGCCAAAGAACCCCTGGTGCGCTTGGGGGCCGCGAGGAGAGTGGTTGAAGTCATGGGATTTCCTTGCTGGGGACTGGGGATGGAAACCGGATGGGCTTATAAGCTATATAACGCGCATCACAGCGCCTCGAATATGCAGGAAATTCAGAAAACTGAGAGTTGAAATGCAGGATATCGATTTCGATGAACGCGATCTCCGCCTGCTGCATGCCCTGCAGGTCCGCCCGCGCGCACCGTGGGCCACCCTGGCGCCGGCGGTCGGAGCGGACCCCGTGACGCTGGCCCGGCGCTGGGAACAACTGCAGGAACAGGGCCTGGCCTGGATCGGCTGCTACCAGGGCGCGGGGCGTGGGGTGGTGACGGCATTCCTGGAAATCGAGTGCGCGCCGTCGAGCATGGCCCCGGCGACGGAGGAACTGGCCAACGATCCCGAAGTGCTCACGATCGACCTGACGGCGGGTGGGCGCGACATGGTGGTCACCCTGGTCTGCCGGAACGACGCCGAACTGTCCCGCTATGTGCTCGACCGGCTGTCCACCGTGGAAGGCATCCGCAGCATGCGCACGCACCGCTCCATCCAGGTGGTGGCCGACGCCCAGGTGTGGCGCCTGCGCTCCCTGAACGCGGGCGAGGTCAACGCGCTGGAACG
The DNA here is from genome assembly GCF_003614925.1 of Arthrobacter celericrescens. Classification (GTDB taxonomy): domain Bacteria; phylum Actinomycetota; class Actinomycetes; order Actinomycetales; family Micrococcaceae; genus Arthrobacter; species Arthrobacter celericrescens. Next base: position 8,581 of record NZ_QYLP01000028.1, read on the forward strand.
GGCCGTGGCGCCGCCGAAGGAGCTCCTGTCCAGGGTTCCGGCGGACATCGAGGACGGCCTGCTCCGGATCCTGCGTGCGGATGCGCGGGCCTCCGTGTCCAGGATTTCCGGCGAACTGGGCATCAGCCAGGCCCGTGCCCGGAGCGCGCTCAGCACGGTCCTCGCCCAGCAGCGCGTGGTCATCAGGCTTGAGGTGGCCCGGCCGTATTCGGGGTGGCCGGTGTATGTGTGGTTCTTCATGCGGGTGCCGGCAACCCAGGTGGGGTCGGTGGCCGGGAAGCTGGTGGGCCTGGACGAGGTCCGGCTTGTCACCACCACGGTGGGCAACTACTCGCTGGTGGTGGCCGTGTGGCTGCGCCGGATCGAGGACATCACCCTCCTCGAGCGGCACCTCGGCGAGCGGCTGCCCTTCGCCGAGATCGTGGACCGCTCGATCGTGCTGCGCACCCCGAAGCACTTGGGCATCCGCCTGGACGCTTCGGGGCGCCGGATTGTGGGGTAGGGGTCGCGGGGCGTCGGGCGGGCGTGCGGGCTGGTGCGGAGGCGCGCCTTCGCCTGGATCGTGGACGATTCGGGCAGCGGAGACCCAGCGCCCTAAAAATGACACAGCCTGATGATGTGATGGGTTCATGGAGATCACCACTAGCGTCAACGGAAGGACGCCGCAGCCTGCTGCGGCGTTCGACCCGTTGGACCTGCTGGACGGGCTGGTCTCCACCTTGGAGTCGGTGGAGTCGGCGATTGCCGGTTTGCAGGCGTTGCGTGAGTACACGCTGGCCATCGCGTCCCGGGTGGCGGAGGTGATGGCCGCGGAGGACAAGGACGACGGCGGCAAGGACGACGGCGGCAAGGACGACGACGGCGCCGCGCCGGCCGGGTTCAAGGGTGCGCGGTGGGACGCAGCGGAGCTCGCCCACCGTGCCGTCGCGGCCGAGATCGCGACGGCGACCCGGGCGAACGACCGCACGATCCAGCGGCAGATGGGCCAAGCCGTGGAGCTTTTGGACCGCTTCCCCGCCACGTTCCACGCGTTGGCTCAGGGCCGGATCAGCCTGGCCCACGCGCGGAGGTGCTCGACCACCTCGCGGACAACGGCGCACGCAAGGTGGCGATCGCCGTCGGGACCGACCGCAACCACTGGAACATCCTCACGGAGAAGCGCTACCGGGAATGGTGCGCGGAACGGCAGCAGGAGCCCGTGGTGCTGGTGCAGCAGGAAACCAGCGGAACCGCCGGCGGCAGGATCCTCGGCGAGCAGCTCCTGGCCATGCTCGACCGACCCGACGCCGCCTACTGCCTCACGGGCCGCCATGCCGCGGGCCTGCAGGCGAGGCTGGCCGAAGCCGGAATCTCCACCCCCGGCGACTTCCTCCTGGTGGCCGGCTCGGATTCGGAGCAGACCCGTAACAGCACCCCGCCCATCACGGCCATGGACCTGATGCCCGAAGCGACGGCCCGCGCGGCCATCGCCACCCTCGTGGAACAGCTGGGCGGCACCCCCAAGCGGGACGAGCACGGCGGCGGCATCGACGGCCGCTTCATCATCCGGGAATCCAGCACGCGCTAAACCCCGAACCCCCGCCAACATCACATCCGCGTTACGCCGCCCTCACCCGCCACGCCCGGCGATCTTTGTTTGTGTTGTTTTTTATTGACATACCCACACGAACAAAGATAGAGTCAAGCAATTCCACATCATGTGATCGTGGTCACCAGCCGGGAACCTGCTAGTACGCAATGGAGGGTATGTGTTCGCTGAGGAGCGCCAGCAACTGATCTCCGGACTCGTCGCCGAGCTCGGCCGGGTCAGCGTCACCGACCTCGCCGAACGCTTCAGCATCACCACCGAAACCGTCCGCCGGGACCTCGCCGCCCTTGAATCCGCCGGCAGCCTTCGCCGGGTCCATGGCGGCGCCGTTCCCTCGGACCGGCTGAGCACCCGCGAAGAAAGCGTGGGCGAGCGGGCCGTCCAGCGCCAGCAGGAGAAGCTCCGCATCGCCCAGGCCGCACTCGCCATGATCCCCGAGGACTCCGCCGGAAGCATCCTCCTGGACGCTGGCTCCACCACCGAAACCCTCGCCGGCCTCCTCGCCTCACAGCGAGGCAGCACCGGCGGCGCCGGCAACAGCGACAGCGGGGAACTGGTGGTCATCACCCACGCCATCCCCATCGCCGCCCGGCTCTCCGGCAATCCGGGCATCGCGCTGCAGATCCTCGGTGGCCGCGTCCGCGGACTCACCCAGGCCGCCGTCGGGCAATCCACGGTGGATTCCGCTTCCCGGCTCCGGCCGGACATCGCCTTCGTGGGCGCCAACGGCATCCACGCAACGTTCGGGTTCAGCACTCCGGATCCCGAAGAAGCAGCCGTCAAGGCCGCTTTCGTCACCGCCGCACGCCGCGTGGTCGTGCTGGCGGATTCTTCCAAGCTGGACGCGGAAACCCTCGTCCAATTCGCCGCCCTGAAAGATGTAGACACCGTGATTACTGACACCGAACCCTCTGGAGAGCTCTCGGCCGCCCTGGCCGAAGCCGGTGTGGATGTCGTGCTCGCATGATCGTCACACTGACTGCCAACCCCAGCCTCGACCGCACGGTCGAGCTCCCCGCCGCCCTGGTCCGCGGCGAAGTGCAGCGCGCCGTCGCCGTCCACCAGCATTCGGGCGGCAAGGGCGTCAACGTCTCCCGCGCCCTGGTGGCGTCCGGCCTGGACACCGTAGCGGTCCTGCCGGGCGGCGAGACCGACCCCGTGCTCAGCGGCCTGCGGGAGGACAAGGTGCCGTTCGCGGCCCTGCCGATCGCCGAGCCGTTGCGCAGCAACGTAACCCTCACCGAGCCGGACGGCGTGACCACCAAGATCAACGAACCCGGCCCGGAACTGAGCGCTGAGCAGCAGGAAGCCCTGATCGGGCTGCTGCTGGAGCGTTCGCAGGGCGCCAGCTGGGTGGTCCTGGCCGGCTCCCTCCCCCCGGGAGTTCCGGCGGACTTCTACGCCACGGTGGCCGCGCGCCTCCGTAGCGTGGACGACAGCGGAGCCCCCCTTATCGCGATCGACTCCTCCGGCACTCCGCTGGCGGCGGCGGTCAGCGGACGCGGGGACGGCAGGCCGGACCTGCTGAAACCGAACGCGGAGGAACTGGCCGAACTGGCCGCCGCGGCCGGCTTCACGGACCACCACACCGCCGAAGAACTGGAAGCGGATCCGGGCCTGGCCGCCCGGGCCGCGGCCGCCGTCGTCGGCTCCGGTGTGGGAACGGTCCTTGCAACACTCGGTTCCAAGGGCGCCGTCCTGGTAACCGCCGACGGCGCGTGGCTCGCCACGCATCCGCCGATCCAAGCCGTCAGCACCGTGGGTGCCGGCGATTCCTCCCTTGCCGGCTACCTGCTGGCCGCCACGCAGGGCGGCACCCCGCAGGACTGCCTCCGTCAGGCTGTGGCACACGGTGCCGCCGCTGCTTCGCTGCCGGGCTCCACTGTCCCGGCAGTCCACCAAACAACTCCCGACGCCGTAACCATCACGGCCCTTCCGAAGGACTAACAGTGACAGAGCTCATCACCCCCCAATTGGTCGCCCTCGACCAGAACCTCGGCGAGGCCCCCGCCGACGTCATCCGTTTCCTCGCAGGCAAAGTGACCGACGCCGGCCGCGCCACCGAGGTGGAAGGCCTGTTCACCGACGCCTTCGCCCGCGAGTCCAAAACCGCCACAGGCGTGCCCGGCGGCATTGCGATCCCGCACTGCCGCTCCGCGGCCGTGACGGTTCCGTCGCTGGCCATGGCCCGCCTGTCCCAGAAGGTGGACTTCGGTGCCAAGGACGGCCCGGCGGACCTCATCTTCTTCATCGCCGCCCCGGACGGTGCCGACCAGGAGCACTTGAAGCTGCTCTCCAAGCTGGCCCGTTCCCTCATCAAGAAGGACTTCACCGCGGCACTGCGCGCTGCATCCACTCCCCAGGAGATCGTGGAGCTGGTGGACGCTGCCCTCGCCGACAAGCCTGCCGCCCACATTGCCGAAGCAGTGACGGTGCCCGCCGCTGCCGCTGCCGGCGCGGGTTCCTTCGCAGCACCGGGTGCTGCCCCGGCCCCGATCGGCGGAACCGGTGGCCCCATCGGCCCGAAGCGCATTGTCGCTGTCACCGCTTGCCCCACGGGCATTGCCCACACCTACATGGCCGCCGACTCGCTGGTGGCGGCAGCCAAGGAAATCGGCGTTGACCTGCAGGTGGAAACCCAGGGATCCTCCGGCGCCAAGCCGCTGGACCCGGCAGTGATCGCCGCGGCGGACGCCGTGATCTTCGCCGTCGACGTCGACGTCCGCGGCAAGGAGCGCTTCGCCGGCAAACCGGTGATCAACGCCCCGGTCAAGCGCGGCATCGACGAGCCCGAGAAGATGGTGCACGAAGCCCTCGCCGCCATCGAGGACCCGAACGCACACCGCGTTCCGCACGCAGGCGCCGAGGACCTGGCAGAGCGGGAAGCCGCGGAGAAGGGCGAGCACATCGGCCAGAAGCTGAAGAGGGCGCTCCTCACCGGTGTCTCCTACATGATTCCGTTCGTGGCCGGCGGCGGCCTGTTGATCGCCCTGGGCTTCCTCCTGGGCGGCTACGACATCACCGGCTTCGCCGACAAGATGCTCGCCGAGAACAACCTTGCCAACCTGCCCACCGAATACCCGGCCCTGGCCTGGGGACCGCTGGGTGCCTACCTCGGCGCGGTGCTGTTCAAGATCGGCGCACTGTCCCTCGGCTTCCTGGTCCCCGCACTGGCCGGCTACATCGCCTACGCCATCGCTGACCGGCCCGGCATCGCCCCCGGTTTCGTGGCAGGCGCCGTCTCCGGCTTCATGGGCGCAGGCTTCCTGGGCGGCATCGTCGGCGGCCTGCTGGCCGGCTACATCGCCCACCAGCTCGGCAAGCTCAACGTGGCCCGCTGGCTGCGCGGCCTCATGCCCGTGGTCATCATCCCGCTCCTCGCCTCCCTGGTCGCGTCCGGTCTGATGTTCCTGGTCCTCGGCGGCCCGATCGCTCAACTGACGACGGCCCTGAACGATGGCCTTTCCGGCCTCACCGGCGCCGGCGCCATCCTGCTTGGCATCATCCTCGGCCTCATGATGTGCTTCGACCTCGGCGGTCCCGTCAACAAGGTGGCCTACTCCTTCGCCGTCGCCGGCCTGGGTGCCGCATCCGTGACCAACCAGGCTCCCTGGCAGATCATGGCCGCCGTGATGGCCGCAGGCATGGTTCCCCCGCTGGCCATGGCCCTCGCCTCCACCGTCCTGGACAAGAAGGGCTTCTCGCTGGCAGAACGCGAAAACGGCAAGGCGGCCTGGCTGCTGGGCCTGTCCTTCATCTCCGAAGGCGCCATCCCGTTCGCAGCCGCCGACCCGCTGCGCGTCATCCCCGCCAGCATGGTGGGCGGTGCCGTGACCGGCGCCCTGTCCATGGCCTTCGCGGTCGGCTCGAAGGCTCCGCACGGCGGCGTGTTCGTAGGGTTCGCCATCGACAACTTCTTCCTGTTCCTGCTGTCGATTGCTGTCGGCGTCGTCGTTACGGCGCTCCTGCTCATCGCCCTCAAGCGCTGGGCAGTGAAGAGGACCGTTGATACTGTTGCGGCAGCAGCCTGACAACGCCGTTAGAAAGCAACTAGAGGACTAATCCATGCAGACCTTTTCAGGTGTTGGTGTCGCCCCGGGCCGGGTTCTGGGTCCCGTACGGCAGATGCCCAAGCCGGTGCAGGAACCCCACGCGAACGTGAACATCCCGGCGGATGTGACCGTCGAGTCGCAGGCGCAGCGCATCAAGGATGCGGCCAAGGCTGTCCAGGCGGAACTGCGCGAACGGGCCGCCGGCGCCAACGGGGAAGGCAAGGAAGTCCTCGAAGCAACGGCCCTGATGGCGGCGGACCCCATGCTGGTCAAGTCCGCGATCAAGCTGCTCAAGCCTGAAACCCCCGGCGGCGCGCGTACTGCCGAGCGCGCCGTCTGGGAAGCCGCCGCCACGGTGGCCGATACCCTGAAGGGCCTCGGCGGGTACATGGCCGAGCGGGTGGCGGACGTCCTGGACGTGCGCGCCCGGATCGTCTCTGAACTGCGCGGCCTGCCCGCCCCGGGCATCCCGGCTTCCGAGGAGCCGTTCATCCTGGCCGCCGAGGACTTGGCCCCGGCGGATACCGCCACCCTGGACCCGGCGAAGGTGATCGCCCTGATCACCTCCGGCGGCGGACCCCAGTCGCACACCGCGATCCTGGCCCGCGCGCTGGGCCTGCCCGCCGTCGTCGCCGCTCCCGGCGTGGACGATATCGACGACGGCACTGAGCTTTATGTCGACGGCGCCGCCGGGACCATCACCACCGAGCCGTCCGAGGATCTGCGCATCGCGGCGAAGGCCTGGGCCACCCAGGCAAGCACCCTGGCCGCGTTCACCGGGGACAACACCCTTGCCGACGGCTATCGGGTTCCCCTGCTGGCCAACGTCGGCACCGGCGCGGACGCGGTCAAGGCCGCCGGCGCCGGCGCCGAGGGCGTCGGGCTGCTGCGCACCGAGTTCTGCTTCCTGGACCGTGACACCGAACCCACCGTGGACGAACAAATCGCCGCCTACGGGGCCGTGTTCGCCGCGTTCCCCGGGAAGAAGGTAGTGGTCCGCACCCTCGACGCCGGAGCCGACAAGCCGCTGCCCTTCCTCACCAACGCCGATGAGCCCAACCCGGCCCTCGGTGTCCGCGGCTACCGCACCGACCTCACCTCGCCCGGGGTCCTGCAACGCCAGCTTGAGGCCATCGCGGCCGCCGAAGCCGCCCACGAGGCCGAGGTGTGGGTCATGGCCCCCATGATCTCCACCGCCGAGGAGGCCGCCCGCTTCGCCGCGCTCTGTGCAGACGCCGGGCTGAAGACCCCCGGCGTGATGGTCGAGGTCCCCTCGGCAGCGCTCACCGCCGCGACGGTCCTGTCGGAGGTTTCCTTCGCCTCGCTCGGCACCAACGACCTCACCCAGTACGCCATGGCCGCCGACCGGCAGCTCGGCCCCCTGGCGACGTTGAACGACCCTTGGCAGCCGGCGGTGCTGCATCTCGTCAAGCTCACCGCCGACGGCGCCGCCACCGCCGCGGCCAACAACGGCACCGCCAAGCCGGTCGGTGTCTGCGGTGAGGCGGCTGCAGATCCCGCCCTGGCTGCCGTGCTGATCGGGCTGGGGGTCGCTACGCTCTCGATGTCCCCGCGCGCCCTGGCTTCCGTTGCCGCGGTGCTCAAAACCGTCACCCTGGCCCAGGCGCAACAGCTCGCCGCCCTGGCCCTCGGCGCTCCCAGCGCGGCCGCCGCACGTTCCGCGGTCCGCGAGCAGCTGCCCGTCCTGAACGACCTCGGCCTTTAAGAACACGGCCTTTAACCACAAACCACCGAACCAGCAAGGAGAACCACCATGAGCGAACGCACCGCCACCATCGCCAGCCGCGTCGGCCTGCACGCCCGCCCCGCCGCGATCTTCGCCGAAGCCGCCGGCGAACTCGACCTCGAGGTCACCATCGCACGCCAGGGCGAACCTGCCGAGGACGCGATGGACGCCGCCTCGATCCTGTCCCTCATGAGCCTCGGCGCAGCACAGGGCGACGTCGTCGTGCTGCGCGCCGAAGGCACCGGCGCCGACGAAGCCCTCGACAAGCTCGTCAAGATCCTTGAAACCGACCACGACGCCGAATAGCAGGTCTCGCGAAACAAATAGAGCGCCCTCCCTTTGAACTGCTCCCCGGAAGTTGGACTGAGAATTCAGTTCTGACTCCCGGGGAGCAGCTTTTTTATGGATGCACGTAGTTCGTTGTCCGAGGTCCAGCGCGAGGCCGCTGTAGCGTGGTTTGAGAAAGGCCTTGCAGATACGGCGACAGCCACGATGCTGGGCGTGTCACGTTGGCCGGTCAAGAGGTTGTATCGGCGGTGGAGGATCCATGGTCAGGGAGCGTTGGTGACCAAGCCGACTAAGAAGTCGTACTCCTTTGAATTCAAGCTTGAGTTGGTGGAACGGTTCCTCGCGGGTGAGACGGCCCCGGATCTGGCGGCGGAGGCTGGGTTGTCCTCGCCTGTGCTGTTGAAGACGTGGGTGAGGGCTTATCGTCGCGAGGGCGCGGATGCTTTGCGTCCGAAGCCTAAGGGCCGTCCCCGGAGGCCCGCCTCCCCGCCGCCCGCGGAGCCGTCGGAACTGGAGCAGTTGCGGCGGGAGAACGCGCGTTTGCGGGCAGAAGTGGCCTATCTGGGAAAATTGCGGGCCTTGAGGGCGCAGAAACAACGGTGAGGGTCCAGGCTCTCATCGCTCTCAAGGCTGACTTCCCGCTGCCGGTTCTCCTGGAGATCTCAGGTCTTGCCCGGTCCACGTTCTTCTACCAGAGGGTGTTTCATTGAGTGTGTAAGGGTCCGGTCTCTAACTAGGGTGTGACCTGCGGTTTCATCCTTGGAAGGACGGGCCCTTTG
>NZ_QYLP01000029.1 GCF_003614925.1 Arthrobacter celericrescens
CCGTCACCTTCCACTGGAAGGTGACGGGCCGCCGTCGTGGTTAAGCGTCTAGTTGGCGAGCCAGACGTCCGGGCCGAACACCTCGTAGTGGATGCGGGTGGCCGGGATGCCCGCTGCGATGGCTTCGTCGCGGATCTTCTTCATGAAGGGCAGCGGTCCGCAGAGGTAGAGCGACGCGCCGGCGGGCAGGTCGACTTCCCGCAGGGACATGAAACCTTCCTTCGCGCCGGGCTGCGGAGTCTCGAGCCACAGCTGGAGGTCGGCGTCGATCGCGGCAGCGTCCGCGGTCATCTGCCCGCTGAGTGCCCAGCTGTCCATGGACCGCTCGGCGTGCAGCACCAGGACGTCGCGCTCCGTGCCGGCAACCGCCAGGGAGCGCAGGATGGATGCCGTGGGGGTGCAGCCGATGCCTGCCGAGGCAAGGATCACCGGTCCGTCGCCGTCCTTCAGCGTGATTTCGCCATAAGGGTTGGAAATCTCGAGGATGTCGCCGGGTTCGACATCGTTGTGCAGGGCGGGCGATACCTCGCCGCCGTCGTTGAGCTTGGTGGTGAAAGTCCGGCTGGTGCCGGCGTCGCCGGACAGGGAGTATTGGCGGACCTGGCGGAGTCCGTCCGGCAGCTGGACCTTCACGCTGATGTACTGGCCGGGCTTGGCTGCCGTGACGGGGGTGTCATCCGCAGGCTCGAGGGTGAAGGTCATGGAGTCCTTGCCCGCGGCCTCCTTGGCGACGACGCGCCACGGGATCCACATCTTGGTGTTGGCCTGTGCCGCGTAGAGGTCCTTTTCCAGTTTGATGAGCGCATCGGCCATGAGCCAGTAGACCTCGGTCCAGGCTTCGGCGATTTCCGGGGTGATGACGTCGGCCAGGTCCGCGGCGATCGCGGCGAAGAGGTGTTCGTAGACCACACCGTACTGCTCTTCCTTGATTCCCAGGGAGGCGTGCTTGTGGGCGATCCGGGACAGGACCTTTTCCGGAAGGGTGCCCGGGTTGTTGACCAGGTGGGTGGCGAAGGCTGCGATGCTTCCGGCCAGGGCCTGCTGCTGTTCGCCGGAGCGCTGGTTGGAGCGGCTGAAGAGTCCGTCCAGCAGTTCCGGGTGTGCCGCGAAAAGGCGCTTGTAGAAGTCGGCGGTGATCTCGCCGATCCTCGATCCGACAAGGGGGAGAGTGGCTTCGATGACAGGACGCGACTTCTCGGAAAGCATTGGTTCTCCTGCGGGTAGGGCCGGGCAGGTCGCCCGGGCGGTCAATACTCGCATCTGAAATGCGAGTATTTATGACTCAATTTCTACTCCTCGTAGAAAAGAAGTGCAAATCGGGCGCTTGCGGTTGCCGCGGGAGGTGTAACAGCGCTTAGCGCCGGGCTGCCGGCACCTGGAAATCCGGCCGCAGGCCGATGCTCCGGAAGACGGGTGCCATCTGGCGGGCGTGGGGGAGGGAGGAGATCACCACGGGGTCGAGTTCGCGGTAGAAAGCTTCGCGGGCGCGGCTCATGGCGTGCCGGAGGCCGCATTCGGTGATGAGCGGGCAGTCGCCGTTGGGGGACTGGCATTCGGCAGGATCCTGCCTGCTGTCGAGCTGGCGCAGCAGTTGGCCTACCGTCGCACGGCGCCCGGAGTCGGTCAGTTGAGCCCCGCCGTTCCTGCCCCGTTCGACGGCGATCAGTCCCAGTTCACGGAGCTTGGCCAGGGCCTTGCTCACGTGGTTGTAGGGGGTTCCCACGGCGTCCGCCACTGCCTGGGTGGTCAGCAATGCGCCCTCCGGAACCGCCGCCAGCACCATGACGGCGCGCAGGCTCACATCGGCGAACGCGTTGATTTTCATGTATTCAGCTTAAGCAGCGCTTCGTGTTGATGCCGATTCCGTGTCCTTGAACTGGTTCATTCGTGGCCAGGGCGGCCGCAAGACCTGGTCCGTTTGAGCTAGTCCGCCCAGACCGTTGCTTCGTGGCCGTCCGCCTCAAGCGGGCGGAAGTTGAAGCCTTCTGCCGTGACGTCATAAGGCACGACGGCGGCCATCAGGCCGCCGCTGCGGTGCTCGGCGGCGGCGTGGATGCCGTCAGTGCCGTGTTCGGGGAGGGTGACGTCGCTGGCGAACGCCACGGCCCTGTATCCCTCACGGCCTTGGCGCAGGAGCCCGATGACATCGGTAAGCATTGTCCCGGCGTCGATGTTCCCCTCATCGTCCAGTTCACCGGGCGAGATCATCACGAGCCGCAACTCGCCGTCGTCGGCCAGGGTGACGCCGAACGGCAGGAAACCGCCGTTCTGCTCCATGTGCTCCTGGGCTGTGCCAAGGGCGGCGCCCAGGACCTCGCGCAGTTCACGAGAGATGGTTTCCTGGGTGTCTTCCTGCGCTTCAGGGTCCTGCGGAACGTCGGGGGAGATGCCTTCAGTCATGCTGTGCTCCCTTAGCCGCGGACGATTGCCAGGACGCGGTCGCGGACCGCGCTCATGGTTTCGGCGTCCTTGGCCTCGGCGTTCAGGCGCAGGAAGGGCTCGGTGTTGGACGGGCGCAGGTTGAACCACCAGCTGCCGTCCTTCGCGCTGAAGGTGCTGCCGTCCATGTGGTCGATCTCGATGTCTTCGCCTTCAAAGTCCGCGCGGACGCGTTCGATTGCGGCGGCCTTGTCCTCGATTTCGGAGTTGATCTCACCCGAGGAAACGTAGGGCTCGTACTGCCGGCCGAGTTCGGACAGGGGTCCGTCCTGCTCGCCGAGGGCGGCGAGGACGTGCATGGCGGCGAGCATGCCGGTATCGGCGTTCCAGAAATCGCGGAAGTAGAAGTGCGCGGAGTGTTCGCCGCCGAATACGGCGCCTTCCTCGGCCATGACCGCCTTGATGAAGGAGTGGCCTACGCGGGTGCGGACCGGGCGGCCGCCGTCTTCCTCGATCAGTTCCGGTACGGCCTTGGAGGTCAGCAGGTTGTGGATGATGACCGGGACGTCCTCGCCCCCGGCTTTCGCACGGGCGATTTCGCGGCGGGCCACCATGCCGGTGATGGCCGACGGCGAAACAGGCTCGCCCTTTTCGTCCACCACGAAGCAGCGGTCGGCGTCGCCGTCGAACGCCAGGCCGATGTCCGCGCCGTGCTTGACGACGGCGGCCTGCAGGTCGCGGAGGTTCTCCGGCTCGAGCGGGTTGGCCGGGTGGTTCGGGAAGGAACCGTCCAGTTCGAAGTACAGCGGCACGATCTCGAAAGGCAATGCGGGGAGCAGGGCGTCGCCGAGCACCGCGGGCGTGGTCAGGCCGGCCATGCCGTTGCCGGCGTCGACGACCACCTTCAGCGGGCGGGATCCGCTGAGGTCCACCAGCTTGCGCAGGTAGGCGGAGTAGTCCTTCAGGACATCGCGGACGGCAACGGTTCCCTGGGTCTCCGCGGCCGGGATGGCAGCTTCGTTCAGGTACTGCTCGGCCAGGGCCTGGATTTCCTTCAGGCCGGTTTCCGAGGAGATCGGTTGGGCACCGGCCTTGGCCATCTTGATGCCGTTGTACTGGGCCGGGTTGTGGCTAGCGGTGAAGGTGGCCCCGGCTGCGTTCAGCGCGCCGCAGGCGTAGTAGAGCTCGTCCGTGGAGATCAGGTCCAGGAGTTGGACGTTGGCGCCGCGTCGGGACGCGCCGTCGGCGAATGCCTTGATGAACTCCGGCGAGGACGGACGCATGTCCCCGCCGACCAGGACGGTCTGGCCGGCAAGGCCAAGGGTGTCGACAAAAGCAGCGCCCACGGCCGTCACGATTTCCGCGCTGATCGTCTCGCCGACGATGCCCCGGACGTCGTAGGCCTTGAAGGAAGCCGAGAGGTCGAAAGTGTTGTTCTGCTCGCTAGTCACGGGCTCAATCCTACTGTGGCGGCGATGCCGCGCATCCACACGGCCCCCGTATGTGGACAGACTTCACAACTTTCCCGGTTGTCCACATAGCGAAGGTCCCGGCTGCTGGCTGTCGGACCCGGCTGAAATACTGGAACCATGTCCCAGGAGCCATACACCGCAGAAATCACCAGCACCCGCCAGGAAGCCCTGCAGGTCCTCCGCGAGCTTGTCGGCAACCCGGAGGCCGGGTTCCATGACGGCCAGTACGAGGCCATCGAAGCACTTGTCGACGCCGGCCGCCGGGCCTTGGTGGTGCAGCGCACGGGCTGGGGAAAGTCGGCCGTCTACTTCGTGTCCTCGCTGCTGCTGCGCCGCCGGGGGAGCGGACCCACCCTCATCGTGTCGCCGTTGCTCGCCCTGATGCGGGACCAGGTGGCCGCGGCGGCCCGCGCAGGTGTCCGGGCCGTGGCCATCAACTCCGCCAACCAGCTGGACTGGGATAACGTGCACGCGCAGCTCGCCGCCGATGAAGTCGATGTGCTGCTGGTTTCGCCGGAACGCCTCACCAACCCTTCCTTCCGGGAAAACCAGCTGCCGGAACTGATCCAGCGCACGGGCCTGCTGGTGATCGACGAAGCCCACTGCATCTCGGACTGGGGGCACGACTTCCGGCCTGACTACCGGCGCATCGCGGACCTGATAGGCCGGCTGCCGGACACCGTGCCCGTCCTTGCGACCACGGCCACGGCAAACTCCCGAGTGGTCCACGACATCGAGGAACAGCTCGGGGCCGGGGTGCTCACCATCCGTGGTTCGCTCGGGCGCGAATCGCTGCGGCTCGGCGTGCTGAACCTGGCCAATTCCCGGGACCGGCTCGGCTGGCTGCTGACGCACCTCTCGGACATGCCCGGCAGCGGCATCATCTACGCCCTGACTGTCTCCGCAGCCGAAGACACCGCACGGCTGCTGGCGGAAGCCGGGCATGAGGTCCTCGCGTACACGGGCCGCACCGATCCCGCGGACCGGGAGCGGGCCGAACAGCAGCTCAAGGACAACCAGGTGAAGGCGCTCGTTGCCACCTCGGCACTCGGCATGGGCTTTGACAAGCCGGACCTCGGCTTCGTGATCCACCTGGGTGCGCCGTCCTCACCGGTGGCGTACTACCAGCAGGTGGGACGCGCCGGCCGTGGGGCGGCCAACGCGGATGTCCTGCTCCTTCCGGGCCAGGAGGACAAGGACATCTGGCAGTACTTTGCCACAGCCTCCATGCCTTCCGAGGAAAAGGCCGCAGCAGTGCTTCAAGTCCTGGGGGAGGCCGGGACTGCCCTGTCCACCGTTGCCCTTGAGGCCCGCGTGGACCTGCGTCGCACACCGCTCGAACTCCTGTTGAAGGTCCTTTCCGTGGACGAGGCGGTGGAACGGGTCGGCGGCGGATGGCGGGCCACCGGGCAGCCGTGGTTCTACGACGCCGAACGCTACGCCAGGATCGCCGAAGCCAGGGTCGATGAGCAGGACTCGATGATCATCTACGAGGACACCGCTGGCTGCCGGATGGAGTACATCACCGCCGTCCTGGACGACGACACCGCCCGCCCCTGCGGCCGCTGCGACAACTGCGCGGGACGCTGGTTCCCGGCGGACATCGCGGCAGAAGCTTCCGACGCGGCCGGCCGCACACTCAGCCGCGCAGGCGTCGCCGTGGAGCCCAGGCTGCAGTGGCCCAGCGGCATGGACCGCTTGGGCGTGGCAGTGAAGGGCAAGATCAAGGCCGGCGAAACCATCGCGGAGGGACGCGCCCTGGCCCGCCTGAGCGACCTCGGCTGGGGCGGTGCCTTGCGGGAACTGTTCGCGGCGGGGGCTCCGGACCGCGAGGTCGATCCGTCCATGCTGCAGGCCTGCGTCCAAGTGCTCAAGGAATGGGCCACAGGCAACGCCGGCCAGGGCGGCTGGAGCGGCCAGGAACGTCCGGCCGCCGTGGTCAGCCTGCCGTCCCGGGGCAAGCCGCAGCTCGTGGAGTCCCTGGCCCGCGGAATCGCCGGCATCGGACGAATGCCCTACCTTGGCTCCCTCCAACTTCAGCATGGCGGGCCCACCGGCGGCCGGGGAGGCAACAGCGCCTACCGCCTGGCCGGGGTCTGGGACCGTTTGGTTGTTGGTCCGGAACTGGGGGAAGCGCTCGCCCCGCTGGCCGGGCGGAGCGTCCTGTTGGTGGACGACCTGGTGGACAGCCGGTGGACTGTGACGGTCGCCGGCCGTGCCCTCCGGCAGGCAGGGGCAGGTGCGGTGCTGCCGCTCGTCCTCGCCCAGGCGGGCTGACAGGCCCCGGGGCCGGGGCGGGGGTGGTAGCCGTCGGCCCATGCCCCGGGTACGCAAAAGGCCCCGGGTACGCAGAAAGCCCCGGGTACGCAAAAGGCCCCGGTCAAGGACCGGGGCCAAACGCGGAGACGGGGGGATTTGAACCCCCGGTCGAGTTTAACCCCGACCCTTCATTAGCAGTGAAGTCCATTCGGCCGCTCTGGCACGTCTCCAATTGCTATTGCTAGCCCACCAAGGATACGCAGAACACGGCGTACAGCGCAAAACGGCCGGTTCCTGCGGCCCGAAGGCCGGAATGCTGCCGTCGGACCTGCCTATCGGAGGGCAGGCGGGCCAGCCCAACGGTCAGGCGACACCGATCGGCAGGACATGCGGACGGCCGGTGAGGGGGTCGGCGATCACGTTAGCCCGCAGGCCGAACACCTCTTCCAGCAGTTCCGCCGTGACGACGTCCGCCGGGGTGCCCTGGGCGACGATCCCGCCGTCCTTCATGGCGACGATGTGGTCCGAGTAGCGTGCCGCGAGCGAGATGTCGTGCAGGACCATTACCACGGTGCGGCCGTCGGCGCGGTTGAGCCGCTGCACCAGTTCGAGCACCTCAAGCTGGTGGGCGAGGTCAAGGTACGTCGTGGGCTCGTCCAGCAGCAGGATCCCGGTCTCCTGGGCGATCGTCATGGAGATCCATGCCCGCTGGCGCTGCCCACCGGAGAGGTCCTCCAGCAGGCAGGCCGCCAGGTCGGCGAGGTCCGTTGCCTCCAGGGCGGAGCCGACGGCCGATTCGTCGGTGGCGGAGAACTGTTGGTACCACTTCTGCCGCGGATGCCTGCCCCGGGACACAAGGTCGGCCACGGTGAGTCCGCTGGGCGCCTGCGGGGTCTGCGGGAGCATGCTGAGCCGGCGGGCGATTTCCCGGCTGGGCCACTTCGTCATTGCCCTGCCGTCCAGCAGGACCTCGCCGGCGATCGGCGGGAGGATGCGGCCCAGTCCTTTCAGGAGGGTGGATTTGCCGCAGCCGTTGGGGCCGATGATCGAGGTGATCCGGGCGTTCGGCACCTCAAGGTCCAGGTCCCGGACCACCGTGCGGCCGTCGTATCCCAGGCTGAGCCCCCGGGCGCTCAAGGACACCCCCGGCGGGGCTTCGGGCGGTGCGTCCGGCGGGGCTTCCGCCGGGGCACCAGGGCGACCGGCCGCCGTCGCAGTCCGGGTTGCGGCTGCATCCGGGGAGAAAGCGGTGCTCACGTGAGCCTCCTCTGATAGTTCAGGACGAGGTAGATCAGGTACGGCGCCCCGAGGACGGCCGTGGCGACGCCCACGGGCAGGGACACCGGCAGTGCGTGGGCCGCAACAGTGTCCGCCAGCAGCACGAACAACGCCCCGGTGAGGGCCGAGGCCGCAACAGGAGGGACGGCGGTGCGGCAGAGGATGCGTGCGATCTGCGGGCTGGCCAAGGCAACGAAGGTCAGGGGACCCGCCAGCACGGTGCCGATGGATGCCAGGAGCACCGCGAGGCTCAGGCACAGGACGCGGATGCGGCCGGTGCGGATGCCCAGCCCGGTGGCGGTGTCCTCACCGAAGCTGAGTAGCTCCAGCCAGCGGCCGGCGAAGCAGGCAAGCACCAGCAGGGGAACGGCGAACATGGTCATCGGCACCACGAGCGGCCAGTCGCGCCCGTTGAGCGAGCCCATCATCCAGGTCAGGGCCTGGCCGGCGTTGGTCACGTCTCCCAGCGTCAGCAGCCAGGTGGTCAGGCTGGTGGCAAGGCCGTTCAGCCCGAGGCCCACCAACACCAGGCGGTAGCTGTCCAGGCCGTTCCGGTACGCGAGCACGTACGCGGCGGCACCGGTGACGAGGCCCATCGTGAAGGCCGCGGCCGGGAGGCCGACCGTCGCGGCGAGTCCGCTGAGGCCGGCGTAGCCGCCGCCGGCGATCACCAGCACCGATACCGCACCGAAGGACGCGCCCGAGGTGATCCCCAGGATGTCCGGGCTGGCCAGCGGGTTCCGCGCCACGCTCTGGGTGATGGCACCGGCCGCGGCGAGGCAGAGACCCACCACGAGGGCGGCCACCATGCGCGGTGCCCGGAACTCGGTGACCGCAAGGTAGGTCCGGGGCTGCGAGGCGTCGCCGAGCAGGGAACGCAGCACGTCCCCGTAGGCCAGCGGCAGGCCGCCGTACGCGACGTGCACGCCCATGGCGGCGAACACCAGCACGGCGAGGATGATCCCGAGGATCAGCACGCGCGGGTTCCAGCGCCACGAGGACCGGCGGGTCCGCAGGGCGCGGATGCCCGCATAGTTCGAACTGCTGAGCATGAGCGGCGGCATCAGAGCCTCACCAGCCGGCGCCGCCGTGCGAGGTGGATGAATAACGGCGCCCCGACGACGGCGATCACCACTCCGACGGACAGCTCGCCCGGCCGGGCGATGAGCCGCCCGGCCGTGTCGGCGAACAGCACAAGGGCGCTGCCCAGGACTGCGGAAAGCGGGATGAGGCGGCGGTAGTCCGCGCCGGCAACCGCGCGGGCGGCATGCGGAACGAGCAGTCCGGCGAACGCGATCGGGCCCGCAAGGGTTACGGCGGAGCCGGCCAGCAGGGTGACCCCGGCGATGCCGAGGGCACGCGAACGGCGGACCGAGACGCCCAAGGACACTGCGTTGTCCTCGCCGAGGGCCAGGGCATTGAGCGGGGCGATGTTGGCGGCGGCGAGGACGGCCCCCGCCAGGACGAACGGCCACACGGAATCCAGGACGCCCTCCCTCGCCACGAGCGATCCCACCTGCCAGAAGCGCAGGGTGTCCAGGGCGGCCTCGTTCAGCAGCACGATGCCGGAGACCAGCCCGCCGGCCAGGAACGAGACGGCTGCACCGGAGAGAACCAAAGTGACCGGCGTCGCGCCAACGCGTGCCGCGCTGCCCAGGGCGAAAACGAGGGAACAGGTTACCAGGGCGCCGGTGAAGGCCAGCAACGCTTCGACGAACGGAAGCGGCGGGCCGCTTAGCGCCGTCACTGCCACGATGGCCAGCGCCGCTCCCTGGTTGATGCCGAGCAGGCCCGGTTCGGCGATCGGGTTCCTGGTGTGGCCCTGGGTCAGCGCCCCGGCGAGTCCCAGGCAGGCTCCGGCCACCAGTCCATTGAGGGTCCGTGGCCAGCGGAGTTCACGGATGGTGACGTCCATTGCCGAGGAATCAGGGGTCACGAGCGCGTGCCAAAGATCGCTGAAGGTGGACGGCTGTCCGCCGAACGCCAGGCTCACGGCGACGGCGGCCAGGAGCACCGCCATTGCGGCCGGGAATTGCATGCGGGAGGGCAGCCCGGAGCGCCGGGCGGCCTTCGGCTCCAGGGACAGGGGTGGGGCGCTCAATAGATTCCTCAATTGCGAAACATTGTTGTTGCGTAATTAGACAATGCTGATACAGTCTACGGCGTTCCTAAGGTAAGCCTTAGTTCCGTTACCTTCGCATCCTCTTCGAAAGACAGCCACGTGAAGACCCTCAACTTCCCCGGCAAGCTGGCGGCCGTCGCTGCCGCCGCCGCTTTGCTCCTCGTCACCGCCTGCGGTGCTCCCGAAAGCACCTCGGCCGAGGCAGCCGCACCCGCCGCCGGGTTCCCCAAGACCATCGAACACGCCATGGGCTCCACCGAGATCAAGACCACGCCCAAGCGCGTCGTGGCCCTCGACTCCAGCTACGTCGATGCCACCCTGCTGCTCGGTGCCGAACTGGCCGGCTACATCGAGTACCGCCAGGACCCGGCGCACCCCTTCGCCCCTTATCTCGGCGATGTTGCCGCGGCCACGAAGGACTCAGAGAGCGTCGGCACCCTGGCTGAGCCGAACCTGGAGAAGATCCTCGAGCTCAAGCCGGACCTGATCATCTCCGCGAAGGTCCGCCACGAGGCGCTCTACCCGCAGCTGTCCAAGATCGCCCCCACGATCTACTCCGAATCCACCGGCCCCACCTGGAAGGAGAACGTCGTCTTCCTCGGTGACGCGCTCGGCGTGAAGGAAAAGGCCGAAAAGATCGTCGCGGACTACGAAGCCCGCGCCAAGAAGGTCGGCGACGCCGTCATGGCGAAGAACCCGAAGGCCAGCTACTCCCTGCTCCGCTTCTCCGGAGAGGACACCGCACGGCTGTACTCCTCGACGTCGTTCATCGGCACGATCATGTCCGACATGGGGATCCCGCGGCCCAAGGGCGGCGCGGACACCACCGAAGCGATCTTCGTTCCGCTGTCCCAGGAACAGATCCTGAAGGCTGACGCCGGCGTCATCTTCGTCTCCACCTATGCACAGGAGGGCGCGAAGGGCGACAAGACCCGGGCCCTGGCCAAGTCGTTCCAGGGCAACCCCCTGTGGAAGCGGCTCACCGGCAAGACCGTCACGGTCGACGACAGCGTGTTCTTGTCCTCCGTGAGCATCCAGGGTGCCAACGAGGTCATCACCCAGGTGGCCAAGGAATTCGGCGTGGACCCGCACCTCGCGAAGTAGTCCGCCGAGCAAAGCACGAAGGGAGGCACCGCCATGCGGCGGTGCCTCCCTTCGCTGTTGACGGCCGTTCCCTAGGCCGGGACGCCGCTGGTGCCGGCCTCCACGACGCCGGCTGTGAGCGCCCGCCAGAGGAACTGCTGGCTGCGGGCCTGCAGCGCCGCGGCCTGCCGGTTGTCCGAGGCGCCGGCGTGCCCGCCTTCCAGGGTTTCGTGGAACCAGACATTCGGGATGCCCATGGCCTGCATCCGCGCGGCCATCTTGCGGGCCTGGACCGGGCCGACCCTGTCGTCGGAGGTGGATGTCCAGATGAACGTCTCGGGGTAGTCCACCGCGTCGTGCAGCAGATGGTACGGCGAGAAGGTCTTGATGAATTCCCACTGCTCCGGTACGTCCGGGTCGCCGTATTCGGCGATCCAGGAGTACCCCGCGGACAGCTTGGTGTAGCGGCGCATGTCCAGCAGCGGCACACCGCAGGACACCGCCGCGAAGAGCTCCGGATACCGGGTCAGCATGTTGCCCACCAGCAGCCCGCCGTTGGAGCCGCCCACGCAGCCCAGCCGTTCACGGCTGGTCACGCCCCGGGAAATCAGGTCCTGCGCCACCGCCGCGAAGTCCTCGTACGCGCGGTGCCGCTTCTCCTGCAGGGCCGCCCGGTGCCAGGCCGGGCCGTACTCGCCGCCGCCGCGGATGTTCGCCACCACGTACACGCCGCCCCGCGGCCTGCCGGCGATCGAACCGTTCCGCCTCTCCAGCCAGGACCGGCCGATGGCGCCGCTGTAGGCCGGCGTGCGGGAGACCTCGAAGCCGCCGTAACCGGACAGCTGGGTGGGATTCCCGCCGTCGAGCACCAGGTCCTTCGACGCGATCTGGAAGTACGGCACCCGGGTGCCGTCCGCGGACACCGCGAAATGCTGCTGCACGTCGTAGTCGCCGTCGTTGAAGAACGACGGCGAGGTCTTCACCACCGCGTGCGTGCTGGCGACGGCGGTACTCACCGACGCCGCGCCCGCGGCCGTGAGGGTGGTGCCGGCCGTGAGGGTGCCGCGCATGAGGGTCGTGGGAGTCGTGAAGCCCGTGGCCACGAGCCAGAAATCGTTGCCTGCCTCGCTTTCGTCCTCGTCATCCACCGCGTAGGCGTTGACGTCGTGCAGCGGCGGGCAGGCATCGAGCGGCGACACGGCCCAGCCGCCGTCTCCGAAACCACCAGCCGGCCGAGCCGGGTCCAGCACCAGGATCTTGGATGAGACGTCGCTGAGCAGGTTCAGGACCAGGAAATCCCGGGTCCAGCTCCAGGACTGCAGGGAAGTACGCTCGTCCGGGGTGAACAGCACGGTGAACTCCCGGGCGCCGTCGAGATAGGACTCCAGGTCCGCGGCGAGCAGGCAGCCGGCCGGGAACACGGTGTCCGCCGCCTCCCCGCCGTCCACAGAGGCCCCGGGAACGGCCCAGTCCTGGCGGGGACGGAACAGCAGCCACTGGCGGTGGGTGCTGATGTTGACGTCGGTGGGAACCTCGATTTCCAGCCACCCGCCGTCGCGCTGCAGGTAGGTGCGCTGGTTGAAGAAGTCGATCCAGTCCACGGCGAAGGTGCGCTCGAAACCGGGCGTGGAGTCGTGCGCCACGAGGGCCATCATGTGGTCTTCCGCGATCTCGAAGATCCGCTCGGCGTCGGCAAGGCGCTGGCCGCGGGACAGCTTCACACCGGTGCGCGCGTACGAGGAACTGGTCTTGGGCAGGTCCCCGGCGGTGCTGGCCACCAGCAGGGTGCCGGCATCGAGCCAGCTGACGTTGCCCTTGGCGACCGGAAGGTCGAAGCCGCCCTCTGCGGGGTCCACGAAGCGGCGCTGTTCGACGTCGAACTCGCGGTAGCGGTTGGCGTCGCCGCCGTCGGGGGAGAGCGACACCATGGCAAGTTTGTAGGGCTGGCCCTCGGAGGGGCGCAGGAACGAGGCCCCGTGGAAGACCCACTCTTCATCTTCCGCGGCGGCAAGGGCGTCGATGTCCAGCAGCACGTCCCATTCGGGGTCGTCACTGAGGTAGCTTTCCCAGGTGGTGCGCCGCCACAGGCCCTTGGGATTCTGCTTGTCGCGCCAGAAGTTGTAGTAGTGCCCGCCGCGCTTGGTCACCATGGCGATCCGGTCCGTGGAGTCCAGCACCTCCAGGATCCCGCCTTCGAGGGCGGCGAAGTCCTCGTCCTCGAGCAGTTCCTCGGTGCGGGCGTTCTGCTCCCGGACCCAGGCCAGCTGCTCCTCGCCGTGGATGTCCTCAAGCCAGATGTTCTCGTCAACGGGTTCCGGGGCGGTGGTCTTCCCGGGGTCACCTTCAGGGCTATGCCCGGCTGCAGTGGTGGTCATGGCCCCATCCTAGGGTGCCCCGTCGAGCGGGAAGCAAGTCACGGTGAAAGTAAGCTTGGGCGGTGGGCAATTCGCAGAAAACCAAGGTGGCACTGATCGGTGCGGGGCCTCGCGGCACCAGTGTCCTGGAGCGGTTGTTCGCGAACTGGGCAGCCTCGGCGCCGGCCGGGCACACCTTGCAGGTCGACGTCGTGGACCCGTACCCGGCGGGTCCGGGCCGGGTCTGGCAGCCCGGGCAGTCGCGCCTGTACCTGATGAACACGCAGTCGTTCTACCCCACCCTCATCCACGAGGACCCGTCCCTGGCCCCTCCGCTGGCCGGCGGCACGTTCGAACAGTGGCGGGCCCGCCGCCGGGAGGACGGCCGTGGGCTGGCCGCCGATGAGCAGGCCGAACTCGCCGCGCTCGGCACCGGCGACTTTCCCAGCCGCGCCATCTACGGGCGCTACCTCAGCGAGACGCTGGACGCGCTGCTCGAACGCAGGCCTGACGGCGTCGAGCTCACCTTCCACAGCAACTCAGCAGTGTCGGTCCGGAAGAATCCGGACGGTGCGTCCGCGTTCGACGTCGAACTCGACTCCGGCGCACACCTTGCGGCGGACACGGTGGTGCTGGCCCTCGGGCACCTGGAATCGCAGCTGAACGCCGAACAGCGTTCCTTCGCCACGGCAGCTGCCGGGATGGGACTGCTGTACCTGCCGCCGGCGGCACCGGCCGACGTCGACTGGTCGAAGGTGCCGGACCGCGAACCCGTGCTGGTCCGCGGCATGGGCCTGAACTTCTTCGACGTCATGGTGCAGCTGAGCGTGGGCCGCGGCGGACGGTTCGAGCCTGCGGGCGACGGGCCGGGCACGCTGACGTACGTGCCGTCCGGGCGGGAACCGAAGATCATCGCCGCGTCCCGGCGCGGCACGCCGTACCGGGCCAAGGCCGGGCTGGACGGCTACTACCCGAAGTCCATCCGGCTGCGCTACCTGAACGAGCGCGCCGTGGCACGCTTCACCGCTGCCGGCATCCAGCCCGGATTCGACCACGACCTCTGGCCCCTCCTGCACCGGGACACACTCTGGGCCTACTACTCCACCCTTACCACCGCCCAGCCGGCCGCGGTCAGCGACGCCGGGGAGTTCCTTGAAGCACTCCAGGACGCCCTGCAGCCGCACGCCCACGCCGCCGGGAGCTGGGAGAAACGGGTCAACGAACTGGTGGCCAAGCACGTGGCGGCGTCGCGCCGCCTGGACCTGCCGGGCCTGGCCGCCCCCCTGGCCGGACGCTCCTTCGCCGGACGGCGGGAGCTGGACGCCGCCGTCGTGGAATACCTCGACGACGACGCCCGCCGCTCCGCCCTCGGCGAGGCGGACCCGATGAAGATGGCGATCGGTGCCCTGCACACGGGCCGGGCGGTGCTGAAGAGCGTGGTGGCCGACGGCGGCATCACCGATGCGTCCTGGCTCGGCGAGCTGCGTGGCTGGTTCGAGTCCTTCGTCGAAGGACTGGCCAGCGGACCGCCGGCCCTGCGCGCCGAACAGCTGGCAGCCTTGGCGCGGGCCGGCGTCGTCAGCTTCACCGGCCCCGACCCCCGCTTCAAGGTGGACCGCGCGCAGCAGCTTTTCACGGCGTCTTCCCCCTGGGTGGGCGGCCCGCCCGCCACGGCGAAGACCCTCGTGGAAGCCCTGGCCCCGGCCAACCGCGTGGGCACCACCGCGTCCCCGCTGATGCGGCAGCTGCTGGCCGACGGCCTGGTGCGGGCCAAGGTCATGCTGGGCGTCGAAGGCAGCCCCGTGCAGGCCACAGGCCTGGACGTCGAGCCGCACCCGTACCGGGCCGTCGGCGCGAACGGCTCCGTGACCAAGGGCATGTACGTGCTGGGCCTTCAATTGTCCGCCAACCAATGGGGGACGGCGATCGCGGCCGAAGCCGTCCCCGCGGACGGCCCGGCCTACCGCAGCGGTCAACGCACCCTGCGCGACTCCGACGAAATCGCCCGGGCCATCCTGGGGCTCTGAGCTCCTAGCCATTCAGGCATTTCTGGTACTCGATCCAGGCAATCGCGTAGCGGATCCAGCCGATCACGTCGTACCACCTGGGCTGAACCGGCGCCGTGCATTTGGGCGGCAGCGGCGCGGCCACGTCCACCGCGGCCTTCACCACGGTTCCGGACTCGACGGCGGTGAGCACCAAGGTGCCTGTTCCGGCCGCTGCCGAGGCGGGCACCTTGAGTTCCACGGCCGCGGCGCCCCCGCTCACCGTGACGGATCCCAGCTGGGTGGCCACCCCTTTGGCGTCGGTGAACACCGCGGTGAGCGACTTGTTCACCGGGCTGCCAAGGGAGGTCAGGTCCAGCTTGGAAACCGCCAGGGTCATCGCCTCGCCGTCCTTGACCTCGGCCGCCGTGTTGTTGACGACGGCCACCGAACGCCGGGCGAAGTCCGGCGAGACGGGCTTGTGGGCCTGCAGGTATTTGATCCAGGCGTCCCGGTCCACCAGTCCGCTGTCCTTGGTGTTGGCGCCCTCCTTGAAGATGCGGAAGTTGTCGCCGCCGGCTGCCAGGAAGCTGAACGTGCCGATCCGGTAGGACTTCGCCGGATCGATCAGTTCGCCGCCCACCAGGATCGAGGTGATGCGGTCACCCGCGGGACGGGCGGCGTCATACGTGTAGTTCACGTTCTTGGACAGGCCCAGTTGCAGGTACGGGCGGCTCGGAACCGTGCCGTCCGGGTTGGTCTGCCACTGCTGTTCCAGGAGGGTCTTGAACTGGGCACCAGTCAGCGAGGTGGTCCAGAGGTTGTTCACGAACGGCAGCACCGCGTTGGCTTCGGCGTAAGTGATGGTGCCGTCCGGTGCGTAGTACAGCTCGTTGCGCAGGCCGCCGGGATTCACGACGCCGATCTCGGCCCCGCCGAGTTCCGGAGCCTTGAGCGTGTCCACCAGGGAATCCGCCACGAGGTTGCCCAACGTGGATTCGCTCGCGCGGTCGTCCCGCTTCGGTGCCCCGCCCGCGGGATCCGGCGTGAACGCCGTCGTGATATCCGCGGTGACCGCGCCCACCGGCTGGTTCCCGACGGCGGCGGCCTCGGCGAGTGCCTTGTCCACGATCGTCTTCACCTGCGCCACCCGCGGGTACGTGCCGGAGAGGTCGGTGGTGATGCGCTTGACGTTGCCCGCCGTGGACGCCGTGACGGCCTTGCTGGCGGTGTCTACGGTGAGGGTGATGCGGCCGATGTTCTCGCCGTAGTTGCCGGTCTGGACGATCGGACGGCTCTTTGCCGTGGGCTGGCCGTTGGCGTCGTACACCGGGGCGTCCCAGGCGTATTCCTTATGGGTGTGGCCGGTGAAGATCGCGGCCACGTCCGGGCTGGTTTCCTTGACCAGCTTGGCGAAGGGTCCGCCGGCTGCCACTTCCTGCTCCAGGGTGGCGCCGTCCGGCGTTCCCGCGCTGGCGCCGTCGTGGTTTTCCACGACGATCACGTCTGCGAGCTTCTCCGCCTTGATATTCGCGGCGACGCGGTTGATGGCGTCGACGGGATCGCCGAACTCCAGCTCCGTGATGCCCGAGGGCGTCACCAGGGTGGGCACTTCCTGGGTCACGGTGCCGATCACGGCAACCTTGATTCCGTTCATGTCCAGCACCGTGTACTCCGGCAGGGCCGGGGTGGTGGTGCCCTTCTGGTAGACGTTGGCACCCAGCATCGGGAACTTCGCGTTGGCGCCGCCGGCGATGACGCGGTCGCGCAGGTCAGCCCAGCCGCCGTCGAACTCGTGGTTGCCCACTGCGGAGGCCTTCAGCTCCAGGGCATTCAGCACGTCGATGGTGGGCTGGTCCTTCGCGATGGCCGAGGCGAACAATGAGGCACCGATGTTGTCGCCGGCGGATAGGAAGGCGGTGCTGCCGTTGGCCTCGGCACGGAGCTGTTCGATGGTGCTGGCGAACAGGACCGTGTTGGAGTCGATGCGGCCGTGGAAATCGTTGATGCCCAGGAATTGCAGCTCAACGCTCTTCGGGGTTTCCGTGACGGGCAGGTTCAGTCCCATCAGCACGGGGTCGTGGTCGCTGGCGCGGAATTCGTCCGGCACGTAGTAGTTGCCCACGTTGTTGTTGTAGCGGCTGTATTCCAGGGCCACGGACTCCACGGAGTTGATGTTCCAGATATCGGTTCCCGTGACGGTGGCCTTGGCCGCGGGCGAGGCGAGGATGTGGTCCAGGGAGCCCACCATGCCGCCGAACAGGTAGGAGTGCTTTCCGGTGCCGGCCTCGAGGTCGGTGTAGCCGGCGTCAGTGAGTGCCCGGATGGGGTCTTCCTGGGAGTAGGCGTTGAAGTCGCCGATCAGGAACACCTTGTCTGTGCCCTTGGACTGCTGCAGGTTTGTTGCGAACTCCAGCAGGGACTGTGCCTGCTTGGTGCGGGCGAGGTTGGATGCGCCTTGGCCCTTGTCGGTATCGTCCGGGGTCGCGGCGGAGCCCTTGGACTTGAAGTGGTTCACGATCGCGATGAACTTCTTGTCATCCCCCGCGCCCACCGGCTTGAACACCTGGGCGAGCGGCTTGCGGGCGCTGGCGAAGGCCAGGGTGTCGTTGTGGATGATGGATTCACCCAGCGGTTCGGCGGAGGCCTTCTTGTAGATGAACGCGGTGCGGATCATGTCTTCGTCGCTGAGCGGCGGGGCGTTCGCGGGAGTGCGGACGTAGTCCCACACACCCGGAGTCTTGACGTTGAGCGCCCCGACCAGCTTGGCCAGGGCGTCGTCCCGGTCCTTGCCGAACTGTGCGGAGTTCTCGATCTCCTCGAGGGACACCACGTCCGCCCCGGCCTTGGTGATGGCAGCGACGATCTTGGCCTGCTGGCGCTCGAAGTTTTCCGCGTTGGCGGCGCCGCGGGCGTTGCAGCCGTCCTTGACCGTGATGGGGTTGCCGTCCCGGTCCGTGTAGTAGGTGCAGCCCGTGAGCTGGTCACCGGTGGTGGGGAAGTAGTTCAGCACGTTGAAGGAGGCGATCTTCAGGTTCCCGCCCACATCTGCCGGCCCGGCGGGGCGGCTGGCGGCGAAGGAAGCCGGCTGCACGGAGTCGGCGTTTGCCGGGGACAGCTGGGCGAGCGGCTGGAACTTCCAGGTGTTGTTGCCGTAGCCGAGGATCACGTTGGTGCGGAACGTCGCGGCCGAGCCGACCCGGACGGGGTCGCTGCTGCTGAGGTAGGGCAGCGGAAGGGCCTTGGTGGCGGCGTCCTTGAGTAAGTTGGTGGAGGCTCCGTCGTCGAGCTTGATGCCGCGTAGCGCGTTCCCGGTGGCGACGGCGGTGTTCTCCGGCGTGCCGTACGGCGCCAGTGCGTTCGGCTGGACCAGCGGGGTGGTGCCCGCCGCGAGTCCGATTTCGCCGTACTGGTTGAGGGCGTAGTTGTCCGTGACCGTGTAAGCACCCTGCGGTGCCACGAGCATGCCTTCATAGCGCTCGCGGGTGGCGTCGTCCGCGGGCAGGGCGAAGTTGCTGGGCTTCACCTCGGGAGCGGCTTCCGCCAGCACCTTGAGCCCGGCCGCATCAACGGTGAGCTGGGTCTGGTTCGCGAATTCGCTGACCGCGCCGGTCAGTTCCAGGTAGTCGCCGGCGTGCACGGTTGCCGCCGTCGACGGTGAATAGACGAACAAAGCGTCCGACGCCGTCCTGGCCGCCGGATCCGTGTCCCCGCCGCTGCCGGGGGTCTGGACGTAGTAGCCGTTGAAGCCGCCTGTGGCGTACACGGCAGTGACCTTGCCGCGGGTGGTCACGGTGCTGCCTGCCAGCGGGCTCGCGGCTCCCGTGCCTTGGATTTCGGCGATGGTCCTGGCGCCCGTGCCGGACGGCGGCGGCGTCACCGTGCCCGCGGCCGTGGGAGTGATGGTGGCGCTCAGTGCAAGGTCGGCCGAGTTGTTGTTGCTGTCCGCCCCGTTGCTGCGGTTCAGGCTCTTGACGTCGGTGTTCCCCGCCGGCGCGGTGGCCGCCGCGGTCTCAAAGGTGTTCGAGGTGCCGTAGCCGAGGAGGTCGGCGACAGCTGCATTCCCGGTGACCGAGCCCGCGGGCAGGGGGTTAAGTGCCGCCGCCTGCCTGGCCAGGACAATAGTTCCGGCCGTGCCGGAAGGATTGAAGGTGCCGGAACCGTCGACGTCGGCGGCCGGCAGATCGGGAGCCGTGGAGCCGGTGCTGTTGCTGGCTCCCTTGATGAGGAAATGGCCCTTGGCCGGGATGCTTCCGGACAGGGCAGTGATCCCGCTGGGTGCCGACGTGCTGCTGCCGGACCGATACTGCAGGGACCAGCCGCCGAGGTCCACGGCGGCGTCGCTGTTGTTGTAGAGCTCCACGAACTTGTTCCGGAACACGGCCCCGGAACTTCCGCCGCTGAGGTAGGCCTCGCTGATGACCACGCCGGGAAGCGGTTCTTCCGCCACCGCCGGCAGGGCAGTAAGCGGCGCCGCCAGCAAAGCTGCCGACAGCGCCGATCCCGCCAGGAATTTCCAGGGTTTGCTATGCATCCGTTCTGACTTTCTCTCGGGAACCGGTCAGGTTCCGGGCACACCGTCCGCCGCGTTGTACCTGGCGGACGGTGATCGGACCGTACAGGGGTGGAACATGGTGGTGCTGGAACATGTTTTGTTTGCCGGATTTCCGGACGGCGTTCCTGCCGCAGTCCGGACTTTACCGGGAGTAAAGAAGTGTTGGTGGTATTCGAGCAGGGCAAGGTGAACCGGGGGTTGCCTGCCGGTGGAGGGCAGCACCGCCGCCTGCGGTGCACCGCGGACGTGACAACATCAGGACCCCCCATCCTTCGTTGGAACCGTTTCCCGCGCTGCGGCGGGATGGTGCTATTTCTTGGAGTCCTTCAGGCTTCCCTTGCTTTGTGCGCCCGCGACGCCGCCGACGAGGCAGACAATCTCTTTGTCCCCGGTTGTCCAGCTCTCGCTGGTGGGGAAGAAGTACGTCATTTCGAGCCCGGACTCGTCGAAGGGCTTCCCAATGAAGGTGGCGAACTCCTTGCTGCAGAAGTCCTCGGCCTTCTGGGTAATGACGGCGTCTCCGGGATACGTGGAGTCCTCCAGGTTCGTCGCGGCGAAGGCTTCGAAGTCGTGGTCCTGGGGACAAGGAATGATGGTGACGTCCTTGACTTCCGAACCGCTGGGTTTCTCCAGGCAATCGCCGACCTTCACCTTGAAGGCATCGGCCTTCGACGACTCTGTGGCCACCCCGGAGGGATCCCGTTTGGCGTCCCCGTTCCCGAACAGGGAGCACGCGCCCAAGGTGAGGGTGAGCGTACACAGGGCCGCGGCGATGGCCATGGTGTTCCTGCCGTTGCGTGGTGTGGCGTTGGGCGTGATGGACATCGGTGTCCTCATTTCAACAGCGAGACCAGTGCGGGTGGTGCCGGCGGATTCCCCGGGTGCCGTCGGAGGCGGCTCCCCGGCCGGCAAGGTGCCGGCCGGGGAGGAGTGGTTCTAGCCCTTGAGGTTGACGTCCTGGACCAGCCGGAACACCGCTCCCGTGGGATCGGTGAGCGCGGCGAGGCGGCCGAACGGGGTGTCCTCCGCGGGTTGGATGACGGTGGCGCCCAAGGCAAGCGCCTGCTCGACGGTTGCATCGGCGTTGTCCACCGCGAAGTACACGGTCCAATAGGAAGGCACCTGCTCCGGCAGGAATCCCGAGGCGTCCATGATTCCGGCCTTCGCGTCGTCCCCGGCACCGAGCGTCGTGTAGCGGAACTCGGGGGTGTCGCCGACTACGCTGGTCTCCCAGCCGAACACCTTCTGGTAGAAAGCCACGGCGTTCTCGTAGTCCTTGGAGTGCAGCTCATGCCAGGCCGGGGCTCCGGACTCGGCCGCAAGCTGGTACCCCTTGTGCTCGCCGAACTGCCAGAGCCCGATCGCCGCACCCGACGGGTCGCCGACCATCGCCATGCTGCCCTGCTCGGGCACGTCCATGGGCTCGAGGAACACCTGGCCGCCGTTGGCTGCCGCGGCAGCGGCCGTGGCTTTGATGTCGTCGGTGCGCAGGTAGGTGGACCAGGCGTCCGGCATGGGGCCCATGTCCTCCTGCTTCTTCATGATGCCGGCCACCATCTTGCCGTCTTTCCAGGCGGTGATATAGCCGCCGTACTTTTCCTCGTCGCCGGTTTCGTAGCTCCAACCGAACAGCGCGTTGTAGAAGTCCTTTGCCTTCTCGGTGTCCGAGGTCATCAGGTCGATCCAGCAGGGTGCGCCGGGCGTGATCTCAGGGGTGGGCATGTTGCTCCTTGAGTTTGTTCCGTGGCAGATCGCCCCGGTTTTTTGGGCATTTGGTGGAGACAGACAGCACCCTATGCCGGGGGTCGGACAGTTTCAATGATCCGGAGCGGAACCGGTGCGAGCGGACGGGAATCCTTGTTGCTGTCAGTGCCCCGGCGTAGCCTTCGGGCATGCCTGAAGATCGCTTTCCGTCACCGCTGAACGCTGCGAAGACGCCCCTCCCCAGGGAAACCCAGGCGCTCTCCAGGGTGGGCAAAGTTCCGGTGCTGGCCTACCTCGAATGGCCGCGGTTCGGGCAGTACGTTCCGGCCATGGTGGTGCGGACCGCGCCGGGCCGGGTCCTGGTCCAATGGTGGCCGGATCCGTTCAAGCCGGGCGAACGGCACACCTGGTTGAAAGATACGGACGTGCGTCGTGACCTGCGGGTGGACCGCGGCAGCCCGCATGCGCCGGGTGCGGCCTAGCCGTTGCCCGTCTTCACACCGGAAAGTGGCGCCCTCAGGCCACGGGGTTGGGCACCTCGACCAGCCGGGTGTTCCCTTCCACGAGGTCCACGGGGCGCAGCTTCCACGAGGACGCAACGCCGTAGGCCTCGGACAGGGCAGCGTCCAACAGGCTGGCACCGTCCTTCTCTTCGGGGTCGATCCAGTCGTTGATCATTCCCGGGGCCAGGGGAACCGGAAGCCGGTCGTGCAGGTTGTGCAGGCCTTCGTGCGCTTCAACCGGGGGAGTGGGCATGGTCAGGATGCTGCAGGACAGCCGCCAGGCCATCGGATCCTTGCGGTCGGCGATCGACTCATCCCGCCAGAATGCGAACAGGCCGGCGAAAGTGATGATGTCGTCGGCGGGTTCCACGATGTACCGCTGCTTCGGGTCCTTCCGTCCCGGGCCGGACTTCTTGTATTCGTAGTAGGCCGAGACCGGTACAACAGCCCGCCACTTCTGGAGGGAACCCTTGAAGCTGGGCAGGGTTGCCGCCGTTTCCGACCGGGCGTTCCAGCTGGGCAGCCGCGACTCGAAGGACTCCGCGAAGCTCGGGATCAGCCCCCACCGCCCGACGGCGAGCTCCCGCCGGAGCGATCCGTCGTCGCCCGTGCGCCCGCGCAGGAAGGTGACGGGGTCGGTCGGATTGAACTGGAGGGCGGGGGAGGGGTACACGGTGTCGTCCCGGAGCAGGGCATCGAGCTTCCGGGATAGGTCATCGGCTTCGAAACCCACGCTGAATCGTCCGCACATGCGGCCATTCTCACGCACTCGACGGCGGGGCGCCACCCCGGGAACATAGCCGCAAGGCTGCGCTCTGCCAAGTGCCCGGAAACACCGAAGGCCGGCAACCGCCCACCGGAGTGGGCCGTCAACCGGCCTCTGGCCTGCGCAAACACCTCAGGGCCTGCGCAACGCGGAAGGTAAGGGATTTGAACCCTTGGTACGGGGTTACCGCACACTGGTTTTCAAGACCAGCTCCTTAGGCCGCTCGGACAACCTTCCCTGCCTAGTAGTGTTTCATAGGGAGTTGGCTGCTTCAAAAAACCTGCAGCGCGCCCACCGGCCGCCGCGGCCGCGCACCAGCAAGCAAGAATCGGGAGCACGCATGAAAGCCGTCTACATTTCGGAGCCCGGAGGGCCTGAGGTTCTTGAGGTCCGCGACGTTCCCGCGCCGGTTCCCGGCCCCGGCGAGGTGCTGATCGACGTCGTCGCGGCCGGACTGAACCGGGCGGATGTCCAGCAGCGGCGGGGCTTCTACCCGCCGCCCGCGGGAGCTTCCGAGGTGCCCGGCCTGGAGGTTTCCGGCCGCATCGCGGCCTTCGGCCCGGACGTCAGCAAACCGTTCTCGGTGGGGGACAAGGTGGTGGCGCTGCTCGCGGGTGGCGGCTACGCCCAGCAGGTCGCCGTCCCTGCCGAGCAGGTCCTCAAAGTGCCCGACGGCGTCGACCTCGTCACCGCTGCCGCCTTGCCTGAGGTGGCGGCAACCGTCTATTCCAACCTGGTCATGACGGCGCAGCTGCAGCCGGGCGAAACGGTGTTGATCCACGGCGCCACCGGCGGCATCGGCACCATCGCGATCCAGCTCGCCAAGGCGTGCGGGGCAGTCGTGGCGGCCACCGCCGGCTCGGCGGAGAAACTCGGCACCGCCAAGGCCTACCTCGGCGCCGACATCGTGATCAACTACGCAGAAGAAGACTTCGCCGAAAGCCTCAAGGCACACAACGGGGGCCGGGGCGCGGACGTGATCCTCGACGTCGTCGGGGCGAAATACCTGAAGCAGAACATTGCCGCGCTGGCCGACTACGGCCGCCTGGTGGTGATCGGCTTGCAGGGCGGTGCCAAGGGCGAAATCGATCTCGGCCAGCTGCTCAGCAAACGCGCGGCAGTCATCGGCACCACTCTGCGTTCCCGCCCTGTCGCGGAAAAGGGCATGATCATGAACGCGGTCCGCGAGAACGTGTGGCCGATGTTCGGTGACGGCCGGATCAAGCCGCTCGTGGCCAAATCCTTCCCGCTGGAGCAGGTCCGCGAAGCCCACCGATACTTCGATTCAGGCGAGCACATGGGCAAGGTGCTCCTGCTGCTCTAAACCCCTGAACGGCAAGGGAGGGACATGGCGATCCGGCAAGGCATCCTGGCGCTGCTCCAGGACAAAGCCCGCTACGGCTATGACCTCCGGGCAGAGTTCGAGGCCCGGACCGGCGCCGTCTGGCCGCTGAACATCGGGCAGGTCTACTCCACGCTGGACCGGCTGGAGCGGGACGGCTTGGTCACCCGGGAGGGGGACGACGGCGAGGGGCACGTGATCTACAGCCTCAGCCCCGCGGGCCGCGACGAACTCGACCAGTGGCTTTCGACGGCGGTGGGCCGCGACGCCCCGCCCCGGAACGAGCTTGCCATCAAGCTGTCGCTCGCCGCCACCCTGCCCGGATCGGACCTGCCCGCGATCATCCAGGAGCAGCGGGGAGCCTCGCTGGCCAGGCTGCAGGAACTCAGCCAGCAGCGCAAGGACGCGTCCGGCACGCCACGGGCCGCCGACACAGCCCGGCTCATGGTCCTGGATTCGCTGGTGTTCCAGCTCGAGGCCGAGCTGCGCTGGCTGGATCTCTGCGAGGCCCGGCTGGTCCATACCGGGCACATCGCCGCCGGCCTGCCCGACGCCGGCCCGGAGCCTGCCGGCTGAGCGGCGGCTTTCATTGGGCAGCGGCTTTTCGCTTGACCGGGTCACTTCATTTGACTGGCTTTGTCACAGGGCCTTGCTACAGTGCGGCTAACGCCAACCATTGTTCTCAAGGAACCGGTCTCAAGGAGGAGCCATGGGTACGCAGCCGAACGCGAGGGGTACCGAATCCGCCCAATCACACGTCCTCGAACTCGATCCGGAACTGCCGCCGCCTGCGGTGGACGACGCCGTCAGGGAAGCCGAGGAGCGGCGGTGGACTCCCGGGAAAATCGCCCTCTGGGTGGTCATCTCGCTGCTCGGCGCCGTGGCCTGGTTCATGGTGGCACTGGTCCGCGGCGAGACCGTCAACGCCATCTGGTTCGTGTTCGCGGCCGTCTGCACCTACCTCATCGGGTACCGCTTCTACTCCAAGGTGATCGAACGCTACCTGCTGAAACCCGATGACCGGCGGGCAACCCCGGCCGAATACAAGGCCGACGGCAAGGATTACGTCCGGACGGACCGGAACGTGCTCTTCGGCCACCACTTCGCCGCGATCGCCGGTGCCGGTCCGCTGGTGGGGCCGATCATTGCCGCCCAGATGGGGTACCTGCCGGGCACCATCTGGATCATCATCGGCGTCGTCCTCGCCGGAGCCGTCCAGGACTACCTGGTGATGTTCTTCTCCATGCGCCGCGGCGGGCGTTCCCTGGGCCAGATGGCCCGCGAGGAACTCGGCGTCATTGGCGGCACTGCCGCCCTGATCGCGACCCTGCTGATCATGATCATCATCGTGGCCATCCTGGCGCTGGTGGTGGTCAACGCCCTGGGCGAGAGCCCGTGGGGTGTCTTCTCGGTGGGCATGACCATCCCGATCGCATTGTTCATGGGCGTCTACCTGCGCTTCATCCGGCCCGGCAAGGTCATGGAGGTTTCCATCATCGGCTTCGTGCTGCTGATGGCCGCGATCATCGGCGGCGGCATGGTGGCCGGCACCGAGTGGGGTGCCTCCTTCTTCCACCTGGACAAGACCACCATCGCCTGGGGAATCATCATTTACGGCTTCATTGCCGCGATCCTGCCAGTCTGGCTGCTCCTCGCTCCGCGGGACTATCTGTCCACGTTCATGAAGATCGGCGTGATCGTCATGCTGGCCGTGGCCATCATCGTAGTGCGCCCCGAGATCACCGTGCCGGCGTTCAGCGAATTCGCCGGCCGGGACAACGGGCCCGTGTTCTCCGGAGCGTTGTTCCCGTTCCTGTTCGTCACCATAGCCTGCGGTGCGCTGTCCGGCTTCCACGCCCTGATCTCCTCGGGTACCACGCCCAAACTGGTGGAGAAAGAGCGCCAGACCCGTTTCATCGGCTACGGCGGAATGCTCATGGAGTCCTTCGTCGCCATCATGGCCCTGGTGGCCGCTATCTCCATCGACCGTGGCATCTACTTCGCCATGAACGCACCCCTCGCGCTGACCGGCGGCACGGTTGAGTCCGCTGCCCAATGGGTCAACAGCCTGGGCCTCGCCAACGTCAACATCACTCCCGGGGTCCTGGCCCAGACCGCCAGCGACGTGGGGGAGGAAAGCATCATTTCCCGCTCGGGCGGCGCGCCCACGCTGGCTGTCGGCCTGGCCCACATCATGCAGCAGTTCATCGGCGGACCCGGGATGATGGCCTTCTGGTACCACTTCGCCATCATGTTCGAGGCACTGTTCATCCTCACCGCCGTTGACGCCGGCACCCGTGTTGCCCGCTTCATGCTGCAGGATTCGATCGGAAACTTCATCCCGAAGTTCAAGGAGGCTTCGTGGCGACCGGGCGCCTGGCTGTGCACCGCCGTCATGGTGGGCGCCTGGGGTGCTGTGCTGCTGATGGGCGTCACCGATCCGCTGGGCGGCATCAACACGCTGTTCCCGTTGTTCGGGATCGCCAACCAGCTGCTCGCCGCCATCGCCCTCGCGGTCTGCATGGCCATCGCCGCGAAGCAGGGATCCTTCAAATTCCTCTGGATCGCCGGAGCGCCGCTGGCGTTCGCCGCCGTCGTGACCATCACCGCGAGCTTCCACAAGATCTTCTCGCCTCTGCCCGCGGTGGGTTATTTCGCCAATAACGCCGCTTTCGCAAAGGCGCTGGCCGACGGCAAGACCTCCTTTGGTACGGCCAAGACCGAGGCCGCCATGGAGGCAGTTGTCCGCAACACCATGGTCCAAGGCGTACTGTCTGTGATCTTCGTGGTGCTGAGCATCATCGTGATCATCGCCGCGGTGGTCGCCACGGTGAAGGCCTTCCGCGACGGCGGCGGCCGCAACCACGAGGACGCGCCTAGGCCGTCCCGGGTGTTCGCCCCGTCCGGGCTGTTCCCGACGGCGGCCGAGCGCGAACTCGCCGCGGCATGGGAGAAGGTCCCGGCGGCCAAGCGCTTCGACCGGCCGGGGCACCACTGATGGAGCCGCAGACGGAAACACCGCCAGGAAGCCTGCCGGGAACACTGCTCCGCGGACTCCGCGGGTTCGCCGCGTATTTCCGGGGCGTGCTGGGCGCAGACGCCTACCGGAAATACCTGGAACATCACGAGGCCTGCGGCCATTCCGCGGCGCCGATGTCCGAAAGGCAGTTCTGGCGCGACAGGATGGACCGGCAGGACTCAAACCCGCAAGGGAGGTGCTGCTGAACGGAGCAGGCAAGCTGACCGCCACGGACGGCGGGCAGCTTGCCGCCCATGAGAGTATGAACACATGAGCGATCCGGACGCGCCCGAGGACAAGAGCCTTGACGACATCCCCGTGGAAGGAACCACCTTGGATGACGACTCCGCAGTAAAGGTCGCCGCGGCCCGAGGCGAAAAAGTGGGAGACGAGAAGGCCGCCTCCAAGAAGCCGAACCATCTTCAGGACCTCGTTGACGAGCCGGCCAAAGTCATGCGGATCGGCACCATGGTCAGGCAGCTCCTTGAAGAAGTGAAGAGTGCCCCGCTCGACGACGCCGCGCGCGGCCGGCTTGCCGAGATCCACGAACGCTCCATCAAGGAACTCGAGGACGGGCTGGCCCCGGAGCTGATCGAGGAGCTCGAACGGATCAGCCTGCCGTTCCCCGAGGACAAACCGCCATCGGACGCCGAGCTCCGGATCGTCCAGGCCCAGCTGGTCGGCTGGCTGGAAGGGCTCTTCCACGGCATCCAGGCGGCGATGGCCGCGCAGCAGGCCGCCCGGGAACACGCCGCGGCCCAACTGCAGCTGCGCCAGCTGCCGCCCGGAACCATGATTGCGCCCGGCGTCGTCATCGGCGCCAACGGCGAACCGCAGCGTGCCCCGGCACAGCGGGGCGAACCAGGTCCAGCCCGGCCCGGAGCTGCCGAGGATCCGGACCACGGCCCCGGCCAGTATCTCTGAGCGTCATTTGGGTATCTTTGGGGAGCTCCGCCAAGGGCGGAGGGATGACGCCGAACTCGGCAAGGGCCTGTGGCGGCGCGCGCACGACCGCTTCCACCGCGGCCTGGACCGGTACCACCAGGTGCTGGAAGGCGTGGAGGACGAACAGCTGTACGGTGAGCTCGTTGTCATAGCCAACGAGCTCGCGGAGCTGTCCGCCCGCGTGCGGGGGGTGTGCATGGAGGCCCAGCGGCTCGCACCCAGCGAGGGCCTGGACATTCCAGGTCAGCTCGCCGGTGTCCACCGCGAGCTGTCCAAGGCAGGGAACTCGCTTGCGACGACGGCGGAAGCCGCCGCGATGCTGCGGCTCTCCGTCCCTGCGGTGCCGGTGGGCGCGGCATCGGTGCGTCGTCGGGCGGAAGCAGTCCGTGAGCACGTCGACGAGGCCGAACGGCTGATGCGCCGCTAAGCGGCTTCCGGGCAGCAGATAGGTGCACGCGCGCTTATTCCAAGGTTGCAATTATTAAGCGCCTAGCTTAGCCGCCGTAAAAAGCCGTGACCTTCTTCAGGCCCGGCTGGCAGGATGGGGCCATGACTTCCACCCCGAATCTGACTTTTAACGACGGCAACTCCATTCCCCAGCTCGGCTACGGGGTGTGGCAGGTTGCGGACGACGTAGCCGAAAAGGTGGTCCGCCAGGCATTCGAGGCCGGCTACCGCCACATCGATACCGCCAAGATCTATGGCAATGAGGCGGGTGTGGGCCGCGCGATCGCGACCTCCGGCCTGAAGCCCGAAGAAATCTTCATCACCACCAAGCTGTGGAATGCCGACCAGGGCTACGAGTCCACGCTCAAAGCGTTCGAAGCCTCCCTGGACCGCCTTGGCCTGGAGACCCTTGATCTCTACCTGATCCACTGGATGCAGCCCAAGCAGGACAAGTACCTGGATACCTGGAAGGCGCTTATCGAGCTGCAGAAGCGCGGACGCGTCAAGAGCATCGGCGTTTCCAACTTCAGCAAGGAAGGCCTGCAGCGCCTGATCGACGAAACCGGCGTGGTTCCGGCGATTCACCAGATCGAGTTGCACCCGTTCTTCAACCAGGCGGAGCTGCGTGAGTTCGACGCAGCCAACGGCATCCTGACCCAGGCCTGGTCTCCGCTGGGGCAGGGCGGCGAGCTCCTGGCCGACGAGACGATCGCCGGCATCGCGGCCAAGCACGGTGCCACCCCGGCACAGGTCGTCGTCGCCTGGCACCTGGCCATCGGCAACGTGGTGATCCCGAAGTCCGTCACCGAATCCCGGATCGTGGAGAACTACGAATCCCTGGGCGTCAGCCTTGACGCAGCGGACATCGAGGCCATTAACGGCCTGGACCGCGGCGCCGAAGGCCGCATCGGACCGGACCCGGCGGTTTCCGACTTCGCCTGATCCGGATCGCCTACAGCTCGGCCAGGCAGGGACTGATGGACGCAGGAGGGCCCGCACTCGCGGAGTGCGGGCCCTCCTGCGTGTCCGGCCGGTGCCGTGGTCCGACCAGTGCCTGGCTGCCGACCGCGGGGGCACCCGGTAGCATGGGCGGACAGCGGCCGGGGTCCGGTCGCTGGGACATTGGGGGAAATATGACTGGACCCGTTGGCGGCGTCTTCGCTTTTCTGTACTTCGCAGTGACTATTGCGGTGGCTGTTCTGGTGATCTGGGCGCTGGTCCTATCGATCATCTTCCTGAGGCTGCGCATATCCGAGCTGCGTGGCGCCGGGAATTCAGGCTCCGGCCATAGTTGATGCGTCCGGGGAATGGGGACGGAGATGCGCAGGGGGTTTTGGCTTGTTGCGGGTGTCCTGACCACTTTGCTGACCGCGTGTGAGTACAGCGGCCCGGTGGACGGCGTAGCCGGCTCGTCCCAGACTCCACGGCAACGGTCCTTCGAGGAAAACGTTGACGAAGTGGCACGTCTGCTTGGGGCTTCCGCGAATGATCCCGGAATGCCGTCAGGGGCGGAGCCCGCCGGAGAGCTCTCGATCGATCTCGCTCCCGGAGACTATACGGTCAGGAGCGCCTGTGCCGGCGTCTTCGGGGTCGAGCTCACCATTGTTGAAGGCGAGGGCGCACCCTTGACGGTTCCATACACCTGCGACTCAGTCCTGGAAAGGTTCCTCCGACACGCCGGAGGGCCCGTCGCCATCCGCGTGACCCCGCCGACAGGTAAACCTGCTGCGGCCGGGGTCACGGTCCAGCCCAACGCGGACCCGCGGGCCTCAGAGCTGGAGGACCTGCAGGAATGGTTCCAGCAGCAGCTGCAACCCGAATTACCGGGACAGTCTGCAGGTTCCGCCAACTCGAACACCGCCATCAGTTCCGGCTCCTTGTCGGTGACGCCAGGCAAGTACAAACTGCATTTCGTCTGTGATGGACCGTCCAGTGCGCAGCTTTCGGTCGCCAGTTGGGCAGGCGCCGAAGTTTTGGCCCCGGTGCGGGTCCGTTGCAATGGCGAAGTCTTCGAAACGTCGGTGACGTTGGCTACCGAGGGCGCAGATCTCCGCATGGAGTCAGGTGGCGGCACAGAAGCCCGTTACGCCTTCAGACTCGTTCCATCCTTGTAGCTTGCCGCCGGCACGGGCGGAGACCCCAGGAAACAAGAAAGCCCCGCCATTCCTGGAATGGCGGGGCTTTTCCGAGCTTCGTATCAGAATCGAACTGATGACCTTTTCATTACGAGTGAAACGCTCTACCGACTGAGCTAACGAAGCACCGCGGTTCTTCCGGAAGCACCGGCTGAATCACGCAAGACACCACTGTAGTGGAGCCACCGCGCCCGGGTCAAAACGGTTCGGCACGTCCCGGAAAGGCGGCCCGGAAGGAGCCGGAAACAGGGTTGGGACGGAGTTCATCCGGCGGACAGCCATGGTTTAGCGGGCCGTCGCGGGCCGGGCGGAAGCTGGGCGGAATACCGTGGCCGATGATGTCGGCCACCGACCGCCGGGACCTGCACAGGTCCACCAGCAAAGGGGAACGATGAGCATGGACGGGAACCGTGAGGGCCTCACACGGCCTCCGCGCCTGAGGCTGGCGGTGCTGGATATGGTGGGCACCACCATCACCGACGATGGCCGCACCGAGCAGGCCATGGCCCGGGCACTCCTCGAACACGGCGTGGAACCGGGGTCCACCCGCTTCGAGAGCATGCTCGGCTACGCCCGGGACACCATGGGGTACTCGAAGCTGACCGTCTTCACCCACCTCTTCGAGGACCTGCGCACGGCCGAGAGCGCCAACAAGGTCTTCGAGCTGGCCTACGACGAGCTGATCGCCGACGGCGGGGTCCGCGCGATCCCGGGAGCCGCTGAAACCATCGCTTGGCTGCGCGACGCCGGCATGAAGGTCTGTCTGGCCACCGGCTTCGGCAGGCACACGCAGAACATGGTCCTCGAGTCCCTCGGCTGGATGGGGGAGGCGGACCTCAGCCTATGCCCGGACGACGCCGGCCGCGGCCGACCGTACCCGGACATGATCCTCACCGCGGTCCTGGCATTGGACCTGGACGACGTCCGCGAGGTCGTGGTCGTCGGCGATACCAGTTCCGACATGCTGTCCGGCGTGCGGGCAGGCGCCGCCGCAGTGGTGGGCGTCCTCAGCGGCTCCCATTCGGAGGCGACCCTCCGCGCTGCGGGGGCCACCGACGTCGTGCCTTCCATCAGAAACCTGCCGGCACTCCTGGAACCCCGCGCCGCCCGGCTATAGCGAGGCAGTAGCAAGGCCGCCCGCCTTACGGCCGGGCCGCCCCGCGTGAGCCGGAGTCAGCAGCGGGTACCGTCGACGGGCAGCTTGCCGTTCAGGAAGTAGTCGTCGACGGCGGTGGAGACGCAGCGGTTGGAACGGCCGTAGGCGGTGTGTCCTTCGCCCTCCCAGGTCACCAGCGATGCGTTCCCGAGCTGCTTCCGCATGGCCTCGGCCCACGCGGGCGGGGTTGCGGGGTCGCCGGTGGTGCCGACGACGACGATCGGGGCCTTGCCCGGGTACTTGGCCGGCTCCGGGGATCCGATGGGCTTGAACGGCCAGTCTTTGCAGTTCAGTCCCCCGTAGGCAAAGTAGGGGCCGAAAGTGGGAGCCACCTTCTTGAGCCGCTCAGCCTCGGCCCGCATGCCGGCGTTGTCGGTGACCATGGGGTAATCGAGGCAGTTGATGGCGTTGAAGGCGAACCCAGTGTTGGAGCTGTAGGTGCCGTCCGGGTTACGGTCCGCGCCTAGGTCGGCGATGCGCAGCATGAGGGACAGATCCCCGTCGAACGCGGCGCTCAGGGCCTGCGTGAGCACAGGCCACGAGGCGTCATCGTAGAGCGGGGTGTAGAGACCACTGACCAAGGTGGGGCCGGTGACCAGACGGCCGTCGTCGGCCGGTTCGGGATTGGCGTCGACGTCGGACACCAGGTCCCGGATCTGCTGCATCCCGTCATCCACGCTGCCCGACAACGGGCAGTCGGACTGTCCCAGGCAGTCCTCCACGTAGCGGCGCAGGGACTTCTCGAAGGCCTCCGCCTGCTGGGAGGTCAGCTCCTCGTTGCTGAGCTCCAGGTTCACGGCGCCGTCCAGCAGGAACCTGCCCACGTTGTCCGGGAACTGCTCGGCGTAGGTGGCCCCGAGGGACGTCCCGTAGGAGAAGCCCATGTAGTTGAGCTTGTCGTCGCCGAGCAGGCCCCGGAGGATGTCCATGTCCTTCGCCGAGCTGACGGTGTCGATGTGGCCGAGTGCCGGGCCGGATTTCTCAACGCATTTGGCGATGATCTCCTTGTTGTCGGCAATGGCCGCCTGGAGTCCGGCGTCGGTGTTGAGGCGGTACACCTTCTCGCGCGACTCGTCCCGCTCGGCGTCGCTGAGGCAGGTCACCGGAGCCGAGCGCTTCACTCCGCGCGGATCGAAGCCCACCAGGTCAAAACCGGCCCGCAGCTTCGCCGTGAAGTGGCTCTTGCCCGCGTCCCGGACGAAGTCATAGCCGGAGGCGCCGGGGCCGCCGGGGTTCACGAGGATGGAGCCCTTCTTGCTGCCGCGGGCAGGGAGCCGGATCGCGGCGATCACAATGTTGCCCGCTTCCGGGTGGGCGTAGTCGGTGGGCACTTTGATGTTGCCGCACTGGAAGCCGTTTTCGCAGGAGCTCCAGCGCACGTCCTGTGAGTAGAACGATTCCAGGCCCTCAGGGACGGCCGCCCGGACATCCGGATCCTGGCTGCCGGTCGTGGAGCCGCCACCGGAGCCCCCGCCGAACGGCAGGGAAAACACGCAACCACTGAGCAGCAGGGCTACCGAAAGCGCAGCCGCAATTACGCCAGCGGCCCTGCGCAAAGGGTTCCGCCCGCGCTGACCTGGCCGGGGTGTTGCGGGGTTCATGCGGTTCTCCTCATTGCTGCGGCGGATGCGGTGCTGCGCCGGATGCGGGTGCAAGGTTCTGGCTGTTATTGAATCAGGCTGCTTGCCATGGACTCCACCGCGAGCAGCGGAGCCACGTTGCTGGTGGTGATCCGTACCCGTGCCTTGTTGATGGCATCCATCCGGGCCAGCGTGGTTTCCGGGGTCGAGGCGGCGGCGTAGGTTTCCAGCTCGCTCCTGAGTTCAACGTTGACCAGCTCCACGGCGTTCCCCAGCTGAATGACCAGCACATCGCGGTAAAAGGAGAGCAGGTCCGTGAGCGTGCGGTCCAGGGAGTCGGTGATGGAGCGTTTGGCGCGCCGTTTCTGGTCGTCTTCGAGCTGCTTGACCTGGCTGCGCATGGCCGGCGGCAGCGTCCCGGTGTCCGGTGCCCCGAGGCTTGCCAGGAGCGCGGCCTTCTCCGCGGCGTCGCGTTCCTCGTTGGAACTGTTCGCCTCGTCCGTGGCGATCTTCACGAGCTTCTCGGCCATCATGACGGCGGCGGTCACCCCGCGCAGCCCCAAGGGAAACCGGACGGTTTCCAGCCGCCGTTCGCGGGCCTCGGGATCGCGGGCCAGGCGCCTGGCGATCCCCACATGGCTTTGCGCCGCCCGGGCCGCGCGGTCCGCCAGTCCCGGTTCGACGCCGTCGCGCCTCACCAGCAGCGCGGCCACGTCCGCCGCGGGCGGAAGCCGCAGCCCCACCGGGCGGCAGCGCGAGCGGATGGTGATGAGCACGTCCGCGGGGGAGGGGGCGCACAGCATCCAGATGGTGCGGGGCGTGGGTTCCTCGATCGCCTTCAGCAGCACGTTGGTGGTGCGCTCGGCCATGCGGTCGGCGTCTTCCACCACGATGATCCGCCACCGGCCCGACGACGGCCTGTCACCTGCTTTGGCCACCAGCTGCCGGGCTTCTTCGATGGTGATGGTGAGCTTCTCCGTGCGGACGAAGGTCACATCCGAATGGGTTTCAGCCAGGATCGTGTGGCAGGAATGGCATTCGCCGCAGCCGCGCAGGGCCACGTCTTCCTGCTCGCAGTTCAGCGCAGCGGCGAAGGCCTTGGCGGCGTTGGACCGCCCGGACCCCGGCGGGCCGGTGAACAGCCAGGCGTGCGTGAGACCGTCACCCTGCGCAGCCTGCCGGAGCTGGGCCACCACCGGTGCCTGGCCCTGGAGATCGTCCCAGACGGTCACGGCCGGCCTCCAGTGACGGGGGACTCCAGCAGTAGCCTGACCCGTTCGAGGATGCGCCCGGCGAGAACTTCCACCGGGTCGTTCGCCGGGAGCACGAGGTACGACGCCGGCCTGGCCGCCGCCAACTCCAGGAAGGCGTGGCGGATGCGGGAATGGAAGTCGTCGGGTTCGGATTCGAGCCGGTCCTCCCCGGTGTTGCCGGCGGTCCGCCGTTCGCGGCCGTCCTCCGGGTGGACGTCAAGCAGTACCGTCAGGTCCGGCTCCAGGTTTTCGGTGGCCCATTCGTTCAGGCCGCGCACCTCCGCGGTGCCCAGCCCGCGGCCGGCGCCCTGGTACGCCACCGAAGAGTCGATGTAGCGGTCGGTGATCACGACGGCGCCCTCCGCCAAAGCCGGCCGGATCACCTGGTGTGCGTGGGCCGCCCGGGAGGCGGCGAACATCAGTGCCTCGGTGCGGGCGTCGATGGTGCCGTGGCCGTGGTCCAGGACGAGGGAACGCAGCTTCTCGCCGATGGGCGTTCCGCCGGGTTCACGGGTGCGCAGCACGGTATGGCCAAGGGATTCGAGGGCCTCGGCCAGGCGGGCGGCCTGCGTGGACTTGCCCGCCCCGTCCCCGCCCTCGAAGGCGATGAAGATTCCTCGGCTCTGCGTAGTCACGGATCTAAGGTTACAGAGGAACACTGACAGGCACCGTTCGGGCCCTTCGCCGGGCCCACGCTGCCCGGGTTCCCTGGCCGGTGGGCCCACACCGGCGAGGGGCCCAAGTCGAGCGCAGCGAGGCTTGGGAGCGGGTGGGGACGCAGCGGAGGTTAGGGAGGCGGCGGGGACTACCCTTATGTCCATGAGTCTTTCCCGAGAGCACGCGGCGGAACTGTCGGCCGACACCGTGGTGGTGGCCGCCGGCCGCCCCGAACGCGCACACGACGAAGCAGTGAACCCGCCCATCGTCCTGTCCTCCACGTACTTCGGGACCGGTGCGCTCGGCGACGGCGACCGGGGCTACGGCCGGTACGCGAACCCCACCTGGGACCCGTTCGAGGAAGCCCTGGCTCAGCTGGAAGGCGCGGAACTTCCCGGACTGCTCTACGCCTCCGGCCTCGCCGCGGTCAGCTCCGCCCTGTCGCTGATCCCCGCCGGCGGGGTCCTGGTCATGCCGTCGCACAGCTACTCCGGCTCCCTCGTGATGGCCTCGGAGCTCGCGGCCAAGGGACACCTTGAACTGCGCACCGTGGACATCGCGGACACCGATGCCGTGAAGGCCGTGCTGGCCCCGGAAAACGGCAAAGCCGCGGACATGCTCTGGCTGGAAAGCCCCACCAACCCGATGCTCGGCATCGCCGACGTCCGGATCCTGACGGACGCGGCCCATGCCGCCGGAGCGGTCGTCGTCACCGACAACACCTTCTCGACGCCCCTGGTGCAGCAGCCGCTCGGCCTGGGCTCCGACGTCGTGCTCCACTCGGTGACCAAATACCTGGCGGGCCATTCCGACGTCGTCCTCGGCGCCCTGGTGACGTCCAACCCCGAACTCCGCGCCGAACTGCTGC
The DNA here is from genome assembly GCF_003614925.1 of Arthrobacter celericrescens. Taxonomy (GTDB): domain Bacteria; phylum Actinomycetota; class Actinomycetes; order Actinomycetales; family Micrococcaceae; genus Arthrobacter; species Arthrobacter celericrescens. The sequence goes on from NZ_QYLP01000029.1 coordinate 35,863, forward strand.
ACCAGCGCACCATCCATGGCGGCATCGCCGGGCCTTTCGAGGCCTGGCTCGCGCTGCGGGGCCTGCGCACCCTGGCGCTGCGCGTGGAGCGTTCGCAGGCCTCCGCCGCGACCATCGCCGAGCGGCTGAAGGACCATCCGCGGGTGGAAAGCATCCGTTTCCCCGGCCTGCCGGACGATCCCGGCCATGAGCGTGCCAGGAAGCAGATGAAGGGTTTCGGCTCGATCCTTTGTATCCAGGTGGCCGGTGATGCTTCCCGGAGCGCAGCCGACGCCGCGGACGAACTTGTCCGGGCCCTGCGCCTCTGGATCCCGGCCACGTCCCTGGGCGGCGTCGAATCCCTGATCGAACGCCGGCGCCGGCACGCGGCCGAGCCGGCGAGCGTCCCGGAAAACCTGGTCCGGATGAGCGTGGGCATCGAGAACGTCGAGGACCTGTGGGCGGACCTGGAGCAGGCGCTGGCCACCCTCGAGCGTTAGCCCGGCGCCAGCCCGGCGCCCGCTGCGGGGCCTTCGCAAGCTACGCTTGGTCCGTGGACGGAAAATTCTTGATCGGGACCATCCAGGCCGGAATCTACTTCATCCTGGGCTTGATCGCCTTCGGGCTGGAGCTGTGGGCGCTGGTGGACTGCCTGCGCTACAAGCCTGCCCAGTTTGAGGCGGCGTTCAAGCGCACCAAGACTTTCTGGCTTGCCATGACCGGTATTTCCGCGGCCATCGGCGCCTTCTCGGTCTTCGTCGGGGGCGGCGGGCTGGGAATCTTCGGTATCGCGGCCGTCACCGCTGCCAGCGTCTACCTTGCCGACGTCCGCCCGGCCCTGCGCGAAATCGGCAACAGCGGCCGCAGCCAGGGCCCATACGGGCAGGGCCCCTACGGCTGGTAACCGCCGCCAGGCGGCGACACCGCCATCCAGTCCACAGTCAGCTCACCCAGACGCCAACGCGACGGCCCGTCCTGGACCGGCCAACCGGCGTCGCGCAATGCAAGGCACATCGCCGTCCAGCGCTGCCGCTTGCCGAAGGACGCCATTGGTGCGGCCGCCAGCCAGGCCTGGTCCATCGCCTGCAGGAAAGCATGGATCCGTTCCCCCGGGACGTTGCGGTGGATGAGGGCTTTCGGCAGCCGCTCGGCGATGTCGGAGGGCAGGTCGATGCTGCCGAAACGGACCGAGAAACTCAGGCTCAGCGGCCCGCCGGCACCGAGTGCCACCCAGCTCACGCGCCGGCCCACTTCGTCGCAGGTGCCGTCGATGAACAGCCCGCCCGGAGCCAGGCGCGAACACACCAGTTCCCAGATCGCGGCCACATCCTCTTCCTCGTACTGCCGCAGCACGTTGAAGGCACGCACCAGCACCGGCCTCCCAGGAACCGGCAGCTCGAATCCGCCTAAATGGAAGCTCAGTCCGGGACGCTCCAGTTCCTTGGCCAGGCGCACCCGCTCGGGCTCGATTTCGACCCCGCACACGCGCACGTCCGGGCGCACGGCCTGCAGCCGTTCAAAGAGTTCGACGGCGGTGGCCGGCGAGGCGCCGTAGCCCAGGTCCACCACCAAGGGGTCGACGGCGGCGCGCAGCCGCCAGGCTTGCGGTCCGGCGAGCCAGCGGTCCAGCCGGCGCATGCGGTTGGGATTGGTGGTGCCGCGGGTGATGTTGCCCACCGGCTTGCCGTGCCTGCCTGTTACCCGTTCCGCTTTCTGGACCACCCTCCAAGGTTAGCTGCCGCCGCTGCCCGGCCAGGCCGCCGTCGGGCGTAACGCCCGGCAACGGCAGGTGCCGCTCGGATAGGATGAGGCCATGACTTACAAGCTGATTCTGCTGCGCCACGGCCACAGCGACTGGAACGCCAAGAACCTGTTCACCGGCTGGGTGGACGTCGACCTGAACGACCAAGGCCGCGCGGAAGCAGCCCGCGGCGGGGAACTCCTGGTTGAGAACAACGTTCTCCCGGACATCCTCTACACCTCCCTGCTCAAGCGCGCGATCAACACCGCCAACATCGCCCTGGACAAGGCCGACCGCGGTTGGATCCCGGTCAAGCGCGACTGGCGCCTGAACGAGCGCCACTACGGCGCCCTGCAGGGCAAGGACAAGGCCCAGACGCTCGCCGAGTTCGGCGAAGAGCAGTTCATGGAATGGCGCCGCAGCTACGACACCCCGCCGCCGGCCCTCTCCGACGACAGCGAGTTCTCGCAGGTCAACGACCCCCGCTACGCCGGCCTCGGTGACGCCCTGCCCCGCACGGAATGCCTCAAGGACGTCCTCGTGCGCCTGCTGCCGTACTGGGAATCCGACATCAAGGAAGACCTCAAGGCCGGCAAGACCGTCCTGGTCACCGCCCACGGCAACTCCCTGCGCGCCCTCGTCAAGCACCTCGACGGGATCAGCGACGACGACATCGCCGGCCTGAACATCCCCACCGGCATCCCGCTGGTGTACGAACTGGACGAGGACTTCCAGCCGATCAACCGAGGCGGCACCTACCTCGACCCCGAGGCCGCTGCCGAGTCCATCAAGGCCGTCGCCGCCCAGGGCAAGAAATAAGGCTTCCCGGCTTAACGACGCCGGCCGCCCACCTTTCGAGGTGGGCGGC
>NZ_QYLP01000049.1 GCF_003614925.1 Arthrobacter celericrescens
ATGCTTAGACACACTCATCCCAGCAGGGCCACGGGCCCCATCTTTATCTACGACACGGAATCATTTCCCTGCCAACCACGAAGAGCCCCTTATCCACGGTTCGTTTCGGGTCGCAGAAGAACCCGGCGGACCGCTATCGGCGTTCATCAGCGCACAGCATCCGGGCAAGTCGGTCCGCGTCTGAAAGCATCCGTGCTGAAGAATCGAGGGCCCACTGAACCAGCCATCACGAGCCCCCGAAGGACTCGCCGTTCCCGACGCGGCCGTGCCGGAGGCGATCACAGCTCCGACAGCAGCGTCACGGAGCTGGCGGGTGGACTCGGTGTCAGAGCCCGATTCACCATCAATCGCGAAGAGCCGGTTACCACCATCGGTGACCGCACTCCGGGTTCTGGCAGGCCCAGTTCGGTGTCCCCCACTCGACTTTGCCGGTGGCAGGATAGATGCGTTGTTCCTGCGCCATTATGCAGCCGGCAAATTCTGCTTTCGGGTATTGCTCCCTGACATGGGGCATAACCATGCCGTAAATGATGTGCCAGGCCTCATGCCCACAGATTGGACACTCCGCTGTCTCAACTCTTTTCCTTGTCGCGCTATCTCTAGTCATGCGTTTAAGGTAACGGCCTGCGCGGACATTCCTAGCCCTTAGAAAAGGTTTTTCGTCGAGAAATGCCTTTTCTAACAATCCGATCGCCTTGGGCTGTCATGCGCACCATGGCTCAAGTCCGAGTTCAACCTCCGAACGCATAATGTGCAGGGCACGCTCGCACGGTCTAAACGCACAGCGCGCGTTTAGAGTAGGTCGGGCCCGCCGGCCTCGACTATCTCACCGAGCACGCTGATAGGCTCATCGCCGCCGTCGGGGCCAGGCTGGTCGTCATCAGGAAAAAATCCTCGTTCTTCTTCCTCGCCAAGGTGTGGGTACTTCTCCAAAAGGAACCGCCGACGGTATGCGATGTTGGCGGCGTCAAAGATCCCTTCGAGTGTGGCCCAGTTGAGGGAGCCGCCCACGAGAATCCCTGCTACGGGTACGACTTTGCCCAGTCCTTGCTTTGTAAGGCGGACACCGAATGCCTTCGCGAACTGCTTCGAAACCTGGGCAACGATTGATCTGTCAAGGATCTCCCAAGTCTTTTTGCGGACAAGAGCTTGGGTGAGCCGCGAAATATCCGCCATTGCTGCGGACTTTGCGCCGGCGGATACAGCCGTTCCGGCATTGACTACAGACATTATGAAGAGCTTTTCTGCGGGTTCTTCAGGATCATAGCCGTAATGCAATGAGACCTCGCCGACGCAACGAGAGCCAAGCGCCAGAACAAATGCGGCATCACCAACGAAGGCGCCCGCAATTACGGCCCCCGAAGGTGCAGCCGCGGCCCCTCCGCTGAGGGGGACTGCAAGCTCCCCACCGGAAATCGCCAGCCCTGCACCGGCTCCAGAAAGTGCGGCAGCAAGGGGATATCCCCAGCTCGCCGCTCGTCCTCGGACAGCGTCGATCTGTTCAAGGTCGAGGCTACGCAGGTCGGAAAGGACCGTGATGGCATGCTTTCGCTTGTTGTGTTTCGCGACCACTTGCTTTGGTGAGAGTCCTGCCCGGGAGACCCGCGCAATCGATTGGCGCATCGATGTAATAGCAGCGGCGCTCCAGTCGGCGACGCCATCCGGGATGGAATTGGCCACTTTGCGTGCCCCAGTCCCGAGGGCGTGAGCGGTGCTGGAGACGATCTGTTGTCCCCGGACAACAGCACCCTGAGCTCCAGGCCGTTCCTCCAAGTACTGTGCTGCACCCTCACCGAGCTTCACAGCTCCGCTGACCAGCTTCTCGCCAGTATTTCTTATTGTCTGTGAGAGCGGACGGCCTTTAAACCGCTGGATGTTGTGCCACGCTTCGAGCTCGTACGCCGAGGGTTCTGTCATGCCGCAATTATGCCTTCACGTAGCAGTGAACCGAGTTCGACACGAGCGCCACTCGCCACACAGGGCACGACGGGGACGCAGCGGCTGCATTCACAGCTTGAGCACGTAAGAATCCACCCTGCCGAATGAACATGGTGGTCTTCGAAATGTGGATCGCTGACCGCGGTGCCTAGCCAACATATTGCCGATTATTGGCGCAAATTCCATTCCAATGAGGCGCAGTTATAGCTCTACGGACATGCCGCCCTTGGCCGCGGAACAACTGTACCTTGGGCCGTCCCGAGCGCGGAGCTTGATCATGGGCTCCACAAGCGAATTCATAATGAGTTTGGAATCTGCCGGGCTGGGCGACCATAGTCTTGGTGGCCCCAAAGATGAACTTCGTGTGGGACCGAATGCCACACCCCGGTGATGGTAGATCTGCTAAACGTGCCCAGTGCTCCGACGGGCGGCGCGACAATGGTTAGCTCGAGTTCTGTTCCGGAAAACGCTAGGGCTAAGCTATCGCCCTCCCTTTGAAGCTGCGAATACCAACCGGCGATGTCTCCGAGCGTTAGGACAAGCCGCCCTCGTTCGGCATTCATTTCCCGGAAGCATCTGGGTCGCTCCCGAATCTGTCGGTCTGGGGCAAACAGCTGCATATCAAGGTGCGCCTGAATGTGAAGGCCTTGACAATCGCTAAGGCCCCCTTCGCCACACCACCGTTCGAGGACCTCGCTAATCAGTCTCCCGGAGGTCCCAACCTCAAACTTGAGTAGATGGTGAGAATACGGAATCCAATCCATTTGAGGCGCAGAAAAGTAGCGCAGCGCATCGTGCCCCCATACACGAGCAAGGACAGTCAACTCTGGGCAGGAACGAGGCATACCTTGAACGATCCAGCGAGCAACACCTATCGCAGGATCGGACCACCCTAGCAATGCAATCGCCAGTGTGGGAAGTGGCGCCCAGTAGCGCGCATTGTCGGAATTCCTGTCATCGAAAAGCCCTCGCTGCATCTGCCAGGTTGAGTCCCAACCTGCCAAGGTATGAAACAAGGGGCCAATTCCCCAAGTCCAAGGCGGAGAGTTGTCCCCGACTAACTCGGGATCGTGCGCGCTCCACTCCTCTGGTGCCGGTCGGAGCAGCCTAGGGGACGGACCCTCGTGCCGTCGGGAAACCTTCAGCAAGACACCGATGATGCTGCGCCACGCCTTGTTTATGGTTTCGCTCTGCAGGATTTCAGGCCCAACGTCGCAGGTCTCAACCAGACCATTGCACGCCAAATTCAAGAGCGCCAAAGATGCAACCGCCCGTCGGGGATCGCGCTCGCTTCCCTCAACAATGGCGCGCATTTCTAAAAGTGCTCCTTCTAGTTGGCCGATGGATTCAACCTTTGCGGCGGTCGGCAGGCTCAATCCAGTTTCAAGAAGGAATAGTCGCAACCGACTGATTGCTCCGCGTAGCGAGCTTTCGTCCACAATTGGTAGGACTAGCCTCGCCGCCTGCCACTGGTCCGCCACTCCGCGTGCCTCTGCGGTCCTGCCCCTTGCGGGCCAACACAGCACCGCAGCGGACTCAAGCGTGAGAAGACTGTCGTGGAGAGATTCAAACGGCACCCAAGGATCTACTCGCATGGGATGACCCTAATTTGCAGCCGGAGTTTAGAACAGACCTCTGGCCAATGGTTCTACGTGACCTCACGAGCTTCCAAAGGCCGGGAATCCTGCCTCATCTCCTACCCCACCCCAACTCGTAACCTCCCCGCAACCAGCAGACTGCCAGTCTCGTAATTCCGATTCAGATACCGCTGGTTTCGTAATTCCGTCACCGCGGCTGCCACCTCCGGGCAGCCGACCCCAACCTTGACGGAAGGCATCACCATGCACGCTCGTGCAGGCATCATCGCTACTTCGCTCGTCGGACTGCTGGCCCTCACCGGCGCCCTGGCCGGCTGCTCCGGCACCGCCAACGCAGGCGCCCCGGAAGCCAAGAAGGAACTCGTCTTCGCCACTCCCCCGGGCACGGACGACCCCGAAGAGCAGTCCATCATGCAGCACCTTTCCACCATGGTGGGCGAAGCCTCCGGCCGCCCCACCAAGAACCTCCAGCCCGCCGACTACCTGGGCGTCGTCGAGGCCGTCCGCAACGGCTCCGTGGACGTCGCCGTCCTCAGCCAGTTCTCCTCCGCCCTGGCCTACAAGACCGGCAGCGTGGACCCCATCCTCGTCTGGCCCGCCAGCCCCGAACCGGCCGCCTTCTGTCTGGCCAAGAAGGACAGCGGCATCACCAAGCCCGCCGACCTCAAGGGCCACCAGATCGCCTTCGTGGACCCCGGCTCCACCACCGGCGACTTCATGCCCAAGGCCCTCTTCAAGAAGGCCGGCCTCACCGACGGCACGGACTACAAGAGCACCTTCGCCGGCTCCCACGACTCCGCCGTGCTGGCCCTCGCCAACGGCAGCGTGGACGTGGCCTGCACCGCCCGCCAGCTCTACCCCACCTTTATCGACAAGGGCATCCTGAAGGAAAGCGACGTCACCATCATCGGCAAGACCGATCCCATTCCCGTGGGCATCTCGATCGTGGTGCGCAAGGACCTGGACGAGGCAACCCGCACCGCCCTCAAGGCCAAGCTCCCCGCCATGATGGCCGCCGACGAGAAGATCGCCAAGACCCTCGGCCTCAAGGGCACCCCCACCGAGGACCCCGAGTTCAGCACCTACGAACCGCTTGTAAACGTGGCCGAATCCATCGGCGTGGACATCGAGGACCTCCGGTGAGTGCCGCCGTCCTCAACAAGCCCGCAACACAGGGCAAACCGCCCGCCCCGCCAACGCAGACCACGCCGACCGTCACCGCCCGCGCCCTGCGCGTGCAGTACGGCGAGCAGCTGGCCCTGGACAGCATCGACCTCGACGTTCGCCCCGGCGAGGTCCTGGCCCTGCTGGGCCACTCCGGCTCCGGCAAGTCCACCCTCATGAAGACCTTCACGGGCATCGCGCCGTTCACGGCGGACAAGCTCGAGGTGGCCGGCCGCGAGGTGGCCAAGCAGAACCCGGCCGGCCTGCGGGAGCTGCGCTCCGACGCCGGCTACGTCTTCCAGCACTTCAATCTGGTGCCGCGCCTCACCGCGCTCACCAACGTGCTCACCGGGGGCCTGCACAGCGCCGGCCCGCTCAACCTGCTCGGCACCTTCAGCCGCGCCCAGCGCGCCACCGCGCTGGAGTTGCTGGACCGCGTGGGCCTTGCCCACAAGGCCCGGCAGCGCTGCCGCGAGCTCAGCGGCGGTGAACAGCAGCGCGTGGCGATCGCCCGCGCCCTCATGCAGCGGCCCCGCCTCATCCTGGCCGACGAACCCGTGGCGTCCCTGGACCCGCGCCTGGCCGGGACCATCCTGGGCCTGCTGCGGGACATCGCCCGCGACGAGCAGATCCCCGTGATCGTCAGCCTCCACGTGGTGGGCCTGGCCCGCCGCTACGCCGACCGCGTGATCGGCCTGCACTCCGGCTGGCTGGTCTTCGCCGGCCCCGCCGCCCAGCTCACCGAAAAGGAGGTGCACCAGATCTATGGAACAGACACTGAGCTCCTTGAAAACTGAAACTGAAATGCCCGACGCCGGTGCTGCCGCCACCGCCCCGGCAAGGGCCCCGGCAGTCCTGCCGGGCTCCCTTTCCGAAGCGGACCGCGCCCGCCTCTCCCGCCCGTTCAACCTCCCGACTCCGCGCGGCGCGGCACTCTGGGTGCTGGTCGCCGTCGTACTGGTGTGGTCGGGGCTCGGCGCGGGATTTAACCCGGACAAGCTACTAAGCGGCATCCCGAACATGGCCAACTTCCTGGGCCGCCTGTTCCCGCCCACCTTCGACAAGTTCGACGTCATCGTCAAACTCCTGGTCGAGACCCTGCAGATGGCCATGGTGGGCACCGTGCTCGGCGCCCTGGCCTCGCTGCTGCTGAGCTTCGGCGCGGCCAGCAACATCGCCCCGCGCTGGATCTACACCGCCTGCCGCTGGGTGCTGAACGTGCTGCGCTCCATCCCGGACCTCATCTTTGCCCTCATGTTCGTCTCCGCCGTGGGCCTGGGACCGTTCGCCGGCATCCTGGCAATCGTGCTGGGCTCGGTGGGCTCCATCGGCAAGGTCTACGCCGAGGCCATGGAATCCGTGCAGCCCGGGCCGGTGGAGGCGCTCACCGCGGTGGGCGCGAACAAGCGGCAGATCGTGGCCTACGCGGTGCTCCCGCAAGCCGCTCCCGTGCTGGTCAGCTACACGCTGCTCCTGTTCGAAGGCAACGTCCGCGGCGCCACCATCCTGGGCCTGGTGGGCGCGGGCGGCATCGGCCTGGAACTCACTACCGCCATGCGCATGTACGACTACGGCCACCTCTGCGCCATCATCATCAGCATCATCGTGCTGGTGACCATCATCGACCGCGCCAGCGCCTTCATCCGCGCCAAACTCAGTTAGGAACCGTCCCTTGGAAACCCTTGATCTCAGCCCCGTCAACCTCCGCGACCTCGGCGGGCTGCCGGTGGACGGCGGCGTGACGCGCAGCGGCGTGCTGCTGCGCAGCGACGACGTCTCCATCATGCCCGCCGATTTCGCCCGGCAGATGGTGGACGACGGCGTCCGCCAAGTCATCGACCTCCGCTCGGCTGAGGAGGCGCTCTTCACCGGCCGTGGTCCCCTCACGGTGCCCGGCGTCAACTACCACCACCTGCCGCTGACGGCCTCCGTGTCCATGCCGGAAGACATCAGCCGCGAGCTGATGTCCTCCTCCACCACTCCGGAGCAAGTGGGTGCCTGGTATGCGGCGCTGGTGGAGGGCCAGGCCCGGCAGCTCGCGCTGGGGCTCACGATCGTTGCCATGAGCGACGGCGCCTCGGTGTTCCACTGCGCGGCAGGCAAGGACCGCACGGGAGTGTTCGCCGCCGTCGTGCTTTCCGCACTGGGTGCCTCGCAGGAAACCATTTCCGCGGACTATGCCGAGACGGCCGCCCGGCTGCCGCGGCTGTTCCCGCGCCTGCAGGCGATCATGGGCGGGCTGCTGCCGATGCCTACCGGCGGCGAGCAGTATGGCGCCATGATGGGCGCGCACGCGGCGTCCATGGACGCGATGCAGCGGATCCTGGTGGAACGGCACGGCAGCGTGCTTGAGCCGGTACGCCAGGCCGGGCTGGGCGATGGGCTCATCGGGGAACTGCGGGGGAAGCTGGTGACGGATGCCTGAAACACTCGTCCGCGCTCCCGGTCGCCCGCGGGACACGACCCTGGAGGCCACAGTCCTGTCCGCCACCGTGGACCTGCTCCTGGAGCGCGACACCCGAGAGGTCACCATGACCGCCATCACCGAGCGCTCCGGCGTGAGCCGGGCGGCGATCTACCGGCGCTGGCCCAGCCGCGAGGAACTGATCGCGGCCGCGCTGGACAGCGTGCGCAGCGAAGTGGAGATCACGCCGTCGGGCAGTTGCCTGGACACGATCCTCGACACGTACGAGCAGGCGTCCGAAGTGGTGGACGGCCGGGTGGGCACGCTGATCAAGAAGCGCGTGGCCCTGGGCCTGGAGAACGAGAAGCTGCGGGCGCTGTCCTGGGAGCGGCACGTATCGCGCCGCCGGGAGCCCGTGGCGGCGGAGATCCGGCGCGGCATGGAGACCGGCGAGATCGATCCCGGTGTGGACGTGGAGGCCATGATCGACCTCATCAACGGCATGTACTACTACCAGCTGGTGGTGCGTTCTGCTGGGTCGGAGGATCCGGCCGCCGCGCGGGAGCGGGTGCGCAATGCAGTGCGGCTGGTGTTCGAGGGGGCGGCGCGGCGGGGCTGACGGCTACTTTCGTGCTTCGGCCCAGCCTATGGCCGTCAGTTTCCAGGTCCCGCGGCTAGGCCGTTCAATGAGGCCTTCTTGAAACATGAGGCTGCTAGATTTCCTGGCGCGTGTAATCCATTTCTTCACGCCCTTGGAGTGTTCTTCCAAGTCAATCTCGTTGAAAAGGTGACCATATCGTTCTTCCAGCAGCCTGAGGCATTCCTCGGCAGTCAGTGTCCCGTCAGCCTGTTCCGCCAACAGGGTCAAGATCCTCGTGCGGTGGACACGTTCTTGGGTTCTCAACATCTCCGGGCCCTTCCATTAGCCGGCTTCATCGGCAAGCGTCCAAATCTGTTTCAGCGGTAGTTCCTGCCGTACTCGTGCAGGAAATTCTGCATAGTGATCCTGGACCTGGCTCACAAGTTCGTCCGCGTCCCAGACGCGAATGGCGAACCTTTGCGAGTCCACCAACTTTCGGGCTGCCATGGTAAGTCCGCCCCAAGCTACGAGAAGGCCCTGGTCAGCCTTGTGGATGGACAACGACCCATGCAGCTGGGACACGGTCGGAGAATCTACTGGACTGGCCTGGCTTTTCACCTGAACGATGACGCGCGGACTGTCCAAACCCAAGAGCCCCTTTCCGGCAACCAAATCGATGCCGTCATCAGTTCCCTGCCCATGTTCTGTACACACAAAGCCATCGGCCTTGAGGATTTCGGCAACCAACGCTTCCATCTTGTGCCCCGCAAAAGTCTCGATCAGACGGCTTGCTATCGAATCGGCCGCATAACGTGAAATATCCACGGGCACGTTCTCTTGTTCGGTTTCATCGACCGAAAAGCTGCCGCCTTTGGAAGGAAGGTCCTGCATCTCCAGCCGGGCCCCCGGGTCCTTGCCAGACGTCATGGCAGTGCGGAGCCTGAACTCGGCGTCATTCCGTTCGATACGACAGACCGTCGAAAAGGCTCCGAGGGAGTAGAGCAGATCCTGATTTATTCGGGAACGGGCAATATCGGGCGCATCCCATCGGACGCGGCGGATGTGGCGGCGTTCTGGATCCGGTTCGTTGGAGTCGTACTCGTAGGGTCCTTCGATGATTCCAATGGCGACTGCTGCCGAGCGCTTCAGCGGCATGACCACGAGGTCTCCGAGCTCCATGCGCCCCCGAAGAGCCCAAAGCTGGGCGGCAAAGTTCCTGACGGCTCCAAGCTTCTGGCCGGGAATTCCGGCTTCAACTTTCGAGAAGACCTTTTCCCTGGTGTCTGAATCTTGAAGCGAGTCCACGTCGCCGTACCCGGCGCCGGTGACCGCATTACTAAGAGCCCATTGTTCCCGCTCCCCCGTGCTTCCTGCCCGAACCAGCCATGCAGTCATGTACTCACGTGCCTTTCGAAGCTCATCATGCTCTAACTAACACCCGCACCCTGCCACCACACTCAGCGCAATTCTGCCAATATCAGGAGCCCTCGTGCATGAAGAAAGGTTTCCGAGTTGCGGCCAATTGCCAACGCCTTCCAAGCGCGGGGAAGCACCGGAGTTTCAGGGGCAGGAGTAGTCGTAGTCGAGACCCCCGGACACATACTGGGTCACCGACATCCGGCTTCCGGTTGTCAGGCCGGGCAAGGAACAGTTCGATTTTGCTCCGCGCAGGGTCTTGGCGCCGGCGAGCCAGCTCGGCAGCCCGGTAAGGGAACTGCTGGATGGCACGGTCCCGGCGATGGTCCCCCACTGGTAGCCGGTCGAATAGATCCCCACGCCGGCACCGGCAACGCCGGAGGTGATGCTCTTGAAGTAGGCGACCATGCCTTCGAGGTCGGCCCTGTTCAGTGCCGTGTTGGCCTGCCAGCTATTGCCGGTTTCCACATCCAGCCACCAGAAATAGCTCCCGGGGTTGCTGACGCCGCGGATGGTGGCATCGTCGTAGGCCTTCGCATAGCCGTACATGTAGGAGCAGGAGGCGTCCACGGCGCCGCCGCAGGTCCCGTAGGGATTGGTGATCTGCCGGCCGGCGTAGCCGTTCGAGGTGGGCCACCACGTGCCCGCATGCCCCGGGTTGGCCGTGTTCACATACAGGGCCACCTTTGCTTGCGCCGTTCCGCCGGTGGAGCCCGCGGCCCATGCCAGTTGCTGGGCCAGGCAGGGATTGGTGTTGTTGGCCAGGCCGCCGGTCACTCCCACGATCGCGAAGGCCTGTCCCGTGGGGAGGGTCTTGCCGCACTGCGGCCAGGAGACGTCGTTGCCCACCGGTTCTGCGCTCCGGGGCGGCGGTGCCGCCGTCGAAGGGGCCATCCCGGCCGTCAACAAGCCAAGAAGAGCCAGGAACGTGCACGCCATCTTCATACCGAAACGAGCCATGACCCATCGTAGTCCTCGCGGAACGCACCCCGCCTTCGTTCCGCCAACATTCAGCCGCCGTCGTGCGCCGGAAGCCGGCGCACGACGGCGACCCTCCCCCAGGATCCGCCTGCGCCTAACGCCCCGCGCTCGACGCCGCCGAGATCATGATGAACAGGACCAGCACGATNATGATGAACAGGACCAGCACGATTCCCAGTGCCGAACAGATGGTGTCCACCCAGCCAAGGACCTTGCCCAGCGTTGCCGAGTGATGCAGGGCCTCGGCCTTCCGTGCATTGGAAATGGCCAAGGGGCCGAAGACAATTCCCAGGAAGAAGAATCCGATCACCCCAAAGATGATCGACTTTTCCTTGAACTTGGTTCCCTGAAAGTGCTCCAGTGAATTGTTCTGCTGCACGTTCGCGTAATTCGGGTACTGGTACGACTGGCTGTAGTTTGGCTGGGACATTCTCAGACCTTTCGACGACGGTGTCGCTTGCGATTTTCGAGAGACTCCCGCGCCGCATTCTCGGTCCGCTGTGCATCCCCCGAAACGAAGATACGCAGCCATTCCCCGCCACGGGACAAGTTGGGCCAATCCTGCGGAAATCCTGCCCCGACGCCGTGTTCCGGGACGCACGCAGGGACTGGACAAGACCCGTCCAAAACCCCCGCGGCGCCGAATGCCTTGTGTCAACAGGCGGAACAGGGAGGCGGGACCGGTGACAACGCTGCAGCTGCGCGGCCTATGCTGGACCGTGATGGACACTCCCCATGTTCCCGAAACGGCGGACGGGCCTGCGTCTGTCGCGGCGACCACCGGGCTGGATCTGAACGCACAGCTGGCCGGGCTCCTCGGACAGATCGCCGACGGCGACCGGGCCGCCTTCGCGGAGTTCTACCGGCTGACCTCGCGCCGGGTGTTCGGCATGGCGCGGCGGGTCCTGGTGGACCTGGAGCTCAGCGAGGACGCCACCCAGGAAGTCTTCCTGCAGGTCTGGCAGAACGCCGGAAGCTTCAACATCGCGGCAGGGAGTCCGCTGGCCTGGCTGATGACCATCGCGCACCGCCGGGCCGTGGACAAGGTCCGCTCGGCCCAAGCAGCCACGGACCGCGAAGCCAGGTACGGCGCCGACAGCCAGGAGATCGAGCACGACTCCGTGTCCGACGAAGTGGACGGCCTGCTTGAAGCCGAAGCCGTGGTGCGCTGCCTGAAGACCCTGACCGAAACTCAACAGGAATCGGTCCGGCTGGCGTACTACGGCGGCCTGAGCTACCGGGAAGTCGCCGAGCGGTTGAATTCCACGTTGCCGACCATCAAATCCCGGATCCGCGACGGACTGATCCGCCTGAAGAGCTGTTTGGAGGTGAGTTGAGATGAACAGCATGGACACGAACGACGGCGGCACGCGCCCTCGCGGTTTCGCCGCGGATATTGCCACGGACCTGAAGGCCGGCCGGGCCGTCGAGCTGGCAGAGATCTACGCGCTGGACGCCGTCAGCGACGACGAACGCGCCGCCATCGACGCCTACATCTCCACCGCCCCGCAGGCCGAGCGCGACGCCTTCAACGAACGGGTCCGCCAGGCCCGCGAAACCCTGGCCCTGGCGTTCACGGCGGAGGAAGAGCCGCCCGCCGGGCTGCTGGAGCGCACCCTGTCGCAACTACCGGCACAGCTGCCTGCGCAAGCCCCTGCACAGCTGGCGGAAGCAGCGCCTTCGCAACCGGCGGCGGAAGCTGCCGGACCGGCGTCGGGCGATGAACTGGCCGCCGCGCGCCACAAGCGAGAAGAACGACGCCGGCCTTCCGCCACCCGCAGGTGGCTGATCGGCGCCGCCGCCGCGGCTGCCTTGGCCCTGGGCGGGGTGGGTATCGGCAGCTATGTGGCCAGCCAGAACGACCCGGTCAAGCAGGTGCTGCAGGCACAGGACGTCCGCGAAGCCACGGCAAGCGTGACCGGCGGCGGCACCGTTATGTTGTCGATTTCGGCGTCGAAGGATGCCGTGGTGGTGCGGATGAAGGACGTGCCTCCTCCGCCCGCGGGCAAGGTCTACCAGATGTGGCTGATCCCCAAGAACGGCTCGGCGCCCGTCTCGCAAGGACTCATGGACGCCGAAGCGCTGACCAAGCCGGCCGTGGTGAGCGGGATCGGGCCCGCCTCCACGCTGGGGATCACCGTGGAACCCGCCGGCGGATCGTCGTCGCCCACCTTGCCCACGGTCGCCGCCGCCCGGCTGGATTCCTAGAACTGGACTCCTAAATTCTTTTCCTGAACCACCCATCCGGCTTGCGATGCGCGCCGAATAACAGGCGTAACCCCTCGGGACAGCGGAACCCCCGAGCCGCTGATCCAAGGAACCATCGCATTCAGGAGAACTCATCATGGCTACTCACCCGCTTACCCGCACAGCAGGCCGCACCATTGTCCAGAAGGCATCCCTGGCCGTAGGCGCCGTGTTCCTGCTGGTCGGTGTGCTTGGTTTTGTTCCTGGCATCACCACGGACATCGGTGAACTGGGCTTCGCCGGACACCACTCCGAAGCAATGCTGCTGGGCCTGTTCCAGGTATCGGCCCTGCACAACATCGTGCACCTGTTCTTCGGCGCGGCCGGCCTGTTCCTCGCTCGCAGCGCCAGCGGTTCCAAGGCGTTCCTCCTCTATGGCGGAATCATCTACCTTGTTCTGTTCGTCTACGGCCTGGTGGTCCCGCAGGATTCTGCCGGTAACTTCGTGCCGCTGAACAGCTTCGACAACATCCTGCACCTGCTGCTGGGCGTGGGCATGGTGGTGCTGTCCCTGATCCTCACCAGGGGCCGCAACAGCGTCCGGCCTTAACTGTCCGCTCGCGACACTGGCTCCCCCGCTGAAGCCCGGGGAAACACGGCAGGGCTCCCGGAAATCCGGGAGCCCTGACGTGCTTTTGGCCGTTGCGTCGCCGCTGAACCCTAGGCCTTGACTCGCTGCGCGAGCGCGTCCTCGAGGAAGGCGAGGTGGGCCGGCGTCGGCCTGGTCACGTGGGCCTCGTACTCGGTGTGCTTGAGGAGGAACTTCTTGATGAACGGGCACACCGGAACGATCCGCAGGCCCGCGGCGACCGTCTGGTCCAGCGCTTCGGTGGCAAGCTTCCCCGCCAGGCCTTGCCCGCCGTACTCCTCGTTGATGACCGTGTGGTAGAAAATCCGCTGCGTTGCTGCGGCGGCCTCCGAACCCGAGCCGGCGTCAGCGCCGCCGTCGTAATCCTTGTACGCGGCCTTGCCGATCACGCGGTCGGCCTCCAGCAGTTCGAAGCGTTCCCGCTCGGTGTTGTGGCGGATGAGCAAATTGTCCATCCCCCGAATGTACTTCATGCGGCAAGTCAGGCCCGATCGTTCCGGGCGTCGAGCATTCCGGCGATCTTTTTCTCCACAGCCGCGACCGCCGCTTCCGGCAGGACGATCAAACCGTCCAGTTCCTTGCGGGCGCGCCTGTAGGCCGTCTGCCTTTCAGCCGGTGTAGCGGCACTGTCTTCGGCGATCCGGAGGAGCTTCCGGGCCGTCGCCAAGCGCTGCCGTTCGGGGCCCGTGAAGTTGCCATCCTTGATGCGCCGGGCTTCGCGCTCGGCGACGTCGAACGCCAGCTCGAACCCGTGCACTGCGGCGCGGTACTCAGCCAGCCGGGCCGCCGTCGTGATGTCCGCCGGGTCGGCCGGCCGCAATGCGTCGGCATCCTTCTTGGCCCGAAGGAATGCGACCGTGAGGGGCTCGCGGACATCCGTCATGAGCGGGAAGTCGATGATCTTGCCGACGTCCAGTTCGTAGTCCAGCCATTTGTGGTTCACCGAATCGTGCGCCGCGATCAGAGCGGCCACCTCGGCCCGATTGGCCTGCTCTACCGCGACGGTCTGGTTCTTCAACTTGTAGAGCTCAACCTTGCGGCGATGCCGCCGTTCACTTGCCCTGGACCACTGGCGCGCCCACCCGCCGGCCATACCGCCGATGGGAAAAATGAGCCACGAGTAGTTTCCTACAAAGTCGAAAAAGGGTTCCACCCGTTCATCCTCGCACCGGCCCTGATGCGCCTCAAGGATCGCCGTGCGGACCCTCCCGGAACCCATTGACATGTGACCAAATGGTCACCTATTCTGGGCACATGGACGCCGTCTTCAAGGCACTCTCCGACCCCACCCGCAGGGAACTGCTCGACGAGCTTTTCCGCGAGGACGGCCAGAGCCTTGGTGCCCTCGAAGCGCGCTTCAGCATGACCCGCTTCGGGATCATGAAGCACCTGAAGATCCTTGAGGAAGCCGGACTGGTGGCCAGCCGCCGTCGTGGCCGCGAAAAGCTGCATTTCCTCAATCCGGTCCCCATCCGCCTGGTCCACGACCGCTGGGTCAGCAAATATGCAGAACCATGGGCCGCTGCCCTCAGCGACCTCAAATCCAGATTGGAAAGTCCCATGGAAAAGATCTTCGAGATCTACATCAAGACCACCCCGGAACTCCTCTGGGAGGCCATCACCACCAGCGACATCCGCAGCAAGTACCAGTTCGGCAACACCCACACCGCGGACTGGACGCCGGGCGGTCACTACGAAATGCACAACCCCAGGGCCAACGGCATGGTGCTGGGCGAAGGCGAGAACCTGGAAGTCGATCCCCCGCGGCGCCTGGTCCAGAGCATGCGCGCGCTCTGGGACGAGGACGTCAAGGCCGAGGGCACCTCGAAGATCACGTGGGAGATCGAGCAGGTGGGCGATTCCTGCCACCTCACTGTCACCCACAGCGATCTGCGCGAAGGCGCCAACGACCAGCTTTACGGCGGGTGGCCCATGATCCTGTCCGGCCTGAAGACCTGGCTGGAGACCGGCGAAAAGCTCACGACGCCGGGCTCGCTGCTGTACGGGTAAGCGCCCGGTACGCCGAGGGAGCCCGGTACGGCTAGGAGCCCTGTGGTCAGGAGGTCATTCCCGGCACGAGGGCAACACCAAGCGCGATCACGACCAGGGCGACGGCGACGGCGCGGTTGGCGAAGCGTTGCCACGGAAACATCTTCTCGAGGGCGATGAACGCACCCACCACTGCCATCCAGCCAAGGCTCATGACGCCGAGCGCGAACAGGGCAATCATCAGCGCCCAGCAGCAGCTGACGCACCACGTGCCGTGTTCGACTCCCAGGCGCAGCGCGCCGACGTACCCGTACCGCACCCGGCGCAGGATGAAGTCCATGGGGGTCCGGCATTTCATCAGGGCGACGTTCTTCGCCGGCGTGAACTGATAGGCAGCCGCCGCGAGGATCACCACCGCCGCCACGTAGCGGCCACCGGGTCCGGACGTGAGCGCACCGGGAATGATTGCCGCAACCAAGGCGTAAAGCGCGTAGGCAGCCAGACCGAAGGCCGTCCACGCAAGGAGGTACCCGGCCACGAACACAGCAGTGGAACCCCGCGGGGCGTAGCGTCCGGAGCCGCGGCGGTGGCGCTGGATCTTGTCATAGGCAACGACCATCGGCGCCACCGATGGAAACATCATCGCGGCCAGCATCACCACCCACGTGGTGAGGAAGAACCCCAGCGGACCGGGGTCCGTCCAACGCCCCATGTCCATGCCGTTCATCTGCACGGCCGAGAAAATCCAGCTCGCACCGGCGAGCGCGAGCAGGAACGCGACGAGGACCGCCACGCGTGGATCAACCGAGCGGGGATCGACCCGGAAAACCGGGGCGCCCGCCATGCGCGCCCCGGTTCCCCGAACTCCTTTCCTGTTCACCGGCGGCCGGCCGTCATGCCCGGCCCCTGGCGGCACCTTCAGGCATCTCGCTGGCGAAGCTGAACTCGGCGCTCTCGCCGTAGACGCCGTCGAAATCGAGGCCGAACAGGGTCGACTTGGTCGGCGCCCGTCCGATCATGAACTCGGGGGCGAAGCCATACATCGCGTTCTTGACCGTTGTGACGCCGCCGTCGGGTCCGGGCAGCGGCTCGAAGGTGTAACTCACGCTCCCTTCCACCGAAGCGGACGGTGTGGCGCTGTCAGAGAAACTGATACTTGCACGCTGCACACCCAGCCACTCCCCGTACAGCGCGGCGAAGTCCGCAAACGGGCCTCCCTCGTCGCCGTGCAGGATCCGCTCCAGGGCAGCTGCCTGGCCATCGGCGGCCCCTTGATCAACGACCACCCCGACCTTCCAGCCGCCGGCCGTGAGGTTCGTGGGGAACCAGTTGGCGAAAGCGAAATCGACTCCCGAGAGATCGGTGTCGTCGAGTTTGCCGCCCTCAATATGGAACACGGCAACGCCCCGGCATTCCCTGTCCGGGCCGGTGGGCTCGCCGTCGACCGGGCACGGGCAAATCAGCGAACAACTGCAACTTTGGACATATTTTCCGGACATTTCCCAAGACATGGGACCCTCCTCGCTGGCTCTATCGCCCAGCGGAGCGCCCCCAGACGCAGCGCCGAAAACACTGAAGAAACGGGCCAACCACGCCCGTTAAGGCAGAGGGTAGGCCTGCCCCAAGACGGAGTCAATATGCCGCGGCAGGCCAATCGAAGACGCCATTTTGCAGGTACGGGACGGCCTTCATTGCCGGCTCCACGCGCCGGATTTGATTTGTTATACAACCCCGATACAGTGGCGATACCCCACCCAAGCGAGGCCCCGTGAGCGACACCGCCGTCCAATTCCTGTCCCGACCCCTCGGCGCCCAACAGGGCCAGCCCTTGCGCGTTGCCGCGTACTCCCGCATCGCCGAGGCCATCCGCACCAAGCTGCTCCCGCCCGGTTCGCTGCTACCCACGGAAACCGAACTCGGCGTCATGATGGACGTCAGCCGCACGGTCATCCGCGAAGCCCTCATGCTGCTCGAGGAGGACGGCCTCACCCGGGCGCGCCGCGGCGTCGGACGCTTCGTGGCGGACTCGCTCCCCCGCATCGGCATCGAAAAGATCCGCCCCTTCGACCAGCTCCTCGGCGGCTCCGAAATGGACGTCCAGGTCAAACGCACCCTGGCCGATTTCCAGCCGGCCTCCGAGTTCGTCGCCCCGGGCATCGGCGTCGAGCCCAACGAGGACTGCTGGCTCTGGGAAAGCGTGCTCATCCGCAACGGCGAGGCGATCGGGCACCTGCAGGAAAACGTGCCGGCGGGCACCGGCCGGGAGCCCGGTTCTGCGTCCGGTTCCGGCAAAACAGCCGACGACGGCGACTGGCTGGCCGCCGCGGCCGACCCCGCCGGGCGCACCAGCCTGGCTCCCAAGACCCTCCTTGAAATCCTCGCCGAGCGACCCGGTATGACGCTGGGCCCGGGCGAATGCCAGATCAGCCTCAGCACCGCGGGCCCGAGCCGCGCCAAGCTCCTGGACCTGCGCCCCTCCGACCCGGTGCTGGTGCTCACCCAGTACGTGCGCCGAGCGGGCAAGCCGTTCTACCTGGCCAAGTGCCTGGTGGCGGCCAAGGCCGGGCACCTGTCGGTCATGCAGTCCTCGTAGCGTTTTCGGAGCCCGTCGCTCCGCTCAGGAATTTGGCCGCAGGGACGTGATCATCCTCTTGATGTCCTTGTACTCCTGCGTATCCATGTAGGCCTCGGGCGTGTCCGGCCCCGGTGTCGCACCCTCTACCGCTTCCATCGGGTTGTACGCCCCGCCAAAAGCGGCGCCGCTGGGTGGCCAACCGAAGAAGTGGAAGATGGGGCAGGCATCGGGGCCGCTTGGAGCGGGAGACGAGGTGATCCCGTAGGCAAAGGGACCAGGCGTCGCCGGGTCCGTGCCTTGCCGGCCTTCGAAAACGAAGCGGGGCGTGGATCCCTTCTGTGCCAGCGCCGGAAGCGGTTCCGAATCAAGCAGCGAGTACGGCGACTTGGTGGTGCACTCGGAGCCCGCAACCATGTTGGTCCGCAGCGTTGCCAACTGCTTGCCTGCCTCGTTCGACACGCTGAGGAAGACACCACCCGCTGCGGCTTGCCCTGCCGGATCCGTGATCGTCCAGCGCGCGGGGTAGTCGAAGGTGAGCGTGCCGTCCTTGGTCTTGTAAGCGGCCCAGGCCTCCGCCGAGCTCCCAGGCGTGCCTGACGACGGCGCTGTGGTGGGAGTATCAGATGCCGATCCTCCCGGCGTGGCACCGTCAGCCCCCGACGGGCTGGACCCGGGCGCCGGTTGGACGCAAGCCCCAAGGAAAAGCAAGAGGGACAACGTTGCTGCGGAACGGATTGGGTGACGCACGGCAGTCTCCTTAAGCACGTGAGACCAGCGAATAGATGCCTCAATTGTGGGCCGGTTATCGGGCTGGAAGAAGCCATAAATCCAATCGATATCCGAACGTTGTGGCTGGTCACGAATCGTTTCCGTCTTTGCCGAAGAGCGACCACGCGCAACGAGTGCGGTTCGGCACGCCAGAGTCGATTCTGCTGGATCACCCCGTAACACCACCGAGCCCACCCGCGCCGCACCGGGGCCCGGAGGGTTCAACCAGCGGGGTGATCCAGCAGAATGTGTGCAGGCCCGGCCCCACCCAGCTCCTGCACGGCCAGGCTCAGCCACAGGACGAGCATGTCGTCCGCTTGGGCGGGGTCGATGCCGAAGATTTCCTCCATGCGCCGCAGCCGGTATCGCAGGGTGTTCTGGTGCAGGGACAGGGCGTGCGCTGTCTTGGCCGAGTCGCAGGAGCAGGCCAGGTATGTCCGCAGGGTCTTCGCATAGTCGGTGCCGGAGCGGGCGTCGTGCTCCAGCATCGCCGCCGCTACCGGGGACATCAACCGCGGCTTGCTGCGGAACAGCGCCGCCACCTCCAGCAGCGTGAGCCGGCTGCGCATCTCCTCCGCGCTGGCGTACGCCGCCCCGGCAGCGCCCGCCCCAGCAGCACCCGCCCCGGCAGACCCGGCCCCACCACCGCCGTCGGCCAGCATCAAAAGGACCAGGTCGGCGTCGTACTTTGAACGGCTGATCTCGTTCACCGCGGCAACCGGCGTCCCCAGCGCGACCCGCAGCTCCAGCCGCAGCGACGCCGCGGCCCGTTCTATCAGCCGCCGGCCCAGGGCCCCGATCTGCGGCAGCGCAGCCAGCCGGGCCTCGGTGAACAGGGCGTAGATGGAGGTGCCGATCATCACGCACTGGGTTCCCTGCCGGTACGACTCACACTGGGTGCTCACCAGATCCAGCACCCGTGCCAGCGCGATCTCCTCCGAACCCGGCACCACCTCCGTTTGGAAGGCGACGACGGCGAACGGGCCCTTGCGTCCGAGCGCCAGCTGTTCCGCCACGAGCTGCGAGTCGCTGTCGCTTTCCAGGAGCCGGCGCAGCAGTTCGGCACGTTGCTGGCGGGCGAGGTCGTAGCTGCTGCGGGCACGGAGCATGTGCAGCGCGGCGATGTCGGCAGCGCTCTCCAGGGCGCGCCTGGCCTCGGCGTCGAAGGCGCCGTCCGCGTCCACCACCCAGATCGACCCGAGCGGCTGTGTCCCGGCTCGCACGGCGATGGCCAGCCGGTCCATGGCGGCCTCGCCCACACCCTTGACGTGCACGGCGCCTTCGGACCGGAACACTGCGGCGTACTGACCGGCGTTCTCCGGAAGGTAGGGCACCTGCCGGCCGAGGATGCCGCTGCGGCGGTCCTCGTCGATGGGCTGGCCCGGCAGGGTGGAGTAGGCCAGGATCTGTTCCTGCAGGTTCTCGATGGTGGTGGCCCCGCCCACCATCGCGGCGATCGCATTGGCCAGCGCGAACAAGTCCCCGACGCCGAGCGGCACCAGCGAGCTGTTGGCCTCTGCGAGCGTCCCCACGGCGGATTCGAGCAGCCCGTCCAGCTGCCGCCACGACACCCCGTCCTCGACCACGAGCAGCGCGATGCCGGCCCGGTCCGCGGCGGCGGCCAGTTCGTCAATGCTGTCTTGGGAGACTACCTTGACCACGAGCGCCGCGAATCCAGCCGCAGCCGCTTCCTGCACGACGGTGGCAGTCCGCGGATCTGCCGGGTGCAGTCCGATGCCCAGCAGGATGCCGCCCGGAAGGGACTCGAGTTCGGCCGTGGGGTCGTAGAGGCTCGGGCTCAGCAGCGCGAGTTCCGGCGCGGGGCCATGCGTGCGGATGCCCAGGCCCGAGCCTTCCAGCACCTTGAGGAGTTCCTGCAGCGGGATCTGGTGTGAAGCGGACGGGATGGAAGCCATGCCCAGCAAACTAGCCGCCATTGTGGGAAACAACAAGCTCACCGATCAAGCTTGGTGCCACACGCTAAAGCCAGCGGCGCGGGCGCCTCGCCATAGTTGAGGAATGTCACTCACTGTTGAAGCACACCCCGCAGCACGCCAGGCCAGGGAAGCGGCCACCGCGGCCGCCGACCGGGCCGGTGTCACGGTCGCCGAAGAGACGGACCGCGAAAAGCTCCGGGACATCGAAGGCCTGCTCGTCAGCATCTGGGGCACGTCCCCGCACGGCGCCCCCGTCCCCTTCGACATCCTGCGCGCCATCTCGCATGCCGGCTGCAACATCTCCGCCGCCTACCTGCCGGACGGCACCCTCTGCGGGGCCGCCGTCGCGATCGTCACCCCGGGCGACGCGGCCACCTACTCGTTCATCGCGGGCGTAGCCCCGGGCATCGCGGACAAAGGCGTCGGCTTCGCCCTCAAGCAGCACCAGCGCGCCTGGTCCTTGGACCGCGGCATCGACACCATGACCTGGACCTTCGATCCCCTCGTCAGCCGCAACGCCCGCTTCAACCTCAGCAAGCTCGGCGCCCACGTCCGCCAGTACGAGCGGAACTTCTACGGCCTGATGGACGACGAGATCAACGCCAACGACGAAAGCGACCGCCTCGTGGCCGTCTGGCCGCTTTCGTCCGAGGTGAGCATCGCCTGCGGCGAAGGGACGCCCCGCGACGTCGAACTCCCGGCTGTTGAAGGCACCAACGTCCTGAAGTACGGGCCCGACGGCGAGCCCCAGCTTCTCGAGTCAGCCGGCGGTGGGGCGCAGCTTCTCGACACTGGCGGCACCCTCTGGTGCCGCGCACCCCGGGACATAGTGGCCCTGCGTGCCGCCAACCCGGAGCAGGCCGCACTGTGGCGCAGCACCATGCGCGAGTCCTTCGAAAGCGCCTTCGCCGCCGGTTACCAGGCCGACGGCGTCACCCGCACCGGCTGGTACCGGCTCACCCGCTAGCCCACTCACCCGACGCCCGGCCACCCCCAACAACCTCCAGGAGTCCCCCATGAACGCCTCCACAAAGAAGCCCTCGCTGCGCCACCTGCTCTCCGCCGCCGCCCTCCCGCTGGTGCTCGGCCTGAGCGCCTGCGGCGGCGCCGCCACCCCTGCCGAAACGGCCAAGCAGGTCTCTGCCGCCGACGCCGATCCCGCCGCCGCGGCTGCACTCCCGTCGCGCTTCAAGCAGGCCGGCGTCATCAAGGTGGCCTCGGACATCCCCTACCCGCCGCTGGAAATGTTCGACGAAAACCAGAACCTCACCGGCCTGGACGTTGACCTCGCAGCCGCCCTCGGTGCCAAGCTCGGCGTGAAGCTGGAACTGCAGAAGCAGGCCTTCGACAGCATCATCCCGTCCCTGCAGTCCGGCAAGAACGACATCATCATGTCCGGCATGAACGACACCCCGGAGCGCCAGAAGACCCTGGACTTCGTGGACTACCTGCACGCCGGCTTCTCCATCCTGGTCCGCGAGGGCAACCCGGAGAACATCACCACGGCGCTTGACCTGTGCGGCAAGACCGTCGCCGTCCAGAAAGCCACGGTGCAGGGCGACATCCTGCGCAGCTACGAACAGAAATGCAAGGACAAGGGCTCGGAGCCGATTAACGTCACCGAACTCCCCCTGGAGACCGACGTGCAGACGGCGGTCCGCGCCGGAAAGGCGAGCGCCGACGTCGTCGATTCCGCCCCGGCAGCCTACGCCGCAAAGACCGCCGGCGGCGGGAAGATCTTCGACATCGTGCGCGACCCCGCCAACCCGGCCGGCTACAACCCGGTGTACACGGGCATCGGCGTGCTGAAGAAGGACGCCGGGCTGAGCAAGGCGCTGCTGCTGGCCATGGAGGCGATCGTCAAGGACGGTACGTATGAGGAGATCCTGAAGAAGTACGAGCTCTCCGACTACTCGGTGAAGACAGCCGGCATGAACCGCGGCAAGGACGTCAAGTGAGCAGCCCCGCACCCACTTTTCCGGACACGGCACCGGGTGCTGTGGGCAGCGAGGTGAGCGGGGACGACGACGTCGTCGCGATCCCTTTGCGCCACCCCTGGCGCTGGGTGGTGGCCGCCTTGCTGGTGCTCGCCCTGGCGGGGCTTGTCGCCTCGCTGTGGACGAACCCGAACATCGAGCACTCCACGATCGCCACGTACCTGTTCAACCCGAAGATCATCAACGGCGTGGGGCTGAGCCTGCTGGTCACCGTGGTGGCCATGCTCATCTCCACCGTGCTGGGCGTGCTGCTGGCTGTAATGCGGCTGTCCAAGAACCCGGTGATGAACGCCTTCGCCTGGCTGTACGTGTGGGTGTTCCGCGGGACGCCGCTGCTGATCCAGATCGTCTTTTGGGGCTATCTGGGCCTGCTGTATTCGCAGATCAGCCTCGGCGTGCCGTTCACGGACTTCACCGTCTTCTCCGTGGACACCAACACCCTGGTGCCAGCCTTCGTGGCCGGCCTGCTGGCGCTGACCCTGAACCAGGCCGCGTATTCGGCGGAGATCATCCGCAGCGGCATGCTCTCGGTGGACCCCGGCCAGCATGAGGCGGCGGCGTCACTGGGGATGTCGCCGTCGTACACGCTGTTCAAGGTGGTGCTGCCGCAGGCGATGCGCGTCATCATCCCACCCATGGGCAACGAGACGATCTCCATGCTCAAGCAGACCTCGCTGCTGTCCGTGATCGCGGTCCTGGAGCTGTACACGGTGGCCACGCAGATTTCCTCGCAGAACCTGCGCCAGGTGGAACTGTTGCTGGTGGTCAGCGCCTGGTACCTCTTCCTCACCTCGGTGCTGTCCGTGCCGCAGTACTACCTGGAGCGCCACTACGGCCGCGGCACCGCCGCGCAGGCGCCCAGCCTGCTTGAGCGCATCATTCAAAGCCGCATCATTCAAAGGAGAAAGCGATGACGGAAACCCTGGTGCGGGCCCGCAACGTCCGCAAGAGCTACGGCCACGTGGAGGTCCTCAAAGGCGTTTCGCTCACCGTCAAGCCCGGCGAGGTGATGTGCCTGCTCGGTCCGTCCGGCTCCGGCAAATCGACGTTCCTGCGCTGCATCAACCACCTGGAACGGATCGACGGCGGCCGGATCGAGGTAGGCGGCGACCTGGTGGGCTACGCCCGCCGGCACGGCAAGATCTTCGAGATGAACCCGCGCGAAGTGTCCCGGCAGCGCCGCGGCATCGGTATGGTGTTCCAGCGCTTCAACCTCTTCCCGCACATGACCGCCTTGGAGAACATCATGGCGGCACCGGTGGGCGTGAAGAAGGTGGAGCGCGCCGCCGCCAAGGCCCGTGCCTACGAACTGCTGGAGCGCGTCGGCCTGTCCCATGTGGCCGGCCACTACCCAGCGCAGCTCTCCGGCGGCCAGCAGCAACGTGTGGCGATCGCCCGGGCCCTGGCCATGGACCCCGAACTCCTGCTCTTCGACGAACCCACCTCGGCGCTGGACCCGGAACTCGTGGGCGACGTGCTGGACGTGATGCGCCAACTCGCCGCGGACGGCATGACCATGATCGTGGTAACCCACGAAATCGGCTTTGCCCGCAGCGTGGCGGACACCGTGGTGTTCATGGACGGCGGCGTGGTGGTCGAGGCCGGCTCCCCCGCCGAGGTGCTCGACAACCCCCAGAACCCGCGCACCGTCGCATTCCTCAACTCCGTGATGTGAAAGCCGGCTACATGAAAGGCACCGAATGAAGATCACCAAAGCGACCATCACCCGCATCGACGTTCCGCTCAAGGAACCCTTCGTGGTGGCCTATGACACGTACAGCACCATGCCGAGCATCGTGCTCGCGCTGGAGACCGACGACGGCCTGGTGGGCTACGGCGAAAGCGTCCCGGACGCGCACGTCACCGGGGAAACTCCGGGAGGAGCAGTCGAGGCGCTGCGCTCCGAGCTGCTGCCCGCCGTCGTCGGGCTCGATCCCTTCGACATCACGGCGGTCCACCAGCGCATGGACGCCGCGATGAAGAACAACGGTTCGGCGAAGGCGGCCGTGGACATCGCGTGCTGGGACCTGGCGGGCAAGGCGTCCGGGCGGCCGGTTTACAGCCTGCTGGGCGGGCGGAAGCCGGAGAACCCGACGATCGCGCGGGTCATGAGCATCCTCGCCCCCGAGGTCCTCGCCGAACAGGCGGTCCAGGCCCGGGAGGAAGGTTTCCGGCACCTGAAGATGAAGCTGGGCGGGAAGGACGGGCTCGACGTCGAACGCGTCCGGGCGGTACGCGCGGCGATCGGGCACGATCTGGCGATCCGGGTGGACGCGAACCAGGGCTGGGGCGATCCGGCGACGGCGATCGCCATGATCCGGGAGCTGGAACCGTTCCGGATCGACTGGGTGGAGCAGCCCATCCGTGCTGACGACGTGGACGGCTTCGAGCTGATCCGCGCCCAAGTGGGCGTGCGGCTCATGGCGGACGAGGCAGTGGTGACGCAGGGCGACCTGGCCCGCTTCGTGAAGGCCCGCAGCGTGGACATGGTGAACCTGAAACTGCAGAAGAGCGGCGGCATCCGGGCCTGCCACCGCCTGGCGACGCAGGCGGAACTGGCCGGGTTCTCCGTGCAGATCGGTTCCATGCTGGAGACAAGCATCGCCTCCGCCGCGGGATACCACCTGGCGCTGGCGCACCCGGCCATCGTGTCCACCGAGCTCTCGGGGCCGGTGAAGTTCTCACGTGAACCGGGCAACCTGGAGTTCCGGATTCCGGAGGTGCTGGTATCGGACAAGCCCGGGCTCGGCGTGGATGTGGACCTGGATGTGCTGGATGACCTCGCCGTGGGGCGGTTCGAGGTGGGGGCGTAGGGGCTTAGCCTGCCTGGCGGCGCTCAGGCGCCGGAGCGGCGCTCCGTGAGGGCGCGGTGCAGCTCCCGGATTTCGTCCTCCAGCTCCGGCGCGGGGCCGGCCACGGGGATGCCGGGGGCAACAGCCTGGATGGGGAGGGACGCCACGGGACCGGCGGCCAGTCCCCATCCAGCGCGCCAGGCGGTGAGCTGCTCGGAGCTGCAGGCGTACACGATCCGGCCGAGCCCCACCCAGGCGTGGGCGGCGCTGCACATCGGGCAGTGCTCGCCGGAGGTGTAGACCACGCTTGTGCGGCGCTCGGCTTCGCTGAGGTGTTCGGCGGCCCAGCGGGCGATCTCGAATTCCGGGTGGCGGGTGGCATCGCCGCCGGCCACCCGGTTGCGGTCCTCGAAGCGGACCGTGCCGGAAGCGTCCACAAGGAGCGATCCGAACGGTTCGTCCCCGGCGTCGAGCCCTTCGCGTGCCAGCTCCACGCAGCGGCGGAGGTGGGCGAGCTCGTCGGGAGTGAGGTCGGGCGAGGCTGCAGAAGGTGTCATTCCGCCAGAATACCCTTTTGGTATACCATTTTGAACAGATGGTCCTCCCGTTTGCGCGGCTGCCCCGCGCGACGGCGAGGACCGCTGACACGTATGCCACGATCGTCCTGCCACCCCAGGACCGCGCCACCTGGAGGAACGCATGGAAACCACCACCCTGACCGTCGACGAGCGCTACCTCGAAGCCGCGGCAGCGGGCGAACTGGACGCCGTGAAAGCGGCCCTCGCAGACGGTGCCGACAAGGACGCCGTCGACCGCGAAGAAGCAACGGCGATCCTCCGAGCCGCCCGCGGCGGCCACCTGGACGTGGTCCGCGCGCTCATCGCCGAGGGCGTGGACATCGACGCCCAGGACCAGACCTGCTTCAACCCCTTCATCCACGGCTGCATCAACAACCAGCTCGAACTGGTGAAGACCATGGCCGCTGCCGGGTGCGATCTCAAGCGCCTCACCCGCTTCGGCGGCAACGGCCTGACCCCCGCGGCCGAAAAGGGCCACGTGGAGATCGTCCGGTACCTGCTGGAGAACACCCGCATCAACGTGAACCTGACCAACACGCTCGGCTGGACCGCGCTCATCGAGGCGATCATCCTCAACGACGGCGGCCCCGTGGCCCAGGAAATCGTCACCCTGCTGCTCGAACACGGCGCCAAGCCCGGCATGACGGACGAGCGCGGCGTCACTCCGTTGGAACTCGCCCGCAAGCACGGGCACCACGAGATCGCGGCCATCATCGAACGGCACATCGCCGCTTCCTGATTTTTTCTGCCGCGTGTCGATCGGCGGTGCGCCCGTTCGTCTTGAGAGTGAGCCCGATACGGGCCACGATCGGATGAAGGAGGAATCATGCGCTACACACTGCTGATGCACTACCAGGAAATGACCCCCGAGGAACTCGGCCCCGAGATGCTGGCACAGGGCGAGGCGGCCATGAACAGCTACGCCGCCACCCTCCAGCAGGCCGGGGTGCTGCTGGGCGCCGAAGTCCTGCAGCCCTCGCACGCGAGCACCACCATCACCACCGACGACGGCAAACTGAGGATCCAGGACGGACCCTTCGCCGACACCAAGGAGCAGCTGGGCGGCTACTTCCTGATCGACGTACCGGACCTCGACGCCGCCATCCAGTGGGCCGGGCAGGCGCCGGCGGCCATGTGGGGCAGCGTGGAAATCCGCCCCGGCGCCACGCACACCGTGGACGGCGCCTGGGTGCCGAACGCCTGACCCGCTTCGGTGACCGGGACTCCAGCCGACGACGGCGGGGCGCGGGCGGCCGCGGAACTGGCCGCCCGCGCGTCGTACGGCCGCCTGCTCGCCATCCTCGCAAGCGGCACCGGAGACGTGCTGCTCGCGGAAGACGCCTTGGCCGACGCGTTCGAGCAGGCGCTGCGGCACTGGCCCGCCGACGGCGTGCCGGAGCGGCCCGAGGCCTGGCTGCTGACCGTGGCCCGGAACCGGCAGCGTGACGAATGGAAGTCCGCCCGGCACCGGCTCACCACTCCCCTGGATTCCCTTCCGGAGCCTGCCATGCCTGACTCTTCGCCCTCCGCCGCGCCAGACTTTCCCGACCGGCGGCTGCCGCTCATGCTGGTCTGCGCGCACCCGGCCATCGCGGAGGACATCCGCGCTCCGCTCATGCTGCAGACCGTCCTGGGGTTTGACGCCGCGCAGATCGCCGCGGCGTTCGCCGTCCCGCCGGCCACGATGGCGCAGCGCCTGGTCCGGGCGAAACGGCGCATCCGCGACGCGCGGATCCCCTTCGAGCTTCCCGGGCCCGAGGTCCTGCCGGAGCGGTTGCCGCCCGTGCTGGAGGCGGTGTACGGGTGCTTGGCGATTCCGGCTCTTTCCTCTTCGGATTCCGGCCCGGCGGTGTCCGACGACGGCGGCGCGGGTTCCCGCCCGTCGCTCGCCGAGGGGCTGTTCCTGGCCGAGCTCGTTGCCGACAGCCTGGGGACGGAACCGGAGGCGTGGGCACTGGCGGCACTGGCCGCTTTCCTGCTCTCCCGGCCGTCTGGCGGGAGCTACGTGCCCTTGGAGGACCAGGATCCGAGGAGCTGGAATGCGGTGCTGATCCGGCGCGCCGAGGAGTACCTCCAGCGGGCGTCGGCGCTGGTCACGGGCTCACGCGGGCCGGGCCGGTTCCAGCTGGAGGCGGCCATCCAGGCCGTGCATGCTGCGCGATTCCGCAGCGGCCGCACCGACTGGACAGCCTTGGGCACTTTGTATGCCGCGCTGAACACGGTGGCGCCTACGCTGGGATCGCTCGTGGCCGAGGCCGCCGTGATCGGCCGCCTCGATGGGCCGTTGGCAGGCTTGAGTCGTTTGGACGGGGTTGCCGCCGCGCACGCTGAATGCGCGCGCTTCCAGCCGTACTTCGCCGTCCGCGCGGAGCTCTTGGCAGCCGCCGGGGACTCCGCAAAGGCGGCCGAATGCCTCGGCACGGCCTTCGAATTATGCGGTGAGACACGAACCCGCGAGTATCTGACGGCTAAGCTGCGTGGCATGGAGGAAGGCGCGCGATGAGGACAAAGTCGACGCGGTGAGCTTCTGTGGCAGGGCAACTGCCGGAACATTCGAATTGGGGGATTCAATTAATGAAGCAGAATGCGGTTGCGGTAGGCGTTTTGGTCGCAATTGTCGGCGTGTCCGGATGCAGTGTCCCGGCCGGATCATTAACCGCACCCCCAGACACGGAGGACGCTGCCATTGAACAAGCTTTCGCCACAGTTAAAGAATATTGGGCTCTCGAAGACCAGATACTGATCACCGACCTCGGTAAGGACCCAGAGCGGATCAAATCCGTTGCTACCACTCAGGTAGCGGCTGACCTCGCCGGGTACGCGGATCGACAAATGCAATCCAATGACACTCCCCATGGCACCCGGGACGTGACCTTCATTCGAGGGCGGGCTTCCGAGCGGAGCGAGGATGGGCGGACTTACCCCTTCGGTACGGCCGAAATGACTGTCTGCAATGACCTTTCCAGGACATATGTGACTGGGGAGGACGGTACCTCTTATCCGCGACCATATCCAATCCGGCAGACCAACAAAGTGAAACTAGTCTTTGCGCCCGGCGAACGAAAATGGCTTGTAGAGGACATTCAGACCGTCAGTCCACGCGAGGAGTGCTGACCCTGACTGCCCGAACCCGGGAGACCACAGACCTGTCCACTGTCATCCCTCCCCGCTAAGCTCCCCTCATGACTCTCAAGCTTCCTGAGCTATCCCGCCCATCCGGGCGGGAGCTGATCCGGAAAAGGAAGCTGTCATGGCACATTCACCCCACCGCCGCCATAAAGGCTGCGCACTCTGCAGGCCCCATCAGTGGAAGGGCCAGGGAAAGGCCCGCCGCTCTCCGTGGGCGGTCAACCGCCAGCTCGGCCGCAAACGCCGCTGGAACCGTCGCGTAGAAGGCGACGAGTAAGCTGCCCGCGGGGCCGGGAAGCCACACCGGCCCCGCGGAGGTACCCGTCCTACCTCAGCAACGCCCTGTGGTAGCCTCGACGGCATGGAGATTGAGGTCGACAGAATCTAGCCGCCGGAGTTCCGGTGGCCATCGCCCCTCTTGAGCACCCGCAGCGTCCGAACGCCGGGTCCTGTTCCCGCAAACACCAAAGCAGGGAAACCCTTCAGCTCATCGGGCATGCGCCCCTCCCCTTTTTGAATCCCCGTCGCGTCCTCCCTTGACGCCACCTTCCCGGGGACCGGAACCACCGCGCCTCTGATTCTCAGCCATCACGCGAACCGCGCCGCGATGCCACCTGTCCTTTCCCGGTCAGTGCGAAGATGCGGCGCTCCGGACGAAAGACCACACCATGAAATCAGCCATCTCCCTTCACAACCTCACTTTCCACTGGCCCGACGGAACCCCGGCACTGTCCGGTCTCAACGGCTCCTTCAATCCAGGACGGACGGGACTGGTCGGGCGCAACGGCACCGGCAAATCCACCCTGCTGAAGTTGATGGCCGGCCAACTGGAACCCAGCAGCGGCCGGCTGGAACGCAGTGGCGAGGTGGGCTATCTGCCGCAAAACCTCACCCTCAGCGGCGACACAACCGTCGCCGGTTTACTGGGCATCGAGCACATCCTCGCAGCCATGAAGGCCATCGAATCCGGCGACGTCAGCCACGATCACTTCGACATCATCGGCGACGACTGGGACATCGAGTCGCGGGCGGACGAACACCTGCAGCAAATCGGCTTCAGCTCTGCCGACCTCCAGCGGCGCGTCGCCGAAGTCTCCGGCGGCGAGGCGATGCTCATCGCCGTGACCGGCCTGCGGATCCGGCGAACACCCATCACGCTGCTGGACGAGCCCACCAACAACCTCGACCGCTCCACCCGCCGCCAGCTGACCGCCATGGTGGACGAATGGCCCGGCACCCTGGTGGTGGTCAGCCACGACCAGGAGCTCCTGGAACGCATGGACAACACCACCGAGCTGCATGCCGGCGCGCTGGAGACCTTCGGGGGCCCGTACAGCGACTGGAAGGCCCACCGGGAACAGGAACAGGCCGCCGCTACGCAGGCCGCGCAGACCGCCCAACAGGCCCTCAAGGTCGAGAAACGGCAGCGCGCGGAGGCCGAAACCAAGCTGGCCCGCCGGGAACGGACGGCGCAGAAAACCCAGAAAGACGGCGGCATCCCGAAAATCCTGGCAGGAAAGCGGGCGAGCAATGCCCAAGTCTCCGCAGGGAAGCTGCGCGGCACCCTGGAGGACAAGATCGTTGCGGCGCAGGCCGCCGTCGACGCCGCGGACGCCAGGGTTCGGGACGAGCAGCACATCAGGCTCGAGCTGCCGGACCCGCAGGTGCCGCGAGGAAAGCGGATCGCGGAAATCCACGACGGCGGCCGCACCTTCGTCATCCAGGGTCCGGAGCGCGTGGCGCTTGTTGGCCCGAACGGCTCCGGCAAGTCGACCGTGCTTGCCCGGCTGCTGGTCGGCAGCGCTTCTCCAGCGGGTCCGCATGGGGTACTGCTCACCGATCGCGTCGGGTACCTTCCCCAACGGCTGGACGGGCTCGACGACGGCGCGAGCGCCCTGGCGAACGTGCAGTCCGTGGCGCCCTCGACGCCGTCGGGAACCATCCGTAACCGGCTGGCACGGCTGCTGCTGCGCGGGCCGGCGGCGGACCGGCCGGTGGCGACACTCTCCGGCGGCGAACGCTTCCGGGTGAGCCTTGCGAAACTCCTCCTGGCCGAGCCGCCCGCGCAACTGCTGGTCCTGGACGAGCCCACCAACAACCTGGACATCTCCAGCGTGGAACAGCTCGCCGAAGCCCTGGATTCCTACAACGGCGCCGTTCTGGTCGTCAGCCACGACTTCGCGTTCCTGGAACGGCTCGGCATCGACACCGTGCTGGAGCTCGGCGCGGATGGCCGGCTCCAGCAGCGGCGAAACCTGGAGGAAGTTGCCTGGGACTAGCCGTGCGGGACTAGCTCAGGACGATGTCGCGAGTGGCGTGGTTGTACGTGAAGGTGACCTTGCCGCCGTCGTGGTGCAGTTCGTGGTTGGCGCCGTCACGGACGCCGAACGCGCCGTAGTTCTCATCCCACGCGCGGTTCAGCGCGATCTTGTAGGTGTAGAAACCGGCGGGCAGCTCGGCGGTGAGGGTCCAGAGCTTCTTGCGGGCGTTGTACTTCATCTGGACTTCGTCGTGCTGGGGAGCCCAGTCCTCCGGCGCGCCGAGGATCGTGCTGAAGTCACCGGCGACGGCGACGGCGGAAGGCTGCTCGAGCTTCGGCTCCTTCGCGGCGGGTGCCTTCTTCGCGGGGGCTTCCGCCGCCGTCGTGCTTGCAGTCTTGCTCGCAGCAGACTTCCGGGCGGTGGACTTCTTGGCGGCCGGCTTCTTGGGAGCCTCCGGCAGCGGGGTTCCCTCCGGGACGGGGGTTCCCGAGGCGAGGGCTGCGGCGAATTCCTCCGGCTTGGCGAAGGCGACCGTGGCGCGCAGGCCGTCGTCGGTGATGGTCCAGCCGGAGCGGCCCTTGACCAGCCAGCTCGCCTTGACCAGCTTGGCGGTGGCGGTGGTCAATGCCTTGTGGCCACGCGGAATGCCGCCGCTCAGGAGCTCGGATTCGTGGTCGTTGAAGGGCACGCGCGAGGCCGCTTCGGCCAGGACTTCGCCGGCGTTCAAAGTGGTTTCGGACCAGGTTCCCTCGGCCAGTACGTCGAGGACGGTCTTGAGACGGGCGATGCTGTTGTCGGCGGCAGTCTTGGCCATGTGGCTCCTTCAGCGGCGGGTATTTGCTTGCAGTCTGCCAAGCTTCTGTAAATTCCGGGTACCGCAACCGGTTAACTCCGTGTGTCGTGACCCACTGTTACGCCGACAGACGCCCAAGTGAGTGCGGAGTCTCGGGTAGGGGTGGTTTCAGCTCGAAACCGAACCGGCAGCCTCTTCCCACGCCCGCACCTCGCCCAGCAGTTCCGCCTTGCGCGCCTCGGAGGCGAACGACGAACGGATCGAGTTTGCCGCGAGAGCCGACTGCTCCGCTGCCGTCAGGCCGTGGACAGCCGCGAGCTGGCCAAAGTTGTCGTCCACATAACCGCCGAAGTACGCGGGGTCATCCGAATTCACGCTGACGTTCAGGCCCGCGGACAGCATCGCCGGCAGGGGGTGGTCGGCCAGGGTGTCCACAGCACGCAGCCGCACATTGGAAAGCGGGCAAACCGTCAGCGGGATCTGCTCCTCCACAAGGCGCTGCACCAGTGCCGGGTCTTCCATGCAGCGGATGCCGTGGTCAATCCGTTCGACGCCCAGCAGGTCCAACGAGTCGGTGATGTACGACGCCGGCCCCTCCTCACCCGCGTGGGCGATCCGGCGCAGTCCGGCTTCCGCCGCGCGCTGGTAAAGGCGAACAAATTTCGACGGCGGGTTGCCCACTTCGGCGGAATCCAGGCCAATGCCTGCGATCGGGGCGTTCATCGCCAGGAGCTGCTCAAAGACGTCCAAAGCGTCGTCTTCAGGCAGATCGCGCAGGAAAGCGGCAATCAGGAGGGTCGAGACGCCGAACCCCTCCTCCGACGTCGCGAGGGCCGACGCAACGCCATTCACGCACGTCTCAAGCGAAACACCCCGGGAAACGTGGGCCTGCGGGTCCATCATCACCTCGACATGCCGCACACCGCCCGCCGCTGCCCGGGCCAGGTAGGCGCGGGTCATGTCAGCGAAGTCCTGCTCGGTGCGCAGGACTGCCATATTGGCGTAGTAGAGGTCGAGGAATGACTGCAGGTCGGTGAATTCGTAGCGCGAACGAAGCTCGTCGAGGTCCGCATACGGGAGCTCGATGCCGTTCCGCTCCGCGAGGGCGAAGATCAGCTCCGGCTGGAGCGTCCCTTCGATGTGCAGGTGCAGTTCGGCCACCGGGAGTGCTGTGTTCGCGCCATGAGTTTCCACCCGACAAGACTACCTGCGAGGGCCCCTGGCCGAGCTTGCTAGGCCTGGGAGCAGGCTCGTCGCTAGCTTGGCGCTCAGGGTGGGGGTCTCGCGTGGGAGCGGCGTGTTTGCCCCGGCGAGAGCGGGCGGAACCCCTTGGCGCCGCGCCGAAGGCGGGCGGAACCCCTTGGGCCGCCGCTCGAAGCCGCAGCCGGCAGAGGAAGTCACCCGCAGGCTCCCCCACCGCTCCACACAAACTACCGCCCCATGATCCATCACCTTTTCTGTAGGCGTCCGCGCCATTGCGTCTGTAGGCGTCCGCGCCATTGCGCCGCTCAAGGCGGATTCCGAGGCTGCGACCCAGGCCGAGCGCTATTTTTGTCAGTGCCTCATGGCAGAGTCGGGTTATGGAAGCAGTCGCGCAGTTGGAGCGGTGGAGGGACCGGGTACCGGTCCCTCTGACGCCCGCTGCTCGGATTGCAGCCGGCTCGGATCCACTCGGCTTGGACGCCGTGCTTGATTCCCTGCGTTCATGCGCGGAGGACGCACCCGACGGCGTGCGGAACCTCGACCTGGACGCCTCGGCCCTGTTCGCCGCCCGGGTCGAGGAACTCTCCCGGACCGTTGAATACCTGCAGATCGTGGCCGCCGGACAGCTCGACCGGCTCAGGACCCAGCAGGACAAACCAGCGACGAGGCCCGCCGGGTGGACTACCGGCTGGCGCGACATCACCCCACTTTCCGGCGACGGCAGCACCAGCGGCGCGGAGAAGAGCAACAGCCCCCGGACGGCCACCTCGGAAACCGCCCGTGCCGGGCTCGCCGCCGAATTCCGCAGCAGCACCGAATACCTGCGCGTGCTGCTGCGCATCGGCGCTGGCGAAGCCCGCAGACGCCTCGCCCTCGCCGCCTCGCTCCTGCCCCGGACCGGAATCACCGGCCAAACGATGGACCCCGCCCACGAACACCTCGCCGAAGCACTCGCCACCGGCACCATCAGCTCCCGCGCCGCGACCATCATCACCCTCACCCTGGACAAAACCCGGCACACCACCACCGTAGAAACCCGAACCACCCTCGAGAAGGACCTCGTCCACACCGCCGAACACCACGACCCCGACTTCCTCACCCGCATCGCCCGCCGCTGGGCCGACGCCTTGGACCTCGACGGCGCCGAACCCACCGAAGAAGAACTCCGCCACACCCAAGGCGCCTTCCTCCGCAAACCCAAACACGGCCTCAACCACCTCGAAATCTTCGCCACCCAAACCCAATACGAACACCTCCTCACAGTCATGAATGCCGCCACCAACCCCCGCACTACACCCGGCCCCCGTCCTGGCGCCGCGGGCACAGGTACCGTGGGCACGGGTGCCGCGGGAGCGGGTGCCGCGGGCGCCACCCGCCCCGGTACCACCGGCACGGACGCCAGCTACGAGATGCTCGACCGTCGCTCCCGCCCCCAGAAACTCCTCGACGGGCTCATCAGCGCCTGCAAAGCCGCCCTCACCACCGGCACACTCCCCACCAACGGCGGCCACCGCCCCCAAATCACCGCCACGATCAACTACGAGCAACTCCTAGAGGCGTTCAGGGCCAAGACCGTCGGCACCGGGCGCACAGCCGCCAGCACCGGGACCTTCACCTTCACCGGCCCTGTCCCCGCCGCCACCCTCCGCACCCTGGCCTGCGACGCCGACATCATCCCCGCCGTCCTCGGCGGCCAAGGACAAATCCTGGACATCGGACGCGCCAACCGCCTCTTCCCGCCCCACCTCCGCAAAGCCATCACCACCCGCGACCAAGGCTGCGCTTTCCCCGGCTGCACCATCCCCGCCCCTTGGTGTGAAACCCACCACATCACCTACTGGACACACGGCGGACCCACCACCATCGACAACGGCACCCTGCTCTGCAGCCACCACCACCACGTCATCCACAAAGAACAGTGGCGGATCCGGGTCGAAGCAGGCATCCCCTGGTTCATCCCCCCACCCCACATCGACCCCCACCAACACCCCGTCCGCAACCACTACTTCCGCTGCTGAGCGATGGGCTGGAGGCTGCGAGACGCACCGGATGGGAACGGTCGCCCCATGATCCAAGCCGCTACTTCCGCGGTGGCGGACCATGTCGGGCTGGAATGGATCCGCGAAAAGATTAGGTCGCCGGGGTGCGCTAACGGGTGGTGCCCAGGCGCGGGTGCGCCGAGATCCGGCACACGTCGCCCAGGATGGAACATATGCCCGACATAACCCAAGCCCGCCCCGGGCTGGCCCGCGCTCACCGCGGAACATGGCCAGAACCGTAGCCACCTGACAGCCAGCCGGGAATTTACTACACGGGGCCTCAAGAATCCGCCTGTCAAAACAACCGATCCCGGTTTCAATTTGACAACGATTGGATGGGCTACAAGCCTAGGCAAAGTGCCCGCTTCCCCGGGCACGGTGCTGCAGCCTTGGGCTGCAGCTGGAATGCCGGGTGCTGCCACCACCTCTCGACTGTCCAAACGGCAGACACCGCAATGACCTCGATTCGTCAGAGGAGGACAGTGGTGCATCGACGCCCGGGGACGGGTAGAGCACGAGGTGGCCTTCGGGAGCATCAAAGATGACCAACAACACTCTCCGTACTTCCGCACGCGCCGGCGCCGCAGTCATCGCCGTGGCGGCAGCAGGCCTTAGCTTCACCGCCACGAGCGCGAATGCCGCAACGTCTTCCAACGTTTGGGACCAGCTCGCGCAGTGCGAAAGCGGCGGCAACTGGAGCATCAACACCGGCAACGGGTTCTCCGGCGGGCTGCAGTTCACCCCCTCCACCTGGGCTGCCTACGGCGGCACCGGCGCTCCGGAGAACGCCACCCGCGAACAGCAGATCGCCGTCGCCGAACGCGTTCAGGCCAGCCAAGGCTGGGGTGCCTGGCCAGCATGTTCGGCGAAGCTTGGGCTGAGCGGCTCGCCGTCGCCCGCCGCAACCGCCGCGCCAGCCCAACAGTACGTCCCGGCCGAAACCCAGACGGAAGCCGCCCCGCGCCATGCCGCCACCGTGCCGTTGAGCGGTGAGAAGTACACGATCAAGAGCGGCGACACCCTCAGCAAGATCGCAGACGCCCTCAAGATCAAGGGCGGCTGGCAGCAACTGGCCGATGCCAACGCGGACATGATCGACGACCCGGACCTCGTCTTCGTCGGCCAGGTCCTGAACCTTCCCGCGTAGCGCGGCAAGACCCCGTTGGGTGCTCACTTGTGGTGGGCTTTTCCGCGGAAAGCCCGCCACGAGTGAGCACTCAGCCTGGGGTTGGCCCGCCCGACTTGGTACCAAGCCAGCCCCACCCTCAAACTAAAGGGATGCAGACCTACCTCCCGTTCCCTGATTTCAAACAATGCGCCGCCGCCCTGGACACCGACCGGCTGGGCAAGCAGCGCGCCGAGGTCCTGCAGATCCTGCGCACCCTGGTCATTCCCGAGTTCGGCCGCCTGGGCCACCCCGCCATTCGGATGTGGATGGGCCACGTCCCCGCCCTCACCTTGTATGGCCTGGCGATGGTTGACGAATGGGAGTCACGCGGCAACCCGGACAAGCTCCGCGCCGACATCACCGAGTTCGCCCCGCAGGCAGCCCACCCGGACTATGCCGCCAAGATTCCGATGCCCCACTGGCTCGGCGAGTCCGACCTCCACCTGAGCCACCGCTCCAAGCTGATCCAGAAGGACGCCAAGTTCTACGGTGAAGCTTTCGCGGGAACACCGGCCGGACTCGAATACATCTGGCCCGAGCCCACCATGGACCTCATCCCGGAGGACCCCGAAGAGGACTTCCTCTGGGTGGTCCGCTCCGATCAGACCGGAACCGCCCCGGAAAAGATCCGCACAGTGGGCCTCCCCGCAGTCGGGAAGCCTGCCACGCGAAGCGAAGCGGCCGACGTCGAGACCCCCGAAGAAGGGGCGGCAGCACCCGTCCGTAAGGAACCGCAGCGCCCGGTGAAGAAGCCCACCGCACGGCGCAAGCGCCAGGAGGAAGTCTTCCGCACCCTTCCGGGCAAGACCCCCGTGCTCGTCCCGCTGGAAGACGGCCGCACCCTCGCCCTCGGCAAGGTCGTGGGCCGGCCGATCACGCTCGACGACGGACGCTTCGGCCGCAACTTCGAACTCACCCAGGTCCTGGACCGTTCGGACCTGTCCAACCCGGCCCTGCTCCAGGACCCGCGGATCTTCTTCCCGGTCCCGGACCCCGCCCTCTAGCACCGGGCCCCAAAAAAGAGAACCCGCTACCGCCCGGCCGCGTACCCCTGCGCGCCGCGCGGATTCGCGGCCGCCTGCAGCACGCCGCTCGCCGGGTCGCGCACGAC
Source organism: Arthrobacter celericrescens (assembly GCF_003614925.1). Classification (GTDB taxonomy): domain Bacteria; phylum Actinomycetota; class Actinomycetes; order Actinomycetales; family Micrococcaceae; genus Arthrobacter; species Arthrobacter celericrescens. Next base: position 37,258 of record NZ_QYLP01000049.1, read on the forward strand.
GGCGGACAGCCGTCCCAGCGCCCAGTCGCCAGCGCGGGTGATGCGGTGCCCGCGACGCTCGAGCCCCGCGATAACCTCCTCACCCAGCCGGTCCTCGACGACGGCGCCGCCCGGTTCCCAGGTGCGCGGCCAGAACGATCCGGGCATGGAAGTCGTGTGGAACGCGGGAGCGTCGATGGCCTGTTGCGGCGAGTACCCGCCGACGATGGTCCGCAGCAGGTACAGCAGCTGCCATTGGTCCTGCTGGTCGCCGCCGGGTGAGCCAAGCGCCGACACAGCGGCACCGTCACGCAGCACGAGGGTCGGGGTGAGCGTGGTGCGGGGCCGTTTGCCGGGCGTGAGGGTCGACGGGGTGCCGGGCTCCAGCCAGGTCGTCTGCAGGCGGGTGCCCAGGCAGAAGCCGAGCTCCGGGATGGCCGGCGAAGACTGCAGCCAACCACCGGACGGCGTGGCGGACACCATGTTGCCCCAGCGGTCCACGACGTCGAGATGGCAGGTGTCGCCGCGCGTCTCACCGGACCAGGACACGGTGGGCTCCCCGGTCCCGGCCACCGTGGCAGCTCCGGACTCGCCCTCGGTCCGCAGCCCGGGAAGGCAGGGCTCCCACCCGGGGATACGGCCCGGCCGGAACTCGTGGGACGCGGTGTCGCTGATCAGCGCCCGCCGGGACGCCGCGTACGCCGGAGACAGGAGCTCATCCAAGGGCACGTCGCCGTCGCCGTAATAGGCCTCCCGGTCGGCGAGCGCGAGCTTCATCGCCTCCAGGATCGTGTGGGCGCCGAGCTCGGTGGACGGGTCCAGCCGCGCGTCGTCGAAACCGTCCAGGATGGCCAAGGCCTGCAGCAGCGCCGGCCCCTGGCCCCACGGACCCGTCTTCGCAATCGTGTGGCCCCGGAATTCCAGGGTGGCCGGCGCCTCGTAGCTCGCGCTGAATCCTGCCAGGTCAGCCAGCGACAGCACGCCGCGATGGTCCGTGCCGGTGGAATGCCGATGCGGCTGCTGCACGGACTCCGCCATGGCGCGCGCGACAAAACCTTCGCGCCATTCCCGGCGGGCGGCGTCGATCCTTGCCTCGCGCGTGTGCGCCACGGTTCCGCCTGCCGCATCGCCGAGCCCGGCACCCGCCTGGACCAGCCGCTGCAGCGTCCGGGCGTACGCCGGATTGCGGATCAGTTCGCCCTCCCCGGGAATCCGGCCTTCCGGTATCCACAAGTCGGCGGACGCAGGCCAGTGCTCCCGGAACAGCCCGGCAACCGAGGCAATTGTCGCGCCCACCCTGGCCAGCACCGGATGCCCGTCGCGCGCGTAGTGGATCGCGAAATCCAAGACCTCGGCCAGTTCCCAGCTGCCGTGGTCCCGCAGCAGCAGGAGCCAGGCGTCGACGGCGCCCGGTACGGCCGCGGCGAGGGCACCGGAACCGGGGACTAGGCTGAGCCCCTCGGCGCGGAAGTGCTCCACCGTGGCTCCTTGCGGAGCCGGCCCCTGTCCCATGAGGACCACCGCTTTTCCGGGCTCGACGGCGGAGCTGAAGACCGCAGTCAGGTCGCCGCCGGGACCGTTGAGGTGCGGTTCCACCACGTGCAGCACAAAGGCAGCGGCGGTTGCCGCGTCGAAGGCGTTGCCGCCGCGTTCCAGGACGGCCTGGGCCGAGGCGGTCGCCATCCAGTGCGTGGACGCGGCCATGCCGAAGGTTCCTTGAAGGGTGGGCCGGGTGGTGAAAGCGTCGGGCCGGGTGAAACTCATGGGCACACGCTACTTGCCGAGGCCCGCCCTGCGAAGCGCATCCGCCAAGGCCGTATCGGCTGCCGCCGGCGCCTGGGAACGCCCCTGCTGCTGGCGCCCATGGCCTCGTTCCTGGGCACGGCCTTGCCGTCCACCGCCCTGCCGGTTGTCGCCCCGACGTTCCTGGCCGCCGGAACGCCCGGCCCCGCCAACGCCGGGTTCGTCGTCGAGCCGCAGGGTCAGCGAAATCCGCTTCCGCTCGGGATCGGCCTCGAGGACCTTCACGCGCACCACCTGGCCGGACTTGACCACTTCGCGCGGGTCGGAGACGAACTTGGTGGACATCGCCGAAACGTGGACCAGCCCGTCCTGGTGCACCCCGACGTCCACGAACGCCCCGAACGCGGCCACGTTGGTGACCGTGCCTTCCAGGATCATCCCCGGCTTCAGGTCGGAGATCTTCTCGACACCTTCGGAGAAGCTCGCAGCCACGAACGCAGGACGCGGGTCGCGGCCGGGTTTCTCGAGTTCGGCCATGATGTCCCGCACGGTCGGCACACCAAAGGCGCCGTCCACGAAGGCCTGCGGATCCAGGGCGGACACGGAGCCGCCCGAAGCGGCGGCCAGGATCTTCCGGGCCACGGAGTACGCCTCGGGGTGCACACTGGACGCGTCCAGCGGCTCGGCTCCCCCGCTGATCCGCAGGAAGCCGGCACACTGTTCGAACGCCTTGGCGCCCAGGCGCGGCACCTTCTTCAGGTCTGCACGTTTGCCGAACGGGCCGTTCTCGTTCCGGTAGGCCACGATGTTCTCGCTCAGCAGCGGCCCGACGCCGGCCACCCGGCTCAGCAGCGCGGGCGAGGCCGTGTTCAGGTCCACTCCGACGGCGTTCACGCAGTCCTCCACCACGGCATCCAGGGAGCGGTCCAGCTTCGCCGCGGTGACGTCGTGCTGGTACTGTCCCACGCCGATCGACTTCGGTTCGATCTTCACCAACTCCGCCAGCGGGTCCTGCAGGCGCCGCGCGATGGACACGGCCCCGCGCAGGGAGACGTCCATGCCGGGCAGTTCGGCGGCGGCGAGCGCGGACGCCGAGTACACGGACGCCCCGGCTTCGGAGACCACCAGCTTCTGCAGCGCCGGTCCGCCCGACGCCTTGAGGGACTTGATGAGTTCCCCGGCCAGCTTGTCCGTTTCACGCGAGGCGGTGCCGTTGCCGATCGCGACGAGCTCGACGCCGTGCTGCGCCACCAGCCGCGAAAGTGTTGCCAAGGCTTCGTCCCACTTCTTCGCGGGGGCATGCGGGTACACGGTGTCCGTGGCCACCACCTTGCCGGTGCCGTCGACGACGGCCACCTTCACCCCGGTGCGCAGCCCCGGGTCCAGGCCCAGCGTGGCGCGGTTGCCCGCGGGCGCGGCCAGCAGCACGTCGCGCAGGTTGGCGGCGAAGACGCGCACGGCCTCGTCCTCAGCCTGGGCGAACAGCCGCCCGCGCAGGTCGTTCGCGAGGCGGTCCAGGATCCTCGACCGCCAGGCGATCTGGGCGGTCTGCATCAGCCAGCCGTCGGCGGCCCTGCCGCGCTCGGCAACCCCGAGACAGGCGGCCACGGCGTTCTCGTAACGGGTGCGCGCGGCGGCCAGGGCGTCGTCGTCGGCCGGTTCCGCCTCGGCGAGCTGCAGCTCCAGCACGTCTTCCTTCTCGCCGCGCAGCAGCGCGAGAACCCGGTGGCCCGGCATCTTGGCCGGCAGCTGGGAGAACTCGAAGTAGTCCTTGAAGTTCTGGCCCTGGGCCTCCATGCCCTTCTTCACGCGCGACACCATGCTGCCCTGGGTCCACAGCCGCTCACGGAGGGTCTCGGCGAGGTCGGCATCCTGGGAAACGCGCTCCACCAGGATGGACCGGGCGCCGGCGAGCGCCGCGGTGGCGTCGTCGACCGAGTGCTCGGCATTGAGGTACTTGGCGGCCTCGGTCTCGGGGTTGAGTGTTGGATCGGCCAGCAGCGCGTCGGCGAGGGGCTCGAGGCCCGCTTCGCGGGCGATCTGCGCCTTGGTGCGGCGCTTGGATTTGTAGGGCAGGTAGATGTCTTCAAGCCGGGCCTTGGTGTCGGCGGCGACGACGGCGGCCTCGAGTTCCGGGGTCAGCTTGCCCTGCGCGGCAATCGCCTCGAGGACGGTCCGCTTGCGCTCCTCCAGTTCCCGCAGGTACCGCAGCCGCTCTTCCAGCTGGCGGAGCTGGGTGTCGTCCAGGGTGCCCGTGGCCTCCTTGCGGTAACGGGCGATAAACGGCACGGTGGAGCCGGCGTCGAGCAGTTCGACGGCGGCTTTGACCTGCCACGCTTTCACGCCAAGTTCGTCGGCGATCAGGGCGTGGATGGCGGCCTCGGGCGATGCGGCGTTTGCGGTACCGGAAGGAATTTGAGTCACCAAGACAGTTTGCCCTACCGAATCGGGTTGCCGCGTGCTGTAGTTGGAAGGCACCGCGAGGAAGGGGCGCACCATGCAGGAATTGCTCGTTATCCTCCAGGACGGGTTCGACGGCGACGACGTCACCATCACCGTCAACGGCAAGGAAGCCCACCACGAACCGGGCGCGTCCACGAAGATGCTCCTGGGCATGGCGGCCGAAGTCTCCGTGGAGCTCCCGGCGAAGGGGGCGACGGTCGGCGTCGAGATTCCGTCCCGGGAAATGTCCGCCGAGATCACGGTCCACGGCCGGCCGAAGAGCGTGCTGGCCTCGGTCGAAGACGGTGAGCTGGTGCTGCGCGAGGGCACGGGGCGCGAGGCGTTCCTCTAGACCCGGTCGAATAAGACGCTGGACAATAGGAGGCACCGCGGCGCGTCCGCCGCGGTGCCCGGTCTGTTGTCTCGTCAGGCCAGTTTCGGCCCGGCTTCAGCCCAACTGAGTCCTCAGCCCATGGGCGCCAGCGGAGTCCTGGCGGAAATGTGCTCCACCAGTTCGCCGGTGCGCTGCTCGGAGTAGTTCCTGGCGATGTCGCCCTGGCTGATGATGCCCACCAACTTGTGGTCGGTGATGACCGGGAGGCGCCGTACCTGGTGCTTTTCCATCAGGTCGATCGCGGCGTCAACGCTGGCATCTGCGTCAATCCAGATGGGCGTTCCCTGGGCAAGGTCGGATGCCCGCTTCTCGCTGGCGTTCCAGCCTTCGGCGACGCACTTGACCACGAGGTCGCGGTCAGTGATGAAGCCCTTGAGTTTTCCGTCACTGCCACAGATCGGCAGGGAACCGACGTCCAGATCGCGCATCATCACGGCCGCTTCAAGGAGCGACTGGTCTTCTTTCACGCATTGGGCATTGGTGGACATGAATTCGCGTACAACACTCATGAGTCCTCCTAGTTCGATTGGTATCGACGCGGGCCCCTCGGCACCGGCGCCGATGATGCCAGACTACGCCTGCATGGGGTGGGAAGGATCGTGGTCTAGCCCACCATTTCAATAATCTATTCGTTGGAGTATTGTTCCCCTTGGTTACTTACGGATTCGGGGCGCGGGCCACCTTCTGACTGTTTCTGGGGACACCGACCGACTCGCACCGCCTCGCTCTGGACCGTCTTTCCGCCGGCCCCTCCATGGCCCCGCCCTCCGGGCTACCCGTTGCCCGCCGCGCCGCCCATGCCGCCCCGGCGAACGATCATGTTCCATTGCCTTGAGCGAGAAAAGACCCCCCGATGAACACCCCCAACATGCCTGATCCGTCGTACACGCCCAACCCCGACAACCCGCTTCCGGTGCCGCCGCCGCCGTCGCCCCTTCCGGGGCCGATTCCGCTTCCGGGGCCGGTCCCTTTGCCCGGCCCCATCCCCTTCCCCCAGCCGGGCCCGCTGCCGGTCCCGCCGGACCACGATTGGTGGCGGTGCTGGCGGAACACCGCCATCAGCGGACGCTACGAAGGAAACCAGGCCGGCGCCTCCCTGATCGGCCGGTCGCTCGATCTCCGCCTGGACATCGACCGGCGGACCAATGTTGAATCCCACGTGCTGAACAAGGTCAGCGGGGACATCTACACGAAGCGTTTCGTCCGGGTCGGCGGCCGCTTCCGGCTGGTCACCACGTACCTGGAGTCCTGGATCGTGGATAATCCGGTGGTCACATGGTCCCGCTGCCGGGTGCGGATCAGCGGCACCGTCCGCTACTGGCAGGGCGTCCACCCGCCCACCACGGTGGACATTTCCGTGGGCTGGTTCTTCGGCGCCATCCAGCCGGCCAGCGTGGTCTTCACGGTCGGCGGCACCGCGGAGGCCGCCTACTCCTGCACGTACAAGTCCGATTGCTTCCGGGACGTGAACCTGGAAGTGGACTTCTGCAGCTCCGTGGACGTGGACCCCAAGGCCCCGTCCTACAACACCCACAGCCACAACAACCGGCCCGCGGACCTCGCCGAACGCACCCTGGACATCGGCACCACCTACAAGGACGCGGGCATCGACCTGCGGGTCGACGCCGTGCACACGGTGATCGACGACAGCGCCCCGGCCTTCGTGTCCTGGAACGTCGGCGAACTCCACGACGCCATGGAGACCTCCTTCAGCCGCTTCACCTCCGGCTGGCCGGCCTGGAACCTCTGGGGAATGCAGGCCGGGTTGTTCGACAGCGCAGGCGTGGGCGGCATCATGTTCGACGCCGCGGCCGGCTTTGGCGGGGCTGGCCGGGGACCGGACCGGCAGGGCTTTGCCGTGTTCCGCAACCACTCCTGGTTCACCAACCTGGTGGCGGGAACCCCGGCCAACCAGGCCCAGGCATGGGCCCAGCGCCACTACCTCTACACCTGGGTGCACGAGGCCGGGCACGCCTTCAACTTCCTGCACTCGTGGGACAAGGCCCGCCCGGATTCGCTGTCCTGGATGAACTACGACTGGCGCTACGACCAGAGGAACGGGACCGACCAGTTCTGGGCGAACTTCCGCTTCCGCTTCGACGACGACGAGCTCCTGCACATGCGCCACGGCGACCGCGCCTCGGTGATCATGGGCGGGGATCCGTGGGCCTCGGGCGGACACCTGGAATCCCCGGCCGGTGCCATGACGGTCTCGGGCCCGGGCAGCGATGTGGAATTCACCGTGTCCGGCAAGAGCCACTTCGATTTCATGGAGCCGGTGGCCCTGGAGTTCCGGCTCCGGAACACCAGCGACGCGCCGCTGGTGCTGGACCGCCGCCTCGACCCGCGCTACGGGAACACCACCGTGTACGTCCAGAAGCCCAACGGCACCACCGTGCTGCACGAATCGGTGGTCTGCTATTACGGCATCCCGGAGCCCGTGACGCTTGGCCCGGCGGCCGGGGCCGGCGGCAAGGAAGGCGAGGACCGCTTCAGCGAACTGGTCCAGCTGGCCTACAGCACCGGCGGCTTCGTGTTCGATGAACCGGGCCAGTACCTGGTCCGCGTCGTCTACAGCAGCGAAGGCGTGTTGCAGGCCTCCAACACCTTCCCGCTGCGGATCGGCTTCCCGGTCACCAAGGAAGAGGACCGCTTCGCACCGGATTTCTTCAACCGCGAAGTCGGGCTCACCCTCGCCTTCGAGGGCTCCATGTCGCCCTACCTGAGCAAGGGGCTGGACGCCCTCACGGAGGCAGCCGAGCGCTTCACGGGCGAGCCGTTGGGCGTCAAGGCGGCCACCGCCGTCGCGCAGTCCGTGGGTGACGACTTCTACCGCCGCGAGGAGCGCACGATGGTCAAGAGCCACAGCGCGGACCCGGAACGGGCCTTGGCCCTCACCGAGCCCGGGCTGGAGCGGTACCAGGCGGCGGCGACGCCGTCGGGCAACCTCGCGTACCGGAACCTGGTCCAGTTCCGCACCGGGCTGCACCTGGCCGCCGACAACGCCCAGGCCGCCAACGCCGAAGTGGAGACCCTGGCGAAGGACCTCAGCGAACGGGGGGCCAACCCGAGCGTGGTCGCCGAGGTCCGGGACCTGATGCCGGTCGCGGCGGCAGAGGAGAAGCCTGAGGGCAAGCCTGCCCCCAAGTCCCGGCGGACGCCGCGGAAGTAGCGGCCCGCATACCGCGGCAGTCCCTTCCCAACACTCGCAAGCTCGCGTCGGGACCCTCGGGACGACGCTTACGACGGCGGCACCCGCCTTCTCTTTGGAAGGTGCGGTGCCGCCGTCGTGCTGTCTTATGGCGCGGCTTGAATGTCAGCCCCCGCTGATAGCTTGGCTTCATCAGTTCGACAGCCTTTTGGGGGCGAAATGTTCTTTCTCGATGCGGAGACGGCCGGCCGGCCCAGGGACCTGGTGTATTCGGCCAGCGACCTCGTGACTGCTGCGACGTGCGAGTACCAGGTCCTGCGGAAGCTCGACGAGAAACTCGGCCGCAGCGCCCCGGCCGATTTCCCGAAGGACGCCATGCTGGACCGGGCCGCGACGCTCGGCGACGTCCACGAGCACAAGGTGCTGGATACGTTCCTCGCGGAGTTCGGCACCTGGGATCCGGGGACCGGACGGGGCGTGTACGACGTCGTTCCCGCCGGCGCGATGGACCGCGCCACCCTGCGCGCCAAGCATGAGGAATCGATCGGCGCCCTGCGGTCCGGGGCGGACATCGTGTTCCAGGCGGCGTTCTTCGATGGCACCTTCCACGGCCGCTCGGACTTCCTCGTGAAGCGCGGCGAGGCCAGCTATGCGGTGTTCGACACCAAGCTGGCCCGCCACGCCAAGGTCACCGCCCTGCTGCAGTTGGCGGCCTATGGGGATCAGCTCCTCAAGGCCGATATCGCACCCGACCCGACGGTCACGCTGGTGCTCGGCAACGGGATCCACAGCGACCACGTGCTGGCGGACATCCTTCCGGTCTTCAGGGAGCGCCGGGAGCGGTTCCTCGCCATGACGGCCGACCACGTCGCCAGCACCGGCCCGGTCGACTGGGGCGATCCGCGCTATTCCGCCTGCGGCCGCTGCGACTACTGCGCCGAGCAGGTCCTGCTGCACCGCGACCTCCTGATGGTGGCCGGAATGCGCGTGAACCGGCGCAAGAAACTGATCGAATCCGGGATCACCACCATCGACCAACTGGCCGCCGCGCCGGCCAACGGCGATGCCACGTTCCAGCGGCTCCGGGAACAGGCCCGCCTGCAGACCGGCACCGGCACCCCGGACGGCACCGTCCGCTACACAGACAAGAAGGGCGAGGCCAAGGCCGTGGCCTACACGGTCCTGCCCGACAACACCCTGGGCCGGATCCCGGCACCGGATCCGGGCGACATCTTCTTCGACTTCGAGGGCGATCCGCTGTGGCAGGACTCCGCCGGAGTGTGGGGGCTGGAGTACCTGTTCGGCGTGGTCGAAAATCCGGTGGAACCGGGGGCGACGCCCGTGTTCCGGCCGTTCTGGGCACACACCCGGGCCGAGGAGGGCAAGGCTTTCCGGGACTTCCTGGACTACGTGGCCGAGCGCCGGGCCAAGTACCCCGGCATGCACATCTACCACTACGCGTCCTACGAAAAGACAGCGCTGCGGAACCTGTCCCTGAGCCATGTGATGGGCGAAGCCGAGGTGGACGACCTCCTGCGCGACGGCGTGCTCGTGGACCTGTACGACACGGTGCGCCACAGCCTGCGGATCTCCGAAAACTCCTACAGCATCAAGAAGCTCGAACCCCTCTACATGGGCAAGAACCTGCGGTCCGGGGATGTCACCGACGCCGGAGCCTCCGTGGTTGCGTACGCCAACTACTGCACGGCCCGCGACAACGAGCATGCGGACGAAGCCGCTGCGATACTGGCCAGCATCTCCGACTACAACGAATACGACTGCCTCTCCACCCTGGAACTGCGCAACTGGCTGCTCGGACTGGCCGCGGAACGGTCCATCGCGGTTGGCGCCGCCGTCCCGGAGTCCCCTGCGGAGGCGGCGGTGGAGGCCGCGCGGGACGCGGGCGGGTACGAAGCCGCCCCGGAGGAAACGGCGCTGCTGGAATACCTGGCCACGCTGCAAGAGGAGGAACTCCAGTCCGACGATGCCCGGGCGATTGCCCTGGTGGCCGCGGCGGTCGGCTACCACCGGCGCGAGGACAAACAGTACTGGTGGGGACACTTCGACCGCTTCGACAAGCCGGTCTCGGAATGGGAAGACACCCGGGACGTCTTCGTGGCCGAAAGCGTCGACGTGCTCCAGGACTGGGAGAAACCCGGCCCCCGGAAAAACCCTGTCCGTATACTCCGCCTGAGCGGCAGGGCCGCCGAGGGCTCCGACTTCTCGGCCGGCCGGACGTTCTTCCGGATGTACGGTCCTCCCCTGCCGGACTGCCTGCAGGAAAAGGACGACGCCTCGGGACTGCAGTCCGCCTTGGGCCGCTCCGGCTGGGCAGGCACGGAAGTGGTCGAAAGCGGCGAAATCGACGGGCGGGACACCGTGGTCGTCGCCGAACGGCTGCCCCGCAATGCAGCGGCTTTCGCCGCGCTGCCGATGGCGCTGACGCCGGACCGGCCGATTCCCACCGACGGGCAGAAGGCCGCCCTGGCGCAGCTCGCCAGCAAGCTCCGGGGCTCCCTTCCGGGATGGCCGCGCGACCCCGCGTTGGACCTACTGCGCCGCTGCCCGCCCCGGCTGCGTACGCGTGACGCGCTGCACCCGGTGGCGGACGGCCCGGACGGCTACATCGATGCGATCACCGACGCCGTGCTGGACCTCGACCATTCGTGCCTGGCAGTGCAGGGTCCGCCAGGGACAGGAAAGACCCACGTGGGCTCCCATGTGGTGGCCCGTTTGGTGGCGCGAGGCTGGAAGGTGGGTGTGGTCGCCCAATCGCACGCCGTGGTGGAGAACATGCTGCGGGCTGCCGTGGAGAAGGCGGGTGTCGATCCGCGGCGGGTGGCCAAGGAAGTCAAGCACGACGATCCACTGCCTTGGCAGCAGCGAGGCAAGTCCGACGTCGAGCGCGTCCTCTCCGGCGCCGGCGGGGCCTTGATCGGCGGGACGGCGTGGACCATGACCGGCAACGGCGTGCCGGCGGGGTCACTGGACCTGCTGGTCATCGATGAGGCCGGTCAGTTCTCGCTGGCGAACACCATGGCGGTCAGCCGGGCCGCGCAACGGCTCCTCCTCCTGGGCGACCCCCAGCAGCTCCCGCAGGTCACGCAGGGCAAGCACCCGGAACCAGTGGACGAATCGGCCCTCGGCTGGCTCTCGCAGGAGCACCACACCCTGCCGCCGGAGCTGGGGTACTTCTTGGCCACGTCTTGGCGCATGCACCCGGCATTGTGTGCGGCCGTGTCAGAACTCTCCTACGACGGCCGGCTCCACGCCGCTTCCCCGGCCTCGGCCCGGCACCTCGAGGGATTCCCGCCCGGGATCGAGTGCGTCTATGTGCCGCACCGGGGGAATTCGACGTCGTCACCCGAGGAAGCGGCGGAGGTGGTCCGGCAGGTCCAGGCCCACCTCGGCCAGCGCTGGAGTGACCCCGCGGAAGGCCCAGGGAGCCGGGCCCTCGGGAAGCTCGACGTCCTGGTGGTCGCCGCCTACAACGCCCATGTGCAGCTGGTCCGGAACGAACTGCGGGCGGCCGGGCTGGGCAAGGTGCGGGTGGGGACCGTGGACAAGTTCCAGGGCCAGGAGGCACCGGTGGTCATCGTGTCGATGGCGGCATCGGCAGCAGGCGACGTTCCGCGCGGCATGGAGTTCCTGCTCTCCCGGAACCGGATCAACGTGGCGGTTTCGCGCGGGCAGTGGCGCGCCGTCGTCGTCCGCTCACCGGAGCTGAGCAACTACCTGCCCGTCCACCCGGAGGGCCTCGAGCAATTGGGCGGGTTCATCGGGCTTTGCCAGAGAGCGGCTAGCGCGGGGAAGAGGGGTTAAACGCCCGACGACGGCACGCCCGTTCCGGGGGTGCCGCCGTCGGTGCCTGTCGGGCGTCGGTGGGGACTAGTTCTGCGATTCCTCGTAGAACGGGTAGTCCGTGTAGCCCTTGGCCCCTTCGCCGTAGAACGTGGTGGGGTCCGCTTCGTTGAGCGGCAGGCCTTCACGCCAGCGGCGCACGAGGTCCGGGTTGGCGATGGCCGGGCGGCCCACCACCACGGCGTCGGCATGGCCGCCGGCCACCAGCTCCACGGCCTCTTCGCGGCCGGTCACGGTGCCGAATCCGGTGTTCACCAGGAAGGTGCCCTTGAAGCGTTCGCGCAGGTCCTGCACCAGGGCGCCCTTGGGATCGTCGTGCAGGATGCTCAGGTAGGCCAGGTTGAGCGGGGCGATCGTGTCCACGAGTACCTCGTAGGTGGCGCGGACGTCGGCCGGGTCGGTCTCGGCGATCTCCTGGACCAGGTGCTCCGGAGAAATCCGGATGCCCACGCGGCTGGAGCCGAGGGCTTCGACCACGGCCTGCACGGTCTCGATCACGAAGCGGGCCCGGTTCTCGGGGGAACCGCCGTAGCTGTCGGTGCGGACGTTGGTGTTGGGCGCGAGGAACTCGTGGAGCAGGTAGCCGTTGGCAGAGTGCAGCTCGACGCCGTCGAACCCGGCTTCGATGGCGTTCCGGGAGGCCGTGACGAGTTCCTGGATCACCAAGGGAAGCTCGTCGGTGCGCAGTTCGCGCGGCACCGGGTAGGGCTGCTTGCCATTCGGGGTGCGGACCTCGCCGCTGATCCCGACCGCGCTCGGCGCCACGATCTCGTGGCCGCCTGTGATGTCCGGGTGGGAGACGCGTCCGCCGTGCATGATCTGGGCGAAGATCCGGCCGCCCTCGGCGTGGACGGCGTCGGTGACCTTCTTCCAGCCGGCAATCTGCTCGTCGGAGACGAGGCCGGGCTGGCCGGGGTAGGACTGGCCGGCAGGCACCGGGTAAGTGCCTTCGCTGACGATCAGGCCCAGCGAGGCCCGCTGGCGGTAGTGCTCCGCGAGCAGGGGGCCGGGAATGCCCTCCTGGCCTGCGCGGACGCGGGTGAGGGGTGCCATTACCAGGCGGTTGGGAATCTCCAGCTCGCCGACGGTCAGGGGTGAGAACAGCATGCGCAGAACCTTTCACACGGGAATCGTTTCCGGCTTTGGCAACTATGGCGCGCGTGCAACTATTCCGGGTGAGGTGGAGATCACGCGGATTCTTGTCCTCCCACTTGGGAGTTCCGGGCCAGCGACTCAGCAATCCGGCTGAAGTAGTCCCGCGCAAAGTGGCCTTGGACGATCCGGAATTGGCGTGCTGCGTGACTAGGAATCTCAGCTTGGCACGCGTACGTGAACGTCGAGGTGTTGCCTTGATCTGTGATGTCGAACGTCGATACGTGCGTCCGCTCCGGAAACACTGAACGGACGGTCGCCGAGCGGCCTTCATTCACCGATAGCACTTCAAGGATCGAAGCCTGCCCATTGGCCGCAATTGAACACTGCCATTCCCCAGCACCGTCCGGGGTACCTGGAACCTTGAATGCATGGACGGCGGCTCCAAGTGCAACGGAATTCTCAGCCGGGCGGATCAGCGCCCAGACCTCGTCGGCAGGGTGCTGCAGCGTCACGCTCTCCTCGACACGAACGACCTTCGTCCTGGCGTGATTCCGGGCGGCGCCGAAGGCCAGACCTTGCTTCCAACGCCTGAGGTAATAGGACAATGAGAGGATCAGGCACAAGATCAGGGCCACTAGTATCAAGCCGCCGCTTCCCCGCTCGCCCGCGGATATTTTCTGCAGGGCCAGGACGCCAACGGCGACGGCCCCGACTACTTGAAGCAAAGCTTGAAACATGCCCACGAATTTCCCCATGGACCAACGGTAGGACAGATGCGCACGATGACGGGGGACCTCGTGCGCAGACGTGACGCCTGCACAACGAAACCCGGGCTCAGTGCGCCAGGCTGCCAGCGCCGGCTGGCCGCCAGGCACGACCCACTAGGCCGCCGGCAAAACCGCCCGACGGCGGCGGCCGCCTTCCCGTGGGAGGTTCCTGCCGCCGTCGGAACTTGACCGCCGCTACTGCTGCGCGGGCAGCACCAGTTCCCCGGTTTTGTCTGTCGAGAGAGCGAGCGAGGAGATGTACTGCGGCTCGCCGTCGGGCCCGTCCTGGGCCGAGCGGAGCATGTCCGGCCGTTCGAACTCGATCCCGGTCACGTGGCAGAGCAGCTTGGCCTGGCTGGGGTTGCCCTCGGAGTCGAACATGGCCAGGTCGATGCCGTCGTCAGTGCGGCGCAGGTAGTACTTGCCGCGGGTCAGGACGGCCAGCAGTGGCGGCAGGAGCAGGGCCAGGCCGACGGCGAAGATCGGCGAGTACGGCTGCACGGCGGATCCGAACGCACCGAAGAACACGGCGATGGACACCCCGGCCGAGGCGAGCATGGACACGAAGCCCACCGGGTTCACGGCGTAGAGCATGCCGCGGCGGAACTCGGGCACCTTGGGCGAGATCTTCAGGAGGTACTTGTTGATGGCGATGTCTGCGGCCACCGTGACCACCCAGGCGATGGCGCAGTTGGCGTAGAAGCCCAGGATGGTGTTGAGGAACTCGAACATGTTGGCTTCCATGAGCACCAGGGCCACGGCCAGGTTCAGCACCACGAACACCATGCGGCCCGGGTAGGTCTTGGTGATGCGGGTGAAGCTGTTGGTCCAGGCGAGCGATCCTGAGTAGGCGTTGGTGACGTTGATCTTGATCTGCGAAATGACCACCAGCACCACGGCAAGGGTCATGGCCAGCCAGGCCGGCATCATCTCCCGGTAGACGCCTAGGAACTGGTGCACGGGCTCGTTCGCGTGCACGGAGGCCGCCGGGTCCAAGGTAGCGATGAGGTAGACGGCGATGAACATGCCCACGACCTGCTTGATGGCGCCGAAAACCACCCAGCCCGGCCCGGCCAGGATCACGGCCCGCCACCAGGCGCCCCTGTTTGCGGCGGTGCGGGGCGGCATGAAGCGCAGGTAGTCGATCTGTTCGGCGATCTGCGCCATCAGGGACAGGCAGACGCCCGCGGCCAGCATCACGGAGGCCAGGTTCGTGCCGGACTCCCCGGACGTGCCGGTGTAGGCGAAGAACGAATCGATGCTTTCGGGGTGCGACACCACCAGGTACCCCACCGGCACCACCATGAGGAGCAGCCAGAGGGGGGTGGTCCACACCTGCAGTTTGGCCAGCGTGTTCATCCCGTAGACCACCAGCGGGATGATGATCAGCGTGGACGCCGCGTAGCCGATCCATTGCGGGATGCCGAGGCCAAGCTCCAGGCCCTGCGCCATGATGGAGCCTTCGAGGGCGAAGAAGATGAAGGTGAAGGTGGCGAAGATGACGTTCGTGACCACTGAACCGTAGTAGCCGAAGCCGGAACCGCGGGTGATGAGGTCCAGGTCGATGTTGTACCGCGCTGCGTAGTACGCCAGCGGGAACCCGGTGGCGAAAATGACGACGGCGGCCAGGACGATCCCGAGGATCGCGTTGCCGGTGCCGTAGGAAATCCCGATGTTCGCGCCGATGGAGAAATCCGCCAGGTACGCAATGCCGCCCAGCGCGCTGGTCGCCACCACCCCGGCGCTCCACTTCCGGTAGGAGCGCGGCGCGAAGCGCAGCGTGTAGTCCTCCAGGCTTTCCTTCGCGGCGCTCAGAGCGTCGCGTCCCGCGGAACCGGCCCCCGTCGCGGAACCTGCCGCCGCCCTTCCGGAACCGTCGACGACGGCGCTGCCGCCCGCCGTCGTGCGTTCCAGTGTCTGTATTGCCTGCTGTTCTTCAGTCATCCCCACGTCACTTTCCTCAGCTGTTCGGGGTGTTCCCCGGCTCCGCCCGACGCTATCGGCGGGATTCGACGACGGCGTCACCGCGGTGTTTCGGGGCTGTTACTTGTGCACGGGCCCGGGTTTGCTCCAGCCCGCGGGTTGCCAAGAACGGCGGCCGGGCTTTGTGGACGTCCAACAAAATTGCCGTCCCGCGGGATGGCTACGGTCAGTGAGGAGGCATTCACCGAAGCACTTCAGCGAGGAAGCAGGGAGCAGCATGACCATTTTGGACACCGCCCGGGAACAGGTCCTTGAGCGCGGGATCGGACTGAACGAGGCCCAACTGTTGGAGATCCTTCAGCTCCCGGACGCAGACATCCCGGCGGCGCTGCAGCTGGCCCACGAGGTCCGCGTGGAGCACTGCGGCGAGGACGTGGAGGTGGAGGGCATCATCTCGATCAAGACCGGCGGCTGCCCCGAGGACTGCCACTTCTGCAGCCAGTCCGGGCTGTTCGACTCCCCCGTGCGCGGCGTCTGGCTGGACATTCCGGAGCTGGTCAAGGCCGCCAAGGAAACCGCCGCCACCGGCGCCACCGAGTTCTGCATCGTGGCCGCCGTGCGCGGACCGGACATCAAGCTGATGAACCAGATCAAGTTCGCGATCGACCGCATCAACGAGGAAGTGGACATCAACATCGCCTGCTCCCTGGGCATGCTGACCCAGCGGCAGGTGGACCAGCTCGCCGAATGGGGCGTGCACCGCTACAACCACAACCTGGAAACGGCGCGCAGCTACTTCCCGCAGGTGGTCACCACCCACACGTACGAGGAACGCCTGGAAACCTGCGCCATGGTCAAGGAAGCCGGCATGGAGCTGTGCTGCGGCGCCCTGATCGGCATGGGCGAATCGCTGGAGCAGCGGGCCGAACTCGCCGCCCAGCTCGCCGCCCTGGACCCGCACGAAGTCCCGCTGAATTTCCTCAACCCGCGCCCCGGCACGCCGTTGGAAAACCAGGGCATCATGGACGGCAAGGACGCCCTCCGCGCCATCGCCGCTTTCCGCTTGGCCATGCCCCGCACCGTGCTGCGCTACGCCGGCGGCCGCGAACTGACCCTGGGCGACCTCGGCACCCGCGAGGGCCTGCTGGGCGGCATCAACGCCGTGATCGTGGGCAACTACCTGACCACCCTGGGCCGCCCCGCCGACGCCGACCTGCAGCTGCTGGTGGAGCTGAACATGCCCATCAAGGAACTCCAGAAGACGCTGTGAGCACGGAACTGTACTGCGGGCACTGCGGCGGGGAGCTGCCGGGCGCTCCCGGCGGGACCTCGGACGGCGGGCCAGCCGCCATTGTTGGGGACCCGACGTCGGACCCTCGCCTGGGAGCCCCGGCGCACCTCGGCTGCCGGGCGCTGCTGGCCATGGAACCGCCGCGCTATTGCGCGCAGTGCCGCCGCCGGATGAAAGTCCAGGTTACGCCCCTGGGCTGGAGCGCCGAATGCTCCCGGCACGGGAGTCTCGCGGGATGAGCCGGGGTCCGAACCTGACGCAGCCCGGTGGCCTGATCGGGCGCGACAGCCTGATCGAGCGCGGCGACCTGATCGAGCGTGACCGTGCCAGCCTGTGGCACCCGTATGCTCCGGCGTCGGGCACGCTTCCGCTGTGGGAGGTGGAAGGCGCCGAGGGCGTGCGGCTGCGGCTGCGCGATGAGAATGGCGAGCGCTTCGAGGTCCTCGATGCCATGTCCTCGTGGTGGTCGGTGATCCACGGCTACCGGAACCCGCTGCTGGATGCCGCGGCCAAGCGGCAGCTGGCGGATTTCAGCCACGTGATGTTCGGCGGGCTCACGCATGGTCCCGCCGTCGAGCTCGCCGAACGGCTCCTGGCCATGGCGCCTTCCGCGACGGACCGCCCCGCCCTGGAGCGGGTGTTCCTGGCCGATTCAGGCTCCGTGTCCGTGGAGGTCGCGCTCAAGCTGGCCGTGCAGTTCCAGACGGCGTCTGGGCGGCCGAAGCGGCAGCGCTTCCTCAGCCTGAGCGGCGGCTACCACGGCGACACCTTCGCGGCGATGGGCGTCTGCGATCCTGTGGACGGCATGCACTCGGCGTTTCCGGGGCTGCTGGCGAGGAACGTTTTCGCGCCCCGCCCACCGGCCGCTTCGACGGCCACCGCGCAGGACATCCAGCAGTGGCGGGCCGAGGTGGAGGAACTGGCCGCGCGCCATTCCGACGAGCTGGCCGCGATCATTGCCGAGCCCGTGCTGCAAGGGGCCGGCGGCATGTTCGCGTACCCGGCGGAATGCGTGCGGATCCTGCGGCAGATCGCCGACCAGCACGGCCTGCTGCTCATCCTGGACGAGATCGCCACGGGCTTCGGCCGTACCGGCGAACTCTTCGCCGCCGACCACGCCGGGATGGTGCCGGACATCCTCTGCGTAGGCAAGGCCCTCACCGGCGGGTACCTCAGCCTGGCGGCCATGATCTGCACCGGTGAGGTGGCGCGGGCAGTCTCCGCCGGCACGGCCGGGGCTCTCCTGCACGGGCCCACCTTCATGGGCAATCCCCTGGCGTGCGCAGTGGCGAACGCGAGCCTGGGCATCATCGCCACGGGCGCCTGGCGCTCGGACGTGGCCAGGGTGGGTGCGGCACTCGCCGCTGGGCTCGCCCCCGCGCGGGAGCTCGACGGCGTCGCGGACGTCCGCACGATCGGCGCGGTGGGTGTCATCGAACTGGAGGACGCCGCGGACGTTGCCGCCGTGACCCGGGCGGCCCTGCGCAACGGTGTGTGGGTGCGGCCGTTCCGCAACCTCGTCTACGCCATGCCGCCGTACATCAGCTCGGCCGCGGAGGCGGAAGCGATGGCGGCCGGGATGGTGGCGGCGGCAGCGGCAACCGTCGCCGGAAAGGTGCCCGCCTCGTGAGCGTCTCGATGACCCGGTGGCTGGAACAGCAGGCCGCCGTCCGCGAGCGCCGCGGGCTGCGACGCTCACCGGAAACCCGGTCGGTGGAAACCCGTCCTGCCGGAGGCCCTGTGGTGGAGCTGTCCAGCAACGACTACCTGGGCCTCGCGTCCGATCCTCGACTGGCCGAAGCTGCGTGCGAGGCCGTCCGCCGCTGGGGCACGGGCGCCACGTCCTCGCGGCTCGTGGCCGGTACCACCGCATTGCACTTGGAGCTCGAGGAGGAGCTGGCCCGCTTCACCGGGATGGAGGCCGGCCTGGTGTTCTCCTCCGGATACCTGGCGAACCTGGGCGTGGTGACGGCGCTGGGCGGTCCGGGCACGCTGATCGTGGCCGACGAGCACTGCCATGCCTCGCTGATCGACGGCTTCCGTTTGTCGCGTTCGCGGGTGGAAACGTTCGCGCACAACGACACCGAGGATGCCGCGCGGCTGCTTTCGGAACGACACAATCGTCAAGGGAACAGCGAGCCGCGGGCGCTGATCGCCGTCGAGTCCATCTACAGCGTGTGGGGCGACGCCGCGCCCCTGGCATCCCTGCTGGACCTGGCCGTGGAACACGACGCCATGCTGTTGATCGACGAGGCCCACAGCCTAGGCGTCTCCGGCGGGGCCGGCGCCAAAGGACACGAAGGACACGGCGCCGTGGCCGGGACTGCCCTGGCCGGCCACCCGAACGTGGTGCTCACCGCCACCCTGTCCAAGGCCCTCGGCAGCCAAGGCGGCGCGGTCCTGGGTTCAGCCCTGCTGCGGGAACACCTCGTCAACCGGGCTCGGAGCTTCATCTTCGACACCGCCTTGGCACCGGCGTCCGCGGCCGCCGCCCTCGAAGGCCTCCGGGTCATTGGCGACGAGCCGTGGCGTCCCGCCGCCGTCCGGGACAACGCGGCCCGGCTGGCGGCCGCCCTGCGGCAGGAGACTGCACAAGCGGGCCCCGTCCTGTCCATCCCGCTGCCCGACGCCGGCATCGCCTTGCGCGCGAGCCGGGCAGCGCGCGAGATGGGGATCCGGGTGGGCTGCTTCCGGCCGCCGTCGGTCCCGGACGGCGTGTCCCGGCTGCGCCTCACCGCCCGGGCCACCCTCGCCCCCGACGAGATCGACTACGCCTGCGCAACGCTGCGCGGCATCCTGGAGGAAACCCCATGACGCGAGACCACCAGAGCCTGCCACCCATCATCCTCGTCACCGGCACGGACACCGGCGTCGGAAAGACGGTCGCCACGGCTGCCCTGGCCGCCGCCCTGCACTCCCGCGGCCGCACGGTGGCGGCCTACAAGCCGTGCCAAAGCGGCAACAAGGATGGCGACTCGGACTGTTCCGAAATCTCCCGGCTCGCCGCTCCCCTGACGGCGGAGGCCGGCGTCGTCCTCGAGGAACCGCTGGCCCCGGTGCAGGCCGCCGCGCTGGACGGCGTGGAACTGCCGCCCTTGGCCACGCACGCCGAACGCATCCGGCAGCTCGCCGCCGGGCACGACCACGTGCTGGTGGAGGGCGCGGGCGGGCTGCTGGTGGAGCTGGATCCCGACGGCGGAACCCTGGCCGATCTCGGCGCCCTGCTCGGCGACGGGGCCGGCTTTGCGGTGGTCGCCCGGCCCTCGCTGGGGACCTTGAACCACACCGGACTGACCCTGGAGGCCCTGGACCACAGGAGCCTTGCAGTGACGGGCGTGATCCTGGGCAGCTGGCCGGAGCATCCCGGACTGGCAGAACAGGGCAACCGGGCGGCCTTCTCCTCCGGTGCCGCCCCGTTGCTGGGCGCGCTTCCGGACGCCGCGTCGGCGTTGCCGGCGGAGGCGTTCCGCGAGCAGGCGCCGCTTTGGTTGGAAAACCTGTGGCTGGGCGGACTCTCATGACCGCCGCCCGATGCCCCTACCGTGTGGTCCGGGAACCCGCCGAGGTCCGCGAGGTCCTGCACCGCCCCGACGACTTCGGCCCGGCCAACGCCCTGGTGGCCGTGACGCCGCTGTCCGGCCAAGCCCTGCGCATCCTGCAGGGCGCCCGCTTCGCGCTTCCGCCTGTCCTGGCCAGCAACGACACGGACTCCCACCCCGGGATCCGCAAGGTGGTGGCAGGTTTCTTCACCCCGGCAACCGTGGAGGCGATGGAGCCACGGATCCGCCAACTGGCCAAGGAATCCGCGTATGAGGCCGCCAACGAGCTCGACGCCGCGGGCCGCGTGGAACTGGTGCAGGCCGTGGCTGCCCTTCCGCCGGCAGTGGTGATGCTGGAAATGCTGGGCCTGCCGGTCCGGGACCTCCCGGAGCTGAAGGCGTGGAGCCTGGACTCCCTGGAATTGTTCTGGGGCTGGCCCGGCCCGGAACGCCAACTGGAGCTCGCCCGCAGCGCCGCCGATTTCTACCGCTGGCTGCGGGACCTGGTACTGGAATCCGTGGCGTCCCCGGGCCGGAACCTGTTCAAGTCCCTGCATGAGCACGGGCTCAGCACCCCGGAAATCTGTTCCCTGGGCTACTTCCTGCTGATCGCCGGGCAAGAAACCACCACCCAGCTCATCAGCACCGCCCTTTACCGGCTGGCCGAAGGCTCCATGGGCGTCGCATGGGACGAAGCGTCGGCCAAGGACAAGGCCACGGAACTGGTGCGGAATGTCCTCGCGAGTGAGTCCTCCGTGCCCACGTGGCGCCGTGTGGCCAGCCGGGACACCGAGCTCAACGGCGAGGCCATCCGCGCCGGCGAGGAGATCCTGCTGGAACTGACAGGACACCACGGCCCGGAGGCGCCCGGCACCAGGGGTCCGCTGCCCTACGGACTGGCCTTCGGCTCCGGCATCCACCGCTGCCTCGGCGCGAAACTCGCGGAACTGGAGGCCGCCGTCGTCGTCCAGGAAACGGCGGCCGCACTGCCGGGCGCACGCCTGCACGGACCGGAGCCGGCGTGGATCCGGCTGCTGTCTTTCCAGGCGCCGCGCACGGTCACCGTGGCTAGACTCGGATCATGGGCGAAAGCCGGGACCTGCTGAGCCGTGATCTGCTCACACCTGAGCAGCGCAGCCGGAACATGTCCAGGATCCGCGGCAAGAACACCAAACCCGAGCTCCTGGTCCGCCGGCTCCTGCATGCCAAGGGCTATCGCTACCGCCTGCACGGCATGGCGGCGGGCGGGAAGCTTCCGGGGAGCCCGGACTTGGTATTCGCAAGCCGGCACAAGGTGATTTTCGTGAACGGCTGCTTCTGGCATTTCCACGACTGCCCTGCCGGGCGGCACGCACCCGCGGCCAACGCCGAGTTCTGGGAGACCAAGCGGCGCCGCACCCGCGAGCGCGACGCCGTGCAGCGCGAACGCCTCGCGGCCGCCGGCTGGGAGGTGCTCACCGTGTGGGAGTGCGGTTTGAAGGACCGCAGCGCCCTGGAGGCCCAGCTCACCGGATTCCTCGACGGCGGTCCGCGCCCCTGAGGGGCGCTCCGGGCCGCCTTCCTCAAGGGCCGTGCGGCGCCCGCTCAAGATTTGCTCAAGCTTGCGTCGGCCCCCTGCTGCCCGGTTCCGAGCCGCCTTACTGTTGAGTCCTGATGTCGCCGCGTACGAGGCAGGAGGGAAACCATGACCGGGTGCGAAGGATGCCGTGGCGCGCTGGTGGACCCTGCCGTCCTGCATGGGCTCGACAGCGAACTCGGCGACGCGACCGTCACCAGCGCGTTCGTCCGCAAGTATGTGGCGATGCTGCCGTTGCGGCTCTCGCGGCTCCATCACGCCCTGGACGAGCGGAACCTGGACGACGCCGTGGACGCGGTGTTGAGCCTGAAGACCTCCAGCGACATGGTGGGCGCCGTCTGCCTGCGCCGCCTGGCCGCGGAACTGGAGGCCAGCATGAACCTCCTGCCTGACGGGAGCCATCTGGCGGACCTCGTCCCACAACTCAGCGAGATCGACCACCACGTCTCCGACACCATCCGCTGCCTCGAATCGCCGAGTCGCTGAAGATCCTGTCAGTTATCGCGGACCGCCGGGGCCAGCCGGTAGCCGATGCCCCGCACGGTTTCCAGCCAGCGAGGCGACAACTTGCTGTCGCCCAGCTTCTTGCGCAGGTTGCCCATGTGCACCTCGACGGAACGCTCGTCCGGGTCGCTGACGTAACTGCCGGCGTCGTACGGTTCATTGCGGAGGCGACGGGCGAGGTCCGTCTTGGACCGTACGGTCCGGCCGGTCTCCAGCAGCGCGAGCAGCAGCTCGAATTCGCTGCGGGTCAGCTGCAGCTCCGTGCCATCGAGCACGGCCGAGCGGGCTGCCGCGGACACCACCAGGCCGTTGTGGCGCAGGACCGCCGCGTCGTCGGCCTCCTTTGCGTTCCCAACGTTCGACGCCGAACGGGGCCGCCGCATCATGGCCTCCACCCGCGCGCGCAGCTCGCGGGGCCGGAAGGGCTTGGTCAGGTAATCGTCGGCGCCGGATTTCAGGCCCAGGAGGGTGTCGATCTCGTCGGTGCGGGCCGTCAGCATGACGATGTACGCGTCCGAGGATTCGCGGATGCGGCGGGCCACCTCGAAGCCGTCGATATCCGGCAGGCCGATGTCCAAGGTGATGATGTCGGGATCGAGGTCCCTCGCGGCGTCCAGGCCTGCGATTCCGGTGGCGGCAAGATGGACCCGAAAACCGGCTTGGGTCAGCACCGCCTCGACCAGCCCACGGATATCCTGGTCGTCCTCGATCACCAATCCAACGCGCGCATCACCCACGGCAGCCCCCAGCCACTCGATTACCCAGAAGTATAGCCGCCGATGGATAGGCTTGGGGCCATAAGCCGCCACCCAAAGCCGATCCCCGGAGGTCAGGTGACACGCCCGAACGTCGAAAGCGCCGAAAGGCCGCCGTTCTTCAAGCGCGCCTTCCATGAGCACACCTTGCGGATGCGGGTGGTACTCACCCAGATACCCCTCTCGGTCACGGCAGCTATCACGGCAGTACTGGTGCTGCTGTTCTTCCCGGACACGCTCGACAACCAGCTGTTCCGGACCTTCCTCATCAGCCAGGCCCTGCTCCTGGTGGCCTGCTTCGCGGTTCCCTGGCACCGGCTGCCGTTCCCGAGCTTCCTGGTGATCCCGCTCCTGGACATGGTCTCCATTACCTTTGGCCGCGAAGGCGGGCAGGAGGCACTCACCGGGCTCGGCGTGCTGGTGGTCCTTCCGGTGATCTGGCTGTGCGCCTCCGGCCTCTACCCGCGGATGGCGGTGGTGATGTGCTTCCTGGGTCCCCTCGGCGTGGTCTGGGGGCCGCTGCTCCTCCGGGGAGAGACCACGGCACAGGATCTCAGCCGCCCCTTCCTGTTTCCGATCCTGATGCTCGGCATCGGCGTCTCGGTCAGCGTGGTCACCACGAGCATGATGCGCCAACAGAAGACCCTCGAAGAAAAGGACGTGGCACTCAACGCCGCGTTCGAAGCCAGCCGCCACCACGAACGGCTCCTGGACACCGTCCTGGACGCCCTGCCCCTCGGCGTGGTTGCCGTCGACGGCGACGGGCACGACATCCTCATGAACCCCCGCCAGCGCCGCACCCACCGCCTGGCGACGCCCGCCGGCGTCGCCGACCCCAACGAGTCCCAGCTCCTGGTCTTCGGGGAAGACCGGACGACGCCGGTACCCGGCGACCAGCGACCGGTGCGGCGGGCGGTCCTCGGGGAGAAGTTCAGCGACCAACTGATCTGGATCGGCACCGGACCGGACCAGCGCGCCTTCAGTACCAGCGCCCGGCCGATGCGCGACGAGCAACAGAACTTCGCGGGCTCGGTCATCGTTTTCAGCGACGTCACGGAGCTGGTCAATGCCCTGGCCGCGAAGGACGATTTCGTGGCCAGCGTGTCCCATGAGTTCCGGACACCGCTCACGTCCATCCTGGGGTATCTGGACCTCGTGCTGGACGATGCAGACCTCGGTCCCGCCACCCGGGGGCAGCTCGACGTAGTGCAGCGCAACGCCCAGCGGATGCTGACCCTCGTCTCGGACCTGCTCGCGGTGCGCTCCGGCCACCTGGCCGTCCAGCCCGAGGCGCTGGACCTGGCCGAGCTGGTGCGCGGAAGCATCGATTCCGCCGGCCCCCGCGCGGCGCAGGCCGGAGTCCGCCTCTCCGTGAACGTCCCGGACACCCTCCAGGCCCGCGCGGACTCATCGCGGATTTCCCAGGTGTTGGACAACCTGATCTCCAACGCCATCAAGTACTCCCCCAACGGCGGCGAAGTCGAGGTGGCCGCGTGGCGGGAGGATGGCGAGGTGGTGTGCCGGGTCAGGGACAGCGGCATGGGCATGAC
The DNA here is from genome assembly GCF_003614925.1 of Arthrobacter celericrescens. GTDB lineage: Bacteria > Actinomycetota > Actinomycetes > Actinomycetales > Micrococcaceae > Arthrobacter > Arthrobacter celericrescens. The sequence continues at coordinate 61,828 of NZ_QYLP01000049.1, forward strand.
GGTCGATGAACAGGACCAGGCCTTCGCCAGGTTCTTCCGGGCACACGGCGTCCGCAACAGCACCATCCCCGGCATCGGCCTCGGCCTGCCCATCACGAAGGCCATTGTCGAGGCCCACGGCGGCACCATCACCTTGGAAAGCGCGCCCGGGCAGGGCACCGCTTTCACCGTGCGGATGCCCGCCTAGCGACGCCTAGCGACGGTGACCCGGAGTCTCCTCAGGCCGAATGGGCTGCGGTACCCTTGCGCCGTCCGAAGAGGAAATACCCCACCGGGCCGAAGAAGTTGATGAAGCATGCGGCCCGCCAGAGGGCCTTGTTTCCACGGATCTGTGCCGCCGGGGTCTTTGAAATGCTGCGCTGTGCCGCAAGCATCAGCGCGAACTCCAGGACACCGGCCACGATGGCGACGCGGCGCTGCCCGGGAGTCATGTCTTTCCAGGACTTTTTCTTCCTCATGCCGCCCATCGTTGCCTCCATCCGCAGCGGTCTGCTCTCAGGCTAGACCTGTTGGCGCCGGCACGGAACAGCCCGCAACCATGCCGCAGCAGCCGCGCGGACGGGCCGCGGCGGCGGGCCTCATCCGCGGGCTTGGCGGACCACTTCTCCCCACGACTGCTGGGCCAGGTCCGCCACGGCGGCGAGGATTTCGGCGGGTGGCTTGGACAGGTCCAGCGGGTACTCCACCACGTCGATATCGGTATTGAGGATGCGCCGCAGCTTCATCTCGCCCCGCCCTGCGTAGACAAGCCAGGCCGTGGGGACCTGCAACGCCGTGCAGTACGCGAGCATCCGGTAGTGGTCGGCGTTCGGGGACGCACCGGTGTCCGGGCCGGCTGCGTAATTGGCACCGTAGACCACCACGGGGCGGCCACCCAGGAAATGCACGGCATCCGGGCGGACGGTGATCCGGTCCGAATCCCGCACCGCTTCGTTGAGCATGGCCCCGTACTGCATCCGGGTTTCGCCCGGGTGGACGCGCATCGCCTCGCGCAGCGCGACGCCCACGAATTCCTTGAACACGGTGGACATGTCCACCACGAAAGCGGCGCTGCGCTGCTTGCCGTCGCCCGCTTCGGCCGAGCAGTTGCGCAGGATCACCTCCGCCAGTCGCAAGGCGGCATGGAAGCGCAGGTTCATCCGGGTGGCCTGCCAGTGCGGCAGGGGCGCGCCGGGCACCAGGGGCGTGGCGCCGTCGAGCTTTCCGCCCAGGCGGCGGAGGCGGCTCAGCACCTCGGGACGGACGCTCGGGACCTGGCCCATCCGGGCCAGCGCGGCCTTCAGGATGCGGTTTTCGGCGATGTCCTCGCTGAACTCGTCGTAGGACACCTCCAGGGGCACCAGCAGGCCGGGCCGGCGGGCGATCTGCTCGGAGATCCGGATGCGTCCCTTGACGGTGCGCAGGGATTCCTCTACGGTCACGTAGCCCTGCATCGGGCCGCGAACGAGGGCGCGTTCGGCCAATTGGGCGAGCGATTCGGCCAGGGCGCTCCAGAGGTCCCGGTGCTCGATCGCGTCCACTGAGTCCTCGCGGAAGCCCTGGTCCCCTGCGTAGCTGAGCAGGAACAGCAGCCGCTGCAGGCCCAGCCGGTCCTTGGGCCGCACCTCGAACTGCACGGTGGGGGTGCGCACCGAGCCCACCTTGCCGGTCGGTTCGATGCGGTACAGTCCCATGCCCATCGGTGCGGCGTTGGCGAGCCCGCTCGAGTTGAGGAAGGCGGCCGTATCGGCGTCCAGCCGCTCGACGACGCCGCGGGACTGTTCGTCCAGCACGATGTGCCGCGCGCCGGGCGTGTGCCGGGGCCGGGGCGGGACCGCCACAGGGCGCCTGCCGGCGGAGTGCGGCTCAGCGGGGCGCTGCTCAGCGGGAGGCAAGGCGTCCCAGCAGCTGCTCCAGCCCGAATCGCTCTTCCACCTGTGCCCGGTTCAGCTGCCCGTGGTAGTGCTCCTCCAGCAGCGGCATAAGTTCGTATTTCCAGATCCGCCGCAGCCCGGCCGGGGTCTGCGCGGCGCCCTTCATGAAGTAGGACGGCCCGATCATGAGGTCCCGGTCCCAGTCGTCGATCGCCTCGTTGAGCGCGTCGAGCAGGTCGGCGTTCAAGGTGTCCAGGCCGCGGGCCTCGAGGAACCGCCGCAGGGTGCCGCGGATCGGCTCCACCTTCGGGTGCAGTTCCACGAACGCGAAACGGCGGCGGATCGCGGCGTCCATCATGGCAATGGACCGGTCAGCGGTGTTCATGGTGCCGATGATGTACAGGTTGTCCGGCAGGCTGAAGGGCTCGTTGGGGCTGTACTGCAGGTAGATCCGGTCGTCCCGGTATTCGAGCAGGAAGTACAGCTCGCCGAACACCTTGGCCAGGTTGGCCCGGTTCATTTCGTCGATGATCAGGAAGTACGGCTTGGCCGCGTTTTCCGGTTTGGCCGCTTCCTCCGCCAGGCGGCGCAGCGGCCCGGCCACGAGCTTGAAGGACACCTGGCCGTCGTCGGTCTTGTCCGGTCGGTAGCCCTCGAAGAAGTCCTCATAGGCGTATGACGGGTGGAACTGCACCAGCTTCACGCGCTCGTCGGTGCTGTCCCCGGCGAGCTCGGCGGCCAGGTGCTTGGCGAGGTAGGTCTTGCCGGTGCCGGGCGGGCCGTACAGGACCAGTTGCCGGTTGTCCTCCAGGAGCCCGGCGATTTCCTGCAGCGGCTCCAGGTCCATGTGCAGGGACGCGGCGAAGTCCTCGCTGAGCGGGCGGAAGCCTTCAAGGACGGGCTCGACGGCGGACTCGGGGGCGGCGGTGTCCTCGCCGTCGGATTCCGCTTCCGCGGGCAGCAGCGCCTGCAGCAGGCTCATCACCCGGGTGACGTCCACGACGATCCCGGGCGTGGAGAGCTGGCGCTGCACGTGCCGGGGCGCCTCGGCGATGGGGTGGCTTTCCTCGAACCAGCGCACTTTGCGGCGCAGCTGCCGCTTCCCGCCGTCGTGCTCGGCCTCGCCCAGCACCACGCCGATCCGCACCGATCCCGCGTGCTGGAACAAGGCCAGGTCGCCGGGCTTCATCACGGTCAGGTAGGCGAAGACGGCGGTCTTGATGTCCTCGCGTTCCACATAGCCCAGGTGCTTGCAGTCTTCGTCCACCACGCGCTGGACCAGCCCGGCGGCGACGCCTGGCTGCAGTTCGCGCAGGTGCTCGACGTCGAGGGTCGCCTTTTCCTCGTCCTGCCAGGCGGCGAGGAGCTCGGCGGAGTCGTGGTGGGTGCGCATCAGCCAGGCCCTGCGGCCCGGATCGCCCACCTTGCGCCACTGGCCCACGAGCTGACGGGAGTACCAGTCGGTGCGCTGCCCGGCCTGTTCGTCCAGGTGCAGGCGGATGCGGTGGATGTCCGCGGTGATGTCCTCTTCGCTGTCCCCCTTGGCCCCGCCCACCAGGGAGGCGAAGGCGTCCCGGATTTCCCGGCGCTCCACATCGGCCACCACGGGTTCGAAATAGCCCGGCCATGCCAAATACTCGATGCTGCGGCGGATGGCGGGCTGGTCGCCGGGGGTTCCGGCTGCAAGCTCATGGAACGCCAGAGGGTCGGCGAGCGCTGTGGCAACCACCGCCGTCGGCTGCTTGTCCACCTGCGCCACGAAGCGGCACAGCCAGCCGAGCTGGTCCCAGATGGTCCAGTTGAATTCCGCGGTGCGGTCCCGGATGACGCCGTGGTCGGTCATGTCGCGGTAGAGCTCGTCCGGCAGCTGCAGGGCCGGTTCCAGCCAGGACGCGGCCTCGGCCACGCGGGCGCGCTTGACCTTCAGGGACTTGACCTCGTGCGCCAGCGGGAGGGACTGCAGGAACAGCAGTTCGACGGCGAGGAGCTTGGCCTCGCGGCTGGCCCCCTCCAGGTTGCGGCGCAGGTTGGTCATCATGGGCGCCTTGCTGTCCTCGACGCCGCGTTCCAGGCGTCCGAGCAATTCCGTGGCGGCCTCGGTGGTCCAGGTGTGGGTGCGCCCGTCGAGCGCGGAATGCTTGCCCTGCAGGGCAGGCCCGAGCACGAACCACGCGGCGTCTTCGATTTCCTTGGAGATTCCGGACGCACGGGAGACGGTGGCGTTGCTGGCGGGAGTCACCTAGCAAACTTACATGGTTTGGCCGGGCATTTCACCGCCCCGCCTGCCGGGCTAGTGCATGCTGAAGCGGTATTTCCGGGGAACCTCCTCCCCCGGACACAGCTGCAGCCAAAGCTCGGAAATCGCGTTGTCGCCCTCGAGCAGGTCCGGGATTTCCACCCCTTCCTTCAAGATCGCGGCGGCGTCGTCCGTCCTGCCGCTGCCGGCCATGGCGCGGGCGGTGAGGAAGCGGTTGCGACCGGCCGCGGTGGCCCCGCTGGGTGCCTGTTCCGCCAGCAGGAGCGCGGCCCGGGGTTCCCCGTGGGCCAAGTGCAGGGTCATGGCCTCGGCCAACAGCTTCCCGGATGCCGGGTCCGCGGCGCAGGCTGCGCGGAGTTCGGCGAGGCCGGCGTCGACGCGGGCCGTGGCGAGCAGGAGCAGGCCCAGGCCGCGGTGGGCCAGCGCGTGCCCGGGATCGATGACCACGGCCTGGACGTACAGTCTTTCGGCCGGCACGAGGTCCTGCCGGGCGTGCTTCAGGGTTGCCTCGTGGAAGCGGGCCTCGGCCCCCGCCGCCCCTTCAAGCAGTCGTTCCCAGGCCGGCCCGGCCACGAAGCTTCCGGACGCGGGGAACACGAAGGGGCTGTCGGCGTCGGGAACTGGCTGCCGGAGCAGCTCCAGCCAGGGCGCCTGGTCTGCGGTGAGGGTGTCCGCGGCGAAGGGCGTGCCGCCGCTGTCCAACGGTTGCGCGCCGGAGGCCCGGCGGAGTTCTTCGTCGAGGGCACCCCAGCCGGTGCCGGCCAACAGCATGTCCTGCGGGGCGGTGTCGGCCAGGGGCGCCGCGTAGGCGAGCGCCGCGTCGAGGGCCTGCTGGTCCGCGAGCCCGGCGAGCCTGGACTGCGCGTGGTCGACGGCCGCGTCCCAGCCGCCGTGGGCGGCCTCGGGGTCGAGTCCGGCGTTTCCGTAGGCTTCCACCCAGCTCCACTCGGCGCCGCCGGGCATGGGCAGGTGCTCGAACTGGGTTTGTGCCAGCCCGGCCTGGATTTCCGCGTAGCCTACCCCCGCACCCGGGCTCAGCCATTCCTGCCAGTTGTGCCCGCCGTCGCCCTGGCCCCAGACGAACAGCTTCTTGCCGCGCAGCCGGGACGTGGACAGCATGGCCAGCCCGTCGCCGTCGGCGTCCACCGCGGCGATCCAGTGCCGGTGTCCTTCGGGGATGTCGAAGAAGTAGTCCGCGGCGTGGGCATTGCGCACCGGCCACGTGGCGTCCGTGCCTTCGTGGTCGGTGGGAGTGACCCGTTGGATGTCGGTTTCGTAGTCGCTGCCGAACGCCGTGTGGGCCGGGGCGATCACGCGGGTGTCCGGGGTTTCCGGCACGGCGGCGTTGCTCCACCAGTACATGGGCACCTCGTCCGGGTCCGGGTTGCGGAGCCTGACGGCTGAAAACAGCACCCGTGAGTCCGCCGGGAGCCAGAGGTCCACCTGGACTACCACGCCGCGGAGCCGCTCGAACTCCCACATCCGCAGGAGCTGTTGACCGTCCGGGGCCGTCAGCAGGGCGGTGTGCCAGGGAATGCAGGAGGTGGGGGTGTGGCCGCGGGTGCCGATGTTCCACTCGAGACCGCCCGCGAACCACGCGTTGCGCAGCGCGAAGTTGGCGAACTGGATGGTGCGGGGGCTGTGCAGGAGTTGCTTGCCGGTGGCTTTGTCCAGCAGTTCCCAGATCCGGCCGCCGAGGCCCGGCAGGACGGTCGCCTTGAGGTGCCGGTTTTCGAGCACGACGGCGGGAAGCTCACGTGCCTGCCGCTCCCGCGAGTAGCCGTCCTGGATGGTGTACGGGTAGATGTTGGGCGGGTAGCCGTAGGCGGACCTGGCCTTCAGCTCGTCCGGCACCCCGATGCCCACGCGGTAGGGGGTGTGGATGCCGGCCGCGACCGGGGGCAGCGGGCTCTCCGGACCAAGATCGGCGACGTCGAGGGTGACGGTGCCGAAAGTGATGTTGCCGGCGGTGAGGGAGGCCGGAGTTGCCGGGTCAGTCATGTGCGTATCCGATCGTGAGCAGGAGTCCGCGGCCGGGGGCGATGCGGATGGCTTGGCCGGGGGTGTACTCGGCGGCCGCCTGGAAGCCCGCGATCGCAGGGGCGTGAAACGGGAACGACACCGTTCCGCCGTCGTGTGTTCCGCCGAACTCCAGGGTCACGTCCACAGTCTCCTCGGCCCAGGAGGCGAGCGCCACCACCATGCCGCCGTCGCCGGACCACGTGGTGGCGAGGACCCGCGGATGGCTGGTGCGGACCGTGGCGTCCGGGTCCCAGAACCCGGTCATGCGGGCGCGTTCCAGGCCCTGGTCCTGCCACAACTGCCAGAGGGGACGGTTGTCGACGGCGGGTGCGCGGCCGGTCATGCCGAACACCATGCCGCGCCAGGGGTTGCCGCCACCTTCGAGCATTTCGCCCATGAGCCCGAACGGGATGCCGGAGAGCTCCACGAGCCAGTACTCCGGGGAGGTGGTGTGGTAGTCGAAGTACTCGCCGAACCAGAGCCGGTCCACGTAGGGCAGCTGTTCCATGTAGAGGTTCGCGGAGGACGCGAAGCCGTCCTTGGCCGTGAACTGGTTGGCCGAATGCAGGTCAATCTCGGGGCCCGGGCTTGGACTCGGGCAATGGCGTTCGAGGACTTGGCGTTCGAGGACCTTGCGCACCCGCAGCATGGTGTGCCGGTCGTAGGCGATGTCGTCCAGGTAGATGCCATCCACGCCGGTGGTCTTCGCCAGTTCGGCCAGGCTCCGGACGTAGAAGTTCTCCCAGCGGGACTCCCCGGTGGTCACCACGGCGATGTCCTCGACGTCGGGGGCGAACCAGGCGGACACGTAGCCGCTCCCGGCGTGTTCCTGGAGCCAGGGGTGGCCCTCCCCCGGCCCGTCGCTGAAGACCTCGTGCCCCAGGGACATCAGCGGCAGCAGCTCCGGGCTGTGGAAGGTCAGCTCCCGCACCGTGTTGTAGACCTTGGCGCGCAGTCCCCGGGCGTGCGCCTCCCGGACGTAGCCGGCCAGGGTGCCGGCGCTGAGCAAGGGATCGTTGATGTACGGGGCCGGGGCGGTGGCGTGGTGGATGTTGACCACGGTGGCCCCTGATTCGGCGATCTCCCGGGGGTCGGCCGGAGCGTGGAAGTACCTGCGGGAGAAGTGCATGCCGGGGTCGATCGGCTTGAACGGAGTGAGGAGCAGCCGGAAGTCGAAGTCCAGGGTGTCGCCCGGAGCGAGGGTGCGGGCGCCGCTGAAGGCGGTCAACTGCACCGTGTTGGACTCGGAAACCGTGTTGGACTCGGAAACCGTGTTGGACTCGGAAACCGTGCCGTCCGACGCTGTCCCCAGCCTGACGCCGCCCCGCACCTGCCCGTCCACCCGGTTGGCCCACGACACCGGTTCCCGCAGTGGCTTCTCCTTGTAGAAGTTGGTGTTGAGGGGCCGTTCGTAGCCGGCATCGCGCCAGGACAGCTGGACGCCGGCATTCACCCCGCCGAGCCACAGCGCGTCCTGGTTTCTGTCGGCCACGTCCCAGCGCCAGTCGAGCAAGTCCGGGCGCCGGCCGCCCGGCACGCCGAGCCCCATGGCGAGCGGCACGGCGGGCTCGACGAACTTGGCGGCCAGCCCGACGTCGTCGAGCACCACCGCCCGGCTGACACCGTTCCGCAGCCGGAGCGCAAAGCTGCACGCGCCGTCCGCTTCAAGCTCCCCGCGGAGCTCCATTGCCAGGCCCGTCCCGATGCTGCGCCAGCGGCTGGTCCAGGACACCTTGCCCGGACCGTGGACGGTGAACCCAGGCGGCGTGAACTCCCAGCCGCGGTGCTGCGCGGCGGACACGTCCAGCCGCATGGCCGTGGCGAGCAGTTCGACGGCAGGTCCGTCCGTTCCGGTCATGGCCGGCGTGAAGGTGGAGCCCAGTTGCTCGGGCAGCCCGGACGGGGCGAGCCGCAGCGTCCGGCCGAGGATGCCGAGGGTGCGGGTGCCGGCGTCGAGGGTGATAGCGGTGAACGGCGCCACGAGGCCGTGGTCCTGGGCGAGGGCCGAATCCAGCCAGGCGAGCCGGCGCAGGTACCGCGGATCGCCGAAGCCGCCCGCCAGGATGTCCGGCTCCGCGGATTCCAATGGCAGCACGTCCAGTGTGACGGCGACGGTCTTCGGCACGGTTCCTTCCGCGGCCACCGTGATGGCTGCCGTGATCGTGCTCCCCGCCGCTTCCTGCGGAACGGGCAGCACCACGTAGAGCGCCTGGACCGAGCCGGCCGCCACGGACAGCCGCTTTGCCAGGGGCCGGCCGAGGCGGTCGGTGCCTTCTGTGTTCAAGCAACGGCCGCCGTCGGGTCCGTCCACCCGGGCTGTCACGCCGTCGAGCCCTTCAACGGCATGCAATCCGAGCTGCACCACGTAATCCTCGCCGGGCTGGGCGGTGGCGCGGAAGGTGTCCGCGGGCCCGTCGATGGCCCAGTGCGCCGGGAGCAGCTCCCGCATGGACACGGGGTTCAGCCGGTCCTCGGGAAAAAGCAGGAACGCTTCCCCGCGGTGCGTGGCGTAGAGGGCGTGGAGCTCGGACTCCGTGGCGGTGAAGTTCATCGGGGCGAAGGAGTCACGCTCGCTCGCGGCCTCGTAGCGCAGGACCGTCGCCTCCGGCAGCCCGGCGGCGACCCCGCCGGACTTCCCGGCAGCCTTCCCGACTGCGGCCGCCCACCCGGGTGCCGCCGTCGGCCGCCGCGGCAGGTACCGTGCCTGCGGATAGTGGGCCGCGCCGAGCATCGCGTAGGGCAGGTAGTAGACGAAGTAGCTGCCGGGCCCGTCCACGGCTTCGAAGACGAGCTCGCCGGATTCCCGGGCGGCATTTCGGACCACCACGTTGCGCACCCGCCGGCCGCTGCCGGCCGAGACCACGATGATGTCCACCGCCGCGGGGTCCGGATCCTGCCGCCGCCACGGCAGGACCACCAGGAACGCAGGCGGCGCGGGGTGGACTGCCGACGGGACCTCCACCACGAAACGGTGGTTGCCGTAAAGCAGCTTGTCCCAATCCCCGACGCCGCAGGGAAGGTCCGGGTGGCCGGTGTGGAGGTCTGCTTTTGCGGGTTGCTGTGCTGTTTGGCGCAGGGGCGTCACTGGGGCTCCTGGGGGGCTTTCCGGTTGGGTTCCACCATCGGTGGTGAATCCTTCAATCATTGACGCCGTACATGGCCCTGTAAAGGAGGATTGCGAACCGTACTCACTGGGATTTCCCCGGCCTGCGCATTGACAGGAGCAACTGTTTACACGCCTGACATCAGCGCCCGGTAGATTGTGCGCCATGATCGACATCGGCCTCGACAGTCCCGCACAGGAGGACGTCCGCCTGCTGCTGGAGGAGCACCTCGCGGACATGTATGCCGCCTCGCCCGCCGAAAGCGTGCACGCCCTCGACCACGCCGGACTTTCCCGGCCGGAGATCACGTTCTGGACCGCGCGCGAGAACGGGTCGCTGCTGGCCTGCGGTGCGTTGAAGGAATTCCCCATCGGGGCGGACGGCGCCAAGGAGGGGGAGCTGAAGTCGATGCGCACCACGCATGCGGCGCGGGGCCGCGGCATCGCCGGCCTTCTGCTGGCCGCCATCGTGTGCGAGGCGCGCGGCCGCGGGCTGTCGCGGCTGTGCCTCGAAACAGGCTCCGAGGACTACTTCGCCGCCGCACGCCGGCTCTACGTCCGCCATGGCTTCACCGAGTGCCCGCCGTTCGCCGACTACGTCCCGGACCCCAACAGCGTGTTCATGAGCCTGGAACTGATACCCGTCGACCTCCCGTAGTAGCGCAGCAGACGCTGCTACCCGGCGTCGACCGCGGCCCTGGCGGCGGCGACGATCTTCCGGTCGGTGACCATGTACGACGCCGGCCCCCCGCCCGCGCTTCCGGTACCCGACGCGGACACAATCCGCTTGGCCGAGAGGTGGACGGCGTCGAGCCCCGCCCGCCGCATCTCCGCGATGTCCGCGATGGCCAGCCCGCCGCCGGCCATCACCTGGAGCCGCCCTTCCGCGGCTTCCACCATCCGCGACAGCACCGGCAGGCCAGCGCCCGCGGTCGCCGCTCCCCCTGAGCTCAGAACGCGGGTGAAGCCGAGTTCCACGAGCTGCCCGACGGCGGCAGCCGGGTCCGGCGTTTCGTCCACCGCGCGGTGGAAGACCAGTTCGGCGTCCTCGTTTGCCTCCCGGGCCACGTCGGCGAGGCGGCGGACGGCGTCCACGTCCAGTCCGTTGCGGGCATCGAGCGCGCCGAGCACCACACCATGGGCGCCCTGGCCCAGCAGCGCGCGGATCTCCTTGGCCATGGTGGCCAGCTCATCCTCGGAGTAGCGGAAGTCGCCGGGGCGGCAGCGGATCAGCGGGTGGATTTCCAAGACCGCGCCAGCCGCAGCCACGCCGGCCGCGGCCGCACGAGCCACGCCGGCCGTGGCGTCGAGGCAGGATTCCATGAGGCCCTGGCTGGGGGTCAGCCCGCCAAGCTCCAGGGCGCTGCACAGCTCGATCCGGTCCGCTCCTTCAACGGCTGCGACAACAGCGCCCTGGACGCCCACCACGGCGATCTCAAGTTTCATGCTGAAACTCTACGGCCATGCGGGCGCCCGGGACGCTGCAGGGTGTCCGGGCTGATTGGGCAGGCCCCGGTCAGGTAACTGCTCAGGCCCGGTAGGGCTCCAGGCGTTCCTTTTGTTCCGGGGTGAGCCGGCGGACCCGGCCCGTTGCTTCATCCACGAAGGCCAAGTGGGTGCTGGCCTTCACGCACTCCTCGCCTGTCACGGGATCCTTGATGACGTAGTGGAGGTCGAAGCTGGCCCCCTTGACGGCGCCCACCCAGATCTCGACCTCCGCCGGGATGTTGCGGTAGTCGAGGGTGCGGGCGTAGCGGACCCTGTGCTCCACCACGAGCGTCATAATGCCGTCCTCGACGTCGTTGAAGATCGCCACAGGCGGCTCAACGCCGGGCAGCCCGGCGCCCCGGGGCGGCCCGAACGCCGCGATGCGGGCTTCTTCGAGCATCCGGACGATCTGGACGTTGTTGATGTGGCCGTAGGCGTCCATGTCGCCCCAGCGCATCGGCACGGTGACCGTGATGCGCCGGGGCGCTGTGGACTCTTCCGCGGATGCTGCTTGCAAGGTGTCCGGCGCGCTCAGCTGTGCACCGCCGTCGTGTCATCCACCGGGACTTCCCCGGCGTCTTCACCGGCGAACTGGGACATGTACAGGCGGTAGTAAGCGCCCTGCATGGCCAGTAGTTCGCTGTGCCGGCCCTGTTCCACGATGCTGCCATTCTCCATCACCAGGATGGTATCGGCGTCGCGGATGGTGGAGAGCCGGTGCGCGATCACGAAGCTGGTGCGGTCCGTGCGCAGGGCTGCCATGGCCTTCTGCAGCAGCAGTTCGGTGCGGGTGTCCACCGAACTGGTGGCTTCGTCAAGGATCAGCAGCGACGGATCGGAGACGAACGCCCGGGCGATGGTGATGAGCTGTTTCTCACCGGCGCTGACGTTGGTGCCTTCCTCGTCGATGACTGTCTGGTAGCCGTCCGGCAGGGCCCGCACGAAGCGGTCCACGTAGGTGGCCTTGGCCGCCTCCATGATCTGCTCTTCGGTGGCGTCCAGCTTGCCGTACTTGATGTTGTCGTAGATGGTCCCGCCGAACAGCCAGGCATCCTGCAGCACCATGCCCACCTTGGACCGCAGCTCGGAGCGGCCCAGCTCCTTGATGTCCACGCCGTCCAAGGTGATCCGGCCGCCGTTGAGCTCGTAGAAGCGCATCACCAGGTTCACCAGGGTGGTCTTGCCGGCACCTGTCGGGCCGACGATCGCCACCGTGTGCCCCGGTTCGGCGCTGAAGGACAGGTCCTCGATGAGCGGCTTGTCCGCCACATAGCTGAAGGACACGTTCTCGAACTCCACGTGCCCGTCCGTGCGCGCCGGCAGGTGCTTGGCGGCATCCTCGGGAACCTGCTCGTCCGCGTCCAGGAATTCGAACACACGCTCGGCCGAGGCCACGCCGGACTGCAGCATGTTGGCCATGCCGGCGATCTGGCCCAGCGGCTGGGTGAACTCACGGGAGTACTGGATGAACGCCGTCGCGTCGCCCAGGCTCATGGAGCCGGAGGCCACCCGCAGGCCACCGACGACGGCGATGCCCACGTACGCGAGATAGGAGATGAAGTTCATGGCCGGGAAGATGATGCCGGAGACGAACTGCGCCCCGAAGGACGCCTTGTACAGGGCCTCGTTGCGTTCGTCGAAGCGCACCAGCATGTCCGCGTCACGGCCGAAGACCTTAACCAGCTCGTGGCCGGAGAATGACTCCTCGATCTGCCCGTTGAGCGCACCGGTGTTCTTCCACTGCGCGGCGAACAGCTTCTGGCTGCGCGAACCGATCACGCCCGCCACGATGCCGGACAGGGGCAGGGCGATCAGGGCGATCAGCGCCAGTTCCCAGGACACGATGAACATCATGACCACGATGCCGAGCACCGTCAGCACCGAGCTGACCAGCTGCGCGAAGGCCTGCTGCAGGCCCTGCTGGACGTTGTCGACGTCGTTGGTCACGCGGGAGAGGATGTCTCCGCGCTGCCGGGTGTCGAAGTAGTTCAGCGGCAGGCGGTTGAGCTTGGCCTGGACGTCGTCGCGGAGGCGGTTGATGACCTTCATGACGATCCGGTTCAGGACGTAGCCCTGGGCCCACAGGAAGATGTTGGCCACGAAGTACATCAGGAGCACGATCGAAATCAGGAACGTCAGCCGCGGGAAGTCGATCCCATCCGTCAGCTGGAGCTTGGACAGCATGTCCGCATAGTTGTCCTGCCCCTGCTGGCGGAGCATTTCGGTGAATTGTTCCTGGCTGACGCCCTCGGGCAGCCGTTTGCCCATGTAGCCGCCGAAGATGACGTCCATGGCGCCGCCGAGGACCTTCGGGGCGATGACATTGAGCACCACGGACACCACCACGAGGCCGATCACGAAGATCACGCCGGCGCCTTCGGGTTTGAGCAGGCCCATGAGGCGCTTCGCGGAGGGCCAGAAGGCCTTGGCCTTCTTGGCGGGCATGTCGCCGAACATGCCGCCGTCGGCCTCCGTGGGCGTGTACTCGGGTTCCTCGAAGTCGTCGTCGTCCACGGCGGCCGCGGACGGGTTCTTTGCTTCGCTCATGCCACTTCCTCCGCGCTCAGCTGGGATTCGACGATTTCCTGGTACGTGGGTGAGGTTTCCAGGAGTTCTTCATGGGTGCCGCGGTCAACGATCCGGCCGTTGTCCAGCACCAGGATCTGGTCCGCGTCGGCGATCGTGGAGACACGCTGGGCGACGATGATCACCGTGGCGTCCCGGGTCTTCTCCTTGAGTGCGCGCCGGAGCCGTGCGTCCGTGGCGACGTCCAGGGCGGAGAAGGAGTCATCGAAGAGGTACACCTTGGGCTGGGTGACCAAGGCGCGGGCGATGCACAGGCGCTGGCGCTGGCCGCCGGAGACGTTGGTGCCGCCTTGGGCGATCCGCCGGTTGAGCCCGGCGCTCTTTTCCTGGACGAAGTCCTTGGCCTGGGCGGTTTCCAGCGCGGCCCAGAGTTCGTCCTCGGTGGCCTCGGTCTTGCCGAAGCGCAGGTTGTGCTCGATGGTGCCGGAGAAGAGGTAGGGCTTCTGCGGCACGGAAGCCACCCGGCTGGTGATTTCGTCGCGGTCCAGTTCGGTGACGGGGACGCCGTCGAGCAATACGTCACCGGAGGCGACGTCGTAGAGCCGCGGCAGCAGGGACACCAGGGTGGTTTTGCCGGACCCCGTGGAGCCGATGATCGCGAGGGTCTGGCCGGGTTCGGCCGAGAAAGAGATGTTGCTCAGCACCGGTTCTTCGGCGCCGGGGTACTTGAAGGTGACGTCGCGGAACTCCACGCGGCCCTTCTTTTCGGCGGGGGTCACCGGGGCGGCGGGGTTGTGGATGGAGGGTTCGACGTCGAGCACCTCGCCGATGCGGTCCGCGCATACCGAGGCACGCGGGATCATCATGGCCATGAAGGTGCCCATCATGACGGCGATCAGGATCTGCAGCAGGTACTGCAGGAAGGCTGTCAGGGCGCCGACTTCCATAGCCCCGGAGTCCACCCGTTCCCCGCCGAACCAGAGCACGGCGGCCGTGGACAGGTGCAGGATCATGCCGATGGCGGGGAACATCAGGACGAACAGGTTGCCGATCTTGACCGAGACCTCGGTGAGGTCCTTGTTCGCTGCCCCGAAGCGCTTGACCTCGTAGGGTTCGCGGACGAAGGCGCGGACCACGCGGATGCCGATGATCTGTTCGCGCAGCACGCCGTTGATGGCGTCGATCTTCTTCTGCATGGACCGGAAGAGCGGCATCAGGCGCACCACGAGGTAGCCCACCACGGCCACTAGCACCGGCACGGACACCCAGACCAGCCAGGACAGGCTGAGGTCTTCCTGTAGCGCCATGATGATGCCGCCCACGCACATGATAGGCGTGGAGACCATGAAGTTCAGGCCCATGAGCATGAGCATCTGGACCTGCTGGACGTCGTTGGTGCCCCGGGTGATCAGGGTCGGCGCGCCGAAGGCGTTGACGTCCTTGGCGGAGAAGCTGCTGACTTTACGGAAGACTTCGCGGCGCAGGTCGCGGCCCATGGACATGGCCACGCGCGAGCCGAAATAGACACCGGCAACGGCCGTGATGACCTGGCCGAAGGCGACGGCGAGCATGAGGGCCCCGGTCTGCCAGATGTAGTCGGTGTCGCCCTTGGAAACTCCCTCATCAATGATTTTGGCGTTGAGGCTGGGGAGGTACAGGGTCGCAATGGTGGACGCCAGCTGGAATAGGATGACGGCCAGGATTTGCGGCAAATACGGCTTGGAGTAGCGCCGTATCAGGGTGAGAAGCATGCCCACGGATCCTTAAATAGAAGAGCGCGAATGAGTAAGGAGATTAGTAGCAGCAGGCGCTGACAGTATTAGCCTTCCAACTGTACGAAATCCGTTGCCTCGGCGCAACAATTCCGGGCAAAGATCATCCCTGCGGCGTACCGGACGCCGCAGGGATGCTCCATATGGTTCAGTTTCGGGCCGGAGTCCGGGCGGAAAGCCGTCAGCCGGCGTGCCGGCCGTGCTCCTTGGTGGGCTTCGCCGGAGCGGCCGCGTCGCCGGCCACCAGCAGCAGGGCCGCGCCCTCGAGTCGGCGGCGTTCGCGCTTGAGTTCCTTGCGCAGCGCCGCGAGCCCGGCAGCCGTCCTGGACTGCTCCGCCGCGGTGGCCCGCTGCTCGGCCAGCCCCAGCTGCAGATTGCGCTGCGCCTCGTTGAGGCCCGCGAGCTGTTCGGCGAGCAACTGCTGGGTGTGCGCCAGTTGCTCGTGGACCTGCTGCAGGCCGGCGACGGCGGCAAGCCGGCCGCCGCCGGGGCGTGCGGGACGTTCTTCGGTCAGGATCCGGGCGAACTCAAGATCGAGGTCCTCACCGGCAACTGCGGCGTCCGGCACCCGAAGCGGGCGTCCGCCGTCGTGCATTTCGGAAGGCCCGGCGTCGGGCGCAGACTGTTCCACACCGGAAACCGGCAGTTCCTTTTCCGGCGTCGCTCTTTCCGGTGCCGCATCAACGGTCCGGCGCAGCGGGACTTCCTTGATAAACAGCACGGCAAGGAATGCGACCACCGAAATTGCCGCGGCAATCAGGAAAATCAGGGCTGTTGCGTCGCCATATGCGGCGCGCATGATTTCCCGGATGGGCTCAGGCAGGTCCACGAGGTCCATGCTGGCGCCTCCCGAACTGCCGGTCACCGGGATGTGGGCGGCCGCCAGTCCCTCGGCGGCGAGGTCCTTGACGTGGTTGCTCATGACGGCGCCGAGCACCGAAACACCGATGGCGCCGCCCACGGACCGGAAGAACGCCACGGAGGCGCTGGCCGAGCCGATGTCCTGGGCGCGGACCGTGTTCTGCACGGCGAGTACCAGGTTCTGCATCAGCAGGCCGAGGCCCAGGCCGAAGATTGCGGTGTAGATGGATGTGATCCACAGTTCGGTGGTGTGGTCGATGGTGCCGGCCAGGGCCAGGCCGCCGATAAGCAGCACCGAACCGCCCAGCAGGAAGCCCTTCCACTTGCCGTGGCGGCTGATCAGCTGCCCGGACACCACCGAGCCCACCAGGTTGCCGGCGATCATCGGCAGGGTCAGCAGGCCGGCCTCGGTGGGCGTGGCGCCGCGGGCCACCTGGAAGTACTGGCCCAGGAACGTGGACGAGCTGAACATGGCCACACCCACGGCCACGGAGGCGATGATGGACAGCGCTGTGGTGCGCTCACGGATGATCTTGAGCGGGATGATCGGCTGCTCCACCTTGGATTCCACCAGCACCAAGAGGGCCAGGAGCAGCACCCCGCCGCCCACCATTGCCGCGGACTGCCAGGAGATCCAGTCGTAGTAGTCGGGGTTGCCGGCGAAGGAGACCCAGATCAGCAGCAGGCTGACGCCCGCGGTGAGCAGGATGGAGCCGAGCCAGTCGATCCTGGCCGGGCGCTTGATGTGCTGGATCTTCAGGGTCGCCTGGAGCAGGATGAGCGCGACGACGGCGAGCGGCACGCAGACGAAGAAGGTCCAGCGCCAGCCCAGCGGGCTGTCCACGATGAATCCGCCCAGCAGCGGACCGCCCGCGGTTCCCACCGCCATGACGGCGCCCATGTAGCCGGAGTACTTGCCGCGGTCCCGCGGCGGGATCATGGTGCCGATGATGGCCTGGGCCAGGGCCGTGAGACCGCCGAGGGCCACGCCCTGGACGACGCGGGCGGCCAGCAGCAGCGGAATGGTTTCGGAGAAGCCGGCCAGCACGGAGCCGGCCACGAAGATGACGATGCTCAGCTGGACCAGGAGCTTCTTGTCGAAGAGGTCGGCGAGCTTGCCCCAGATGGGCGTGGTGGCGGCGTTGGCCAGGAGGGCCGCGGTGATCACCCAGGCGAAGTCGGTCTGGGTGCCGTGCAGTTCGGACATGATGGTCGGCAGTGCGTTCGCCACTATGGTGCTGCTCAGGATGGCCGTGAAGAACGCGGCGAGGAGGCCCGTCAAGGCTTCCATGATCTGGCGGTGGGTCATCGGCGCGGTGTTCGCAGGTGCGGCGTTCACGGGTGCGGGGCCGCTTGCGGCCGGTGCCTGTCCCCCGGCGGTGCGGGCCGCCGTCGGGCTTTCAAGCGTTTGCTTTGCCAAGGCTCGTTGCCTCCTCTGTGGTGTCGATCAGTGTGGGAGAACCGGCCGCCTTTGCCCGGAAGGAATGTTGGTCCCGGATGGACCGGGTGAGTGAGTCCGTCAGCTTTTCGATGACGCGGCCCGCTTCGAGCGCGTCTTCCTCACTCCATTCGGCGAGGTAGTCGCGGAGCCTCGCGCTGCGGTGGTCTTCGAATTCATGGAGCTGGGCGATGCCTTCCTCGGAGAGGGCCACCAGCTGCGCGCGGCCGTCAGCCGGGTCCGGACGCCGGACCACCAGTCCGAGCTCCTCGAGTTCGGCGATATGCCGGCTGAGAACCGGCGGGCTGACGCCGAGCCGCGACGCAAGGTGTGTGGCCCGGGACTCCCCTTCCCCGATGAAGCGCAGCACGCCCTGGAGGGCGAAACCAACCTTGGCCTCGCGGGCCACGCTGGTGCTGACGATGCACCGCAGCACGCGCTGGAGGTCGAAGATCCGGTGGACGAGCTCTGTCGCAGTGCCGGAAGCGACGGACATGGGATCACCTCAATTGTTTGCCTAAAGCAACCATAGACCTAAAAGGTTGCTTTGGGAAACTAACTGCGGCGAAGGTCACTTAAATGCCAAGCGCGAACGTACATTTGGGGCCCCAAATCCGGCGGAAATGGGGCCCCAAGTGTACGTTCGCGCTAAGGGCGGGAGGTGAAGAGGTCAGTCGAGGTGGGTCGGGGCGAACATCTTCAGCAGGGTTTCAACCACGACGACGTTCGGGCCGTCCGCGGCGAAGCCCGCCTTGAGCGCCTCCCCCACGTTTTCCGGGGCCACCCGGCGGGCCGGCACACCGAACGATTCGGCAAGCTTCACGAAGTCGGGCCGCGCCAGTTCGGTGGCCGTGGCCTTGCCGAAGGCGCCCACCATGTATTCGCGCAGGATGCCGTAGCCGCCGTCGTCCACGATCAGCCAGGTGACCGGGATGTTGTGCTGCTTGGCCGTAGCGAGCTCCGAGATGGAGTACATCGAAGAGCCGTCACCGGACACCGCCAGCACCCGGGCCGGCTTGCCCGTGGTTTCCAGGCCCACCGCACCGCCGATCGCTGCCGGGAACCCGTAGCCAAGGCCGCCGGCGCCCTGGGCCGAGTGGAACTGGCCCTGCCGGGCATCCCAGCAGCTCCAGCCCCAGTACGCGGAGATAGTCATGTCCCAGAAGGTCTGCATGCCGTCCGGAACCGCCTCCCGGATGTCTGCCATGAACTTCAGTTCCTTGGCCAGGTCCTGCGATTCGAGGCGCGCCTTGACCTTCGCCAAGGACTCCTTCACAAGTTCCTCCGGGCTGGTGCCGTGCCAGGAACGGACCGCGGCGCCCGCCGCACCGGCCTCAGACAGCGCTTCGTCCAGGGCGGCGAGGGCCTGCCCGGCGTCGGCACGGATGCCCAGGCCGGGACGGTTGGATTCGAGGACCCGGGGCTCGGCATCAATCTGGATGATCCGGCCGCGCGGCTCGAAGGTGAAGTAGTTCGAGGTGACCTCACCGAGGGAGGAGCCGATGACCACCAGCACGTCGGCGTCCTCGAGGAGGTCCGTCATGTACCGGTCCTCGATCCAGGACTGCAGGGACAGCTCGTGGTTCCAAGGGAACGCTCCGTTGCCGCCCGGGGTGCAGATCACCGGCGCACGCAGCTGTTCGGCGATCGAGAGCAGGGACTTCTCGGCCCGGCCGCGCCGGGTGCCGCCGCCGGCGATGATCGCCGGACGCTCCGCCGTCGAGAGCCACTTCACGGCCTCCCGCACCAGCTCAACTCGGGGCGGGTTGTCCGCCGCCTCGGCCAGGGCGTCCTCCACCGGCGGGACCATGATCGGATCCAACAGGACGTTCTGCGGAATCTCGATCCACACCGGACCCTGCGGCGAGGAGATCGCCTCGGTCCAGGCGTCCTGGATGGCCGAGGGAATGCCGGAGGCGTGCTGGATGAGGCGCTGGCTCTTGGTGACGTTGGCCGCGGAGGCCTTCTGGTCGTCGAGCTGGTGCAGCATGCCCTTGCGCCGCGCGCCCAGGCCTTCCAGCGGGATCTGGCTGGCCACGACCACCATCGGCACGCCGGTGGCATAGGCCTCCTGCAGGCCGGCCAGGGATGTCAGCGCGCCGGGGCCGGTGGACAGGAACAGCACGCCCACCTCGCCGGTGGCGCGGGAGTAGCCGTCCGCAGCGAAGGCCGAGTTGTTCTCCACCCGGGAGGACACGAACTGCAGGTTTCCGCGGCCCATGGCATCGAACAGGCCCAGGGCGTGCTGGCCCGGGATGCCGAAGACGGTTTTCGCACCGAGTGCCTCGAGGGTCTCGACGACGAGGTCCCCGCCATTGCGCTGCCCGGTCCCCTTGGTGGGGGCTGCCGTTCCGGGATCGAAGTCGATCATCGGGCGCCTGCCGACTGCGTACCGAGGGCCTGCTGCGCGTAGCCGGTCGCGGCGCCGTGGCGGTTGCCCTCTACGGCGTTGTCGGCCAGGAGCGTGACGAGTTCGTAGGCCACGTGGCTGGCGGCGACACCGGTGATCTCGGCGTGGTCGTAGGCCGGGGCAACTTCCACGACGTCGGCGCCCACGAGGTTCATGCCGCGGAAGCCGCGGATGATCTCGAGCAGTTCGCGGCTGGTGATGCCGCCGGCTTCCGGCGTGCCGGTGCCCGGCGCATGGGCGGGGTCCAGGACGTCGATGTCCACGGAGATGTACAGTGGGCGGTTGCCGATGCGGTCGCGGATCTTCTCCACGGTTTCCAGCACGCCCTGGTAGTAGACATCGGCGGAGGTGACGATGCCGAAGCCGAAGCGGTGGTCGTCGTCGAGGTCCTTCTTGCCATACAGCGGGCCGCGGGTGCCGACGTGGCTGATGGCCTCGGTATCGAGGATGCCTTCCTCGACGGCGCGGCGGAACGGGGTGCCGTGGGTGTACTCGGCGCCGAAGTAGGTGTCCCAGGTGTCCAGGTGGGCGTCGAAGTGCAGCATGGCGACGGGTTCGCCGGCGCGTTCGGCGGCGGCGCGCAGGAGGGGCAGGGCGATGGTGTGGTCGCCGCCGAGGGTCACAAGCTTGCTGCCGTTGGCGGTCAGGTCCAGCGCGTTCTGCTGGATGGTCTCAATCGCCTCGTTGATGTTGAAGGGGTTCACGGCCATGTCGCCGGCGTCGGCCACCTGGACGTTCTCGAAGGGGCTGACGTCCCAGGCCGGGTTGTAGGGACGCAGGAGGCGGCTGGCCTCGCGGATGTGGTTCGCGCCGAAGCGGGCACCCGGGCGGTAGGAAACGCCGGAGTCGAACGGCACGCCCACCACGGTAACGCCGGCCTTGGCCACCTGGTCCAGGCGCGGGAGGCGTGCGTAGGTGGCGGCACCGGCGTAGCGCGGGATGCGGGATGAATCAATGGGGCCAAGGTTTCCGTTGGCTTCGATGCGGAGCTCTTCCACAGCGGCCTCTCTCCTTCGAGATCGAGTCAGGGTGTGACAGCCATCATACACACAAAGTTGCCTAATATGCATCACCTGTTTACAGAAATTCCGCCGCCCCGGAAGCCGCCCACGAAGACGTCCCCGGAAGCAGGCAAACAGCCCGACGACGGCCGGCCAGCTGGGGCGGCTGGCCGCCGTCGGGCGTTATGGATCAGCAACTCAGGACGCGGTAAGGCTCAACAGCACCGCCTTGAACTGTCGGCCTTCCGCAGATGACCACCAGGCCTTGGCCCCGGCAACACTGCCGCACTTTTCGACCTCCGAAGCCAGTTCAAAGCCGATGAAGTACGGCATGGACTGGTCCTCGGGCATCGGCGACGGCACCGGCGTCGGGCCTTCCACGGGCAGGCCCCGCAACTGGCCCGGGCCGTCGCTCGGGACCTCCTGGAGCACCGAGGCAGTGCACACAGCCCCCGGCCCTCCCGTACTCTGCGGCTCCTCAACGTAGAAGGCGTACTTCATCGGAGGGTTCCAGTCCCCCGACGCGAGCCCGGGAAGTGCGCCCGACTCGATCACGGTCCGCTGTACGGGCCAGGCGTAGTCGTACGTGCTGGAGTTGATGCTCACCGCCAGCACCGGTTCCCCTGCCGCATCGGTGAACGCGGCGGTTTCCGCGGTGACCGTACCGAAGGGGAAGGTGTTCGTCTTCACAGTCCACTCCTTCGGATAACGCAGCGAAAGTTCTTGGGTGGTGAAGGAGAATGCTTTGGTCTCCGGGGTGGGTGCCGCCGTCACGCTCGGCGTCGGTGCGGGGGTTTCGCTGACCGTTCCGATGACCGGACTGCCCGACGGCGCCGTGCCGGGTGCCGCTTGCGGCATCCCGCAGGCGGCGAGGACTGTGGCGAGCATGAGTCCTGCTCCCGCGGCGGCCAGGCGAAGTGGTGCGTTCATGGCGTTTCCTTTCTTGCGGGTCCGCCGGCGGGGCCGTCAAGCGACGGCCCCGCCCGCGGAACCGGTCTTACTTGTAGCTGACGCTCATCAACATGGACTTGAACTGCGCGTATTCGGCAGTGGCCATCCAAGCCCGGGCTTCGGCGTCGTTGGCGAGCTTTCCGGAGTCGATATAGACCCGGAAGACCCCCACGCCGTTGGGCAGGAGCACCTGCGGCATTCCGCCGCTGATGCTGCCGGAGACGGCTTCCGAGGCCTTGCCGATGGTCATGAAGTAGTGGTCGTTGACATCCCCGTAGCTGTCCTTGAAGAAGGCGAAGGTGGGATCGTCCTCTGAGACTGCGAGGCCCGGCACCAGCGCCGAGTCAAGGACCGTGCGGTCCACGGGTCCTGCCGCGCCGTCGCCGTAGAAGCCGCTGACCATGACGGCGATCGGCTTGCCCTTGCTCATGATGTTGGCTTCGACGCACTCCGCCGGGCCTCCAGGAATCGTGGGGCATTCCGCCGTACGTACGGACCAGCCGGCCGGGTGCTGGAAGGAAATGTGGCCGTCCGGGAATGTGAAGGTCTTGACGGGCTTGGGCTTGGCGGCGTCCGCAGGATTCGCCGACGCCGCCAAGGCGACGGCTTCCACGGTGGTGCGGTCCGCCGTCGGGCCCGCCTGCGTGGAACCCGCCGCTGCGGGCACGGTCGACGGCGCCGGGGCACACGCGGCAACCGAGGCGCCGAGCGCGAAGGCGAGGGCGGCCGCCGCGGCGGTCTTGCCGAGGACAGTCTTGCCGCCGGTGGTCTTTCCAAAAGCTGCTGAATGCATTGTCTTTCCCCATTCGTGAACGAAGTTGCTGGTAGTGCAAGGCGCCCCGACGAGGTCCGTTCCGTCCGGTTCGAAGTGCCCTGTCACCCCGTAAGTTTCCCGCCGCCGCCGTTTACTTACATCGATTGGAAAAAATCTTGGAGGAAACCCAAAGAGACGCCGCTCACACAGGGCGTAAGGATTCCGTTAAGACCGGGTTTCCGGGCCGGGGTGCCGCCGTACGCTCCTTCTGGAGCAGCTTCCAGGCTGCGCGAAAGGACATCGTGACCACCCTGACGAGGCCGCCGGCCGACCCTTCCAACCGGCGCAAATCCAGCAGAAGCTTCAAGCACTGGCTGCTCGAAGGCATGCCCGAGGGCGGGGGCCGCCCCCGGCAGCACGGCAGGCCGGAGCGCGGGCACACCCCGCAGTCCTGGTGGAAGGTCATGTGCCTCACTGGCGTCGACTACTTTTCGACCCTCGGTTACCAGCCGGCCATCGCGGCACTCGCCGCCGGCATCGTGTCCCCGCTGGCCACGATCGTGCTGGTCGCCGTCACGCTGCTCGGCGCTCTGCCCGTCTACCGCCGCGTCGCTTCCGAAAGCCCGCGCGGCGAAGGGTCCATCGCCATGCTGGAGAAGCTCCTCCCCCGCTGGGGCGGCAAGCTGTTCGTCCTGGCGCTGCTCGGCTTCGCCGCAACCGATTTCATGATCACCATGACCCTGTCCGCCGCAGACGCGAGCGCCCACGCCGTCGAGAATCCCTTCGCACCCGAGTGGATGCACGGCCAGGAAGTCGCCATCACGCTCGCCCTGATTGCCGGCCTCGGGATCGTCTTCCTGCGCGGCTTCAAGGAAGCCATCAACGTGGCGGTGCTGCTGGTGGGCGTCTACCTGCTGCTCAACGCCGTGGTGGTGCTGGTGGGACTGTTCCACGTGGCCGCCGAAGCCCACGTCGTCACCGACTGGTGGGCCGCGCTCAACCAGCAGCACGGCAACCCGCTGGTGATGATCGGCATCGCACTGCTCGTGTTCCCGAAGCTCGCCCTCGGCCTCTCCGGCTTCGAGACCGGCGTCGCCGTCATGCCCCAGATCAAGGGGGAACCGGACGACACCGACCAGCGGCCCGCCGGCCGCATCCGCGGCGCCCACAAGCTGCTCACGACGGCGGCCCTCATCATGAGTGCCTTCCTGGTGGCTTCCAGCTTCATCACCACGTTCCTGATCCCGGCGGCCGAATTCGAGGCAGGCGGCAAGGCCAACGGCCGCGCCCTGGCCTTCCTGGCGCACCAGTACCTGGGCGACGCGTTCGGCACCGTCTACGACATCAGCACCATCGCGATCCTTTGGTTCGCCGGCGCATCCGCCATGGCCGGCCTGCTGAACCTCGTGCCGCGCTACCTCCCCCGCTTCGGCATGGCCCCCTCATGGACCAAGGCCGTCCGCCCGCTGGTCCTGGTGTTCACCGCCATCGCCTTCCTGATCACCGTGATCTTCGAGGCGAGCGTGGAGGCACAGGGCGGAGCCTACGCCACCGGCGTGCTGGTGCTGATGACCTCCGCGTCCATCGCCGTGACCCTCTCGGCCAAGCGGCGGAAGCAGCGGGTAAAGACCCTGGCCTTCGGCGCCGTGGCGGTGGTGTTTACCTACACCACGGTGGCCAACGTGGTGGAACGCCCGGACGGCATCAGGATCGCCGCCATGTTCATCCTGGGCATTGTGCTGGTGAGCTTTGCCTCCCGGGTCCGGCGCTCCTTCGAACTGCGCGCCACCCACATCAAGATGGACGAACGGGCCCTGGAGTTCACCGCAGCCAACGACGAGGGACCCATCCGGCTCATCGCCCACGAACCGAAGCGTGCCGGCGCCGACCGTTACCGGGAGAAGCTGGAGCACGCGCAGCAGGCCATCCACCTGCCCGAGGACAGCGATGCCCTGTTCATCGAGGTCATCGTGGACGACAGCTCCGACTTCGAACAGGAACTGCTCGTGGAGGGCAAGCACCGCCACGGCTTCAAGGTCCTGGAAGTCCACAGCAACAACGTGCCCAACACCCTGGCCGCCGTACTGTTGCACATCCGCGACGTCACGGGGCTGATGCCGCACATCTACTTCCGGTGGACCGAAGGCAACCCGATTGCCAACCTCAGCAAGTTCCTGTTCTTCGGCGAAGGCGAAATCGCCCCGGTAACCCGCGAAGTGCTGCGCGAGGCCGAGGCCGACGTGACGCGCCGGCCCTGGGTACACGTGGGCTGATCCGGGCTCCCGGCTGCCGCCCCTTCAGCGGCTCGCGGCCGGGACCAGGATCCAGAGCACCTCGACGGTCTCGTCCGTGGGGTTGACCCAGGTGTGCGGTTCGCGGCCGGGGAAGGACAGGGTGTCGCCTTCCCCGAGGTCGTACTTTTCATTGCTCAGGATCAGCTGGATGCGTCCCTTGGTGACATGCAGGACGTCCACGTCGCAGTCCACCGCGTAAAGCTCGGATTCGCCGCGGCCATGGGGCTCGATCACGGCCCGGATGATCTGCAGGCGGCGCTCCGACCGGGCCGTGAGAAGGCGTTCCACGATTCCTTCGCCGCCGAGGGAGATCTTCGGCCCGTCGTCGCGGCGCGTCAGGTGCGTCTCCGGTGCGGCGAAAAGATCCCCAATGGACACCGACAGCACCTGGCACAGCGTCACCAGGGACGCCACGGACGGCGACGTCAGGTCCCGCTCCACCCGGCTGAGGAATCCCTTGGTCAACCCCGTCGCTTCGGCCACCTGCTCGATGGTGAGCCGCTGGGACTGGCGGGCAGCACGGATTCTGGAACCGATCGCAAGCGGAACGTTGCTGGGTTCAACGGGGAGAGCCTTCATTCACGAACCTTTCAGGCCGAAGAGTGCGGCCCAGTCATTTGGCCAATAGTATCCGGCGGGATCCCGGAGCTGGCCTGCCCCGCGCACCCGTCCTTGACTGTTACGCCGATCACTACATATCCTTTCATGCAACAAGTGTTGCCTTCTAGGCAAAATGGCAAACTTTCTCCCCAACACACCGCACCGCGGATTGTCCGCATGGCACCGGCGCTGTCATGGACACGGAAACCGGCCGGTGCGAATATCCCCAGGAGCCGACAATGGACTCATCGTTCCTCAACATCGCCATTGTGGTGGTGTATCTGCTGGCCATGCTGGCCTTTGGCTGGTGGGGCAAGTCCCGCACCAAGAACAACAGTGACTTCCTGGTGGCCGGCCGCCGCCTGGGCCCGTTCCTCTACACGGGCACCATGGCCGCGGTGGTCCTCGGCGGCGCCTCAACGGTGGGCGGCGTTGGCCTTGGCTACAGGTTCGGCATCTCCGGCATGTGGCTCGTGGTGGCCATCGGCTCCGGCGTGCTCCTGCTCAGCCTGCTCTTCGCCGGCACCATCCAGCGGCTGAAGATCTACACCGTCTCCCAGATGCTCAGCCTGCGTTACGGCCAGCAGGCCACCCAGACCTCCGGCATCGTCATGCTCGCCTACACCCTGATGCTCTGCGCCACCTCCACCGGCGCGTACGCCACCATCTTCGTGGTCCTCTTCGACTGGGAGCGCTGGCTCGCCATCGCCGTCGGCGGCGCAATCGTCCTGGTCTACTCCACCATCGGCGGCATGTGGTCCATCACCCTCGCCGACCAGGTCCAGTTCATCATCAAGACCGTGGGCATCTTCTTCCTTATGCTGCCCTTCGCACTGAACGCCGCCGGCGGCTTCGACGGCATCCGCGCACGCGTCGACGCCAGCTTCTTCCAGATCGACGGCATCGGCCTGCAGACGATCATCACCTACTTCGTCGTCTACACCCTCGGCCTGCTGATCGGCCAGGACATCTGGCAGCGCGTCTTCACCGCCAAGACCCCCAAGGTGGCCCGCTGGGGCGGCGCGACTGCCGGCGTCTACTGCGTCCTCTACGGCCTGGCCGGCGCCGTCATCGGCCTGGCCGCCCGCGTGGCCCTGCCGGACATCGACGTCGCCAACCTGGGCAAGGACGTTGTCTACGCCGAGGTCGCCACGCACCTGCTCCCCATCGGCATCGGCGGCCTGGTCATGGCCGCGGCCGTCGCAGCCATGATGTCCACCGCTTCCGGCGCACTGATCGCCGCCGCGACCGTAGCCCGCGCCGACGTTGTACCGTTCGTGGCCAGCTGGTTCGGCAAGACCGTCCACACCGACGACACCGAAAACCCCGAGCACGACGTCAAGGCCAACCGTTACTGGGTCCTTGGCCTGGGCATCCTGGCCGTGCTGATCTCCATGGCAGCCCAGGACGTGGTGGTCGCCCTGACCATTGCCTACGACATCCTGGTGGGTGGCCTCCTCGTCGCAATCCTCGGCGGCCTCGTCTGGAAGCGCGGCACCGGCGTCGCCGCTGCCTGGTCCATGGCGGTCGGCTCGGTCCTGACCCTCGGCCTGCTGATCATGTACGCGCTCGGTGCCATCCCCAGCGCGGACGGCGTCTACGCCAACGAGCCCATCTACTGGGGCCTGGGCGCATCGCTCGTCTGCTACGTGGTGGTGTCCCTGCTGACGCCGCCCACGGATCCGGAAGTCCGGGAAGCCTGGGAGCGGCGGGTTGCCGGGGCCGTCTCCGAGGAACTGCCTCTGGACGCCCACCCCGTGGCCAGCCACACCGGCCACTAGCAACAGAACGCCCGACGGCGGTGCCACCTTTCGCAGGTGGCGCCGCCGTCGTCGTGTTCCCTGTTTGCGGGACGCTGCTACAGTATTTCCAGCTTCAAGAGATGTGGCGCCAAGCTCCGACTTGCCACGCACCAACCCCATGTTCACGGGTGGTTCGGATGAGGAAGCGGCCTGTACCGGACCAGAGACAACCGGCCAGGCAAGAGCAACTCCCCCAGGAGAAGGCCAATGCCTTTCGATGCCGCCCCCGCAACTGCGCTGCGGGTGATTCCCTGCATCGATGCCGCGAACGGATCGGTCCTGCTGTTCGCGGCCGGCAGCCAGGAACTCCGGCAGTGCGCGGAACCGGCGCTGCTCGCCCGGGCGCTGTCCCGCTCGGTGCGTCCCGTGCTCTGGTTCCCGGCCGAGCGGAAGCTGCTCCTCGCCGTCGCCGCGCGGGGTTACCGCGCAGGCAAGGAACTGTCATTCATCCTGGATTGACGGAAATTACGGAACGCCGGGAACCGGCCTATTCTTCCGGCTCCTCCTCGCGATGATCGTCGACGTCGAGCGGAACCACTCGTTCCTCTTCGTCAATGGCGTCGTCTTCTTCGTCCCATTCCTCATCCACCGCGATGTCCTCGCTGTAGTCATAGGCGGGATCCGACTCCACGGTGGGACGATCTGGATGCCTGGGGTGCGTTTCGGTGCTGTCCACGGTGCAACCTCCGCTCACATGCCGCGGGCTGCGGGTCGGTCCGGCCATTCACGGCCGCGCCCCAACCCGTGGCCCCTTGTCCTTCCATCTGAGCACTGCCCCTGCCGGGGGTCAAGGTGCCGCGGAAGGGGCACATTCTTTAAGGCACACCGAAACCCCGCGGTGAGGATTACCGGCCAAAAAACCGCGGAAATCCGGGCTAATGTGGAGCTGCAATGGGGCGACGAAAACCCGCCCCAACAACACAGGAGCCACAGTGCAAACGCACCGGGAAACCCCCTCCCCCGCAGACATCAAGCGTTGGCGGCAGTATCTTGCCGACGAACGTGCCGAAGCCGCCGTGTACCGAGAGCTGGCCCAGCGCCGCGACGGCGAAGAGCGCGAAATCCTCCTTGCCCTCGCCGACGCCGAGGGCCGCCACGAAGCCCACTGGCTCCGGCTGCTGGGCGAACACTCGGGCATGCCCAAGGCGGCCTCGACCCGCAGCCAGCTGCTCGGTTTCCTGGCCCGGCACTTCGGCTCGGTGTTCGTCCTGGCCCTCGCCCAGCGCGCCGAGAGCCGCTCCCCCTACGCCACCGATCTAGCGGCGACCCGTGCGATGGCCGCCGACGAGCAGATCCACGAGGAAGTCGTCCGGGGCCTGGCCACCCGGGGCCGCAACCGGCTCTCCGGTTCCTTCCGCGCCGCGGTCTTCGGCGCCAACGACGGCCTGGTCAGCAACCTGTCCCTCGTGATGGGCATGGCGGCCACGGGCGTGCCCACCACCGTGGTGCTCTTCAGCGGCATCGCAGGCCTGCTGGCCGGTGCGTTGTCCATGGGCGCCGGCGAGTACGTCTCGGTGCGTTCCCAGCTGGAGCTGCTCAAGGCCACCCGGCCCACCCAGGTCACGCTGTCCGCGGCGCCGTCCCTTGACATCGAGCACAACGAGCTGGTGCTGGTCTACCTGGCCCGCGGCATGAGCCACGAAGCGGCCGAGCACCGCGCCGCCGAACGCATGGGCGTCTACTCCTGCGACTGCGATCCGTCCCTGTCGCTGCACCCCGAGGAAGAGGAGGCACCGGACGAACACGAGGCCGTCGGTTCCGCCTGGGGCGCGGCGCTGTCCAGCTTCTGCTTCTTCGCCTCGGGCGCCATCGTGCCGATCCTGCCGTTCATCTTCGGCCTCGGCGGTTTCACTGCGCTCCTGGTGGCCGGTACTCTGGTGGGCGTCGCGCTCCTCGGAACGGGCGCCGTCGTCGGCCTGTTGTCGGGCACCTCGCCCCTCACGCGCGGACTCCGGCAGCTGGCGATCGGCCTTGGTGCCGCCGGCGCAACCTACGGACTCGGCCTGCTCTTCGGCGCCGTCGTAGGCTAGGCGGCATCGCGGCCGCTTAGTTCACAACGCAGGGAGCAGGATGTACCCGGATTTCGAGCCCGACGGCGGGCGGCCGCCGCGGCGGCGCAGTACCGGGATGTACCTGTTCCGCAACCTCCTCGTAGTGGCCGCTGCGACGGTCGTCGCGCTGCTGGTCAGCGGCTTCCTGCGGGGCGATCCGCGCATCACCTCGCTGTTCCCGGCGCTGCCGGGTGCCACCCGGGAAACCCCGGGGAACGCCCAGCCCGGCCCGGCGGGGACCGCCGCGGCGCCGGGCTCCACCAGGCAGCAGGATGACGCCCCTCCGCCCGGCCTCGAAGAGGCCGCAAACCCGCTGCTCACGCCCGTGAAACCGGCGGTCGAAAGCACGTCCTACAAATTCCTGGCCACCAACCCGGACGGCACCCCGGTGGGCTACTCCCCCTGCCGTCCGGTGCATTACGTGGTCAACGCGGACCTCGCCCCGGCCGGTTCCGAGGGCCTGCTGGAGGACGCCGTGGCCAGGGTTTCGGCCGCCACGGGCCTGAAGTTCATCAACGACGGAGCCACCAAGGAAAAGCCCACCGCCAAGCGCGAGGCCTATCAGCCGAAGCTCTACGGAGACCGCTGGGCGCCGCTGCTGTTTTCCTGGACCACGCCCGAGACGTCCCCCGCCCTGGCCGGGAAGGTGATCGGCACCGGCGGCAGCACGGCCTACAGTTTCGGCACCGGACCGCGCAGCTATGTGTCCGGCCGCCTGGACCTGGACACCGCGCAGATCACCGAACTTTTGGGCCTGCCCGGAGGAGCGGATTACGTCTCGGCGGTCATGCAGCACGAGCTGGCCCATGTGGTGGGCCTGGACCACGTGGACGATCCCATCCAGCTCATGTACCCGGAAATCGGCGCACCGGACGGCCTGGCGGCCGGAGACCTGACGGGCCTCTACAAACTGCACGCGGCACACTGCCGCGACGACCTCTAGCAGTCCCCTTAACGCAAGATGCCCGACGGCGGTGCGAACCGCCGTCGGGCATTTCCTGCTTCCCGTGAACAGGCTTTGTTGCGGGGATCCGGGTCCTACTTGAGGACTACGGTCCGGTTCCCCTGCAAGATCACGCGGCCCTCGCAGTGCCAGCGCACCGCGTTGCTGAGGGCCTTGCATTCAGAGTCACGGCCGACGGCGACGAGGTCTTCCGGGCCGTACGTGTGGTCCACGTCCAGGACCTGCTGGGCGATGATCGGACCCTCGTCCAGTTCCCCGTTGACGTAGTGCGCCGTGGCACCCACCGTCTTCACGCCGCGGGCGTACGCCTGGTGGTACGGCTTGGCACCCTTGAAGCTCGGCAGGAAGGAGTGGTGGATGTTGATCGCGCGTCCGTCCAGCTTGCGGGCCAGGTCGTCGCTGAGCACCTGCATGTAGCGGGCCAAGACCACCAGTTCCGCGTCCAGTTCGTCGATGATCTCCAGCAGCCGGGCCTCGGCCTGCGGCTTGATCTCCGCGGTGACCGGGACGTGGAAGAACGGGATGCCGTGCCATTCCACCAGGCCCTGGTGGTCCGTGTGGTTGGACACGACGCCCACGATCTCGATGGGCAGTTCGCCCACCCGGGCACGGAACAGCAGGTCGTTCAGGCAGTGCCCGAACTTGGAGACCATGATCAGCACCTTGCGCTTGGAGCCGTGGCGTTCCAGCTGCCAGCGCATGCCGAACTTCTCCGCGATCGGCCCGAAGGCCTCGCGCAGCGTCTCCAGCGTGGAGTCGTCACCCGTGGAGGAGAAGTGCACCCGCATGAAGAAGTGGTTGTCGTCGCGGGAGCCGAACTGCTTGTTGTCCACGATGTCGCATCCCTGCTCCAGCAGGAAGCCGGAGACCGCGTGGACGATGCCCGGAGTTTCCGCGCAGTCCAGGGTCAGGACGTGCTCAACCGTGGTTTCGGCGGTGCTGCCGGTGTCGCGCTCGGTGGCGGGGGCGGTCATCACGGCACCTCCGGCGATGCGAATTCACGCATGCCGTCCACCAGCCAGCGGCCCAGGAAATCGGCGAAGGACGCGCGGGGCAGCACCTGGAAGGTGTCCTCGCCGCTCTTCCAGAGGATCGCCGGGATATGGCCGATTTCGGTGGACACCGCGGTGCCGGCCTTGAAGGCGCGCGGGTGCAGGTCCAGGGAGCAGCCCTTTTCCAGGACCTCGCGGGCCTTGGTGCCGGAGAGCTCGAAGATGGTCCGGTTGGCTGAGAGGTCCACCACCTGGCCCTGGCCGTCGCCGAGGGCTTCGGTCAGTGCCTGGAGCAGGTCCCCGCCGAGGGACGCGTGGGCGTTTTCCGGAGCGATCACCAGGAACTCGGCCGGGCCGAGCCACAGGGTGGACAAGCCGCCGTTTTGGACCACCTCGCCGCAGGCGGCCGGCAGGCCGCCTGACACCGCGGCGACGCGCGCACCGGCGTCGCCGTCCCGCTGGACACGGATGCCGGCCATGGTCTGGAACGGGATTTCCTTGATCTCGGCGACGCCGGCAAGCGACGCGGCCTCAAAGGTTCCGGCGAGGTGGGCCGCCGGGCTGCGGCGGGCTGCCCGGACTACACTGCCGTTCTGGTTGCTGGGAGTTGCTGCTGCTGTCTCAACCATCTTTGCGCTTCCCTTCAGGGTCGAAAAGTACTGTTTCGCCGACCGTCACGTCCACGAGTTGATCGCCGACGGCGGCCACGAGGGTCTCGCCGATGCGGTTGCGGCCGTTGCGGATCAGGGCCAGGCCGAAGGAGCGCCCGAGCGCGGCGCTGTGGTAGCTCGAGGTCACGAAGCCTTCCATCGGGACCGGGCCGTAGGCGGGGTTGACCGCGATGCCCTTCTCCACGAGCTGGGTGCCTTCGGGGAGCCTGAGCGAGCCGTCCACCGGGAGCACGCTGACCAGGTGCTTGCGGTCCTCGCGCTGGGCGTCCACCCGGCTGTAGGAGCGCTTGCCGATGAAGTCCTTGGCCTTGGAAACGATCCACTCCATGCCGGCGTCCTGCGGGGTGACCGTGCCGTCGGTGTCCTGGCCGACGATCGGGTAGCCCTTTTCGGCGCGCAGCACGTGCATGGTTTCGGTGCCGTACGGGGTGATGTTGAACTCGGCACCGGCCGCGGCCACGGCTTCCCAGGTGTTCAGCCCGTACCAGGTCGGCACGTTGATTTCGTAGGCCAGTTCACCGGAGAAGGAGATGCGGCAGACGCGGGCGCGGACACCGGAGGCCAGGGTGGTTTCGCGGAAGGTCATGAACGGGAAGTTCTCCGCGTCCAGACCGCCGTCCACTGCCAGTTCCGGGGCCACCTTCGCGATTACCGCACGGGACTTCGGACCGACGACGGCGATCGTGCTCCACTGCTCGGTGACCGAGGTGCTCGCGACGTCCAGTTCCGGCCATTCGGTCTGGTGCCATTCCTCCAGCCAGTCCAGCACCTTGGCGGCGCCGCCGGTGGTGGTGGTCATGAAGAAACGGTCCTCGTCCAGGCGCAGGGTCACGCCGTCGTCGAAGATCATGCCGTCCGGGCCGCACATGACGCCGTAGCGGGCGGAGCCCGGGGCGAGCTTCTTGAAGGCGTTGGTGTAGACGCGGTTCAGGAACTCGCCGGCATCCTTGCCACGGATCTCGATCTTGCCGAGGGTGGTGGCGTCCATGAAGCCCACGGACTCACGCACGGCGGCGCATTCGCGCAGTACGGCTGCGTCCATGTCCTCGCCCGGCTGCGGGTAGTACCAGGGGCGCTTCCACTGTCCGACGTCCTCGAACAATGCGCCCTTCTCCACGTGCCACGGGTGGATGGACGTGACGCGGGCGGGGTCGAACAGCTCGCCGCGCTGGCGTCCGGCCAGGGCCGCGAAGGCCACCGGGGTGAACGGCGCACGGTAGGTGGTGGTGCCGATCTCGCCGATGCCCGCAGCGGCGGCGCCCTCGGACTTCAGCGCGGCGGCGATGACGCCGATCGCGTTGACGCCGGAGGTCTTGCCCTGGTCGTTGGCGGTGCTGATGGAGGTGTAGCGCTTGACGTGTTCCACCGAGCGCATGCCGGCACCGGTGGAGCGGAGGACATCGGCCACGGACTGGTCGCGCTGGAAGTCGACGAAGTGGTTGTGCCACTCCCCTGCTGTGCCTTCCTGGCCCGGGACCAGCCAGAGCTGGCGGGTGGGTGCGGAGGCGACCGGGGCCTTCACATCGGCGGGAACGGTGTCGCTGGCGAAGCCGGCTGCGATCGCGGCGGCCGCACCGGCGCTGATGCCTTCGGCCAGGCAGTCTGCCAGTTCGTAGCTGCCGCGGCCCGAGCCGACCACCTGCTGGTCCTTGACCACGGAGCTCGGCACGAAGCCGGCCAACTCCTCGTCCCAGCGCAGCTTGCCCTGGCGCTGGCTGTGCAGGTGCACCACGGGGCTCCAGCCGCCGGCGACGGCGAGCAGGTCGCAGTCGAACTGCTCGACGCCGGAGGTGAGTTCGCCGTCGTCGTTGATGCTGCGGACGGTGACGCCGTCCAGGCGGCCGCCTTCACCGTGACCGGTGGTGTCCGCGACGGCGCTGCCGATCAGCACCCGGGTGCCCTGGGCGAGCGTGGCAGCGGCGGTGGCGCTCAGCTGGCTGCGGGCGTCCACGACGGCGGCGACCTTGATGCCTGCTGCCAGCAGGTCCGCGGCGAGAGCGTAGGCGGAGTCGTTGGTGGTGCTGATGACCACGCGGGAACCCGCAGCAACCGCGTAGCGGTTGAGGTAGCTGCGCACGGCCGAGGCGAGCATGATGCCCGGGCGGTCGTTGTTCTCGAACACCAGGGGGCGCTCATGGGCGCCGGGGGCCAGGACCACCTGGGCGGCACGGATGTGCCAGATCCGCTGGCGGGAGACGCCGTCGGCCGCGGGGACGTTGAGGTGGTCCGTGCGGTTCTGGGCGGCGATCACGTAGTTGGAGTCGTAGGCGCCGAAGGCGGTGGTGCGGTTCAGCACGGTGCATTCGGCGGCGGAAACCAGTTCGGCTTCGACGTCGGCAACCCATTCCAGGGCCGGCTTGCCTTCGATCTCCTCGACCAGGCCGGGAGCGGTGGACCCGGAGAGCAGGGCGCCGCCGAGTTCGGGCTGGTCGTCGATGAGGATCACGCGGGCGCCGGTGCGGACGGCTTCGCGGGCGGCGGAAAGTCCGGCGACACCGCCACCGATCACCAGGACGTCCGTGTGGACGTACTTCTTGTCGTACTCGGCCTTGTCCTCGTTGGGGTCAAGCTTGCCCAGTCCGTTGAGCAGTTCGGCCTTCAGCCCGTCCACGAGGGACACTGTGGTTGCCGGGAGCATGGACTCAGCCACGTGGCCGGGGAAGCGCGGGGCGATCTTCACCAAGGCATTGGATTCCTCCACGCCAGCGGACATGATGCCGCGGGGGCGGTCCTCGTAGAGCGAGTTGCCCACGGTGACGCGGCCGTTGGCCAGGAGCGCGGAGGCGAGGGTGTCGCCCGGGTGGCCGGTGTATTCCTGGCCGTCCACGGTGAAGCGCCAGGAGATGCTGCGGTCGATGCGGCCGCCGTTGGCGAGGCGGGCGTTCTGGGACGTCACTTGCTTGCTCCTTCCGGGGCCTGTGCGGTGGTAGTGGGGGCTGCTGCGCCCATGGGGTAGACCGCCTGGATTTCGTAGCTCACGGTGTCACGGAGCATGTTGAACCACTGGCGGCATCCGGTGCTGTGGACCCAGCGCTCGGCGTAGGCGCCCTTGGTGTTGTCCCGGTAGAACAGGTACTCGGCCCATTCACGGTCGTTCAGTGCGTAGGGGTCTTCGGGGTAGGCAACGTGGGCCTGGCCGCCGTAGTGGAATTCGGTTTCGTCCCGTGGCCCGCAGTTGGGGCAGGAGATCAGGAGCATGTCCGGCTTCTTTCTGTATGTTCTGCGGGTGTCAGTGGGCGACGGCGGCAGCGCCGTGTTCGTCGATCAGGGCACCGGTCTCGAAGCGCTCCAGCGAGAAGGGCTCGTTGAGCTTGTGCGGTGCTCCGGTGGCGATGGTGTGGGCGAAGGTCAGGCCGGCCGCGGGGGTTCCCTTGAAGCCGCCGGTGCCCCAGCCGCAGTTGACGAACATGTTCTCCACCGGGGTGGTGCCGACGATCGGCGAGGCGTCCATGGTGGTGTCCACAATGCCGCCCCAGGTGCGCAGCACGTGTGCCCGGGCGAAGATCGGGAAGAGTTCGACGGCGGCCGCCATCTGCTCTTCGATCACGTGGAAGGAACCGCGCTGGCCGTAGCCGTTGTAGGAGTCGACGCCGGCGCCCATCACCAGTTCGCCCTTGTGGGCCTGGGAGACGTAGACGTGCACGTGGTTGGACATGACCACCGTGGGGTGGACCGGCTCGTGCAATTCGGAGACCAGGGCCTGCAGCGGGTGGGACTGGATGGGGAGGCGGAAGCCCGCCATCTCGGCCAGGACACTGCTGTGGCCGGCGGCGCACAGGCCCACCTTTTCGGTGTTGATGGTGCCGCGGTTGGTCTTGACGCCCACCACGCGGTCGCCGTCCTTGAGGAAGCCGGTGACTTCGCAGTTCTGGATGATGTCCACGCCCAGCTCGTCGCACTTGCGGGCGAAGGCCCAGGCCACGTGGTCGTGCTTGGCGATGCCGGCGCGGGGCTGGTAGGTGGCGCCCATGACGGGGTAGCGGATGTTGTCGCTGACGTTCAGGATGGGGCAGAGTTCCTTGACCTGATCCGGCTCCAGCCATTCGGCGTCCACGCCGTTGAGCTTGTTGGCGCCCACGCGGCGCATGCTTTCGCGCACGTCGCCCAGGGTGTGGGCCAGGTTCATCACGCCGCGCTGGCTGAACAGGAAGTCGTATTCGAGTTCTTCCGGCAGCACCTCCCAGAGCTTAAGGGCGTGCTCGTAGATGGCGGCGCTCTCATCCCAGAGGTAGTTGGAGCGGATGATGGTGGTGTTGCGGGCCATGTTGCCGCCGGCCAGCCAGCCCTTTTCCAGGACGGCGATGTTGGTCATCCCGTGGTTCTTGGCCAGGAAGTACGCGGTGGCCAGGCCGTGCCCGCCGCCGCCGACAATCACGGCGTCGTAGGAGGACTTGGGCTCCGGGTTGCGCCAGAGGAAGTCCGGGTGCTCCGGGAGGTGGTCTGCGCTCACTGGGCTGCTCCAATCATTTCTGCTGCGAGTTCGGTGGCCGAACCAGCCGTGCCGAGGTGCGGGTAGAGGGGGAACTGTTCCGCGAGTGCGGTGACACGGTTGCGGAGTTCGACGGCGGTGTCCTCGCCGAGGGTGCCGTCGCCGGCGGCGGCGATGAGCGCCGTCGCGATGATGTCCGCCACTTCGGTGAATTCGGTGGCGCCGAAGCCACGGGCGGCGAGTGCCGGAGTGCCGATCCGCAGGCCGGAGGAGACCATCGGCGGGCGCGGGTCGAACGGGACGGCGTTGCGGTTGACAGTGATGCCGATCCGGTGCAGGGCGTCTTCGCCCTGCTGCCCGTTGAGTTCGGAGTTGCGCAGATCCACCAGGACCAGGTGCACATCGGTGCCGCCGCTGACTACGGAGATGCCGGCCCCGGCCACGTCGTCCTGCAGGAAGCGCTGGGCCAGGATCTTGGCGCCTTCCAGTACACGGACCTGGCGCTCCTTGAATTCAGGCTCGGAAGCGAACTTGAAGGCGACCGCTTTGGCAGCGATCACGTGCTCCAGCGGGCCGCCCTGCTGGCCGGGGAAGACTGCGGAGTTGACCTTCTTCGCGATGTCGGCGTCGTTGGTCAGGATCACGCCACCACGGGGGCCGCCCAGCGTCTTGTGCGTGGTGCTGGTGACGATGTGGGCGTGCGGCACGGGGCTCGGGTGCAGCCCTGCCGCTACCAGGCCGGCGAAGTGTGCCATGTCCACCATCAGGTAAGCACCCACCAGGTCGGCGATGCGGCGGAACTCGGCGAAGTCCAGCTGGCGGGAGTAAGCCGACCAACCGGCAACGATGAGCTGCGGCTTGTTCTCAAGTGCGAGGCGTTCAACCTCGGCCATGTCGATGGTGTGGGTGTCTTCGCGGACGCTGTACGGGACCACGTTGTAGAGCTTGCCGGAGAAGTTGATCCGCATGCCATGGGTGAGGTGGCCGCCATGGGCAAGGTTCAGGCCCATGATGGTGTCGCCCGGTGTGATCAGCGCGTGCATTGCCGCGGCGTTCGCCTGTGCGCCGGAGTGCGGCTGGACGTTCGCGTATTCGGCCCCGAAGAGGGACTTCAGGCGGTCGATCGCGAGTTGCTCGATGACGTCCACGTGCTCGCAGCCGCCGTAGTAGCGCTTGCCCGGGTAGCCCTCGGCGTACTTGTTGGTCAGCACCGAGCCCTGGGCCTGCATCACGGCAGTGGGGGCGAAGTTTTCGGAGGCGATCATCTCCAGGGTGGACTGCTGCCGGATGAGCTCCTGCGCAATCGCCTGATCGACTTCCGGGTCAGCCTCGGCCAGCGGGCGGATCAGCGGTTCAACCATGCTCAAGCTCCTTCGGATTCCTTGTCGTCACCAACTGTTAGGCAACTGATATATCAGAACTGCATTCATGGTATGTTGTAAATCACAGGAACGTCAACAGTCCATCGCAAGTCTTCTGCGCAAGGATTGAATGACTGCAAGCGGAGAGAGCAATGAGCACTGTTTTGGAAGCACTGGACTCCGGTCCCCAGGGCGCATCCTTGGCCGAACACGCCTACCTGCTCCTGCGGGACCGCCTCATCATGCTGGACATCAAGCCGGGCGATCCGATCAATGACGGCCACATCGCGGGCGAACTCGGCATCGGCCGCACGCCCGTCCGCGAGGCCATCAAGCGACTCGAGAGCGACCACCTTGTGGTGTCCTACCCGCGGCGCGGCACCTTCGCCACCGGTGTGGACATCACCCAACTGGCCGACGTCTCGGAAATCCGCGAACTCCTCGAACCCTTGGCCGCCCGCAGGGCTGCCCGGATGGCCGGTCCCAACTTGCGGGAGGAACTGCGGGATATTGCTGCCACCATCGGCGAGCTCGAGGAAGGCAAGGCCGGGCAGCAGGAACTCATGCGCTACGACATCCAGGTCCACCGGCTCATCTACAAGGCCGCGGCGAACCCGCACCTGGAAGACGTGCTGATCCGCTACGACAACCTGGCCACCCGGATCTGGTGCTACATGCTTGAGAAAATGCCCTCGGTCACCGGACACATCGCCGAGCACGTCGACCTGCTCAATGCCATCGCCGACGGCGACGAAGAGAAAGCCGCCGCGTTGGCACTGCACCACGTGACGAGCTTCGAGGAAACGGTCCGCAAGGTCCTCTAGGGCTTGCTATTTCCTGTTTGAGCGGCGCGGCCACTTCACGTTCATCAACAGCAAACCCAGCAGGAGTGCGTCAATCGTCATTATCGCGCCCATGAGGTAGGCCCATCCGGCCATCATGCCCCTGGCACCTCCCCTCGATCCCGCGGACTCCGGCGAGCATCGGATCGGAAGAGGCACGTAGGAATTCCGCACATGTCAATCTCCTGACCCGCCCCCAGCCACTCGATTGTCTTCCAAGTGTGGCACGGCCGGGGCCGATCCGGAACGGATTTTGCCGGGCAAACCCCGGCCGCCGGCAAGCCGGGACTCCTGGACGGCCGGGCCTGCCCGGCACGGCTTTACCGGCCTCCTCCCCCGATCACCCCTTTCTCCACGGCCTTCGTGACGGCGTCCGCCTCGGCCTGCGTGAGCGTCCCGTCGTCCACCGCCTTGTCCAGCCTCGTCTTCAGGGCCGCCGCCCGCTCCGCCTGGGCCGCGCTGCGGATCTCCGTCAGTGCCGCGGTGACCTTGGCTTCGTCGATGCCGAGCTTCCCGGCCAGGGACTTGGCCAGGGCTGCATCCATGGCCGCACGGTCCGGCCTGGTTTCCGTGGAGCCTTCCGCCGGCGGCGCCGACGGCTTGTTGGCCTCGCGGAACGCCTGGAGCGCCTCGGTCACCTTGGCTTCCTCGACCCCGAGTTTGGAGGCCAGTTCCGCCGCGAGCCGGCCGCGGTCGCCCTGGTG
The DNA here is from genome assembly GCF_003614925.1 of Arthrobacter celericrescens. Classification (GTDB taxonomy): domain Bacteria; phylum Actinomycetota; class Actinomycetes; order Actinomycetales; family Micrococcaceae; genus Arthrobacter; species Arthrobacter celericrescens. The sequence continues at coordinate 100,974 of NZ_QYLP01000049.1, forward strand.
TCCGCCGTGGCGGCCGAAGCCGCCACCCGGAGCGGTGCCGTCAGCAGGCGCGGTGCTTTCCGCCGTCGTGCCCGAACCGGTGGTGCCGGGGCTGGGAGTGCTTGCCGCGGTGGCCACGCTGGTGACGCCCAGTCCGGCGCCGAGCGCGAGGGCACCGGCCGCCACGCCGAGTGTGATTTTCTTTGTACTTGCCATGGATCGTCTCCTCATTCCGCCGCATGGAACGGCTCTCTGGCGGGGGCGGGATGCCACCGTCCTTCCAGCATCCGCGCCGGACTTCGGCGGCTGCTTTCCGGAAGCTGTCAGTGGGCTGTGAAAACGGCCTCCACCCTGTGAACCCCGGGGATGGCTAGGATCGATAGCAGGAGACGAGAGGACAGAGCGCATGGCCATCGAAGTCCGCGCTGCACGGCAGTTCGAGGACGTCCGCACGCTGGTCGGGCCCAAGCAACGGCCGGATGCGAACGTGTGCTGGTGCCTGAGCTACCGCGTCACGCCGAAACAGAACCTGGCCCTGCAGGGCCTGCAGCGCGGCGAGTTCGTCAGGCAACTCACCGCCGAGCGGATCCCGCCGGGGGTCCTGGCGTACGACGGCGACGAGCCGGTCGGGTGGGCGGCCGTCCATCCGCGGTCGGACACCAGTTTTGCCCGGAGCAGGAAGATCCCGCAGGTGGACGAACTGCCGGTGTGGTCGGTCTGGTGCATCCGGGTGCGGCCCGGGTACCGCGGCAAGGGCATTTCGCACCGGCTGCTGGAGGGGGCCGTAGAGTTCGCGCGCAGCAACGGTGCCCCGGCGATCGAGGGCTACCCGGTGGACAACGGAGGCGGAAAGGTGGACCTGACCATGGCCTACGTGGGCACCCGGAAGCTCTTCGAGGACGCCGGCTTCAGCAAGGCCGCCGACACGGACTCCGTCATCAACGGCTTCCCCCGCATCCTGATGCGGCTTGACCTGCGAGCCCATTGACACAATGTATCGAGCGTCACACTCCCGTGGCGCATCCATTAGCCGGAAACGACCTGAGAGTATGGAGCATGGTTTCGAACGTTGACCCCGAAGCGGATACCGAGTCCGACGGCGGCCAGTCCAGCGGTGTGCAATCCGTGGACCGGGCACTCGCAGTGCTGGAGATCCTGGCCAGGGACGGCCACGCCGGCGTGAGCGAGATCGCCGAGGAAATGGGCATCCACAAGTCCACCGTGTCCCGCTTGCTAGGGTCCCTGGTCAACCGGGAAATGGTCCACCAGAACAGCGAACGCGGCAAGTACCAGCTGGGCTTCGGTATCCTGCGGCTGGCCAGCTCCATTCCCGGGCGGCTCAGCCTGGTGCGGGAGGCACGCCCGGTCTTGGAAGCACTCGCCGAGGAATTCAAGGAGACGGTCAATCTAGCCGTGCTCCGGTCCAACTTCGCCGTCAATGTGGACCAGGCCATGGGGCCTTCCACCCTCGCCACCTACGACTGGGTGGGTAGCCTGACCCCGTTGCACGCCACGTCGAGCGGCAAGGTCCTGCTGGCCGCGCTGCCTGCGGACGAGCGCGCACGGATCCTGAAGGAAACAGGACTGCCGGCACGCACGCCGCGCACCATTACGGACAGGAAGATACTCGAAACCCAGTTGCTTGATGTCGCACGCCAGGGTTATGGCGTAGTCAGGGAGGAATTCGAGATCGGCCTGAACTCGATGTCGGTGCCGGTCTACAACCACGTGGGCGTCGTTATCGGGGCCGTCAGTATCTCCGGACCCATATTCCGCTTCGACCCGGAAAAGGAGCCGGGACTCCTGGACGGGCTCAAGGAAGCCGGGCTGAGGATCAGCGCGCGGATGGGCTACACCCACCGCTGATTCGCCGGCCTTCATACTGAGGATGAATGCCGGCGCCAAGCGTCAGGACACCGTGCCGGTAATGCCTAGAGATCCTCTTCGAGCCGGGCCGTGAGGATCCGGTTGGCGTTGGCCTGCAGGATGCCGAGCGACTCCTGGATCAGGGGCGAGGCGATGCTGCCCCTGCGCACCGCAGCGACAATGCGGCGCGCGGGTTTCGCCTTGCCTGTAATGCGCAGCCGAACCACGTTCTCGGCGCCACGCAAGGGCGCCAGCCGCGGCAGCAGTCCGACGCCCAGCCCCGCACCAACGAACGCGATTTGGGTTTCCCATTCAACGGCCTCATGCGCAATCCGCGGCGTCGCCCCGACTGCCGTGAACGCCGCAGTGAAGAGGGAATGGTAGGTGGACCCAGCGGCTTCCGTGATCCAGGGTTCCGATGACAACTCTTCAAGCGTCACTGTTTCCCGCGATGCCAGCGGATGGTTGGCGGGAATGATCACATCCAGCGGATCGTCGAGCAGGACTGTCTGCTCGAAGCGCGGATCATCCTCACCATAAGTCTCGGACTGCATGGCGACAATGACCGCAAGGTCGATTCGCTCCGCAACCAACAACTCGAAGCAACGCGCCGGATCGGCCTCAAGAACCTGCACCTCCAGCTCGGGGCGTGTGGAGCGCAAGGCGGCGGCAAGCGGCGCGAGCAGCTGGGCGGCTGCAGTGGAGAATCCGCCGAGGCCAAAGCGGGGCTGCACTTGGTCGCCGGCCTCCATCGCTGCGGCGCGCAGGCTCTCCCATTGGGCAATGAGGGGATCCGAGCCCGCCACCAGGAAGCGGCCCGTGGCGGTCAGCCGCACACCCCGGCCGTCCTTCGTCAACAGCTGCATTCCAAGCACGCGCTGGAGCTCCCGCAACTGCGCGGATACGGCGGAAGGTGAATAGCCCGTGAGTTCCGCGGTTGCGCCTATGGTGCCGCACTGGGCAAAAACTCGAAGTGTGATGAGCCTCGCATCGATCATGCATCTATTTTGCATGGTTATCTTCAAATTCTTGCGCTTTTGTTGCAGCACAAGTGACCCTAATCTCATTCAGTACAAGGTCTTCGACCACGCCGCTTGCACCCTGCGCCCGTGATCGACACGCAACACCCATTTACCCATGCCTCCCGGGAGGAAACCCATGACTGCTTCAGTGAACGTGCCCCTCAATTCACGCGGAAAGCTCGCTTCAACATTGCCCGCCGAGCAGCTGGCAGAGATCACCGCGTTGTTTGAGTTCCGGCGCACCGGCTACTCCCTCGATGCCCCCTTCTACACCGACCCCACGATCTTCAGCCTCGACATGGAGGCCATTTTCGGCCAGCACTGGATCTTCGCAGCCAGCACCGCTGAACTGCCCGAGCCGGGGGACTACGTCACCGTCGACTACGGCCCCTACTCCCTGATCGTGCTGCGCAATGACGACGGCGGCGTGAACGTCCTGCACAACGTGTGCCGCCACCGCGGTGCCCGCGTCCTGACCGAGGCCACCGGCTCCACCGGAAACCTGGTCTGCGGCTACCACTCCTGGACCTACTCCCCCGAGGGCAACCTGATCCACGCCTCCGCACCAGGTGAGGCGAAGTTCGACAAGAACTGCTTCGCGCTCAAGCGCGCCCACGGCCGCGAAGTCGCCGGCCTCATCTTCGTCTGCATCGCGAACGAACCGCCCACCGACTTCGACGAAACCTCCAAAATCTTCGAGCCCTACCTCGCGCCCCACGAACTGGCTAAGACGAAGATCGCCTACCAGCAGAACATCATCGAAGAGGGCAACTGGAAGCTCGTCATGGAGAACAACCGTGAGTGCTACCACTGCGACGGGCACCCGGAACTCGCCTGCTCCCTCTTCCCCACCTGGGGCCTGACCGAGGGCCTCATCCCCACCCACCTCGAGGAAGTGTGGGACCGCAACAAGCAGGCTCAAGCCGATCTCGAGGAGCGCTGCCGCCGCTACGGCCTTCCCTACGAGGTGGTCGAGGAGCTAGATACCCGTGTCGCGGGCATCCGCATTTCCCGTGAAGCGCTCGACGGAGATGGCGAATCATTCTCCGCCGATGGGCGCCGGCTCTCCAAGAAGCTGCTCGGCGACCTGCGCGACTTCCGCCTCGGCCGCTGCTCGATGCACCTCCAGCCCAACAGCTGGTTCCACTTCATGGGCGACCACGTCATCACCTTCGGCGTCTTCCCCATCAACGAGCACCAGACCCTCGTCCGGACCACCTGGTTGGTAGCCGACGACGCCGTGGAAGGCGTTGACTACGACCTGGACAAGCTCACCTACGTGTGGAAGCAGACGAACATCCAGGACAAGGCGTTCGTGGAACTGTGCCAGCAGGGTGCCGCCAGCCCCGCTTATGAACCCGGCCCCTACATGAAGAGCGAATACCAGGTAGAAGCATTCATCAACTGGTACGTGCAGCGCGTGCAGGAGCACTTGGCATGATTGAGCTCCTCCCCGAAACGGCAATCCTGGAACCACAGCGCATCCGCGGTCTTGAGATGCCATGGAACAGGGTGATGGGCGGCACCGAGGTGCCAGCCCGCGCCGCCCACGCCTTGGGCCCCTGGCACCCCCAGGAGTTCATGGCCGAATGCGTCGAGACCGTTCACGAGGCCGGCGGCATCATGACCTTCGTGTTCCGCCGCTCCGACGGTGCGCCCCTGGCGTTCCGCGCGGGCCAGTACGTGAACGTCGCCTTCCCGGTGAATGGCGAGGACCAGGAACCCGTGGACCGCAGCTACTCGCTGTCCAGTTCGCCGACGCAGCCGTGGACCTTCAGCATCAGCGTCAAGCGCGACGCCACGGGACAGGTCTCGCCCTGGGTCCACGACAACGTCAAGCCCGGCACCGTACTTGAGATGCTCGGACCGGTGGGGGCATTCCACCTGCCCGACGCCGACCGCCGGGCACGGTACCTCCTGCTCGCCGCCGGCGCGGGCATCACCCCCATCATGTCGATGGTGCGGACCATCCACTCCCTGCCGGGACTGGCAGATGTCGTGGTGCTCTACCACGGCTCGGACGCCGGAGGCTTCGCCTTCGACCGGGAGTTGGCCTACATCGCTTCCGTGGATTCGCGCTTCAGGGTCTTCTACTCCCTGGGCGACCGCGGCCGGCCCGTGGACTGGGAAGGGCTCAGTGGAAGGCTGTCGGCGGCCATGCTCAACGAGGTGGCCCCGGATGCCAACGGCCGCCAGGTCTACGCCTGCGGCCCCGAGGGGTACCTGAACGGCGCCACCGAGCTCCTCAAGGAGGTGGGCGTTGACGACACCTCCATCTACATGGAGTTCTTTTCGGGCGACCGCCAGACGCTCCTTGAGTACCAGGCGGAGCTCGCCCTGGCCGAAAACCTCGCAGAGGAAATCGCCGAGGAAATCGCAGAATCCGCCGAGGACTACTTCGAGAGCCAGCCGGCAGCGTTCGGGCTCTACGAGCCCGGCTACGACGCGGACGGCCCCCTGCAGGCCTCGGGGCTGCCGCTGGAACCCGTCGTTCCGGATGCACCCGCTTCCGAAGCCTCCGACGGCGGGGCGGAGCCTGAGACCGTCATTCCTGATGCCTCCAGCTTCAACACGGTCGGAACGGGCAGCCTCACCATGTCCTTCCTTCGCACCGGCGTCAATGTGCGGATCGACCCCACCGAGCACATCCTCGAAGTGGCACAGCGTGCGGGCGTCAGGATCGGCGCGAACTGCAAGGAAGGCATGTGCGGATCCTGCAAGGTCGTCAAGCTTTCCGGAGAGATCGAGATGAACCACCAGGGCGGGATCCGGGCAAGGGAAATCTCTGCGGGCAAGTTCCTGCCCTGCTGCTCCACCGCGCAGACGGACCTGGTGATCGACGCCTGACCGGCGCCGCACCCTTCAATTGACTCAACCTACTTCACAGAAGGAGCCATTCAATGTCAGGCAACAAAGCCGTTGCATACAAGGCGCCGGGAATCGTAGAAATCATCGATACCCCGTATCCCACCTTTGAACTCAGGGAAGGCCCGGGCGTTAATCCCATCAACGTCGGCCGGAAGGTCCCGCACGGGGTCATTCTGCGCACCGTGAGCACCAACATCTGTGGCTCGGACCAGCACATGGTCCGCGGCCGCACCACCGCCCCGGCCGGTCTCGTCCTGGGGCACGAGATCACCGGCGAAGTCATCGAGACCGGGCCCGACGTCGAGTTCATCAAGGTCGGGGACATCGTCTCGGTCCCCTTCAACATCTCCTGCGGACGCTGCCGGAACTGCAAGGAAGGTAAGACGGGGATCTGCCTGAACGTGAACCCGGACCGTCCGGGGTCTGCCTACGGCTATGTCGACATGGGCGGATGGGTAGGAGGGCAGGCGGAGTACGTGCTGGTCCCCTACGCAGACTGGAACCTGCTGCGGTTCCCCGACCGGGACCAGGCCTTGGAGAAGATCATGGACCTGACCATGCTCTCCGACATCCTCCCAACCGGATTCCACGGCGCCGTCACCGCAGGTGTCGGCGTCGGGTCCACCGTCTATGTTGCCGGTGCCGGCCCCGTGGGGCTTGCCGCAGCGGCCAGCGCCCAACTGCTGGGTGCCGCAGTGGTCATTGTCGGAGACCTCAATGAGGACCGCCTGGCCCAGGCCCGGTCCTTTGGCTGCGAAACCGTCAATGTAGCCAACGGCGACCCTGCTGACCAGATCGAGCAGCTCCTCGGCGTCCGGGAGGTCGACGCTGGAATCGACGCTGTCGGTTTCGAGGCCCGCGGACACGGCCACGGTGCCCAGGAGGCGCCGGCCACCGTGCTCAATTCGCTGATGGACATCACCGCTGCGGGCGGTTCCGTGGGCATTCCTGGCCTTTACGTCACCGGGGACCCGGGTGCTGCGGACGACGCGGCCAAGAAGGGCAGCCTGTCCCTGTCCTTGGGCACCGGCTGGGCAAAGTCCCTTTCCTTCGCAACCGGCCAATGCCCGGTGATGAAGTACAACCGGCAACTGATGATGGCGATCCTGCACGACAGGATCCACATCGCCAAGGCCGTCAATGCCAAGTCGATTTCGCTCGACGAGGCCCCGCAGGGGTACGCGGAATTCGATGCCGGAGCCGCCACGAAGTATGTCCTCGACCCGAACGGCTACCTCAGCAACTAATCCGAGGCAAGGAAGGGCTTTCTAGACAGCCACGACAGAGCGGTCGGTGCACCACCCCGTGCCATGCCGGGTGGTACACCGGCCGCGTCGTCTTTAACCGGCGCGAAGACGCTTAATGCGCAACAGGAAGCGCTATTTGGAAAGCGTGATCCCATACCCGGCACGTGCCATCGGGCTGCAAATGCGAAGGAAACAGAGCGAAAAGCTCTTGACAAGCCCTGTGAGCTGCGCCACGCTGTTGCATATTACGAAGTCTGTTGATCACTACGGAACATCCCCCGCACCCAAACCTCCCCCAACCTCCCGCCCGGCCCGACAGTGAAGGGCCACTTTCAAACCCTCTTTCTGAGCACAGGCAAAGGACTCCCCAATGACTTTGAATAGCGAGATAGACCAAGACGGCGAGATGATAGAGCGACAAGCTGAACTGAACGAAGCAGCCATGACAATGCAGAACGAACATGAGCTGGAGCCTGAGCAGGACAGCGACAGCGAACTCAGCCGTCAGATCCTGCAGGAACTCCGCCAGACGAAAACCGAGCAGGCAGTCACCGAACGCCGCAACCGCAAGCTTGTCCTGGACAAGGTCACATTCGGAATCACCGGGGTGATCGCGATCGCGTTCGTCCTCTGGGGATTCCTCGGCAGGGACAGCCTGGCTGCCACCTCCACAAGCGTCCTCGGCTGGGTCATGGAGTACACCGGCTGGCTCTTTATGGTCCTGGCATCCCTCTTTGTGGTGTTCATCCTCTGGCTTGCACTTGGCAAGTTCGGCAACATCCCGCTGGGCAAGGACGGCGAAAAGCCCGAGTACCGCACCGTCTCCTGGGTGGCCATGATGTTCGCCGCCGGCATGGGCATCGGACTCATGTTCTACGGCGTGGCCGAGCCGCTCTACCACTTCATCTCGCCGCCCCCGGGAACAGTGGACGGCCAGACTCCGGAGGCGATCCAGACGGCCATGGCCACCTCGATCTTCCACTGGACCCTGCACCCGTGGGCGATGTACGCCGTCGTGGGCATCGCCATGGCCTACGGAACGTACCGCCTGGGCCGCCGCCAGCTCATTTCCGTCGCGTTCACCTCGATTTTCGGCGTGCGCGCCGTTGAGGGGCCTGTGGGCAAGTTCATCAACATCCTGGCCATCTTCGCGACGCTCTTCGGGACCGCCGCGTCGCTGGGCCTGGGCACCCTGCAGATCGGCAGCGGCATCACCTCCAACGGCTGGGCCGGCGAAATCGGCACCCCGATCCTTGTGGTGATCGTGGCCATCCTGACCTTCTGCTTCGTGGCCTCCGCCGTGTCCGGCATCAGCCGCGGCATCCAGTGGCTGTCCAACATCAACATGGTCCTGGCCGTCATCCTGGCACTCATCGTCTTCGTCGCCGGCCCCACCCTGTTCATCCTCAACCTGATCCCCTCGGCCGTGGGCGACTACATCCGCGACCTCGCAACCATGTCCTCCCGCACCGAGGCCGTGGGCGACGAAGCCCTGCGCGCCTGGATGTCCGGCTGGACCATCTTCTACTGGGCATGGTGGATCTCCTGGACGCCCTTCGTGGGCCTGTTCATCGCCCGCATCAGCCGCGGCCGTACCATCCGCCAGTTCGTCACCGGCGTACTCCTCGTGCCGAGCGTTGTGTCCATCATCTGGTTCGGCATCTTCGGCGGCACCGCCTTCCACATCCAGCAGGAAGCTGACAAGACCGCCAGCCCGGCGGACGGCATCGCCAAAATGGTCGACGGCGTAGCCACCATCAACTTCGACGGCGCCCTTTTCGACCTGGTCAAGAACCTGCAGATGCCGGGCTGGGCCATCTCGGCAGTGATCGTGCTGGCCATGGTCCTGGTGGCGATCTTCTTCATCACGGGCGCCGACGCGGCCTCGATCGTGATGGGCTCGCTCAGCTCCAACGGTGCCGAGGAGCCGCGCCGGGGAGTTGTGATCTTCTGGGGAACCCTCACCGGTGCGGTAGCGGCGGTCATGCTCCTTGCCGGCGGTGACCAGCCGTCCGAAGCACTCTCCGGGCTGCAAAGGATCACCATTGTGGCGGCCCTGCCGTTCGTCCTGGTGATGCTCCTCCTCTGCATCGCCCTCACCCGGGACCTGCGCCGGGACCCGCTTTCCCTCCGACGGCGGCTGGCGGACTCGGTAGTGGAACGTGCCATCCGCAGCGGCGTGGACCAGCACGGCGGCGTCCAGTTCGATCTCGTTACCAAGCACCAATGCGATCAGAACTGTTCGGACGACGACCGCTGTGCGGCTTCCCCCGCTGACAACGAATCCCTTACAAAGAACCAGGAGTAGACCATGACCACAGTCCTCGAAGGCCGCCCCACCGGCGGCGCAACAGCAGAAGCCGGCGCCGTGGCCAACGTTCGCGGTACGAGCACCGCACAGTACGTCCTTACCCTTGCGTGCCCGGAGCGCCCCGGAATCGTCCGGGCCATCACCGGCTTCCTCGCCGACCGGGGCTTCGACATTGTTGAACACCAGCAGTTCGATGACCACATGAGCGGCAAGCTCTACCTGCGCACGGCCTTCACTCCGGGGGACAACGACGTCTCCGCGGAAAGCCTCAGCGCCGAGTTCGCAGCCGTCGCCGATGAGTTCGACATGGAGTTCGCCATCCACGACGGCCGCCCCCAGCGCCTGCTGGTGATGGTCTCGAAGTTCGGCCACTGCCTCAACGACCTCATCTTCCGGTGGCGCGCCGGCAGCCTGGGCGCGGAGATCGCCGTCGTGGTTTCCAACCACGAGGACCTTCGCCCGATGGCGGAAGCCGCAGGCCTGCCGTTCATCCACGTCCCGATCACCGCGGACACCAAGCCCCAGGCCGAGGCACGCCTGCTGGAACTGGTCGAGGAATACCAGGCAGACCTGGTGGTCCTGGCACGCTACATGCAGGTGCTCTCGGACGATCTCACCACCAAGCTCCGCGGCCGCGCCATCAATATCCACCATTCCTTCCTGCCCGGATTCAAGGGCGCCAAGCCCTACCACCAGGCCTACGACCGCGGCGTGAAGCTCATCGGAGCCACCGCCCACTACGTCACCGCAGACCTGGACGAGGGCCCGATCATCGAGCAGGAAGTGTTCCGCGTGGACCACAGTCTGGACCCGAACGCCCTGGTCACGGTCGGCAGGGACGCCGAATCCCAGGCACTGTCCCGGGCAGTGAAGTGGCACTGCCAGCACCGGGTCCTGCTCAACAACACCCGCACCGTCGTCTTCCGCTAAACGCGAACGCCAAGCCAACAGGAGAAATAACACCCATGAGCGCATCACCACGCGTCGTCATCATCGGCGCCGGCATTGTCGGCACCAACCTCGCGGATGAACTGTCCAGCCGCGGCTGGACCAACGTCACCGTCGTTGAGCAGGGCCCGCTGGAACTTGCCGGCGGCTCCACCTCGCACGCGCCGGGCCTGGTGTTCCAGAACAACGGATCCAGGACCATGACCGAATTCGCCACGTACACGGTGAACAAGCTGCTCTCCCTGAGCAAGGACGGCCAGTCCTGCTTCAACCAGGTGGGCGGCCTGGAACTGGCAACCACCCCGGAGCGCCTCGCCGAACTGAAGCGCAAGATGGGCATCATGACCTCCTGGGGCGTCGAAAGCCGCATCATCGACGCCGATGAGTGCGAAAAGATCTACCCCCTCCTGAACACCGGCAAGCTCACCGGCGACCGCGAGGTCCTGGGCGGCCTGCTCATCCCCACCGACGGCCTGGCCCTGGCAGCCCGCGCGGTGCAGCTGCTGATCGAGCGCTCCGGAGAGCGCGGCGTGACCTTCATCGGCAACACCACCGTCACCGGCATCGCCCAGGAGGGCGGCAAGGTAACTGGCGTCGAAACCAACACCGGAGTGATCCCGGCCGACATCGTGGTCTCCTGTGCCGGTTTCTGGGGCCGTGAGCTCGGCAAGCTGGTGGGCCTGGAAGTCCCGCTGCTCCCGCTGGCCCACCAGTACGTCGTCACCACCCCCCTGGCCGAGCTCGAGGGCGTCAACGAACTCCCCAAGGGCGCCACCAAGCCGATCCTGCGCTACCAGGACAAGGACCTGTACTACCGCGAGTGGGGCAACAAGATCGGCATCGGCAGCTACGCCCACCGCCCCATGCCGGTGGACATGTCCGTCCTGCCGAAGGTGTCCTCCGAGGAAATGTCGGACCACAAGATGCCCTCCCGCCTGGAGTTCACCCTGGAAGACTTCCTGCCCGCGTGGGAAGACAGCCAGGACCTGCTGCCGGCCCTGCGCAGCACGGCGATCGAGGACGGCTTCAACGGCATCTTCTCCTTCACCCCGGACGGCGGCCCGCTGATCGGCGAGCACCCGGACCTCACCGGCTTCTGGGTAGCCGAGGCCGTCTGGGTCACGCACTCCTCCGGTGTGGCCAAGGCCGTGGCCGAGCTCCTCGTCGAGGGCCGCTCCCGCACGGACCTGCACGGCACCGAGCTCACCCGCTTCGAGAAGGTGCAGACCTCGGACGCCTACGTCAGCGAAACCTCTCAGCAGAACTTCGTGGAGATCTACGACATCCTGCACCCGCTGCAGCCCAGGGTGTCCCCGCGTGACGTCCGCGTGAGCCCCTTCAACGTCCGCCAGAAGGAACTGGGCGCCTTCTTCCTGGAGTCCGCCGGCTGGGAGCGTCCGCACTGGTTCGAGGCCAACCGCGGCCTGCTCGAGGAACTGCCCGCCGAATGGCAGGCGCCGGAGCGCGACTCCTGGTCCACCATGTTCCACTCCCCCATCTCCGCAGCGGAAGCATGGCGGACGCGTACCGCCGTCGGGCTCTATGACATGACGCCGCTCAAGCGGCTCCAGGTTGTGGGCCCCGGCGCCGAGGCCCTGCTGCACCGCCTCAGCACCGGAAACATCACCAAGAAGCCCGGCGCTGTCACCTACTGCCTGCTGCTGGAGCACGACGGCGGCATCCGCAGTGACGTGACGGTTGCGCGCCTCGAGGAGGAGAAGTTCCAGCTGGGCGTCAACAGCAACGTGGACTTCGACTACCTGCGTGTGGAAGCCCGCAAGCAGTCGGCCGCAGATCCGTCCCAGTGGGCGCACGTCAGCGACATCACCGGCAGCACCTGCTGCATCGGCCTGTGGGGTCCGCTGGCCCGCGAGGTCATCGGCAAGCTCAGCAGCGACGACCTCAGCAACGACGGCCTGAAGTACTTCCGTACCAAGGAAATCTCCGTGGGCGGCATTCCTGTCAGCGCCTGGCGGCTGTCCTACGTGGGTGAACTCGGCTGGGAGCTCTACACCACCGCCGAGTACGGCCTGAAGCTCTGGGACCTGCTCTTCGAAGCGGGCCAGGAGTTCGGCATCGTTGCCGCCGGCCGCGGCGCGTTCAACAGCATGCGCCTGGAGAAGGGCTACCGCCTCTGGGGCACGGACATGCACACCGAGCACGATCCCTACCAGTCCGGCCTGGGCTTCTCCGTGGCCAAGGGCAAGGAAGGTTTCGTGGGTGCCGAGGCACTGGCCGTCCGCAAGGAAGAACCGGCCGCCAAGACGCTGCGCTGCCTGACCATCGACGACGGCACCTCGATCGTGCTGGGCAAGGAACCGGTGTACGTCGGCGGCGAAGCTGCCGGATACGTCACCAGCGCCGCATACGGCTTCACCATCCACAAGCCGATCGCCTACGCCTGGCTGCCCACCGCCGTCGGCGTCGGCGATTCCGTGGAGATCGAGTACTTCGGTGAGCGCATCCCGGCAACCGTGACCGCCGAACCGCTGTACGATCCCGCCATGGAGCGCATCCGCGGCTAATCCCCACCGCCTCCCTGAACTCGCTCCGCTCGTTCAGGGAACCCTGGCGGTGTGGGCCCACGCCTATTCCCGATCTGAGGGGTACAGACAGGGCCTCCCTCGGCCCGTCTGTACCCCTTAGTGTTTTAAACATGATTACTGCCAAGGCTTACGCTGCTACATCCGCTACGGAACCCCTTGTCCCCACCACCATTGAGCGCCGCGAACTCGGTCCGAACGACATCCTGATCGACATCAAGTTCGCCGGCATCTGCCACTCCGACATCCACACCGTCCGCGGCGACTGGGGCGCTGTCCCCTACCCGCTCACGCCTGGCCACGAAATTGCCGGCGTCGTCTCCGCTGTGGGCAGCGGTGTGTCCCGCCACAAGGTCGGCGACCGGGTCGGCGTCGGCTGCCTGGTCAACTCATGCCGCGAATGCGAGCAGTGCCTGGCCGGGCAGGAACAGGACTGCCTGAACGGCAATGTGGGCACCTACGCCGCCACCGACCGCGACGGCACCATCACCCAGGGCGGCTACTCCAGCCAGGTGGTGGTGGACGCGGACTTCGCCGTGCGGATCCCCGAAGGCCTGGACCTCGACGTCGCCGCTCCGCTGCTGTGCGCCGGCATCACCACCTACTCGCCGCTGCGCCGCTGGGGCGCCGGCCCGGGCAAGAAGGTCGCCGTGATCGGCCTCGGCGGGCTCGGCCACATGGCCGTCAAGCTGGCCCACGCCATGGGCGCCGAGGTCACCGTGCTGTCCCAGTCGCTCAAGAAGCAGGAAGACGGCCTCCGCCTGGGCGCCGACCACTACTACGCCACGAGCGATTCCTCCACGTTCGAGGACCTGGCCGGCACGTTCGACCTGATCATCAACACCGTCAGCGCCGTCATCTCCCTGGACGACTACATGCGCCTGGTCAAGCCGCACGGCGCCCTGGTGTGCGTGGGTGCGCCGGGCGAGCCGCTGGACCTGCGCATCTTCAGCCTGATCGTGGGCGGCAAGACCCTGGCCGGCTCCAACATCGGCGGCATCGCCGAGACCCAGGAGATGCTCGACTTCTGCGCCGAACACGGCATCGGGGCCGAAATCGAGGTCATCCCGGCAGAGAAGATCAACGAAGCCTACGAACGCGTCCTCGCCTCGGACGTGCGCTACCGCTTCGTGATCGACACGGCCACGCTGTAGGGGCTTGCTGAGGGCGCTTCACCCAGCGCCGGATTTCCGCCAGCGCCAAGGCGGTCCGCGCGCCTTTTCTGCCAGCCCAAACGTTGTTTGCCCGCCGAAATTTCAGCGTGTGATGTCTCAGGACATCGTGGACATTTCTGTCTCAGGACATTGTGGACACTTGGGTGGGTTGTTTCCGGGCTTTGACCTGGC
>NZ_QYLP01000050.1 GCF_003614925.1 Arthrobacter celericrescens
GGAACCGCTTTGGGCGGTTCCGGCCCCTTCTGCCGTTTCCGGGCTGTCAGTTTCGGGTGACGTGCGGTAACGGTGCCGGTGACGGTCCGGCGGCACCTGCCGCGTGCTCGGCGTCCTCCAGCGCCCTGGCGAGCTGCTCGACGGCGGCCGGGTAGCCGCCGTCGGCCGTCACACGGGAGGACTCCGCGTGCCGCATGGCGCGGAAGAGTTCCGCGGTGGACGGCACCCGGGCATCGCTCATGGCGGGGTAGTCGATCTGCCGTCCGGGGTCGAGCTCGTAGAGCTGCCAGCGCCGCAGGAGGTCCCGGTGCCGGGCCGCGGTGGCGGCGTGCACGCTGTGCTGCCGGCGCAGCTCACCCACCTTGCGTTCGCCGACCAAGGCGGCAACCGCCGTGGCGGCCGCGAGGCAGAACAGGACGAGCCCGACGGCGGGGGACAGCAGCGCGGGCACGAGCAGTGCCGGAACGATCACCACGAGCCCGGCGAAGGCGTTCCAGAAGAAGGCGTCCGGTTCCTGGTCCTGTTTCTTCCGGAGCGAGAGGACGGTGGCCGCGACGGCGGCGACGAGCAGGACCGCCCAGAAAACGGTCTGCCACAGGCTCAGCTGTACTCCGGATATGGCGGGCATCTGGACACCTCCGCACGCTGCAGGGCCGCCTTTTCTCCAGTATGCGCCGGAGCCCGAACGCTGGCGAGTGGGGGTTAGGCCTTGGCCTTCTTGTCCTTCTCGCCGGCCTTGTCCGCTGCCTTCTTCGCGTCCTTGATGCGCTGCGCTTCCGAGCGGACGGCGGCGTGGGTGGCGCGTTCGACGACGAGCCACTGGGGCGGTGCGGCCAGCAGCGCGGTGATTTCCGCCGTCGTCAACGGCTCGGTGATGCCGCCGCGGGCGAGCCCGGCGATGGAGATGTTCAGTTTCTGGGCGACCACGGGGCGCGGGTGCGGGCCGGTGCGGCGGAGCTCGGCGAGCCACTCGGGCGGGTTGGACTGCAGTTCCGCGAACTCGGCACGGGTGACGGCCGAGTCCTGGAACTCCTGGGGAGCTGCGGGCAGGTAGATGCCAAGCTTCTTCGCAGCGGTGGCCGGCTTCATGGCTTGGGGGCTCGGGGTCTTCATTGTCCAAGGGTATCGCCCGCTACGCCGTCCGGACCGCCCGCGGCCCGCCGCCGGTCCACTGAACAGGCGCACGGTCACATATGTGTTTGCGGAGCAATCTTGTGGATTGCTCCGCAAATGCGTATCTATGATGAATCCATGCCGCAGATACGAGTTTCGGAGGCCGCGCGCTTCCTCGGGGTGAGCGATGACACGGTGCGCCGCTGGATCGACAACGGTGCCCTGACCGGGACGAAGGACGACGCCGGGCGCGTGGTGGTGGACGGGCTGGAGCTCGCCCACCTGGCCCGCGAACAGGCCGCCCTGCCGGAGGATCCCACCCGAGTGGGCAGCTCCGCGCGCAACCGCTTCGTTGGCCTCGTCACCGGAATCACGGCGGACAAGGTCATGGCGCAGGTGGAGCTGCAGTGCGGCCCCTTCCGTGTGGTGTCCCTGATGAGCAGCGAAGCCGTGCGGGACCTCGGCCTGGAGCTCGGCTCGGTGGCCACCGCCGTCGTCAAGGCAACCACCGTCATCATCGAGGCACCCCAAGGAAAGGGCATCGCATGAGGAACGCATTCCGGAAGGCGGCGGCACTACTGGCCGCACTCGGCCTGGCTGCTTCGCTGGCCTCGTGTTCCCCGGCGGCCGGAGGTGGAACGAACACGACGGCCGGCACGGTGACCGTCTACGCCGCAGCGTCCCTGAAGACGACCTTCACGGAACTGGCCGCCTCCTTCGAAGCGGCCCACCCCGGAACCAAGGTCACGCTGAACTTTGCCGGCTCCTCGGACCTGGTCACCCAGATCACCCAGGGCGCCCCCGCCGACGTCTTCGCCTCGGCCGACACCAAGAACATGACTAAGCTCGCCGACGCCTCCCTGCTGGACGGCGAGCCGAAGGACTTCGCCACGAACGTCCTGGAGATCGCCGTCCCGGCGGCCAATCCGGCGTCGGTCTCGTCCTTCGCGGACCTCGCCAAGCCGGGCGTGAAGGTGGTGGTCTGCGCCCCGCAGGTGCCCTGCGGCGCCGCCACCGAAAAGGTGGAAAAGGCTGCCGGAACCACGCTGAAGCCCGTGAGCGAGGAATCCTCCGTGACCGACGTCCTCGGCAAGGTCATCTCCGGGGAAGCCGACGCCGGGCTGGTCTACGTCACCGACGTGAAGACCGCCGGCAGCAAGGTCAAGGGCATCCCCTTCGCCGAGGCGGACCAGGCCGTGAACACTTACCCGATCGGCATCGTCGGCTCCAGCAAGAACAAGGAGTTGGCGCGGGCTTTCATGGAACTGGTCGCCGGCAGCGAGGGCAGGAAGGTCCTGGTCGACGCCGGATTCGGCGCACCGTGACCCCTTCCCTGAGGGCTTCCCGGGACGCTTCCCCGAACGCTTCCCCCGACGGCGGCGGCCACGGCTACAGCGGCGTTCCGCGCTGGCTGTACCTTCCGGCCGCCGTCGGGGCCTTGTTCGTCATGCTGCCGCTGGTGGCGATGCTGGCGAAGGTCAACTGGGGCCAGTTCATTCCGCTGGTGACGTCGGCCGCTTCCCTCGACGCGCTCGGCCTGAGCCTGCGGACCTCCGCCGCGAGCACAGTGGTTTGCCTGGTATTCGGAGTGCCGTTGGCCATGGTCCTGGCGCGTCGGCCGTTCCGCGGGCAACGCCTGCTGCGCGCCTTCGTCCTGCTGCCCCTGGTGCTTCCGCCGGTGGTGGGCGGCATCGCGCTGCTTTACACCTTCGGCCGCCAGGGCCTGCTGGGGAAAACGCTGGAACTGGCCGGCATCCAGATCGCCTTTTCCACTACCGCGGTGGTCCTGGCCCAGGCCTTCGTGGCCCTGCCGTTCCTGGTGGTCAGCCTCGAGGGTGCATTGCGCACCGCGGGCAACCGGTACGAAACCGTGGCCGCGACCCTCGGCGCCGGCCCCACCACCGTGCTGCGCCGCGTGACCCTGCCGCTCGTCATGCCGGGGCTGGCCTCCGGCGCGGTGCTGTCCTTCGCCCGCAGCCTGGGGGAGTTCGGCGCCACCCTCACCTTCGCCGGCAGCCTGCAGGGCGTCACCCGGACGCTGCCGCTGGAAATCTACCTGCAGCGCGAGGCCGACGCCGACGCCGCCGTTGCGCTGTCCCTCCTGCTGGTGGCGGTGGCGGTGGCCGTCGTCGGGCTGTCCTACCGGAAGCCCGGCAGGCAGGTGGCCGCATGACGTTCCGGATGACTGCCCTCGTGCACGGGCGTCTGGACGCCGACTTCACGGTGGCGCCCGGCGAGACCGTGGCGGTCCTCGGGCCGAACGGTGCCGGGAAATCCACCCTGCTCGCCGTGGCCGCCGGGCTCCTGAAGCCCGACGCCGGGTCCGCCCGTTTGGGCGACAAGGTCCTGTTTGAGCGCGACGGCGGCAAGCACGGCTGGGTTCCGCCGCGTTGGGTTCCGCCCCACCTGCGGGGCGTGGCCCTGCTGGCCCAGGAGGCACTGCTGTTCCCGCACCTGAGCGTCCTGGACAACGTGGCGTTTGCGCCGCGCACCGCCGGGCAGTCGCGGGCGGAATCCCGGGAGACGGCGCGGCGCTGGCTGGCGGAGGTGGATGCCCTGGACCTCGCGGCCCGGCGGCCGGGGCAGCTGTCCGGCGGGCAGGCGCAGCGGGTGGCCGTGGCCCGCGCCCTCGCCGCCGAACCGGAACTCCTGCTCCTCGACGAACCGATGGCCGCCTTGGATATCCATGGCGCGCCGCAGCTGCGCAGGGTGCTGAAACGGGTGCTGGCGGGCCGCAGCGCGGTGATCGTCACGCACGAGGTGCTCGACGCCCTTATGCTCGCGGACCGGATAGTGGTGCTGGAGGGCGGCCGGATCGTGGAGGAAGGCCCGGTCCGCGAGGTGCTTGGCCGCCCGCGCAGCGCCTTCGCCGCCGGACTCGCCGGGCTGAACCTGCTCGCCGGGACGGTCACTGCCGAGGGGTTGCTCGTTTCAGGGTTCGGCGGGCTTTCCGGAACCGCGCTTTCCGGGATGTTCGACGGCGAAGCGGCGGCCGGGGAGCCCGGAGTTGCCGCGTTCCCGCCGTCGGCCGTCTCCGTCTTCCCGGAGCTGCCGCACGGCAGCCCCCGCAACTGCCTGCCCGTGGTGATCACGGAGCTCGAGCCGCACGCCGGCGGGATCCGGGTGCGGGCGGGCGAGCTGGCAGCCGACATCACCCCGGCGGCCTCGGCCGAACTGGGCCTGGAACCCGGGATGGCCGTGTTCTTCGTGGTGAAGTCGGCCGAGGTGCAGGTGTACGGGGCGTAGCCGGCGTGTGGGCGGCCTCAGGCCATCCCGGCCAGCCGCGCGCAGGCGTCCCACAGGCGCTTGCGGGCCGCGGGGCCCGACCCCATGCCCGGCGTCGGAAGCTGCTTGCGTTTGGTCCAGAGCTTTCCGGACACGGCGGCTGTTTCCGGTGAGGTGGCGAGCCAGAGCGGCGTGTCCGCCGCCTCTGCGGCCGTTGCTCCGAAGGTGTTCGTGACCCAGCGGAACGGGCCGCCGACGTCGTGCAGCAGCGCCGTGTCCTTGACGAGTCCCGGATGGACGGCGTTTGCCACCACGCCCGAACCGGACAGCCGTTCGGCGAACTCCTGCGTGAGGAGGACCCGGGCGAGCATGGTGGGCGGGGTCGAGCGCAGGTAGCTGTATTTACCCTCGGCGGTCTGCAGGTCCTCGAAGTTGAGTTTCGTGTTCCCGTACCTGGACGCGATGTTGACGATGCGGGCGTTTCCATCCGCCGCGGCGGCCTTGAGCGCATCCTGCAGGAGGCTGGTCAGCAGGAAGTACGCCATCACGTTGGTGGCGAAGGTCAGTTCGAGACCGTCGGGGGTTACGTGGCGCTCCTTGCGGAACACCCCCGCCGCGTTGACGAGCACGTCGAGCCTGTCATGGCGGGACAGGAACCCGGCCGCCGCCGCGCGGATGGAGGACTGGTCCGAGAGATCGCAGGCCAACGGCTCAAGCCGGGCGCCGGGGACGAGTTGCCCGATGCTCTTGGCCGCCTCTTCCGCCCTGGCCATGGAGCGGCCGACCACCGCCACCATGGCGCCTTCGCGGGCAAGGCCGGTGGCAATGGCCTTTCCCAAGCCGCCGGTCGCCCCCGTCACGAGCGCTACGGTGCCCTTCATGGAAGCCATGGTCTCACAGGCGACCGGGACCCGGCAGGCGTTCGGAAACGCGAAGTCGCGGGAAGCCTGCGGGGACGCCGGAACGTTCCAGCGACCCCGCAGCGCTCCCGCGACTCCGGTGCCAGGGTTGGGCGTCAGGGCCCGACGGCGGCCCTAGACGGTGGCGTCGGCCGGAACCTTCGCGCCGGCGTCGTCGTCCGTTTCGGACGGCTCGGCTGCAGCGGCAGGTGCGGCCGCCGTCGGGGCTTTGCCGCTCTTCCGGTACCGGAAGTGGAAGAACAGGTAGCAGGCCACCGTGAAGGCACCGCCGAAGTACAGCGCCGGGGCCTGGGTGGGATCGAAGCCGATGCCCACCATGGAGCCAAGGCACGCCACGAAGGCCAGGATCGGAACCAGCGGGAAGAGGGGCGCCTTGTACGGAAGGGTGGAGAGGTCCCCGCCGTTCCGGACGAAGGCGCGGCGGTGGAAGTAGTGCGAGGCCACGATCGACATCCACACAGCCACGGTGGCGAAACCGGCAACCGAGGTGAGCACCAGGTACACGGTGGTGGGCGCCACGATGCTGCTGATCAGCGAGGCGAGGCCGCCGAAGATGCTGACGACCAGGGCAATCAGCGGGATGCCGCGCTTGGTGAGCTTGGCGAACGCCTTGGGAGCGTGACCCTCCGCGGACAGGGAGAACAGCATGCGGGCGCAGGAGTAGAGGCCGCTGTTGCCGGCCGAGAGCAGGGCCGTGATGACCACGAAGTTCATGATGTCCGCGGCATACGGGATGCCGATCGCGGAGAAGACCGTGACGAACGGGCTCTCGTCGAGGCCGGCTTTGTCATATGGGATGGTGGCGGCGATGACTACGATGGCGCCGATGAAGAAGATCACCAGCCGCAGGACCGTGGTGCGCATGGCCTTGGGGATGTTGCGGGCGGGATCGGTGGTTTCGCCGGCAGCGACGCCGATCAGCTCGGAGCCGGAGAACGCGAAGAAGACCACGAGCACCGTGACCAGCACGCCGGTGAAGCCGTTCGGGAAGAGGCCCTCCGACGTCGAGAAGTTCTCGAACAGCTGCGGGTAGCCGCCGTCCGCCATCGGGTGGAAGCCCAGGAGTGCGGCGCCGCCCAGCAGGATCAGGCCGACGACGGCGGCGACCTTGATCATGGCGAACCAGAACTCGCTCTCGCCGAAGACACGGGAGGAGATGGCGTTCATCGAGAACAGCACCGAGGCGAAGACCAGGCACCAGATCCACACCGGAACGTCCGGGAACCAGCGCTGCATGAGCAGGCCGGCGGCGGTGAATTCGGAGCCGAGTGCTACCACCCAGGTCAGCCAGTAGAGCCAGGCCGTGGTGAAGCCGGTGGCGGGGCCGATCGAGCGGGCGGCGTAGATGTGGAACGCACCGGACACCGGATACGCGATGGCCAGTTCGCTGAGGCAGGCCATCACCAGATAGACGACGACGGCGCCGATCAGGTACGCGATGACCGCACCGAGCGGTCCGGCTTGGGAGATCGTGTAGCCGGAGCTGACGAACAGCCCGGAACCGATCACACCGCCGAGTCCGATCATCACCAGGTGGCGGGCTTCCATAGACCGCCTGAGGCCTGGCTTTGCGGGATCGGCCGGGGTTGCCTGTGTTTCTTGGAGCGGAGCAGCGCTCATGGATCCTCCGTGGGGTTAGGGCAAGGCAAAATCGGGCGCGCAGAAAGAGCCGGACAAACGCCGGAATCTGCGGGATTCTGGTCTTCAGGATAAGGGGGAGTACCCCGTCTGGGCCCACGCCGCCAGGGTTCCCTGGCCGAAGCGAAGCGAGGCTAGGGTGGCGGTGGGGACCATTTCGGTGATCAAGCTAACACCGCCCGGGACGGCTCCTGAGAGCTCAGGCACATTGCCAAAGGATCGTCGCCGATGGGCAACGCGGCGGCGCCCTGAGCAACAGCTTGGCTGATGCTGGGCCGGAACTGTTTCAAGCATTACTTGGGTTTGCTGCTATCTTGGCCCGCCCGCCGTCGGCCCCCTGTCCGGCCAACCGCCACGCGGTACTGTGAACAGGTGCCAGCCGATCACGATTCCGCCCCCGCCAGCGACGAGACAGCACCCGCCGAAGCCCCCGCCGAAGCCGAACCGCGCCGCGAGCTCCGCTTCGCGTACGTTCCCGGGGTGATGCCGGGCAAATGGATCCGCCGCTGGGAAGAGCGCATGCCGGACGTTCCGCTGCATTCCTTCATGGCCGACGACGCCGCCCAGCTTTCAGTGTTGCGCGACGGTTCCGCGGACCTCAGCTTCGTCCGTCTTCCGGTGGACCAGGAGGGGCTCCACGTCATCCCGCTCTACGAGGAACAGCCGGCCGTCGTGGCGCCCAAAGGGCACGAGATCACGGTCTTCGAGGACGTGGACCTGGCCGACCTGGCCGAAGAGAACTTCCTGGACATCGCCGAAATGGGCGGGCCGGAGATGGCCCTGCAGGTGGTGGCGTCGGGCGCGGGCCTGGTGGTCATGCCAATGCCCATGGCCCGGCACTTCAACGTCAAGGACACCGTGGCCCGCCGGCTCCACGGCAGCGAAGGCACCCGGATTGCCCTGGCCTGGCCGAAGGACGCCACGGACGAGGTGATCGAGGAATTCATCGGCGTGGTCCGGGGCCGCACCGCCAACAGCTCGCGCCAGCCCTCGGCCCAGCAGGAGAAGCCGAAGAAGGCCCCCAAGCCGGACCGCCGCGGCAAGGCCGGCGGCGCCGCTGCGGGCGGCGCCAAGAAGGTGGCCCAGCGCTACGCCCCGAACCCGGACAAGGGCCGCGGGCGCGGCTCGCGGAAGAAGGGCAAGCCCTAGCCGCCCATATCGTCAGGGTCTGGAAGAGGTACCGGTTCAGGTGTAGCGTGCTTCGTTGTCGGCGAGTTGGTGACCTAGCCCGGCCAGCAGGATGGTGAGTCCTTCGTCGAGTTCCTGTGACCCGTCGTACTCCAGCAGCTCGGGCGCGAGGCTGCGCAGGTGGGGGAAATCCCGGAGGGGCAGGCGCTGGAGTCCGAGGCGCAGCAGGGCTTCGTTTTCGTCCGGGTCCGCGATGAGTTCCTGCAGTTCGTTCAGGATGTGTCCGTAGAGGAAGCCATAGAAGGCGCGGTAGATGTGCAGGGCATCGGCCGGGACGAACCCGGCGCGGATCAGTGTTCCCAGTACCTGTTCCAGTGGCCGCAATGTTCCTGCCGGCCGCAGGCCAAGGGGCGTGGACAACGGTCCGGTCACCAGCAACGGGACGGCATTGGGATGAAGCAGGCATACCCGGCGCAGTTCGTGGGCCATCCGGCGCAGTTGTGCCTGCCAGTGCGTATCGTCAGGGAAGGTTTCCACCTCGTCCAGGACCAGCTCGGCGACGCCGGCGAGCAGTTCCTGCCGGTTGGCGGCATACCGGTAGATGGACATGGGGTCGCGGCCGATGGCTTGGCCGAGCCGGCGCATGCTCAGGGCCTCCACCCCGTGCTCATCGACCAGTTCCAGGGCCGCCTTCAGCACCGAGGTGCGGCTGAGCCGTCCGGCCCCGTTTTGTCCGGACGCTCCTTTGCGTTCCACGACCGCCTCCTAACGTTCCAAGAAACCCTTGCCTTCCTGCGGCTGTAGGTCTACAGTGTAGACAAGATTATAAATCTACGGGTTATTACTACAGTGTAGTGCTGTGGGGAGCGATTACCTAGCGTTTGCAGGCACTTCGGAGTTTCCTGCCTCATATGGCCCGTGCCGCCATTCCCGGCACGAACCCCGGTTCGCACCTTCCGCCCGCGACCGCCCCACTGCCCCGGCGCCCAAGCCGTAAACGGCAGCATCCCTCCCTGAAAGGCCGACCATGGCCGCCCCGCATTTCGGCCGTTTCCTCGCCGAAGCCACGATCCCTGATCTGGACCCCGCCCGCTGGCTTGCCGAAGAGCAGCTTTTCGGCCTGTACCTGAGCTGGTGCAGCCTGGAACGTTGCGTCCCGTTGTCCGAAGCCGGCTTCCGGGCGGGCATGAAACGACATGGCGTCCGCCCCTCGGCCACGGGCCTGCGGAGGACCGGACCTGCGGCCATGGACTACATCCTGCACACCTACCCGGCCCTGCCCTGAAGGATCGGTGACTAACCATGAAAAAGATACGCAACCTCCAGGATCGGCTGAACCCCGGCACGCAGCAGATGACGGGAAGCCCCTACGGGACGAGGCCGCGCATGCCGGCGTCCCCGCAATGGCTGCCACTCTGGTGCTCCACCTGCGGCACGGACAAGCACCTGATGCTGCACTCCGTCGAGTCCCTGCCCGCCCACCCGGTCGAACCGCTCGTGCATGTCATCTACGCCTGCACCGCGTGCGGCTCCTTCCATGCCCACGCCGCGCCCTTCCGCCACGTCGCAGCATTGCTGAACGAGGCCGGGACCGTCCCTGGCACACTGCACTTCGGCGGCTCCTACCTGCACTGCGGAGTGCCGATGGCCGTGACCGGCACGTCCTACCGGACGATCCAGGCGCCGATGTCCACCGCCGAATGCCCGGACGCAGGCACCGCCGAGGTCATCCTCGGCACGAAAACACTCGAATGCGCCTGCGGGTTCCGGATCGAACTGCCCGACTAAGCTGCGCGGCTGCCCCGAACCGCGTGCGTTAGTTTCTGTTCAAGTTTGTGCACCTCGTTGACCATCTCTGTGCGTTTCCCAAAAGCTGTGCAGGGAAGCACTCAACGAGGAGACAACCTTGAAAACACCAACCCTGGCCAGGAACCTGGCCGCCATCGCAGCCGCGGCCGCCATGGTCGCGGCCGGCGTCGGAACGGTTCCCGCCGCCGTCGCCGCCGAAACACCGCCGCTTCCCGGCGTCGGGTACGCCAGCGACGTTCCCTGGGCCAGCATGAGCAACGGCTGGGGCCCGGCCGAACTCGACATGAGCAACGGCGGCCAGGCCCTCGGCGACGCGAACCGGCGCCCCCTGACCATCAGCGGCACTGTCTACCCGAAAGGGCTCGGCACCCACGCGGCGTCGTCCATCACCTACAACATCGGCGGCCAGTGCCGGCAGTTCCTGTCCCAGGTGGGCATCGACGACACGCAGGCCGGCCGCGGCCGCGTCGACTTCCGGGTCCTGGTGGACGGTGTGGAACGGTTCGCCGCCGAGCGCAAGGGCACGGACGGCGCCCTGCCCGTCAACGTGGACCTCGCTGGCGCCACCACCCTCGAACTGCGCGTCGACGCCGGGCCCGAAGGCAACGGCAACGACCACGCCGACTGGGCGGATGCCCGCATCAACTGCTCCGGCGAATATCTCGCCATGCCGCTGCGCCTCGAGGGCTCGGCCGGGACGAACCTCAACGCGCTGGTCCCCGGAACGCCGGCCACCGTCGTCGTGCGCGACCTCAAGCCGCTCAGCCCGCTCAGCCTCGCCTTCCGCGGCGGGAAAGTGGCCGACGCCGTTGCTGACGCCACCGGCGCGGCGGCCGTCACCTTCGTGGTGCCCGCCGGAGCCACGGGCGGCACCGCCGAACTGACGGCCAGCGGCACGGGCCCGTTCGACGTGCCCACCAGCGGCACGCTCAGTGCCCTCGTCGTCCAGCTCAGCGACGCGAAGTTCTACGTGGATTGCTCGGCCGCCGCGCCTGGCGACGGCAGCCAGGCGAACCCCTTCAACTCGATCGCCCAGCTCACCGGCCACGGTGCCTTCAACGCGGGCGAATCGATCCTCTTCCGCGCCGGCACCAGCTGCACCGGCGCGCTCAAGCCCGCGGGCACCGGCGTCGCGGGCCACCCGATCACCCTCTCCAGCTACGGCGACGGCGCCAAGCCCACCATCAACGGAGACGGCGCGGTGGCCGCCATCCAGATCACCAACGCCAGCCACTGGACGGTCAGCGGCCTGCACGTCGTGAACCCCTCGGACACCCCGACCCGGCGCGTGGGCATCCTCTTCGAAAACAGTGGCACCGCCCAGACTGCGGGCATCGTGGTCACCGGAAACCACGTGGAGGACGTGGCCGGCTGGCGCAACAAGGCCACCAACGGGGCGGGCTTCGCCCAGTCCGCCGGGATCATGGTGCGCACCTGGGGCAAGGGTTCCGTGGACGGCATCACCATCACCGACAACGAGGTCAACGACACCGCGGGCGGCGGCGTGAAGATCTCCGCCCCGGACACCACCGAGCGCTACAACACCAAGGTGTACGTGGCCCGGAACACGATGCACGAGGTGGGCGGCGACGCGATCGTCATCCACAACTCCGACGCCCCGCTCATCGAGTACAACAGCGGCCTCAACCTCGGCCAGGGCGCGCACCCGTACGAGGGCGGCAACTTCGCCGGCATGTGGCCGTACAACTCGAAGAACCCGGTGTTCCAGTTCAACGTGGTGGGCAACAGCACCACCTCCGTTTACGACTCCACCGCCTGGGACTGCGACATGAAGATCGTGGGCACCTGCCTGTTCCAGTACAACTACTCCTACGGGAACGCCGGCGGCTTCTACCTCAACTGCGTCTCCAACTGCGGCGGCGGATCCACCGCGGCCAATGTGGTGCTGCGCTACAACGTGGCCCAGGACGACTGCCGCCTGGGTGGCGCCAGCACCGGTCCGGGCAAGCACTACATCTACAACAACACCTTCTATTGCCCGTCCCGCGGCTTCCTGGACGACATGACGGGCCCGCGCGAGGTCCGCAACAACGTGTTCGTGGCGCCGGGAGGCCCGCTCCGCGCGGCGTCCGCGGTGTACTCCAACAACGCCTACTTCGGCGGGATCCAGCCACCTGCCGGGGAGGCCCTTGCTGTGCTGGGCGACCCCAAGCTGATTGCCGGCGGCAGCGGCCAGACCACCCTGGACGTGCCGGGGTACAAGCTCGCGTCCGGCTCGCCGCTGCTGGGTGCCGGCGCCGTGATCGCCGACGACGGCGGCCGGGACTTCTTCGGGAACCCCACCGCTGCCTCGGGTTCTGCGGCGGCGCCGAACATCGGCGCGTACCAGGGCCCCGGCGTCGATGTTACGCCCCTGCCGTTCCAGGCGCTGCTGAACCAGACCTCGGTGGCGAACGCCGCGAACCCGCGCAACGGTGCGATCACCGCGGACCGCCGCACGCTGTCGGAAGAAGCCCTGGCGGACGCCGGGCTGGTGAGCGGCCAGCGGTACTCGGCGTTCGGCGTCGAATCCGTATGGCACCCGAACCCGGTGGGAACGCCGGACACCCTCAAGTCCGCCGGGCAGCGGTTGGCGGTCTCCGGACAGGGCCGCACCCTGCTGGTGACCGGCTTCTCCACTGGCGCGGTGTCCTCCGGCGTGGCCACGGTGCACTTCACCAACGGCATGTCCAAGAAGGTCACCATCACCCTGCCCAACTGGAAGGGCGGCGTGCCCACGGACACCAGCATGCTGCTGGCGAAGTCGGCCTACCACCAGCGGCACACCCAGGGCTACATCGGCGGCGCTGCCACCGTGCTGCGCGTCGACGAGCCGGCCTCGGTGTTCGCCACGAAGATCGATATCCCGGCCGCGTTCGAGGTCTCCGGCATCACCCTGCCCGCGGGCAGCGCCTTGGTGGATGAGGGCCTGAACATCATGGATGTGGCCATCGGGAACAAACCGGTGGGGCTGGGGTAGGCAGGCGGCCGGGACGCCTAGGCCGGCGGCCGCCCCGGCTCAGCCCACGTGGATGCCGGGGCGGAGGGCCGGGTCCGGCTCGTTCTCGCGGATGATTTCGCGGACCACCGGGGCGGTATCGCCGCGTCCGAGCAGCAGGTAGCGCATCAGGTGGGCCAGCGGGTTGCCCTCGGACCATTCGAAATAGGCGTGGGGGCGGACACCGGTGGCGTCGCGCAGCGCCAGGAGGATTGCGGCGATGGCATTCGGGGCGGCCGGGCTCTCGGTACGGAGGACCCGGTGCCCTTCCACCTCGATGCCCCGGACAACCAGGGTGTCGCTGAAGCTTGACGGGTCCGTGATCTCGATTTCGAGGAACATGACGTCGGCCGTTCCAGGAACCGGATTCATTTCCCGCTGGTCGATTTCCTTGGCCAGGTATTCGGCGGCGTCCCGGGCCTGGGGGCGGTTCGCGATCAGGTTGATCCGGCCGTCGAAGTCGAGGGTGTCCTTGATGAAGCGCCGGGCGTCCTCATCAAATTCAATGCGGTCCACGCGCAGCTCCGTGGTCCGGCTGACCCGGGAGACCAGGGAAACCGCGATGATGCCCAGGATGAAGAAGCCGGAGATGGTGAGGCCGTCCGGCTTTTCGATCACGTTGGCCACGAGTGCGTAGAGCAGGACGAGGGTCAGCACCGTGAAACCGATGGAGGCGGTCCGTTGTTTCCTGCGGATCGCCGAGATGGTCACCGCCACGGCTCCGGAGACCATCATGGCGAGGATGCCGGTGGCGTAGGCGCCGGCCTGGGCATTGACGTCGGCGTTGAACCCGATCGTGATGAGGATGCTGACGGTGGTGTAGACGAGCACCACCGGGCGGACGGCGCGGGTCCAGTCCGGTGCCATGCCGTAGGAGGGGAGGTACCGCGGGACGATGTTGACCAGGCCGGCCATGGCCGAAGCGCCGGCGAACCAGAGGATCAGGATGCTGCTGATGTCGTACACCGAGCCGAAGCCTTCACCGAGCCGTTCGTGTGCCAGGTAGGCCAGGGCGCGGCCGTTGGCCTCGCCGCCGGCTTCGAAGGCTTCGGTGGGGATCAGGATGGTGGTGACCAGGCTGCTGCCGATCAGGTAGACGCTCATGATCAGCGCCGCCGTCGTGAGGAGCTTCCGGGTGTTCCTGATCTTCGAAGCAAGCCGTTCCTCGGCGGTCTTTCCGTCGGCGGCCACCAGGGGCATCATGCTGACGCCGGTCTCGAAGCCGGACAGGCCAAGCACCAGGAGCGGGAAGGCCACGAGCGCGGGTCCGATCAGTCCGCCCGGTCCGGCACCGGCGGAGCCCAATGCTGCCGTCCAGTTCGAGAGCAGCTGCGGGGAGGTGAAGACCTCCACGAGGCCGCTGCCGATGATGACCGCGTTCATGAGGAGGAAGACGGCCACCAGGGGGATGGCGACGGCAACTGCTTCGGTGAAGCCGAGCAGGAACACGCCGCCCAGGATGAGGAGGAGGATGACCGTGACGACGACGGCCTGGCCCTCCATGAAATGCGGCACCAGGGGGTTTTCCAGCAGGTGAACGGTGGCGTCGGCGGCGGACAGTGTGATGGTGATGATCCACGAGGTCGCCACGAAGCCAAGCAGGACCAGCACGAAGATCTTCCCGCGCCAGAAAGAGAGCAGCGTCTCGAGCATGGCCACTGAACCTTGGCCGTGCGGGCTCTCCTTGGCAACCCGCCGGTACATCGGCAGCATGCCGAGCAAGGTCAGGGCCACGATCAGCAAGGTCGCCAACGGCGAAAGTGCCCCGGCGGCGAGGGCCGCGATGCCGGGCAGGTAGGACAGCGTGGAGAAGTAGTCCACGCCGGTGAGGCACATGACCTTCCACCAGCGCTGCTGCGGTGTGTGGTCCTCGGCGGATTCCGGTCCGACAGGCATGTGGACGCGGTGTTCCAGCAGCCAACGCATCAGTGGGTGGCCGGATTCCGCTCGCCTTTGCGGGGTGGGGACGACCGGTGGAAGGCCGTGGGTGGCAGATGCCGTCAAGGACTCGTCTTTCTGTTCGCAGGCTATGACCTCCCGGAGGCTAGCACCGCGAAAAACCCCGGCGGGCGAAAATCAGCCGATCTTAACGGTTCCTTTACGCCTGTGAACCCGCCGCCCTCTTGACGAGTTCCGCGATCCTCGCCTCGACCTCGGCGGTCAGCTCCGTCAGGGCGTAGGCGACCGGCCACATGTCGCCGTCGTCCAGCTTTGCCGGATCGTTGAAGCCGAGCGTGGAATAGCGGGTCTTGAACTTCCCCGAGCCCTGGAAGAAGGCCACCACCTTGCCGTCCCTGGCGTACGCGGGCATTCCGTACCAGGTCTTCGGCTCGAGCGCAGGAGCGCTTTCCTTGACGATGGCGTGGATCCGCTCTGCCATCGAGCGGTCCGGCTCGGGAAGTTCGGCGATCTTCGCCAGCACGTCGGCTTCCCCGTCCGCCTTGCCTGCCTTCGGGCGCTTGGAGCTTGTCTTGAGTTCCTGGGCACGCTCCTTCATGGCGGCGCGCTCTTCTTCGGTGAATCCGTCGTAGGACTTGTTCCTAGTGCTCTCCGCCATGGCCGTTCCCCTTCGTGTGGTCGGTATGGAAACCCACACTAGACGCGCCCGCTACTCCCCGTGAACGGTGAGCTGCTGTTCCTCGGAGCGGTTGAGGTAGCCGAGCAAGAGTTCCCCGGCCCGCTCCAGTTCCCCGGCTTCGAGGGCGGCGCAGATGGCCTCGTTCTCCTCGAGCCAGGCGCTGTAGAAGTGCGCGTCCGAGGTGGCCTTATGGAAGTACAGGCGCATTTCGGCCAGGACGTGCCGCATGATCGTGTCCAGCCGCTTGCTTTCGGCCAGGGCCACGATGGCGCCGTGGAAGTGCTGGTTGGCGCTGCCCAGGGCGTCATTGTCGTCCGCCGCGGCGGCGCGTTTGCCTTCGTCGACGGCGGCACGGACTGCCGCCACGCGTTCGGCGCTGCCGCCGCCGCGGATGGAGCTCACCTCGATGGCCCGGCGGACGGTATAGAGGTCGTGGATGTCCCCGGCTTCGAGGGTGGCCACGAAAACGCCGCGGTTGGGCTGGCGGACCACAAGCCGTTCGCTGGCGAGTTCGGCAAAGGCCTCCCGCACGGTGTTCCGGGAGACGCCCAGGTCCTCGGCGATGGTGGCCTCGGTGAGCCGGGCGCCCGGCAGCAGCATGCCCTCGGCGAGTTGGTAACGCAGTTCCTCGGCCACGCGTTCGGCCACGGACGGCACGGCGATACGGACGCGCGCGCTGCCGGTCTGGGGAGGTGCCATGACATGAATTTACCTGATTGTCGCAAATTCGGATCGAAGAATCGTTGAACAATTCGACAATGTAGTGCATCCTAGATGGACCACATCCGATGAGATAGGGATCACAATGGCAAGCATCGACCTGAACAGCGACGTCGGGGAGTCCTTCGGACGCTGGACCCTCGGCGACGATTCCGCGATGTTCGAGTCCGTTTCCAGCGCCAACGTGGCGTGCGGCTTCCACGCCGGCGACCCCAGCGTCATCCGCGCCACCAGTGCGAAGGCGGCCCAGGCCGGCGTCGCGATCGGAGCGCACGTGGGCTACCGGGACCTGGCGGGCTTCGGCCGCCGCTTCCTGGATATCGATCCCAAGGAACTGGCCGACGACGTCGTGTACCAGCTCGGTGCGCTGCAAGCCCTGGCGGCCACCGCCGGAGCCCGGGTGAAGTACGTGAAGCCGCACGGCGGCCTCTACAACGCGATCGTCAAGCACACCGCCCAGGCGCAGGCCGTCGTCGACGCCGTCAAGGCAGTGGACCCGGACCTGCCGATCCTCGGGCTCCCTGGTTCGGAGGTCCTGCGCCTGGCCGAAAAGGCCGGCCTGCGCGCCGTGAGCGAAGCGTTCGCGGACCGCGCCTACAATCCGGACGGAACCCTTGTCCCGCGCACCCAGCCGGGCGCCGTCCTGCACGATCCCGCGGAGGTCGCCGAGCATGTGCTGCGGATGGCCACCGAACAGCGGATCATGGCAACCGACGGCTCCATCCTCAATGTCCGCGCGGAAAGCATCTGCGTGCATGGTGACTCACCGGGCGCCGTGGCCATGGCCACCGCCGTGAAGTCCGCCCTCAGCGACGCCGGCGTCAGCATCGCCTCCTTCGCCTGAACCCGTTCCTCAGGAACGCCCAAACCCCAGAACCCCCAATCTCCAGCAAAACCCTCATCCCCCGGAGGAAAACATGACCACCAACAGCAAGGCAAAGGCCGTGACGAGGAAGCCACCGGCCGGCGCCCTCAAGGCATACATCGCCAGCCTCACCGGCACCTCGCTTGAGTACTACGACTTCGCCATCTACTCCGTGGCCTCGGCCTTGGTGTTCCCCAAGATTTTCTTCCCCTCCGGGGACGAGTTCGTGGGCCTGCTGCTGTCCTTCTCCGCCTTCGCCGTGGGCTACCTGGCCCGCCCGATCGGCGGCGTGGTGTTCGGCCGGCTCGGCGACAAGATCGGCCGCAAGTACGTGCTGGTCTTCACCCTGGTCCTCATCGGCGTGGCCACCGTCCTCATCGGTGCGCTGCCGGACTACTCGGTGATCGGCGTCGCGGCCCCCACCATCCTGGTGCTGCTTCGCCTGGCCCAGGGCATCGGCGTC
Organism: Arthrobacter celericrescens; assembly: GCF_003614925.1. GTDB lineage: Bacteria > Actinomycetota > Actinomycetes > Actinomycetales > Micrococcaceae > Arthrobacter > Arthrobacter celericrescens. The sequence goes on from NZ_QYLP01000050.1 coordinate 17,458, forward strand.
GGCGGCGAATGGGGCGGCGCCGTGCTGCTCTCCAGCGAATTCGGCGATCCCAACAAGCGCGGCTTCTGGTCCTCCGCGGCACAGATCGGTCCGCCCGCCGGCAACCTGATGGCCAACGGCGTCCTCGCCGTCCTCGCTGCCTCCCTCAGCAACGACGACTTCCTCTCCTGGGGCTGGCGGGTGGCCTTCCTCGCCTCGGCGCTGCTGGTGGCATTCGGCCTGCTGATCCGCCTCAAGCTTGAGGAGACCCCGGTCTTCAAGGCCATCCAGGCCCACGGCGACCGCCCCAAGGCCCCCATCAAGGAAGTCTTCCAGCACGAGCCCAAGGCACTGGTTTCCGCCGCCCTGTCCCGCGTCTGCCCCGACGTGCTCTATGCACTCTTCACCGTGTTCGTGGCCGTCTATGCCACCAAGGAACTGGGCATGACCACCGGCAATGTGCTGGCCGCGATCCTGATCGGCTCCGCCTTCCAGCTGTTCCTCATCCCGCTGGCCGGCGCCGTGACGGACCGCTTCAACCGCCGCCTCGTCTACGGCGTCACCGCGGCCGCCACCGCGGCGTTCATCCCGCTGTTCTTCCTGATGATCCAGGGCAAGTCCGTGGTGATGCTGACCATCGGCGTGGTGATCGGCCTGGCTCTGCACGCTTTCATGTACGGCCCGCAGGCCGCGTACATTACCGAACAGTTCCCGGCCCGCCTCCGCTACGCCGGCAGCTCCCTTGCCTACACCCTGGCCGGTGTGGTGGGCGGTGCCGTCGCCCCGATCATCTTCACCGCGCTCTACGGTGCTGCTTCCGGCGGCTGGTGGCTGATCGCGGTCTACCTGCTCGCCGCCTCGGTGGTGACGATCGTGGGCCTGCTGCTGGGACGCGACCCGAAGCCCGAAGAGGATGTCCGGCTCCTGCAGGACGTCCAGGCGTAAACAGCCCGCCGGCTGGCCGGAACTGGCAACGGAATTAAGGAACGGATGATGGAAACCGGGATGCAGACCGCCCACAAGGTGCGCTCCGTGCGGCCGGTGGGGACCCGCGCGGTCCTCGCCGAGCTGGACAGCATGGAGGATGTGCTGGCGCTGCAGTCGCAGCTGTTCGCCTCCCCGCTGCCCGGGCAGCTGGACGTGCTGGCCGCCGCCGAGACCGTGATGGTGGTGGCCGAGTCCGCCGCCACCACGCGGGCCATCGGCGCCCGGCTGCTCGAAATGGAGCTCGGCGGCCCGGTCGAAAACGACGGCAAGCTTGTGGTCATCGACACCGTGTACGACGGCGACGACCTCGCCGAAGTCGCCGGGCTCACCGGCCTGGGCGTGGACGGCGTGATCGCCGCGCACACCGGGCAGCTCTGGACCGTGGCCTTCGCCGGTTTTGCCCCGGGCTTCGCCTACATGGTGGGCGAAAACCAGCTCCTCGAAGTACCGCGCCGGTCCACCCCGCGCACCGCGGTGCCCGCGGGTTCCGTGGCCCTGGCCGGGAACTACTCGGCCGTGTACCCGCGGCGCTCCCCGGGCGGCTGGCAGCTGATCGGCCGCACCGGCGCCCGCATGTGGGACCTCGAGCGTGCCCAGCCCGCCCTCGCCCGGCCGGGGGACCGGGTGCAGTACCGGGCCGTGCGCGACGTCGTGGAGGTGGCGCCCGCCGCTGCGGCTGTTGCGGCGGAGCCCGCTGCCGGTATCCGCATCCTAAACCCCGGCGCCCTGAGCCTCATCCAGGACCTGGGACGGCGCGGCCACGGTGGCCTGGGCGTCTCGGCGGCCGGCGCCTTGGACCGCGCGTCCCTCCGCCGCGCCAACCGGCTGGTGGGCAACAAGTCCACAGCCGCCGCGGTCGAGACCGTCAACGGCGGGCTCACCATCCAGGCCGTGGGGGACCAGGTGATCGCCGTGGCGGGTGCGCCGTCGAGCCTCACCATCACGCCGCCGTCGGGCGCTGTTTCCGACGACGACGGCGGACCGGCAGCCCAGCCCCGCACCGTTGAGATGGCCGCGCCTTTCGCGCTGCTCGACGGCGAGACCCTCACCGTCGGCGCCCCGGAGGCCGGCTTCCGCAACTACCTCGCCGTTCGCGGCGGGGCGGACCTGCCCGCCGTCCTGGGCAGCCGCTCCACGGACACCCTCTCCGGAATCGGACCTGCACCGCTCGCGGCGGGGCAGCTGCTCGCCGTCGGGCAGGACACCGCATCCACCGCCGTCGGGAGCCCCGAACTGCAGCCCGACTTCCCGGAGCCCGGCAGCGTCACGGTGCTGGACATCGTCCCCGGCCCGCGCGAGGACTGGTTCGACCCCGCCGAACTCGAGTCCCTCTGCAGCCAGGAGTGGCAGGTCACGCCGCAGTCCAACCGGGTGGGGATGCGCCTGGCCGGCGAACCGCTCACGCGCAGCCGCGAGGGCGAACTGCCCAGCGAAGGCACCATGGCCGGGGCCATCCAGATCCCGCCCGCCGGCCTGCCGGTGCTGTTCCTGGCCGACCACCCCATCACCGGCGGCTACCCCGTGATCGCCGTGGTCACCGACGAACACCTGGACCGCGCCGCGCAGGTCCCCATCGGCGGAAGCATCCGTTTCCGCGTTTCCCCCGCCCTCGGCACGAAAGAAGTGAGCAAGTAATGCGCAAGGTCCTGATCGCGAACCGCGGCGAAATCGCCGTCCGGATTGCCCGTGCCTGCGAGGACGCCGGCCTTGCTTCGGTGGCGGTCTACGCCGACATCGACGCCGACGCCATGCACGTCGCTGCCGCGGACGAGGCCTTCAGCCTGGGCGGCAACAGCCCGGCCGATACCTACCTGAACATCCCCAAGCTCCTGGACATCGCGGCCCGCTCCGGCGCCGACGCCGTGCACCCCGGCTACGGTTTCCTCTCCGAAAACGCGGACTTCGCGCAGGCAGTGCTCGCCGCCGGACTGGCCTGGATCGGCCCCTCACCGGAAGCGATCAGGCAGCTGGGCAACAAGATCACCGCCCGCGAGATCGCCGTCCGCGCCGGCGCCCCGCTGGTGGCCGGCAGCGACGGACCCGTTGATTCCGCGGCGGAGGCGCGCGCCTTCGCCGAGCAACACGGGCTGCCCGTGGCCATCAAGGCGGCGTTCGGCGGCGGCGGACGCGGCCTGAAGGTGGTCCGCGAACTCGCCGAGGTGGAGGAAGCCTTCGACTCCGCGGTGCGCGAGGCCGTAGTGGCCTTCGGCCGCGGGGAATGCTTCGTGGAGCAGTACCTGGACCGGCCGCGGCACGTCGAGGCGCAGGTGATCGCCGATACCCACGGGAACGTGGTGGTCGTCGGGACGCGCGACTGCTCCCTGCAGCGCCGCCATCAGAAGCTCGTGGAAGAGGCCCCCGCACCGTTCCTGACTGATACACAGCGCGAGTCGATCTACGCGGCCGCCAAGGCGATCTGCCGGGAGGCCGGCTACACCGGGGCCGGAACCGTGGAATTCCTGGTTTCGGCCGGCGGCGCGGTGGCGTTCCTGGAGGTCAACACCCGGCTGCAGGTGGAGCACCCCATCACCGAGGAAACCTCCGGGATCGACCTGGTGCAGGAGCAGCTCCGCATCGCCGCCGGGCTTCCCCTGAGCATGCTCGCTGACCCGGAACCGCGCGGGCATTCCTTCGAATTCCGCCTCAACGCCGAGGACGTGGGCCGCGGCTTCCTGCCCTCCCCGGGCACGGTTTCTGGCTTTGCGGGGCCGACCGGCCCGGGCATCCGCCTCGACACCGGCGTGCGCGCAGGCTCCGTGGTGCCGCCCCAGTTCGACTCCCTGCTGGCCAAGCTCGTGGTCACCGGAGCCGACCGGCAGCAGGCCCTCCGCCGCGCCCGCCGCGCCCTGGCCGAGATGGACATCTCCGGCCTGGCGACCGTGCTGCCGTTCCACCGGGCCGTGGTCGAGGCGCCGGAATTCACCTCCCCGGATGGGCTTGGCGTGCACACGCGCTGGATCGAGACCGAGTTCGCCGACCGCATTCCCGTCGATCCCGAGTACAGCCCCGTGGCCCCCTCCGGTGAGCGCCGCACGATCACGGTGGACGTGGACGGCAAGCGGCTTGCCGTGGGCCTGCCCGCCGATCTGCTGGACGGCTGGGCCCGTTCCGGCGGCTCCCTCGCTGGTATTTCGTTGGGGCCCGACGGCGGTGCTTCGGTTGCGTCCGAGGCTGCCGGTACCGCTCTGCCGGAGTCCGCCGTCGTGTCCGGCATGGCCGGCACCGTGGTGAAGTGGCTCGTGGAGCCCGGCGCTCCGGTTGCCGAGGGCGACGCGCTGGTGGTCCTCGAAGCGATGAAGATGGAAACCCAGGTCCCCGCGCACCGCGGCGGGACGCTGGCCTCCGTGGTGTCGGCCGCGGGCGGCGTTGTGTCCGTCGGCTCGGTGCTGGGACATATCGAGTAGGGCTGGTGTTAAAGGCGCTTAGCCGCTCCGCTTCCTGCGCGTGAACCGAGCCCTGGCATCAAGGAGCGTTTGCTCGTACTGCTGAGCGTCAAAGACGAAATCAAGGGCGGTCTCGATCCGGTACGTTTCATCGGTGAGGGAGTCATCCCAGCCGATGCCCGACCAATGAACCAACCCCTTCTCCTTGCGTAGGTCTGCGGTTACTCCACCGCAGTCCTCGGTCCAACATGCGCTGCAAAACAGCAGCCAGGCTCTGTTCCAATGTTGGTGTGGAATCCGGCCAAGTAGACGGTCGATCTGTTGGACTGCCCACTCCGGCCGGGCGGGAGTGAGGAGGGATGTTTCATCGGGCTGGCGGTCTGCATCTTCCCACTCCTGAATCCACGTCCGGAGCGCTTTGCCGTCGACGAAGAAATCCAGGAACATCTCGTTCTCCGGGCGCCTGAACGAAAGCAGGCCGCGCCGAGGGGCGGGCCCGTCAAAGTGCCGTTCAACGAGCGTAAGGATATTAGTCTGGATGATCGGTGATCCTCTCGACCGTTTCTTCGAGGGTTTTGGCTGTCAGACGGCGACGACGCCGCCGGTGACCAGGCGCAGGATCGTGGCACCCCGCGGGGCCGTGCCGATGGCTTCCTGGATATGTACCGAAAGCATTGCAATGGAGGCAGCGGTCAGCGATCTGTCGGGCCAGGTCGAGTGCCATGTTGCTTCATCGATTGTGATGGCTTCCGAGATTTCGCGCAGCGTCTCTGCGAAGCGGTATTCGCCCGGGGCCTCGGCGCTATCGGAGGGCTTGATGAAGACAATGGAGTCATCACCCTCGCCCTCAAACCGGACCTGTCCAACGTCCCGAAGGCCGGTGGTGCGTTCGGCGGCAAATGCTTCTGGCTCTTGCGTCGTAACCACGCCTCTTACTTTGTCCTGGATGGAAATGCGGTGATGATTTTACCGTCCTGGTTTGCACGGACGATAACGGAGTAGTACGTGGCCAGAAGCTTCGACGGGTCAACGCTTTTCCACGCCCACCCAGACCCCTTTGTCGCATTGAGGCGATAGGACCGCTAGTTCGCAAACGGTGGTTTCTGGACCGGAGAAACGCGGAGGGAGCGTCAAGAGGACTGACGCTCCCTACGGCGAAGTTTTGGAGGCTTGCCGCCTCCGGAAATTCGTGGTCGGTCTCCTACTGCCCAACTCCTCCAGTGGGGTCCTCTGTTATGGCAATGGCCCAGATGCTGGAGGCATCGGCTTCCCCGGTGATCGTGAACTTGTCGGCGTAGCGGACGTCGATGGAGTTCTTTGTTCCCAGGTCCTCTGGATCATTTACGCAATTCTGTGGGAAGTTCGCGACACCGGAAATGTCGATCTTGATCTCTGAATTCCCTATGCACCGAACGTAGACGGCTATGTAGCCGGTCTTGCTTGTGAAGGGGCCAAGCTTGGCGGCGCCGCGATGTGAAGATGATTCAACAATTAGCTTTTCGTTCTCTGGGTACGACGCCAGCAATTTCGTCGGCATTGTCGGGGTGGGGCTCGGGGTCGGTGTTGGCGCTGCGCCCTCGGATCCTTGCGTCCCAGTTGAGGCGGTTGCCCGAGGTTCTGGATCCTCGTAGGTGCAGCCGGTTGCTGCCGCAGCGACGAGCACAACGGCAGCGACCGAGTGTACGAGCCTTACGAGAACCATACCCGCCAGCCGACCTTGTAGGGGGAGTATGCCTTCACGTTGCGGTACTGGGTGACTACGCAGTTCGTGGTGTACCACTCTTCACGGCCTGTGGTGTAGGACCTGTATACGCCGTAGACTGCGTTGCCGGTCTTCCAGGCGGGGACGTTGAAAGTGAAGCTGTTGCCCAGGGTGGTCGACAAGGAAAGCGATGCATTGATGCCGTATGTCGCTTTCACATTCGCCACGACGAAGTCCCTTGAGAATTCAAGATTCCCCGAAACCGTAGCCGTGGCAGTCCCTGTGACCGTGGCAGACACAGTCATTGAGGCGGTGTAGGGCGTTCCGTTGTAGTTCGACTGAACTGCGCCGACGGCTACGTGGGTGTCCGCCCCGCGCCCGGTTGCCCTGTAGTACCAGGCAGCTTGGCAGGCCCCTTGTGGACTTGGGTTTGAGATCTTCGCCGGCGCCGCCGTTGGAGCCGCAGCGAATGATGGTGTTAGTGATCCAGCGGCCAGAAGCCCCGCGGTAAGAGCGCCGGTCAGGGCAGCTCTGGTTTTTTCCTTTCATGGTGGTTCCTTATCTCGTGCCATGATCCCCCCACATGGACGTCAAAGGTGGGCCGAATGGCCCATTCATTTCAGAGGGTGAACAGATCATCGAAGCAAAAATCGCAATTGTCAAACATTCGGTGGACAAAATGTGGAGAGTCGATTCAAACAATCCGGTGACCGGTTTTTTGAGGGCGTCTGACGAACCAGAGCCCGGCCTTAAACGGTCGTTTCTGGCAGGCCTCGCGATGCGGCACCAAAAAGAAGTGAGGGCCCGCTCGGCGGGGCCCTCACTTATTCAACACTGATGCTGCTGCCCTGCCAACCAGGGCTCCCGGCCCTCTTAGCTGATGGGGCGGGGTGGATGGCGACGTGCGAGAGCTCCGCCGGTGATCGCTGCCGCTGCGCCCAGTCCGATGAGTAGGATTCCGGCGGTCATGCCGTTGAGGAACCATTGCGGCATGTGGATGCCGGCGTCTTCGGTCATGCCATAGCCGCTGAGCAAGGCCACGAGGGAGCCCCCCGCTACGAGGACACCGAGTCCGGCCGCGATGCATCCTGCGATCAGGAATCGATTCGTCAAGCGGATAGAACGTCGAAGGGCGAGCACGCCGCCGGCGATCGCCACCAGTGCGCCGAGTCCTGCGAGCAGGAATCCGGCGGTCATGCCGTTCATTATCCATTCCGGCGTGTAGCCCGGTTGGACGCCCGTGTCTTCGGCGATGCGGTAGTCGATGCCGGAAGCCACGAGGAAGCCCGCTGCTACGAGGAGCCCGGCTCCGGCCATGATGCTTCCTGTGATCAGGAATTGTTTCGTCAGTTTCATATTCTTCCCCCCGACCCTAGTTTGCCCGTTCAAGCTACCAATTGCAGTGGTGCGACCAGACACCTGGTAGCCAGTTCGGTCTGTCGGCCCGGAACCGTTCCAGGTTGTAGTCCTGCGTGAATGGAATGCCGTAGATCCCAGCAGCGACATGGCAATCGAATTGCTGCTTCAGGGTTGCCTTGTTGGTGATAGCTGGCCAGGCTTTGGTCCATTCCTCCCAGCCTGCGGTTCGGATGATGTAACCCCCGGCGAGATAGTTAAAGATCCCGGAGCCGCCGCCACTCAATACCGCTACGCCCCACGGTGTGAGCCAGGCGCTATACATGTAGTCGCCCCTGGAGATAGAGCGCTTCACGGGCTGGAAGAGCCGTGCCCCGAACCACGGATCGGCCACGACAGGGTACGCGGTCCCGGCCATGTTGGTATGGTCAACGAACTAGGCACGAGCTCGGACGCCGGCGAACACACCGAGCGCTCATTCCCTTGGATCTTGCGTTTGCATTTGCGGAGGACAGGCGCCGGGATATCTCCCTGCAACACCCGGGACGGTTTTACCAGTGATTGCTTTCGCTACGCTGAAGCCAACATTGTTTCGGCCTCCGAACAGGCCGAATTGGCACGGAACGGTGATGTATTTGCTGCGGTGGGGGCGTGCCTATTTCGCACTTCAAGCGGCCGCAGGACTTTTGTGGTGGGTCCTGGTTTTCACTGTGCCGTTCGTGCGTGAGTCGACGCTTGGCAGCCTGGATCCGGTCATCGTGGCCGCCTTCGATATCCCGCTGTTCGTCATCGCCTCGGCGGTGGCTGCATTCGGCGTCCGGGCGGCCGTGGCGGTGAGCGCGGGCTGGGCGGTGATTGTCGCCGTCGTACTGGCCGCTTACGCAACAATCACCGGCGAAGCTGGCTGGGGCGTGCTCGCCATGGGTGCGGCCGCCGCAGCTTCCCTGGCGGCGCTCTGCCTTGTTTTCCTGGGACGCGTACCCACGGAGTGGATCCTCCGGGGGCCCTTTGCGTTCCGCGCGGCCAGGCGCTCGGACTCTGCAAACCACGTGGCCACGACCTTCGGCCAGCTCGTTGTTTTCTGGGGCTTCTTCCTGGTGGTGGTTCCGACTGCCATAACCGCCCTTGAACAGCGGTGGAACGTGGCACTGCCCTTTCCGCCGTTCGCGGGCCTTGCCGGTGCGATCGTCCTTGTCCTTGCCAGCGTGCTTGGCGTCGCGTCCGCGGTGGCGATGTCCACGAAGGGGGAGGGCACGCCGCTGCCGGCCGCGATGCCGAACCGCCTGGTCGTCACCGGCCCGTACCGTTGGGTCCGCAATCCCATGGCCCTCGCCGGCATTGCCCAGGGCGCCGCGATCGGCCTCATCCTGCAGTCCTGGCTTGTAGTCGTCTACGCGCTTGCGGGGTCGCTGTTCTGGAATTACGCCATCAGGCCGCTGGAGGAAGCCGATCTCAAGCAACGCTTCGGCGAAGACTTCGAGCGGTACCGGGAGGCAGTGCGCTGCTGGATTCCGGGCCACGGAGCGGTTTCGACTAAGCACTCCATTAAGCGCTGAGTGACAGGATGGCATCATGCCCATTGCCAAATCCGTCCTGTTGTTCGCCCTCGCTGCCGCCGCTGAAATCGGAGGCGCCTGGCTGGTCTGGCAAGCAGTCCGGGAAGGCAAAGCCTGGTGGTGGGCCGGCCTCGGTGTCGTCGCGCTGGGGATCTATGGGTTCGTCGCCACCTTGCAGCCTGATGCACATTTCGGCAGGATCCTTGCCGCTTATGGCGGTGTTTTCGTCGCAGGCTCGCTGGCCTGGGGCATGATCTTCGACGGTTTCCGCCCCGACCGCTGGGACGTCATTGGTTCCCTGATCTGTTTGCTGGGCGTCGCCGTCATCATGTTCTCGCCACGTAATTCCTAGACCGGATGAGGCCTTCGCGAGGTGCCGGCAGGGCACGTCAGCGGCCGCCAAACTTCCGGCGAATGGCGGTCACAACGACGTGGAGCGGCGTTCGATCAGGAGAGTATCGCGCCATTGCCCGGCGAGGGGACCGCTTGGCATGCGGGCGATCCGGTTCCGGCGTCCGACGATTGTGAATCCTGCCGTCTCGTGGAGCCTGAGGCTGGGTGTGTTCTCGGGGAAGACGCTGGCTTGGATCGTCCATATTCCGGCGTCCTCCGTGCTGCGGACGAGTGCGTGCAGCAGGGCCTTGCCAACGCCGAGGCCCCGGGCTTCGGTGCTGACGTAGACGGAGTGTTCGACCACTCCGGCGTAAGCGGGGCGGGAGGAGACGGGCGAAACAGCTGCCCAGCCGAGGATGACGCCGTCCGCGACCGTCGCAACGTGCCGGTGGGCGAAAAGCTTCGATGCGTTGAAGGTGTCCCAGTCGGGGGCGGCGGATTCAAAGGTGGCGTGCCCGCCGTCGACTCCTTCCTGGTAAATCCGGGCGACGGCGGGCCAATCCGCGGCCTGCATGCCTCTCAGGTGAAGGGTTCGGGTCACAGTTTCGACAGGATGCCTGCGGCATCGTCGAGCGCGCCGGTGACGAGGGAATAGTAGGCCCAGGTGCCGCGCTTCTCGCGGTGCAGCAGCCCGGCGTCGACCAGTATTTTCAGGTGGTGCGACACAGTGGGCTGGCTAAGGTCCAGCGGCTCGGTGAGGTCGCAGACGCAGGCTTCGCCGCCGCCGGCGTTCTTCACGATGGACAGCAGGCGCAGGCGGTTGGGGTCGGCCAAGGCCTTGAAGAGCAGGGCCTGGCGGCCCGCTTCTTCAGCACCCAGCACCGGCGTCCCTGCCGGTGCGCAGCAGCTATCGTCTGCGGCTGCAGCGGGCGCGGTCTCGAGTGTGGGCAGGGAAGTCATCTCCCCATTATCCCCGAATATTGATAAACATCAATGTATTGGTCGGGGGCGCGGCCCGGGGCCTCAGGGCTGGGCGGCTTCGCTGCCGTGGGGGAGGACGACGTCGTCCGCGGCCTTGCCGGCCGTGGGGAACAGCAGGACCAGCAGGCCCAGTCCGAGCGCCGCGCCGATCAGCTGCGCGAGCACGAACGGCGGGGCCGATGCCGGGGCGATGCCGGCGAAGGTGTCGCTGAAGATGCGCCCGACGGTCACGGCCGGGTTCGCGAACGAGGTCGAGGAGGCGAACCAATAGGCGGCGCCGATGTAGGCGCCCACCGCCGGTGCGGCGAGGACGCCCCGCCTGGTGGCGGCGAGGGAGAAGATCAGCAGGATCAGCCCCGCGGTGGCGACCACCTCGGCCAGGAGGTGCCCGCCGCCCGTGCGGTCCTTGCCCGAGATGGACGTGCCCACCTCGAACATCGCGTTCGCCAGCACGCTGCCGCCGATCGCGCCAAGGGTCTGCGCTACGACATAGACCGCCAGGTCCGGAAGGCTCAGCCCGGCACCGCTGCGCCTTCCCAGGATCCAGTCCACGGCCGAGACCACCGGATTGAAATGCGCCCCGCTGACGGGGCCGAACACGAGGATCAACACCGTCAGGCCCAGGACGGTTGCTGTGCTGTTCTCGAACAGCTGCAGGCCGGTGTCACCCGGGGACAATTGCTGCGCGGCAATCCCGGAGCCGACGACGATCGAGACAAGCAGAGCCGTGCCGAGCAGTTCGGCCAGGGCGCGGCGCCACAACGGGGGCTGGGGTGAAGTCATGGGGACAAGCTTGACCCAAGAAACTAGTTCAGTCAAAATTGAATCAATGAATATTGAACCAACCGAGGAATTGCAGGCGAGGGTCGCCAAGCATGCCGCCCTTGCCGATCCCGCGCGGCTGCGCATCGTGGACCTGCTCACCCTTGGAGACCTGTCCTCGACGGAGCTGCAGTCCGAACTCGGCATGCCCGCAAACCTGCTCTCCCATCACCTTCGTTCGCTGGAGGCGGCCGGGCTCGCCACTCGCCACCGCTCGGAGGCGGACAAGCGTCGCAGCTACTTTCGGCTGGCCGCCGGCGCTCTCGACGGCTTGGTCCCCGGGCGCGCCCGCGGGGCGCACCGCGTGCTTTTTGTCTGCACCCGGAACAGTGCGCGTTCCCAGTTGGCTGCTGCCCTCTGGCGGCAGGCCAGCGAGATCCCTGCCGCCTCCGCCGGTACCCACCCTGCCGAGCGCATTGCGACTGGGGCCGTCGACGTCGCCCGGCGTCATGGCATCGACCTCACGGGAGTGGTCCCACGGCTGCTGGACCAGGTTGCCGGGGAAGGTGACCTGGTGGTGACCGTGTGCGACAACGCCCATGAGGAACTGCCCGGCATGCGGGGAATCCACTGGTCCGTCCCGGATCCGCTGCGCCTGAACACCAGGGAGGCCTTTGACGCTGCATTCGCCGACATTTCCCACCGCATCAACGACCTCGCCCCCCGCCTGCACGCCGCCTGACCGCGCCAACTTTCCGCAATATATTGACATTCATCAATATATGCCCCGATACTCCTTGCATCGATAGTTATCAATCTATTGATGCGGCGGGGGTCGGGTGCGAAGACCTCAACCAGTCCACCACCCACCGTTCCACGTGATTTCAGGAGAAACCCGATGAGCACCGAAACCACCAAAAAGCCCTCCGTCCTCTTCGTCTGCGTCCACAACGCCGGCCGTTCCCAGATGGCGGCAGCCTTCCTCACCACCCTGGGCAAGGGCGAGATCGAGGTCCGTTCCGCTGGGTCACAGCCCGCGGACAAGGTCAACCCCGCCGCCGTGGAAGCCATGGCCGAAATGGGCATCGACATGTCCGCCGAAATCCCCAAGGTCCTCACCACCGAGGCCGTCCAGGACTCCGACGTCGTGATCACCATGGGCTGCGGGGACGAGTGCCCGTACTTCCCCGGCAAGCGCTACGAGGACTGGGTCCTCGAAGACCCCGCTGGCCAGGGCCTGGAATCCGTGCGGCCTATCCGGGACGAGATCAAGACCCGCATCGAGGGTCTGATCGAATCCCTGACCCCGACCGCCAGCTAGCCAAAGCGGAAGGGGGTGAACTGGATGGACAACGGATGCTGCACCGACACCGGCTGCTGCGACGAAAACGATCAGGACTGCTGCTAAGCAAGCACCGCCCCGGCCTGCCGGACCCACAAGGACCCGGCAGGCACCCGACCCGAACCGCACACCACCGGAGAAAGCAAGAGGACAGCATGGATTCACTGAAGAACCTTCCCGTCGCCGTGATCGGCGCAGGCCCGGTGGGCCTTGCCACCGCGGCGCACCTGCTCGAACGCGGCCTCGACCCGGTCATCTTCGAAGCCGGCCCCACCGCTGGCGCCGCCATTGAACAATGGCGCCACATCCGGCTGTTCTCGCCCTGGCGGTTCAACCTCGACGCCGCCGCCGTCCGCCTGCTCGAAGCGACCGGTTGGGAGTCTCCCCGCCCCACGGCGCTGCCCTACGGCGGTGACCTTCTTGACAGCTACCTCGCCCCGCTGGCCGCGACCCCGGCGATCGCCTCCCGCCTCCAAACCGGCGCCCGTGTCATCGCGGTCACCCGGCAGGGCCTGGACAAGACCCACGTCCGCAATCGCGACACCACGCCTTTCGTTGTTCGGGTCGAGCACGCCGACGGTGAAACCCGCGATCACACCGTGGCCGCCGTCGTCGATGCTTCCGGCACCTGGGCCACCCGCAACCCGCTCGGCACCTCCGGCCTGCCCGCCATCGGCGAGAACATCGCCGGTGACCGGATCTCCTCGCCCCTGCCCGACGTCACCGGACGGGATCGTGCATCCTTCGCCGGCCGCCGCGTCCTCGTTGTCGGGGCAGGACACTCCGCCGCCAACACCCTGATCAACCTCGCAGACCTCGCCAAGGGGGAGCCGGACACCACCATCCTCTGGGCCGTCCGGGGCGCCTCCGCGGACAAGGCCTACGGCGGCGGCGACGCGGACGGCCTGCCCGCCCGCGGCCAGCTCGGCTCCCGCCTCCGCCGCCTGGTCGAGGCCGGCACCATCGAACTGCACACCGGCTTCGGCATCGCGACCCTGAAGACCCTGGACACCCACGTCAGCGTCGAAGCCGCCGACGGACGCACGCTCGACGCCGACATCATCGTCCCCTGCACCGGCTTCCGCCCGGACTTGGACATCCTGCGCGAACTCCGCCTCAACCTGGACCCCGCCGTCGAAGCGCCCGTCGAGCTTGGCCCGCTGATCGATCCCGAATTCCACTCCTGCGGCACCGTTCCCCCGCACGGCGCGGCGCTCCTGGCCCACCCGGAAAAAGACTTCTACATCGTCGGCATGAAGTCCTACGGACGTGCACCGACCTTCCTGCTCGCCACCGGCTACGAACAGGTCCGCTCGGTCGCCGCCGCCCTCTCCGGCGACCGGGAAGCCGCCGACACCGTGCACCTGGAACTCCCGGAAACAGGCGTCTGCTCCACTGATGCCGGCACCAGCTGCGACGTTCCGGCCACCGCCGCGACCGCGGACGCTGAGTCCGGCTGCTGCGCCGCACCGGAACCACTGCTGATCGGCATTCCCACCGGACTGGCCCACGGCCGCTCCGCCCAACTCTGAGCACCACCGGCACCAAGAGCCAGGGAGAAACCGCAATGACCGAACAACAGGAAACAACACTGGGTCTGCAGGACAACACCGAAGTCCTCCACCGGATCAGCAGACGCCTCGCCGACCGCTACGCCGGAACCTTCGCCGCCGAAACCGTCGAACGCTATGTCTTCGAGTCCTACGCGGCGCTGGCCAGGACAGCGAAAATCAGCGCCTACCTGCCCGCTACCACTGAACACTTCGCCAGCGACCGGCTCGCTGCGCTGGCCAAATCCAAAGGATCGATCGTCTCCGAATTGCCGGAAGTCCTTTTCGTCTGTGTACAGAACGCCGGCCGCTCGCAAATGGCTGCCGCCCTGCTCAACGTCGAAGCCAAGGGCAGGATCCGCGTACGCTCGGCTGGCTCCATGCCCGCCGCCGAATTGGACCCCGCAGTCCTCACCGTGATGTCCGAAATGGGCCTCGACCTCGGCAAGGACTACCCCAAGCCCCTCACCGACGACGTCGTCCGCGCCTCGGACGTCGTCATCACCATGGGCTGCGGGGACTCCTGCCCCATCTACCCCGGCAAACGCTACGAGGACTGGGATCTCAGTGACCCCGCAGGACAACCCCTGGACACCGTCCGGGCCATCCGCGACGAAATCCACCACCGCATCAAAACCCTTGTCGCCTCACTCACGAAGGAAGCAGCACACTAAATGACACAGGAAAAGCCCGCCGTCCTCTTCGTCTGCAGCAAGAACGGCGGCAAGTCCCAACTCGCCGCAGGACTCATGCGCGAGCTCGCGGGCGACGCCCTCACGGTCTACTCCGCCGGCACCAAACCCGGCCCGGCCCTGAACGCCCAAGCCGTCGAATCCTTGGCCGAACTCGGCATAGATACCACCGGCGAACACCCCAAACCCGTCACGGACGAGGTACTGGACGCGGTCGACGTCGTGGTGGTCCTGGGCACCGAGGCGAAGCTCGAACCCCGCGGCACCGCACGCTTCGAAACCTGGGATACCGACGAGCCTTCAAGCCGCGGAATCGAAGGCATGGAACGCATGCGCCTGGTCCGCGACGACATCAAAGCCCGTGTCGACGGGCTATACAACGAACTTATCGCCAACCCTGATCGGGCCGGCGCGTAAGGTCCAGCGGCACGGCTTCCCGGGACTCAGGGGCCGTGCCGCCGCATTCCGCGCAACAGGCATCGACAGTCTCGCTGTCGTCCACGTGGGTGGGCGGGACGGCGCAGCAGGCGTCGCCCTTCCACGCATTGATGCCCTCCCGCACAGCGATTGCGGCGATTACCAGCGCGGCGCCGGCGTCGGCCCACCACCATCCCAGGGTGCTGTTCAACACGAGGCCCGCCAGCAGGACGGCCGACAGATAGGTGCAGAGCAAGGTCTGCCTGGAGTCGGCCACTGCGGTGCGGGAGCCGAGTTCGCGTCCGGCGCGGCGCTGCAGCCAGGACAGCACCGGCATGATGAGCAGGCTCAGGGCCGCGATCACGATGCCCGGGGCGGAGTGCTGCGCTTCACCGCCGCCCATGAGTGAGCGGAACGCGTCCACGGCCACGAAGGCGGCCAGTGCGAAGAACGAGACCGCGATGATGCGCAGGGTCACCCGTTCGCGTCGTTCCGGGTCTGCGGCGGAAAACTGCCAGGACAGCGCGACGGCGGAGGCTACTTCGATCACGGAATCCAGGCCGAAGCCGATCAGGGCAGAGGAGTCCGCGAGGCCTCCGGCCCAGAGCGCGGCCGCCGCCTCGATGACGTTGTAGCTGATGGTCGCCGCGGCGAGGAACCGTATCCTCCGCCGCAGCACGGCCCGCCGCTCGGCGGATCGTGAACCAACAGCCGCGGTCATGCCAGGAGCTTCCCGTCCGGTGCACAGCAGTCAGGATCCACGGCCAGCACCACGCCGATCAGGTCCCGCAACGCATGGCCCAGTCGCGCGTCGGCCAGCTCGTACCTCGTCCGCCGGCCGTCCGGAACCGCCACCACCAACCCGCAGCCCCGCAGGCAGCTCAGGTGGTTGGACATGCTCTGCCGCGACACCCCGAGGGATTCGGCGAGATCCGAGGGATACGCCGGGTCTTCCGCGAGTGCCAGCAGGATCCGGGCCCTGGTGGGATCCGAGACGGCGTAGCCGAAGCGCGCGAGCACGGGGGCGTGCGTAAGGGTTTCCATGGACCAAAAGTACATCGTCCGATGTATTCATTCAAAGATGTATCAAATGCCCGGCCTCAACAACGGCACAGGGATAGTCCGTGCCGGGGCGTGGCGCGCAGGGGCAGGATCGGCAATGATCGGAACATGCGCCGAACCGGCATGATTCCGGCCTGGGCGGTCCCGCCGGCCCTGCGCGGCTACAAGACCGAGTGGCTGCGCCATGACCTGACGGCCGGAGCCGCGCTCTTTGCGATCCTGGTCCCCGCCGGCATGGCCTATGCCCAAGCCGCCGGACTTCCGCCGGTCACCGGCCTGTACGCGACGGTGGTGCCACTGATTGTCTACGCGGCGCTCGGCCCATCGCGGGTGCTGGTGCTGGGCCCGGATTCGGCCCTGGCACCGATGATCGCAGCAGCATTGGTTCCCCTGGCTGCTCAGGACGAGCAGAAATCCGTGGCGCTGGCAGGCCTGCTGGCCATCCTGATCGGCGGCATCCTGCTGCTCGGTTCGGTGCTGAAACTGGGGATCGTCACCGGGCTGTTGTCCAAGCCCATCAGGCTCGGCTATCTCAACGGAATCGCCTTGCTGGTGGCGGTGTCCCAGCTGCCTACCCTTCTGGGGATCTCCGTCGACGACGGCACACCCTGGGAGAAGCTCTTCGCCGCGGTGCCGAAGGTGCTAGCCGGCGAGACCAATGTGGCGGCGCTGCTTCTCGGGCTGCTTTCCTTGCTGCTTATCTGGGTTCCCCGCTGGTTGAAGTGGAAGCTTCCGGGTGTGCTCATTGCGGTGGTCGTATCGTGTGTCGCGGTTGCCCTGCTGGGGCTGCAGGAGAGCGTGAAGGTGACAGGTGCCCTGCCACAGGGGCTGCCTGCACCGGCCCTCGGCGGACTCGCCTGGAGCGACGTCGCGGCCCTGCTGCCCGCCGCCGCGGCGATCGCGCTCATCGTGTTCGTTGATACCGGGACCCTGTCCCAATCACTGGCGGCCGCCGAGGGCAGCCGGGTTTCCGGAAACCATGAAATGGCGGCGCTGGGTGCGGCGAACGCTGCAAGCGGGCTCCTCGGAGGGTTCCCGGTGTCGGCCAGCACGTCCCGCACCCCGGTGGCAGTCGAGTCCGGGGCGAAATCCCAGCTCACCGGGGCCGTGGGTGCCGTCCTGGTGCTCGGCTTCATGCTTCTGCTGCCCGGCGCCACCGAGTTCCTTCCCTCCACAACGCTTGCCGCCATAGTCATCGCCGCAGCCGCTGCAATCGCGGACCCGGCGGGTGTGCGCCGGCTCATCGGGATGAGCCGCAGCGAATCATTGGTGATGCTCGCGGCGTTCCTGGGCGTCACCATCCTGGGCGTCCTCCCGGGCATTGCCATTGCCATCGGCCTGGCAGTCCTGGACTTCATCCGGCGGGCCTGGGACCCCTACCGCACTGAACTGGTGGACGTACCGGGGGTGCCGGGATACCACGACGTGAACCGCCACCCGGAGGGTGAACGCATCCCGGGCATGTTGATCCTCCGCTTCGACGCGCCCCTGTTCTTCGGCAACGGAGCCTTGCTGGGCTCCTTTGTCCGCGTTGAACTGGACCAGGCGGCGGAGGAAACAAAGCGTGTGGTGCTGGCGGCCGAACCCGTGACGGGCATCGACACAACTGCGCTCGACGAGTTGGTGGAGCTGGACGAATGGCTTGACCTGCACGGCGTGGACCTGATCTTTGCTGAGCTCAAAGGTCCGGTCAAGGACCGGTTGCTGCAGTACGGCGTGGGCGCCCGCTTTTCGTCCGAGCATTTCTTCCCGACAGTGGGCGCCGCGGTGCGGGCGTTCCAGCGCGAGGACGGTAGGGACTAGGAGTAAGTCATCGCAACAGCAAGGGGAAAGATGTCCCGCATCCTCGTTACGGGATCCGCCGACGGCCTGGGCCGCGCGGCAGCTGAGGAACTGCTCGACGGCGGCCATGCCGTCGTCGTACATGTCCGGGCGCCGGAGCGGCTGACGGCCGTCCAGGGCCTCCTGGACCGTGGCGCCCAGGCGGTGGTGGGCGACCTCGCCAGGCTCGATGAGGTGCGCAGCCTGGCCGACCAGGCGAATTCGCTGGGCCGTTTTGACGCCGTGATCCACAACGCCGGCGTCCTCGGCGGCCGGGCAGTGCTGCCGGTCAATGTCGTGGCTCCCTACGTTCTCACCGCGGAAATGGAACGCCCGGAGCGGCTGATCTACCTCAGCAGCGGTTGGCACCGCAGCGGCCAGCCGGACCTCGACGGCGTGGACTGGAGCGGCACGCGGGACACCCGCTCGTATCCCGACAGCAAGCTCTACGTGACCGCGCTCGCGGCGGCCATCGCGAGGCTGTGGCCGGAAGTGCATTCACACGCGGTGGACCCCGGCTGGGTGCCGACCCGGATGGGCGGACCCGGCGCGCCCGGCGACCTCCGCCTGGGCCATGTCACACAGGCGTGGCTCGCGGTAAGTGACAGCCCCGAAGCCCTCAGTACCGGCGGCTACTGGCACCACCAGGCGACGCGGGAACCGCATCCGGCGGTGCGTGATGAGCACTTCCAGGAAGCACTTCTGCGCTCGCTGGCCGAGTACACCGGAAGCACCATCGAACGCCGCTGATCGAACCGACACGACAGCCCATAGACAGGCGCCGGCCTCGCAGGCCTATTCGATCACCGTATCGGCATGCCGGTGGGCCACCTTCCATTCCCCGTCCTCGCGCCGGTAGACCTGGGTGACCCGCAGGGTGTAGTTTCGCGGCTGGCCGTCGACGGAGGCTGAGGTGTGCTCAAGGCCAACCGTGTAGGCCATGTCGCCTGTGACGTCATGAGCCTGCAGCTCGAAGGCGTAGGACGTGCAGTTCGAGAAGGACCTTTCGAGGAAGTCGAAGGTCTCGTCCACCTGCTCTTGTCCGTAGGCGTTGCGCCACGCACCCAGGATGCTTACTGGCTCATTGCGCGACCAAATGGCCCGGCGCGGAGCCGAGTCGCCGTTGTGGAGGGCCAGTTCCGCTTGGTACAGCGTGGACTTCACCCATGCCTGGAAGTCGTCGTTGGCAGTCATAGCTCAGTATGCGTTCGGCGGGGGGTTTTGGACAGGCGGAGCGGGTTGGCCGGACCAGTCAGTAGGACCAGCGTTCCCAGTAGGCGTCGGCCGCTTCGAGGAGCCGCCGGCGTCCGGTACGTTCCCCCAGCAACGGGTAGCTTGCAGGATCTCCGAGAGGGCCGGAGACGTCGCCTCCTGGGACGTTGACGATAACCAGGAGCAGGACCGCCGGGACCGAAAGCAAGGACGTCAGCGCAAGGATCAGGCCGTACTTTGCCCCGGGTACCTGCCGGCGCCGCGTCCGGAGCCGGAACCCGGCGAGGCGTGCGCCGAGCGTGGTTCCGCGGTTGTAGAGAGCCCAGTTAGCAAGCAGCGCCCCGAGGAGCACGCCCATGGCGATCGGGATCCGGTGCGCGGGCAGCAGCATGAATGCCAGGACGGCCGGAGCCCACACGACGAATGAATCGACAAGCAGTGCGAAGAGCAGTGAGGGCCAGTCCACAATCTCAGGTTCGTCGGGTTCCATGCGGTGATTGTTCCACGCCGGTGCTGGCTGCTCGGTTCGCGACCGCCGCCGTCGTACATTCACGAAAGGAGCCTCCCCGGCAAATCCCGATAGAGTACGAAAACCGCAAGCAGAGACAGGACACAGACGTGAGGCAAGGTTCCAAGCCGACCATCCGCGACGTGGCCGAGCGTGCCGGCGTTTCGCTCACCACGGTCTCCTACGTGCTTTCCGGGCGCCTCGGCGGCACCACCCGGATCAGCGAACCCACCAAGCAGCGCGTCCAGGAAGCCGTGCGCGAACTGGGCTACGTGGCCAACCGCGCCGCCCGCGGTATGCGGCGCGGCAAGACCGAACTCGTGGCCGTGGCGATCGGCAACCTCGAATGGCCGTGGGACCGCGCCCTGGCCGCCGCTGCCGCACGGGTCCTTCCCCAGCACGGCTACCAGCCCGTGGTGCTGCTGGGTGATGCCTGGCGGCAGTTCATGCTGTCCGGCGGGGCCGACGGCGTGATCCTTGGCTTCATCCCGGAATCGGTGACCGAAGACGAAACCATGCTGGAACTGGCCCGCCGCGGTGTTCCACAGGTGGTCATTTCCGAGGTGATGCAGCCCGCCGGCTTCGACGTCCTGGCCCCCGAACCGACGGACGGAATCGCCGCCGGGATGGACTTCCTCACCCGCAGCCACCGCCGCATCGCCTGCATCCGGCGCGCGGACGAAAGCGCCCGGGCCATCCCTTCCCGGTACAGCGGCTACGTGGCCGGGCTCGAGCGCGCCGGACTGCCGGTGGATCCCGAACTGGTGCGCACCTCGCACCACCGCAAGGACCTCGCCTACCAGGCCGCCCTCGACCTGCTCCAGCTGCCGGACCGCCCCACGGCCATCTTCGCCAACGACGACATGGAGGCGCTCCAAGCCGTCCGCGCCGCCTTCCGCCTGGGCCTGCGGGTGCCCGAGGACGTCCAGATCGTGGGCGTGGGCAACTCCACCGAAGGCCAGGAATCGGACCCGGCGCTCACCACCGTGGGGCCGGAACCCATCTTCGACCGCGTGGTGAACATGCTGGTGGAGCGCCTCGAATCAGGCGCCACCGGCGAGGGCGTCCGCGTCCCGGCACCCTGGACCCTGCACCTGCGCGGCACGACGACCCAGGACTAGCACGGCCCGGGAGGTAGCCCTCCTTTGTCATGCCCGACGCACCACCGGACCAATCCCTAGAATGGGATGAGCCAGCCCCAAACCCGGAAAGGAGCGCCGATGATGACGCGTGCTTCTTTCCGGCTGCTCCGCACCGGGACCATCGCCGCCCTCATCCTTGGACTGGCCGCAGGCGGCCACCTTGCCGGCGGGGGATTGCTCCCCGAACCGGCCATCCTCCTCAGGCTCTGCGCCTTGACGGTGCTGCCGGTCACGGTGGCAACCAAGTTCCGATTGTCCTTTCCTGCCCTGGCCGGGCTCCTTGGCGCCGGACAGGCCGGGCTGCACTGGGCTTTCCACGCCCTCTCCACGGCAGCGCCGCTCGCGCCGCCGGACCATTCGGGGCACTCGGAGCATGGCCTGAACGTCATGCCCTTGATGACGGGCATGACCCCTGCCGGAACCGAGGCCGGAGCCGACGGCTGGCAGATGTTCGCCGCGCACGCCCTCGCTACCGTGACCACCGCCGCCGTGCTCGCCCGCGGTGAGCAGGCCCTGTGGGCCCTGGCCGCTTGGCTGCGGCCGCTGGTGGAACTGCCCGTGCCCTGCGCGATCGTCCCGGCCCGTGTGCCGGGGGCGTGCACGGCCCCGATCGTCCTGACCCGGGACCAGCTGGTCCGGCGCATCCCCGCACGGCGCGGACCGCCGTCGACGGTTCAGGCCGCCTGAGCCCCGGGAGCCTCACTCACGGGAGGAGACCAGGCGGCCCTTGCTGTGCCGAAACGCCCGGCGGGCACCATCCCGGCCGGGTCCCTGACCTTCTTTCCCTGAAAGGCATCCCTGCCATGAATTCCTTCCTTCGCCGTACCCTCAAGACCACCTCCACTGCCGCCATGGCCGCCGGCCTGCTTGCCGCCGGCGCTGCCGCAGCCTCGGCCCACGTCCACGTCGATCCCGACGACACGGCAGCGGGCGGCTACACCCACCTGACGTTCAACGTTCCCAACGAATCGGACACGGCCAAGACGAACAAGCTCGAAGTGGCCCTGCCGGCCGGCACCCCGTTCAATTCCGTGTCCGTGAAGCCGGTGGAAGGCTGGACCGCCCGGGTCATCACCGGGGCGCTGCCCAAGCCCGTCACGGTCGACGGCGCCACGGTCACCAAGGCACCGCGTTCCATCGTGTGGACGGCCGACGCCGCGCACCAGATCGGGCCGAACGAGTACCAGTCGTTCTCGATCTCCGTGGGCGTCCTGCCCGACGCCGGCACCACCGTGACGCTGCCGGCCACCCAGAGCTACACGGATGGCACGGTCGTGAAATGGGACCAGAACGCGGTAGAGGGCCAGGAAGAGCCGGAACACCCGGCGCCCTCGTTCGTGACCACGGCCGCCGAGGAGGCCGGCCACCACGCCGCGCCGTCGCCCTCGGCAACTGTCGCGCCGTCAGCGGCACCCGCTGCTGCGGCCGCCTCCACTGACGGAGGCTCGACGGCGGGCTGGTTCGGCCTGGGTGCCGGGCTGATCGGCCTCGGCGCCGGCGTCACCGCCCTGGCCCGCACGCGCGCCAGCAAGGGCTGAACCAGCACCACGCACCACGCACTACCTGGCCGTGCCGGTTCCACCGGCACGGCCGGGTTCGTGCTGCCCGAAAACTTCTGAAAGACAGCAATAATGACTCTTCTCACCAAACCCCCGGCCGGAACACCCGGCACACCCGATGCGCCAACAAGCACTCCGAGCGGCGCCCGTGAGGCGGTGGAACGCGGCTGGTTCAGGGCGTTCCTACTCAGGATCCATTTCTACGCAGGAATCCTGGCTGGCCCCTTCCTGCTGGTCGCGGCCGTCAGCGGCGGCCTCTACGCGATGGCACCCCAGCTTGAGTCGGCCCTCTACGCCCGGGAACTGCACGTTCCTGCCGTCGCCGATCCGCTGCCGCTCTCGGCCCAGGTCAAAGCGGCCATGGACCATGCGGGCGGAGCGTCCCCGGTGACCGTGCGGCCGGCGCCCGGGCCGGAGGACACAACCCGGGTCCTGTTTGCCGACAAGACCCTGGGCGAATCCGAATACCGCACGGTATTCGTCGACCCCGGCACCGCGGAGATCCGCGGGGACCTTCCCACGTACGGCAGCAGCGGCGCCCTGCCGGTGCGGACCTGGATTTCGAATCTCCACCGCTCACTGAACCTGGGCGAACCCGGCCGTGTTTACAGCGAGCTCGCGGCCTCCTGGTTGTGGGTGGTCGCACTGGGCGGTCTGCTGCTCTGGATCGACAGGATCCGCCGCAAACGCGCAGGCCGCAAGGCCGCCGGCAAAGCCGCAGCCGCCAGCAAAGCCGCCGCCAAGGCCGCCGCCGCCACACCGCGCAAGGCTTCCGGCCGCGCCCGCACAGTCTGGCTGCACGGCACCACCGGAACGGTCCTGTTCCTCGCGTTCATGTTCCTTTCCGCCACCGGTCTGACCTGGTCGGCCAATGCCGGGGAGAACGTCAGCACCCTGCGCATGGCCCTCGACTGGACCACACCCAGCCTGAAGACCGCATTGCCGGGCGGGGAGTCCGCCCCGGCCGGAGACCACGGCGGCCACGGAGGCGGCACAGGGCAGGCCACGGCCCCCTCCGCGGCGCCCGCCGTCGAGCCGGCCAAGGCCGATCCGGCCAAGTTAGACCCGGCCATGTTCGACACCGTGACCAGCATCGCGCGGGCAGACATCATCAGCGCGCCGATGATCGACATCAAGCCCCCGGCGAAGCCCGGCATGGCCTGGTCGGTGACCGAATCCGGCCGGGAATGGCCGGCATCTGCCAGCGCCGTGGCGATCGACCCGGCCACCGGGGAGATCACCCACCGGCTCGACTTCGACGACTTCAACCTCCCAGCGAAACTCACCCGCTGGGGGATCGCCGCCCACATGGGCATGCTCTTCGGCTTGCCGAACCAGCTCGCCCTCCTCGCCGTGGCCGTGGGACTGGCCGCCATGGTGGCCTGGGGCTACGTGATGTGGTGGAAGCGGCGGCCCACCCGCGGCAGTACGTGGGCGGTCGGCCGCCCGGCACCGCGCGGTGCTTTCCTCCGCGCGCACTGGGCCGGTGTCCTGGCCGCGATCACGGTGATGGTCGCCGTCGGGCTCTTCCTGCCGCTGCTGGGCTGGAGCCTGCTGGCGTTCGTCCTCCTGGACACCGCCGTGGGGTATCTCCGCGGGCGGCGGGCCGCCTAACCGGCGACTTTTTCCTTCTCCGCCTGCGACGCCCTCATCCACTCACTCAGCCACGGCGCCCGGACGCTCGAGGTGATCCGGCAGTCGGCCACGAAGGTTCCCTTGGCGCCGTCGTCGATCCAGTCCTGGAGCGCCGAGAGGTCCGCCAGCGAGCGGATGATCGCGGATTCCGCGCCGAGCGCACGGGCGATCCCGCTGAAGTCCACTTCGGGGATCAGCATGGGCTTTTCGGTGAGGCCCTTGGAGCCGTACTGGTGGATCTCGGCGCCGTAGGCGGCGTCGTTGTAAATCACGACGACGGCGCTGCGCGCTGCGCCCACGAGCGATTCGAGGTCGGACAGGCCCATGAGGAACCCGCCGTCGCCGGAGGCCAGCACCAGCGTGCGGCCTTCGTCCACGGCGCGGGCGGCCCCGACGGCGCTGGCGAGGCCGAGCCCGATGGTCTGATAGGCGGTTCCCACCATCACGAGGTCCTGCGGGCGCGGGATCCGCCAGTACATCGGTGCCCAGCCGAGGAAATGCCCGCCGTCCTGGACCACCGTGCGGCGCTCCGGGAGGATCGCGTCCAGCGCCGCGGCCAGGGCGCGCGGGTCGAGGCGGCCGTCCGCGGTGTCCGCGGAGCCGGCGTCGTGCCCGGGTGCTTCGGCCAGGCGCTTGCGGGCTTCGGCCCGCCAGGCATCCGTGGCGGGTGTGCCACCCAACAGCCGGAGGAGCAGGCCCGCGGCGGCCTTTGCGTCCGCACCGACGAACAGGTCCACCCGGGGGTGCGTCGCCTGCAAAGCAGTGTCGATCTGGATGACCGTGCTGTCCGGGCCGATCAGGTGCCCGAAGCGCATGGTGAACGGGCTCAGGCTCGCCCCGGCCACCAGCACCACATCCGCCGAGCCCATGAGGCCGGCGGCGGTGTCCGTGCCGAAGCCGCCCGCGACGCCGAGGTAGCCCTCGCCCTGCAGCAGGTTCAGTGCCAGTGCCGTTCCGGCGGTCAGCGCGCCGAGGCGGTCGGCGAGTTGGCGGAGTTCGGGCCCCGCTCCGGCGAGGTGCGCGCCGCGGCCGGCAAGGACCAGGGGCCGCTTCGCCCCGGCGAGCAGCCGGGCCACCCGCTCGAGGCCGCCGTCGACGTAGTCCCTCACCGCTGCCGCCGGCGGAACCGGCAGTTCCTCGTCCGCTGCCTCCAGCGCCGCGAGGTCGTACGGGATGGCGATCACGACGGCGGTCCGCCTGGCCAGCGCGTACTCCACCGCTTCCTGCGTGATGGAGCCCGCGGCTTCGCGGGTGACGGTGAAGGTGGCCGCTCCGAGGCCGGCGGCGATGGCCGGCTGGTCGACGTCCCAGGGCCGGGCGCCGCTGCTTGGTGCGTCCCCGGTGACGAGCACGACGGGGATCTGCGCCTGGACAGCCTCCGCGAGGGCGGTCAGGGCGTTGGTGTAGCCGGGGCCGTAGGTGGTGGTGCCTGCCGCGAGGCGCCCGGAGGCGCGGTAGTAGGCGTCGGCCGCGGCGATGGCCGCACCTTCGTGGCGCACGGCAGAGAAGCGGAGGCCCTGCTTCTCGGCGGCGTCCAGGAAGTAGACGTTTCCGTTGCCCATGACGCCGAAAATGTCGCTGAGGTAACTGCTGAGAACCTCGGCCACGCGGCCGGAGACGGTCAATGAAGTCATGGCAGTGATCTTGCGAGGCTGCCGCCAGATAGGCAAGAGACAGAAGTTTGGCTGGGACTTTTTTCAGTTGTAGGCATGGATTCTGAAAATTTGCCCAGTTATGGCGTGGGTCACCAGGCCTCACTCCGGAGGGCGGGATTCCTGCTTCGCCAGCCGGTTCAGGAGCCCGTCGAAGCGGGGCGGCATGAACTCCAGGACGGAGATGGCGGTGCTGGTCCGCTGGATTCCCTCGATTTCCAGGATCTGGTTGGTGATGCGGTAGAGGTCGGCGGTGTCCCGGGCCACCACCTTGGCCATGAGGTCCGCGTCCCCGGTGGTGGCGTGCACCTCGATGACCTCAGGGATCGCTTCGAGCCCGTTTTCCACCGAGCCCGCCCGGGTCTGGCTGATGGCCAGGGAGAGGAAGGCGATCAGGCCGTAGCCCAGCGCGGCCGGGTCCAGCCTCCGGCTGAAGGAGCTGAGGGCGCCGCTGCGTTCGAGCCGCGCCAGGCGGGCGTGCACCGTGTTCCGTGCGACGCCGAGCGTCCGGGAGAGTGCCAGGGCGCTGGATTCCGGATCCTTGTCCAGGGCGAGGATGATCCGGGCGTCCAGGGAATCGAGGTTGCGTGGATTCGGGATGGTCATATTTTCACCACAGACGATAGAAGTTGAGCAGAAATCCCAATGCCGTCAGCGTATCTTGCAATGTGCTCCGGGTCACTTCCATGATCGAGCCTCATGACCAGTGATCAGATGCTGACGGCACCCCACGCCGCACGCCCCGTCCTGCGCGGAGCCGTCTCCGGACTGCCCTCCTATGTTCCCGGCCGGCGCAGCGCCGGCGTGGACATCGCAGCCCTCGCCAGCAACGAAAGCCATTACGAACCGCTGCCCGCCGCCGCCGCTGCCGTGGCCGAAGCGGCAGGCAGGATGAACCGCTACCCGGACATGGCCGCCGTCGAACTCCGCGAACGGCTCGCCGGCCACCTCGGCGTCACCGCCGATGAGATCGGCGTGGGACCCGGTAGCGTCGGCGTCCTCCAGCAGATCATCACCGGACTGTGCGACGCCGGGGACGAAGTGGTCTTCGCGTGGCGCTCCTTCGAGGCCTACCCGATCCTGGTGGAGCTGGCGGGGGCCAGGGCGGTCCGTGTTCCGCTGGACGACACCGAGGGCCACGACCTCGACGCCATGGCAGCGGCTGTTACCAGCCGCACCAAGGTGGTGCTGCTCTGCACGCCCAACAACCCGACCGGTGTGCCGATCGCGCACGAGCGCATCGGGGCCTTCCTGCGCTCCGTCCGTTCCGACGTCCTCGTGGTGATCGACGAGGCCTACGTGGAATACGCCGAGGCGGGCAGCGGACCCGACTCCCTCGCCCTGTACCGCGAATACCCGAACGTCTGCATCCTGCGCACCTTCTCGAAGGCCTACGGCCTGGCCGGGCTGCGCGTGGGTTACGCCGTGGCCGCTCCGGAGATCGCCGAAGGGCTGCGCCGCACCGCCATCCCGTTCGGGGTGACCGCCCTGGCCCAGAAGGCTGCCATCGCGTCCCTCGACGCGGCGGGGGAGATGCAGGCCCGCGTGGCCGCCGTCGGGCAGGAACGCGCTCGGATGGCCGCACGGCTGGCGGCCCAAGGCTGGAAACTACAGCCGAGCCAGGGCAACTTCCTGTGGATCCGTGCCGCGGACGGGCTCCGCGAGCGGCTCGTGGCCGCGTTCGACCAGGCGGCCATCATGGTCCGCGCCTACCAGGGCGACGGCGTGCGGATCACCGTAGCCGACCCCGCCTCAAATGACCGCGTGCTCCGCGTTCTGGAAACTTTCACAGCCTGACCCCCAACCCCGTTCCACCCCAACACCCCGTTTCCACCTACAACCCAGAGGACTCCCCATGGAACAACGGACAACGACGTCTGCCCGCACCTCATCCGGTGCCGGACTTGGCGCCGCCCTCAAACCCCGCCAGCTCACGATGATGGGACTCGGCAGCGCCATCGGCGCGGGGCTCTTCATCGGCTCGGGCGCAGGCATCCAGGCCGCCGGCCCCGCCGTGCTGATCTCATACCTCGTGGCAGGAACCCTCATCATCCTGGTGATGTGGGCCCTAGGCGAGATGGCCGCCGCCAATCCGGACAGCGGCGCCTTCTCGGTCTACACCGCCCGGGCTTTCGGACCGACGGCCGGTGCCACGGTGGGCTGGCTCTGGTGGGTGCAGCTCGTGGTGGTGATCGCGGCTGAGGCGCTCGGCGCGGCCGCGCTGCTCGCGTCCATCTTCCCGGCGTTGCCGGTATGGCTGATGGCCTTCGTGTTCATCGCCGTTCTCACCGCCGTGAACCTCACCAGGGTGAAGAACTTCGGCGAATTCGAGTTCTGGTTCGCGCTCCTCAAGGTAGCCGCCATCGTCGGTTTCCTGCTGGTTGGTGCCGCCCTCCTCTTCGGGTGGATCCCCGGTGTCCCGTCCCCGGGCTTGGCCAACTTCACCGGCGCCGGCTTCGCACCGAGCGGCTTCGCCGGCATCGCCACGGCGCTCTTCGTGGTGGCGTTCGCTTTCGGCGGCACCGAGATCGTTTCCGTGGCTGCCGCCGAAACCGAGGAGCCTGCCCGCAGCGTTCGCAAGGCCGTGCGCACCGTACTGTGGCGCATCCTGGTGTTCTACATCGGCGCGATCTTCATCATCGCCGCCGTGGTTCCCGTGGGCTCGGCGGGGCTGAAGAGCCCGTTCGCCGCCGTCCTGGACGCCGCCGGCATGCCAGGCGCCGCCACCGCCATCACCCTGGTCGCCGTCGCGGCACTGCTGTCCGCACTCAACGCCAACCTCTACGGCGCTTCCCGGATGGCGTTCTCCCTGGCCGAGCGCGGCGAAGCGCCGCGCGCCCTCGCCTTCGTCTCCAAGGGGCAGGTCCCCGTTGTCGCGGTGCTCTCCAGCGTTGCCTTCGGCGTCGTCACCGCTGTCCTCGAGGTGGCCTTCCCCGACAAGGTGCTCCCGGTCCTGCTCAACATCGTGGGCTCGACGTCCCTGCTGGTGTGGACCTCCGCCCTCCTCGCCCAGCTTGCCCTGCGCCTCCGCGCGGACCGTGACGGGACCGTCCTTCCGCTGCGCATGGCAGGCTTCCCCTGGCTGACGGGCATCGGTCTGCTCATCCTCGCGGCCATCTTCACCGTCGGCTTCATCGGCGAGGATTCCCGTCCGCAGCTGCTGAGCACTTTCGTGCTGGTGGCTGTCCTGGCGGTGGCGAACTGGCTGCACCACCGGACTGCCAAAACCGGGTCCGGCAACGGGCCCGACGGCGTCAGCTCACCTGATCAAGCGAAGGCTCCGGTTCTGGTCGACTGAAGTTCTGGTCGACTGAAGCTGCTTGCGCCCGCGCTCGCGGGTTCCTGTCCTGCTCGCGGTGTGCAATCCGCAAGCCGGGCAGGGACCCGCGGGTTCGTTCGTTTAATTTCACGGTTCAGCCAACCCCCGCCTCAGTGGCCGGACATCTCCAGGCATCCGCCGTCGAGGATGGATCCGCGCGACGAGACCTCCACTTTGCCGTCGGTGCCCACAAAACCGACAAGGCAGCCGCCTGCAAAAGGGACACCGAAACGGATTCCGCTGCCGGTGTCGTCGGTTTGGGCGTCTTGCGCGTTGACGCCGATGGCGTCCAGTGCGCGTTCGACGTCCTTGCTGTCCGCCGGATCCGCAAGCGCCTCGAGGGCCTTGCGGACCACCGGGATACGGCGGGTGTGCTCGGCTTTGGTTTCGGCGCTCAACGGCCGCTGTTCGCGGTACTGTTCGTTCTCCGCCATCGCGGCTTCGGGGTCATAGCTCGCGCAATTCGACGGCTGCGGATGCTCCGGCACATAAGGGCAGGCCGCCGTCGGGCCGGGGCTGGAAGTGACTGCCTGGCCCGGGGGAGGCGCGGTCCCGCAGCCGGCCAGCAGCACCCCAGCCGCTACGACGATGACGCTCAGAACACCCTGTTTCCCCATGCCCGAAGCCTACGGGACCCCGGTGCCCAGTGGCTCTGTGGCCTTCAGTCCTGCAGCGGCTTCCGCGCCAGCCAGGCCGCCACGATGGCGCCGGAGACGTTGTGCCACACGGAGAACACGGCCGACGGCAGGGCGGCGAGCGGGCTGAAGTGCGCGCTCGCCAGGGTGGCTGCCAGGCCCGAGTTCTGCATGCCCACCTCGAAGGCCAGCGCGCGGCGGGCCTTGCCGTCCAAGCGTCCCACCTTGCCGGCCAGGTAGCCCAGACCCAGGCCGAAGCCGTTGTGCAGCACCACGGCCAGGAACACGATGCCGCCGGCGGCAGCGATCTTGCCGGCACTTCCCGCCACCACCACGGCGACGATCACGGAGATCACGACGGCGGATGCCCACGGAAGTGCCGGCAGCACCTTCGCGACGAGCTTCTTGAGGAACAGCCGCGCCAGCAGGCCGGCCACCACCGGCAACAGCACGGTCTTGACGATGTCCAGCACCATGGCGCCGGCGTCGATGTGCAGGAAGGAACCGGCCAGCAGCAGGGTCAGTGCCGGCGTCACGAGCGGGGCGATCAGCGTGGAAACGGAAGCCACCGCAACGGACAGGGCAACGTCGCCCTTGGCGAGGAAGGCCATCACGTTCGAGGCGGTGCCCGAGGGCGCGCAACCCACCAGGATCAGGCCGACCGCGAGCTCGGGCGGCAGCTGCAATGCGACGGCGATCAGCCACCCCGCACCGGGCATGATCACGTAGTGCGCCACGATGCCCAGCGCCACGGCCCAGGGCCGGCGTGCCACGGAGGCGAAGTCCGGCGGCGTCAGGGTCAGGCCCATGCAGAACATGATGACGCCTAGCAGGTACGGCACGGACGGGGCGAGGGACTTGAAGGCGCCGGGGGCCAGGAAACCGGCGAGGCCCGCAGCCACCACCAGCAGCGGGAAGACGGTGACCGCCACCCGAGCGATCTTCGCCTCCGCGGCGAGGGCCGGGTTCCGGACGGCTGAATCGGACGTGGTGTTTGTTGCCTCAAGCATCTATCCATGGTGGCAGCCGCGGTGAGGCGTCCGCGAATCCGTGACCCGCCGTCGGGCATGTATGTCAGGCATGTCCGCCCGACGGCGGGCCGGACTCAAGACAACGGACTCAGGGGCGCTTGAGGAAGGACTCCACCTTGCCGGGATCGCGTTCGACGACGTCGCCGAGGACGCCGTCGACCTTATCCAGCAGCGCCGGGTCCAGGACGACGCCGGACGCCGTGGCGTTGTCCTTGAGCTGTTCCGGCCGGGAGGCGCCGACGATCGCCGCGGAGACGTTCCTGTTCTGCAGGACCCACGCGACGGCGAACGCTGCCATCGACAGGCCGGCTTCATCCGCGAGCGGCTTGAGCTCCTGGACGCGTTCGAGCACCGCCGGCTGCATGTAGCGGTGATCGGTCTTCGCGCCGCCGCCGTCCGTCGAGAAGCGGGACGCGGCCGGTGCGCCCGCGCCCGGCACGTACTTGCCGGTCAGCACGCCTTGCGCAATAGGCGACCACACGATCTGGCCGAGGCCCAGTTCCTCGCTGAGCGGCACCACCTCGGGCTCGATCACGCGCCACAGCATGTTGTATTGCGGCTGGTTGGAGATGAGCTGGATGCCGAGCTCCTTGGCGAGGGCGGCGCCGCGGCGGATCTCGTCCGGGGTCCATTCGGAGACACCGATGTAGAGCGCCTTGCCGGCCCGGACCACGTCGGCGAACGCCTGCATCGTTTCCTCAAGCGGGGTTTCGTAGTCGTAGCGGTGGGCCTGGTAGAGGTCCACGTAGTCCGTGCGGAGGCGGGCCAGGGAGCCGTTGATGGATTCCATGATGTGCTTGCGGGACAGGCCGCGGTCGTTCCTGCCCTCGCCGGTGGGGAAGTAGACCTTGGTGAAGATTTCGACGCCTTCGCGCCGCACGCCGTCGAGCGCTGCGCCGAGCGCGGATTCGGCGCGGGTGCCGGCGTAGGCGTCCGCGGTGTCGAAGGTGGTGATGCCCAGGTCCAGGGCGGTGCGGACGCAGGAGCTCGCGGCGTCCTGGCCGATCTGTTCGCCGTGGGTGGTCCAGTTGCCGTACGCGATTTCACTCACGTACAGGCCAGAGTTTCCGAGCTTGCGGTATTCCATGGGGGTTCCTATTCGCTGGATGCTTCGGGAAGGGGTTAGGAGCCCGCCGCGCGGAGGCGGCGGGGCGGGGCCGTGGAACCCCGCACAACGAGGTTCGGCTGGAGGCGCTCGACGGCGGCCGGCGCACCGTCGAGGGTGGCTATGAGGGCTTCCGCGGCGAGGCGGCCCTGCTCGGCGACGCCGTGGTCCATCGTGGTGAGGCCGACCGATCCGGCGAGTTCGTGGTTGTCGTAGCCGACCACCGAGAAATCCCCGGGCACCTGCAGCCCGGCGCCGCGGAGGGTGGCCAGGGCGCCGAAGGCGAGCTCGTCCGAGGCGGCGACCACCGCCGTCGGGGGTTCCGCCATGGTGAGCGCCGTCGCCATGGCCGCGGATCCCGCGTCCACGGTGTTTCCGACGCCGAACTCCAGGCCCGGATCGGGGCTGATCCCGGCGTCGGCGAGGGCGTCGCGGTAACCGAGCAGGCGTTCGGCGGGAGGCACGCCGCCGAGGGTGGAACCGGGTGCCTCCTGGATGCCGAGGAAGGCGATGCGCTCGTGCCCGAGGTTGATCAGGTGCCGGGTGGCCGCGCGCCCGCCGTTCCGGTCCTCGACGCACACCGAGGATGCGCCCGCCCGTTCCGAGCCGACCAGGGCCACCGCTTGGCCTTGCGCTTCGAGGGCCGCGAGTTCTTCCGGGGCGAGCTGCAGCGCGAGCACCAGGGCACCGTCGGAGCGGCCCTGCAGGCGGGGCGCGGCGAAGAACGCGTCGCGCAGTTCCGGCGTGGAAAGCTCCGTGAGCAGGACGTCGTAGCCGGCACGGCTCAGCACCCGGCCGGCCGCGGCAATCACCTCCGCGAAGAACCATTTCGAGAGAAGCGGCACGACGACGGCGACCGTGCGGGTGCGTCCCGTCGCCAGCCGGGAGGCGCTCAGCGAGGCGACGTAGCCGAGTTCTTCGGCAGCTTCTTGCACGCGCTTGCGGGTCGACTCGGCGATGCCAGGAACCCCGCGAAGGGCACGGGAAACCGTGGAAACGGAGACACCGGCGCGTTCGGCGACGTCCTGGACTAAGGAAGGCATGCCTCGAGGTTAGGGCAGGCGGCTTGGGAATTGCAAGCGCTTGCGACCCGCTGAGACGGAAACGCTGCGGCGCGGCAAGCGGGCCAAAAATCGGCTCTTGCATCTTGCCTTGTGTCATGTACCATTGCACATATCATGTGACATCGAACACAGCGAACGATGTTTTCACCTGTTCCCCACATGGAAGAGCGTTATGACCCTTTCAGAAATCGCGAACGGCAAGCTCGCGCCCCGTACCGGCATCAGGCTGGACAACATCTCCAAGCGTTACGGCGACCATCTGGTGATCGACGATGTGTCGCTGAACGTCGAACCGGGCACGGTGACGGCGTTGATCGGCCCCTCGGGTGCCGGCAAGAGCACCTTCCTGCGGTGCATCAACCTGCTGGAGCGCCCCGACTCCGGGACCATCCAGGTGGACCACCACACCATCGAGCCGGGCAAGGTGATCAACGCCAAGGACCTCGCGGCGCTGCGCCGCACGGTGGGAATGGTGTTCCAGTCTTTCAATCTTTTCCCCCACATGTCCGCCCTGAAGAACATCAGCTTCCCGCAGCAGAAAGTCCTGGGGCGCAGCAAGGAAGAGGCCGATGAACGCGCGATGCAGCTCCTGGAGCGCGTGGGCCTGAAGGACAAGGCGCACCAGCACCCTGGCCGGTGTTCCGGTGGCCAGCAGCAGCGCATCGCCATCGCCCGGGCGCTGGCCCTGGATCCGTCGATCATGCTCTTTGACGAGCCGACCTCCGCCCTGGACCCCGAGGTGGGCCTGGAGGTCCTGGCGGTCATGCGCGAACTGGCCGACGACGGGATGACGATGATCGTGGTGACCCACGAGATGCAGTTCGCCCGGGACGTTTCGGACACGCTCGTGGTGATGGCCGACTGCAGGATCATCGAACAGGGCGATCCGCGGGCCATCATGAGCGACCCGCAGGAGGACCGCACCCGGCGCTTCCTGCGCGCCGTGCTGGAGCGCTGAGATGGACGCATTCTCCGCAGTCCTGCAGGGGCTGCCCATGACGATCGTCCTGACTTTGTCGGCCTTCGCCATCGGCATCGTCGGTGCGGTGCCGCTGGCGGTGGGCCTGTCGTCCCCGAACGTGGTGCTCCGCCTGGCCTGCAGGCTCTTCGTGGACCTGGTGCGCGGCGTGCCGATCATCGTGTGGCTGTTCCTGCTGAAGTTCGGCATCCAGGTGGGCACCTTCAAGTTCAACCCGGTAGGCGCGGCGATCGTGGGCCTGGGCGTGGTGTCCATCGCCTACCTGGCCGAGATCTACCGCGGCGGCCTGGAATCCGTGCCCCGCGGGCAGAACGAAGCCGCGGACGCGCTCGGCCTGGCCCGTGGGACCACGTTCCTGCGGGTGCTGGTGCCGCAGGCGTTCCGGATCGTGTCCCCGTCCATTGCCACGTACCTGACCGGCCTGCTGAAGGACTCGTCCATCGCTTCGACGATCATCGTGGCCGAAATGGTGTTCCAGTCCCAGGCCTTCGCCCGGCAGCACCCCACCATGGAAGGCATCCTGCCCTACGTGCTGGTCGGCATCCTGTACATCGTGTTGAGCCTGCCGGTGGCCTACCTGTCCCGCAGCCTTGATGCCCGCATGAGGAAGGCGGTCTACGCATGAACTGGCTGATCGAATGGGCGGGCTACCTGCCCCAGCTGATGTCCGGGCTCGGCGTGAGCCTGATGATCGCCGGCGTCTCGATCGTGGCGGGCTACCCGCTGGGCCTGGTGCTCAGCGTGATGGTCCAGCACCGGAACCTGGCCGTGCGCACCCTGGGCCTGGCCGTCGTCGAAATCGGCCGCGGCGCCCCCGCCCTGGTGATCCTCTACCTGTTCTATTACGGGCTGCCGAAGTTCGGCATCGCCTTCGAAAGCATCACCGCCGCCTGCCTGGCCTTGATCTGGAATTCCGCGGCGTATTCCTCGGAGATCATGCGGGCTGGAATGCAGTCCGTGGCCCGCGGCCAGCACGAGGCCTCGGCGGCCCTGGGCCTGTCCCGCGGGCACACCTTCTTCCGGGTGATCATGCCGCAGGGCATGCGCTCGGCCATCCCGGGCCTGATGGGGGTGGCCATCCAGATGTTCCAGGGAACGTCCCTGGCCTACGCCATCGCCGTGCCGGAGCTGATGAAGTCCGCGTACAACATCGGTTCCCAGGACTTCAACTACCTGCAGATCTTCGCCCTCGCGGGCATCTGCTACGCGGCCATCTCCATGCCGGCCACGTGGATCACCGTGTACTTCGAGAAACGCCTGGCCCGGCACGCCTGACCCCAACCACAACACGCTTCATCCCCCACCACCCACAGGAGGAAAGAAATGACCATGCACAAGCTCAAGACCACCGGTGCGCTGGCCGCCGTCGTCCTCGCCGCCGGACTGGGCCTGACCGCCTGCGGCGGGTCCTCGACCGCCAGCAACTCCAACTGCACCCCCAAGCATGAGGGAATCCAGACCGTCGCGCAGGGCAAGCTGACCATCGGCGTCATCGACATCCCGCCGTTCAGCAGCTACAACAGCGGCAAGCCCAACGGCATCGACATCGCGATCGTGAACAAGATCGCCAAGGACGAATGCCTTGAGCCCGTCTACCAGCAGGCCACCTACGCCGACGCCGTGCAGTCCATCTCCGGCGGCAACATCGACCTCGCCCTGGGCACCATCGACGCCACCGAGAAGCGCCTGAAGGCCGTGGACTTCTCCGCCTCCACCTACCTGGACGGCATGGGCATCGCCTCCAAGACCGGCGCCACCACCGTGGCGGAGCTGGAGAAGATGGACAAGGTGGGCACCATCGACGGTTACCTCTGGGTGGAGGACCTCCGCAAGATCCTCGGCGACAAGCTGGTCACCTACCCGTCCAGTGTTGAGCTGAAGGCGGACTTCGATGCCGGACGCCTGGACGCCGACGTCGACGCGTACGGCGTGCAGGTCCTCCAGTTCAAGGACGCCGCCGGCGTCACGGTCGCCTTGTCGAACGAAAAGCCGGACCCGCGCGTCGGCGCCATCACCCAGGCGCCTGAAGCCGCCTTCCCGATGACCAAGGGCAACACCAGCCTGAAGGAAGCGCTCGACGCCGGCATTGAAGCCCAGCGCGAAGACGGCACCATCGCCAAGCTGCTCACGGACGCCGGCCTCTCCGAAGGCCTCGGAAAGGTCGCCGAGAAGCAGTACGTGGTCCCCGCGAGCTGAGTCCCCGGCGGCGCGGGCATACCCGCTGTAGCTAACCCCGGATGCCGGGCTTCTTCGGCCCGGCATCCCCTTCTTCCACCTGTGCAATGTCACATGGTAAATTGGCTGTGAGGAACTTCACGGCAGCACGATAACCGGCGCCCTGTGTGCCTGAAGAAAGGAACCGATCATGACTGAGACCCGCATGCCCTGGCACGGCGTACACGTGGCCACTGCGCTGCCCTTCAACGAAGATTTCAGCGTGGACTTCGACGCCTACGCCGAGCACGTTCGCTTCCTGGCGAACGCCGGCTGTGACGGCGTGGCTCCCAACGGCTCCCTGGGCGAGTACCAGACCCTCAGCGAGGAAGAGCGTGGACGGGTCATTTCGACGGCGGTCGAGGCAGCCCCCCAGGGCTTCACCGTGATGGCCGGTGTGGGTGCCTACAGCGCCCTGCAGTCCGTGAAGTGGGCCGAGCAGGCCGCCGAAGCCGGCGCGTCGTCCCTGATGCTCCTGCCGCCGAACGCCTACCGCGCCAACGACGACGAGGTAGTGGACCACTACCGCCGCGTCGCCGCCGTCGGCCTGCCGATCGTGGCCTACAACAACCCGATCGACACCAAGGTGGACTTGACCCCGCAGCTGATCGCCCGCCTGCACGGCGAAGGCCTGATCGTGGGCGTCAAGGAATTCACCGGCGACGTCCGCCGGGCTTACGAGATCAAGGAACTCGCCCCGGAGGTGGACCTGATTATCGGCACCGACGACACCGTCGTCGAAATGGGCCTGGCAGGTGCCGTGGGCTGGGTGGCCGGCTACCCGAACGCCATCCCGGAGTCCACCCTGGAGCTGTACCGCCTCTCCACCTCCGGCGACGTGGCAGACCTGGCCCGCGCCCGCGAAATCTACACGGACCTGCACTCCCTGCTCCGCTGGGACAGCAAGACCGAGTTCGTCCAGTCCATCAAGCTGTCCATGGACATCGTGGGCCTCCGAGGAGGAGCCTGCCGCCCCCCGCGCGGCCCCCTGACGGCCGAAGCCCACGCAGCAGTAACAAGGGACACGGAAGCAGCCCTCGCCAAGGGCTACAAATAAACAAAAGGCTGCTGCTGCATTGCCCGCAGAGGTGAGGCACCAGAACGGGATTTCGGTTCTCCGGAAAGGAGCGCATCGCGGCCGAACGCGCGACGGAGGTCGCTCAGCGACCGAAGAAGCGCCTTTCGGCCGTGTCTAAGCGACGCCGGAGGGCCGAAATCCCGCCCAACCCAGCCACAAGCTTAAGGAGAGAGCACATGAGAACCAGCCGCATCTTCCACGCCGTGGACTCCCACACGGAGGGCATGCCCACGCGCGTGATCACCGGTGGCATCGGGACGATCCCCGGCGCCACCATGGCGGAGCGCCGCCTGTGGTTCATGGAACACAGCGACTGGATCCGCACCCTCCTGATGACCGAGCCGCGCGGCCACGCTTCGATGAGCGGGGCCATCCTGCAGCCGCCCACGCGTCCGGACGCGGACTACGGCGTGCTGTACATCGAGGTCTCGGGCCTGCTGCCGATGTGCGGGCACGGCACCATCGGAGTGGCCACGGTGCTTGTGGAGACCGGCATGGTGGAGGTCGTGGAGCCGGTCACCACGGTGCGGCTGGACACCCCGGCCGGCCTGGTGATCGCGGAGGTCGCGGTGAAGGACGGCCACGCCGAATCCGTGACCATCCGCAACGTACCCTCGTTCGTGGACCGGCTCGACGCCGAGGTGGACGTCCCGGGCTACGGCGCGGTCAACTACGACCTCGCCTTCGGCGGCAACTTCTACGCAGTGGTGGAGCTGGACGCCTTGGGCCTGCCGTTCGAGCGGGAGCGGAAGGACGATCTGCTCAAGGCCGGCCTGGCCATCATGGACGCCATCAACGCCAATGACGAGCCCGTCCACCCCGAGCGGGAGGACATCCGCGGCTGCCACCATGTGTACCTGAAGGCCCCCGGTTCCACCGCGGAGCATTCCCGGCACGCGATGGCCATCCACCCGGGCTGGTTCGACCGTTCGCCCTGCGGCACCGGCACCAGCGCCCGGATGGCGCAGCTGCACGCCCGCGGCGAGCTGGCGCTGAACAAGGACTTCATCAACGAGTCCTACATCGGCTCCCGTTTCATCGGCCGCCTGGTGGAGGAGACCGAGGTGGCCGGCCGGCCCGCCGTCGTCCCCACCGTCACGGGACGCGCCTGGCTGACCGGCACCGCGCAATACTTCCTGGATCCCACGGATCCCTTCCCGGAAGGCTTCCTGCTGTGAACCTTCCTTATTTCGACGCCGCCGCCGTGCGTGCTGCTGCTCCGTGGCCGACGGCGGTCGCGGCCTTGGAGCGCGCGCTCGCCGACGGCGTAGACCCGGAGCTGGACAGCCCCCGGCTGTTCAGCCCGGCGCCGGGCGGGGAGTTCCTGCTCATGCCGGCACAGGGTCAGAGCTACTCCGGCGTCAAGGCACTCGCCGTCGCCCCGGGCAACCCGGCCCGCGGGCTCGAGAAGATCCAGGGCATCTACCTGCTGATCGACTCGGACACTCTGGCCCCGCTGGCGACCATGGACGGCACCGAGCTCACCGCCATCCGCACCCCGGCCACCACCCTCATGGCCGTCAAGCACATCCTCGCCGCGGCGCCGGAAACCAAAGAAAACCTCCAGGTCCTCGTCTTCGGCGCCGGCATCCAGGCGCTCAACCACCTCCGCGCGGCGCACGCCGTGCTGCCCGGGGCGCGCTTCGCCGTCGTCGGGCAGCGTCCGGAACGGGTGCAGGCACTGATCGGAACGCTCGCCGCGGAAGGCATCTCCGTCCGGGCCGGCAGCACCGCGGACGTCCCGGAGGCAGACGTCATCCTCTGCACCACCTCCTCCCGCACGCCGCTGTTCGACGGCGGGCTGGTGGCGGACGGCGCGGTGGTGGCCGCCGTCGGGCAGCACGGATTGGACGCCCGCGAAGTGGACGCCGCGCTGGTACTGCGCTCCGACGTCGTGGTGGAAGGCCGCGCCTCGGCGCTGCGCGAAGCGGGGGACCTCATTCCGGCGCGCAGCGCGGAGGAATGGGAAACCATCCACCCGCTGAACCTGCGGGAACTCGTGGCCGGGAAGCTGGAACGCACGCCCGGGAAGCCCTGCCTGTACGCCGGGGTGGGCATGGCCTGGGAGGACCTCGTGACGGCGGCCGTGGTGTATGAAGGAGGCACCAGAGAATGATGCCCGCCCAAGGAGTGCTCACCGTGCCAGCCAACAACCAGCTCCCCATCGCCCCGCTCGGCCGCCAGCGCAGCCTGCGTGAGTCGGTCACCGAGTCGCTGCGTGCCGCCATCATCGCCGGCACGCTGGAGGAAGGGACGCTGTACTCGGCCCCCGCGCTGGGAGCGGCGTTCGGCGTCTCGGCCACGCCGGTGCGCGAGGCGATGATGGACCTCGCCCGCGAAGGCCTGGTGGAAACGGTGAAGAACAAGGGCTTCCGGGTCACCAGCATGAGCGACCGTGAACTGGATGAGATCACCGAGATCCGCCTGCTGCTGGAGCCGCCGGTGATGGCCGGGATCGCCGGAACCATCCCGGAGCGCGACATGGAGCGCCTGCGCACGCTCGCCGAGAACATCGTCGGCGCTGCCCGCGACGGCGACCTGGCCGCCTACCTCGCCGCGGACCGTGAATTCCACGCGGAACTGCTGGAGTACTCGGGCAACAAGCAGCTCGTGGAGCTGGCCACCAGCCTGCGCACCCGCACCCGCATGTACGGCCTGAAACTCCTCAGCGACAACAACCGCCTGGCCAATTCCGCCCAGGAACACCACGAACTGCTTGACCTGATTGCCGCCGGAGACGGCGCCGCCGCCGGCGAGCTCATGCGCCGCCACATCGGCCACGCCCGCGGGCTCTGGGCCACCGGCGAGGACGAAACACCACCCCTGGAGTAACAGACATGAACTTTGGAAATGGCCCCCGGGGCAGCGATGTCCTGGTCATCGGCGCGGGCGTCGTCGGAGCCGCCACCGCCTATTTCGCCGCACAGCAGGGCCTGAGCGTCACGGTCCTGGACAAGGGCCTCCCGGCCAGCGGCACCTCCTCCGCCTGCGAAGGCAACATCCTCGTCTCGGACAAGGAACTCGGCCCCGAACTCGAACTCACCCGCTACTCCCTGGACGTCTGGCACAACGACCTCGCCGAACACAAGAAACTCTGGGAGTTCGAATCCAAGGGCGGCATCATCGTCGCCTCCCGCGAGAGCAGCCTCGCTTCCCTGAACCGGGTGATGGCGGTCCAGAAGGGCTTCGGCGTGGACGTCGAGGAACTGGACCAGGCCGCCCTCCGCGAGGCCGAACCCCACATCTCCCGCGAAGCCCTCGGCGGCGCCAGCTACCGCGAGGACTGCCAGGTCCAGCCCATGCTCGTGGCGGCCCACCTCGTCCGGCTGGCCACCGAGGCCGGCGCCCGCTTCATCGCGGGCACCCCGGTTACCGGGTTCATGCGCGACGGGGCAG
This sequence comes from Arthrobacter celericrescens, assembly GCF_003614925.1. Taxonomy (GTDB): domain Bacteria; phylum Actinomycetota; class Actinomycetes; order Actinomycetales; family Micrococcaceae; genus Arthrobacter; species Arthrobacter celericrescens. Next base: position 57,910 of record NZ_QYLP01000050.1, read on the forward strand.
GGCGCGACGGCGGCCGGGTCACCGGCGTCCGCACCCCGCGCGGCGATTTCCCCGCCGGAGCCGTGGTGAACTGCACCGGAACCTGGGCCGGCGAGCTCGCGGCGATGGCCGGCGTCGAGGTCCCCGTCCTGCCGCGCCGCGGCTTCGTGATGGTTACCGAACCGCTGCCGCCCATGGTCCACCACAAGGTCTACGCCGCCGAATACATCGACAACGTGGGCAGCTCCGACGCCGGACTGCAGGCCTCGCCCGTGGTCGAGGGCACGCCCAGCGGCACCATCCTCATCGGCTCCACCCGCGAACGCGTCGGCTTCGACCGCACGGTCAGCACGGCCGCCCTCGGCCTGTTGGCTCGCAACGCCACCGCACTGTTCCCCTTCCTGGAGCGGGTGAAGGCGATCCGGCACTACCACGGCTTCCGGCCGTACTGCCCTGACCACCTGCCCGTGATCGGCCACGACGACCGTGCCCCCGGGCTCTGGCACGCCGCCGGCCACGAGGGCGCCGGAATCGGGCTCTCCGCCGGCACCGGCAAGCTCCTCGCCCAGGCCCTCGCCGGACTCACCCCGGACATGGATCTCACGCCCTTCGCCCCGGCGCGTTTCGGCGAGGCGAGTCCCCAAACAGCATCCCGAGAGGAGGCCACGGCATGAACCCCCAGCCTGTCACCATCACCTTCGACGGCCGCCCGCTGACCGCAACGGCCGGCCAGAGCGTCGGCGCCGCCCTCGCATCCCAGGGCATCACCGCCTGGCGCAGCACCCGCAAAGGCGGCAAGCCCCGCGGCCTGTTCTGCGGCATCGGCGTCTGCTTCGACTGCCTGGTGACGGTGGACGGCGAAACGAACCAGCGCGCCTGCCTCGTGGAGGTCTGCGAGGGCATGGAGGTGGAAGGCTCATGAGCGTCACTGTTGATGTCGCCGTCGTCGGTGCCGGTCCCGCCGGGCTCGCCGCAGCGGTGGCCGCCGCCGAAGCGGGGGCGAGGGTCGCCGTCGTCGACGCCGGAAACCAGCCGGGCGGCCAGTTCTGGCGGCACGCACCCGAGACCGTCCGGCCCGAACCGGACGGCCACGGCCACCACGGCTGGAGCACGTACCTGGACCTGCGCGCGCGTTTCGACGCCGCGCAGCGCGCCGGGCGGATCACATATTTGCCGGGGCTGCAGGTGTGGATGGCGGAACCCGGATTCACCCTGCACACCACTGCGGCCGTCGCCCCCGCGGGGGCCGTGCCTGTGGCTGTCACCGCGGACCGCCTGGTCCTGTGCCCGGGCGGTTACGACCGCCAGCTGCCCGTCCCCGGCTGGGACCTGCCCGGGGTCATGGCGGCCGGCGGCATCCAGGCCTTCATCAAGGCCAACGGCGCGCTCCCGGGCAAACGCTTCATCATCGCCGGCACCGGGCCGTTCCTGCTGCCCGTCGCAGCGGGAATCGCAGAGGCCGGCGGGGAGGTGCTGGCCGTGCTCGAGTCCTCGTCGCCGTCGGCCTGGCTGCCGCACCTGCGCGCCGCGTCCGGCGTACCCGGGAAGGCCCTCGAAGGCGCCGAGTACGCGGCCGTGTTCGCCCGGCACCGCATCCCGTACCGCACGCGCAGCATCGTCACCGAAGTGCTCGGGTCCGGCCGCGCGGAGGGCGTCCGCACCGCCCGGGTCGACGCCGACGGCCGGGCCCGCCCCGGCACCGGGCGGGTCTACGCGGACGTGGACGTGGTGGGCTTCGGCTGGGGCTTCACGCCGCAGCTGGAGCTACCGGTCTCGCTCGGTGTGGACACGCGGCTCGACGCCGACGGCTCCCTGGTGGGCGTGGTGGACGAACGGCAGCAGTCCAGCGTTCCCGGGGTTTACCTCGCGGGGGAGGTGACCGGCGTCGGGGGAGCGGCACTGGCCGTCCTGGAAGGCCTCGCCGCCGGGGCCGCGGCCGCCCGGCCGGACTCGGGTGTCCCCGTGAAGCAGCCTGCCGCCATCGTCCGGCATCGCCGCTTTGCGCAGGCCATGCACCAGGCACATCCGGTGCCCGCCGCCTGGCAGGACTGGCTCACCCCGGACACCACCGTGTGCCGTTGCGAGGAAGTCACCGCCGGCGACATCACGGAGGCCCGGGAGGAGCTGGGTGCCCGCGACGTCCGCAGCCTGAAGTCCTTCACCCGCGCCGGGATGGGCTGGTGCCAGGGCCGGGTCTGCGGATTCGCGGCCGCGTGCCTGGGCGCCGGTCCGGGTGAAGCGCCCGACGCCGGATCCCTCGCCGCCAGTGCCAAACGCCCCCTCGCCGCGCCTGTGGGCATCGGGGAACTGGCTGCCCTCGACTGACCGTGCCGGGCACACAGCCCCGAATTCGCCGGAGAACTGCCGGGTCGCCGGAACGTTCCAGCGACCCCGCAGCGTTCCCGCGACCCCGTGCTTGACCCAGTACCCGAGACCTCAACGGAAGGAGACCGCGATGACCGCGATCACCCAGAGCACCACCACTGCCGGCACCGCTGCCGCCACCACCGAAGCCGAGCTCGAACAGCACCTCGCTGCCGCCCACGCCGCCGCGGCACCCCTGGCCGCCCTCCGCCCCGCGGAACGCGCCGCTCTGCTGGACGCCGTCGCGGACGCCCTTGATGCCGCCGCGGAGCAGCTCGTGCCCGTTGCGCAGCAGGAGACCCGGCTCGCCGAGGCCCGCCTGCGCGGCGAACTCAAGCGCACCACCTTCCAGCTGCGCCTCTTCGGCGAGGTGCTGCGCGACGGCGGCTACCTGGACGCGCGGATCGACCACGCCGACCCCGACTGGCCCATGGGCGCACCCCGCCCGGAACTGCGCCGCCTGCTGGTGCCTGTGGGCCCAGTGGTGGTCTTCGCCGCGAGCAACTTCCCCTTTGCCTTCTCCGTGGCCGGCGGCGACACCGCCTCGGCGCTCGCCGCAGGCAACCCCGTGATCCTCAAGGCGCACTCCGGCCACCCGGAGCTGTCCAAGGCGACGGCCGCCGTCGTGGTTTCAGCCCTGGCTGCCGCCGGGGCACCGGAGGGGACCTTCGCGCTCATCACCGGAACCGCGGCGGGGGCCGCCGCACTGAAGGACCCGCGCATCAAAGCCGGCGCGTTCACCGGCTCCATCCCGGGCGGCCGCGCCCTGTTCGACATCGCCAGTTCCCGGCCAGAGCCCATCCCGTTCTTCGGCGAACTGGGCAGCAACAACCCCGTGTTCGTCACCGAGGCCGCGGCGGCCGAACGCGGCCCGGAAATCGCCGAGGCTTTCGTGGGCTCCTTCACCATGGGCGCCGGACAGTTCTGCACCAAGCCCGGCACGCTGTTCGTTCCCGCCTCCTCGGGCATGGTCGAGGCCCTGCGCGCTGCCGCCCTGCCCGCCGCCGCGCCGCTGCTCAACAGCCGCATCCAGTCCGGTTACGCCGAGGTCCTCCAAGGCCTGCAGGCTAATCCGCGCCTGGAAGTCCTGGCCCAGGGCGAGGAGCCGCTGGCCGATCCGCCAGCCCCCACTCTGCTGCTCACCACCGCCGCGGACATGCTCGCCGAGCCGCACGCACTGCAAGCCGAATGCTTCGGCCCCACCGCCGTCGTGGTGGAGTACGACGACGAGTCCCGGCTTCCGGAGCTCGCCGAAACGTTCGAGGGGCAGCTGACCGCCACGATCCACGGCACGGACACCTGCGATGTGGCCGGGCTCGTGGAGGTCCTCGCCCGCAAGGCCGGCCGCGTGCTCTGGAACCAGTGGCCCACCGGGGTCTCGGTCACTTACGCGCAGCAGCACGGCGGACCGTACCCGGCGACGACGGCGGCCGGCAGCACGTCGGTGGGAACGGCGGCGATCGAACGCTTCCTGCGTCCCGTGGCGTACCAGGGCTTCCCGCAGCACCTGCTGCCCGAGGCCGTGCGCGAGAACAACCCGCTGGGCGTCCCGCGCCTGGTGAACGGCCGCCGGGAGGGCTGAACACCCGTCAATGAATGGGCCGGCACCGCGCAACGCGGTGCCGGCTTGGCTCGTTTAACGCGACCTAGTCCCGCGGCGTGTCCGGCATGGCCTCGCTGCGGTCCAGGAGGCCGAGGGCCGCCGCTGCCGCACCCTCCGGGTCGCGTTCCTTGATGGCAAGCATCAGCCTCGAATGCAGCTCGTCCAGCACTTCGTCGGTGTTGTCCGACATGCAGGAATTGGGCCCCACGGACAGCCGTAGCGAGGTGTCGAAACTGGCGTAGATGCCCGCGAGCAGGCGGTTGTGCGAGGCAGTGGCGATGCCGATGTGGAAGGCGACGTCGTGGTCCACGAACGCCTCCAGGTCCTCCCGCGTGACGGCCTCCCTGCGCTTCTTCAGGTGCCCTTCCAGTGCCGCCACCTCGGCGTCCGTCCGGTTCAGCGCGGCATCGCGCGCCGCCAGGCCGTCCAGGGCGCGGCGCACGCTCAGCACCTCGCGGGTGTCCGCCTCGCTGAGCATGCGGCGGAGCGCCACCTCGCTCGCATCGCTCGCCACCACGTAGGTGCCGTCGCCCTGCCGGATTTCGAGCAGGCCAAGCTGCACGATCGAGCGCACCGCCTCGCGCAGCGAGGGCCGACTCACGCCGAGCACCTTCGTCAGCTCGCTCTCCGCCGGAATCCGTGTGCCCACGGGCCAGTTTCCGGAGCTGATCTCGGACTGCAGCCGGTCGACGATCGTGTCGACGAGTGAAATTCGCTGGATTGGCTTCACGGTTCCAATGTTTCCATAACCCATTGACCTCTTACGATCAGACGTCATACCATCTGACCCATGTTCTCGCGGCAGGCGCTTCAGCGCAAGACGCGGGACCTGCGGGTTCCTTGATGAACGGGTTTCCCGATCAGCGGACTATTGATGAACAAGGGAGTTCACCATTCATGAGCGGTCTTTCCGAAGCGGACGCTTCGACGGTTGCGGCACCGGCCTTGGTCGATGCCCACATCCATCCGGACAAGTCGAGCTGGGGCGGCGCATGGCTGTCGCGCCGGGACGCCTTTGGGCTCCGGGACTTCATCGCCAACGACCTGGAGACGCAGCGGAGCTACACCCGCAGCGTGGAGGAGCGTGCCTACGGGCTGCTGCGCACCGCGGTGGCGAACGGAACCCTCGCCATGCGGGCACAGGTGGACGTTTCCAGCGAACTCGGAACGGCCAACGTTGAGGGAGTGCGGGCCGCCGCCGAGCGGATCCCAGAACTCACGGTTCAGATCGTGGCGTTCCCGCAGTTCGGCCTGCTCGGCAACCCCGGCACCCTGGACGTGATGGCCGCGGCCCTGGACGCGGGCGCTGACGTGGTGGGCGGCATCGATCCGGTAGGCCTCGAGGGCGACCTGGGCGGCCACCTTGACGCCGTGTTCGGCCTCGCCGAACGCAGCGGGCGGGACCTCGACATCCACCTGCACGACCGCGGCGAATCCGGGCTGGCCCAGATCCGCGAGATCGCGGCCCGAACGGTCGCCGCCGGAATGCGCGGCAAGGTCACCGTCAGCCACGCCTTCGCCCTCGCCGACGACGCCGCGCCCACACAACGCGAGACCCTGGACCGGGTAGCCGACGCCGGCATCTGGATCACCACGTGCGCGCTGGGTTCCGACCCGGTTCCGGACATCGGCCTGCTCGCCGTCCATGGGGTGCAGCTGGCTGTCGGTTCCGACGGCGTCCGGGACGCCTGGACGCCGTTCGGCACCGGCAGCATGGTGGACCGGGCGCACCTGCTGGCTTACCGCACGGGCGCGGTGACCGACGCCGAACTGGAGCGCTGCTATGCGCTCGCCTCCACCGCGGGCGGGCGCATGCTCGGGATCGACGACCTCGCCCGCTGGACCGGCCCGGACGCAGCCACCCGGCTGGAATTCCGGGCGGAATCCTTGGCCCAGCTCGTGGCCGACCGGCCCGCACCGCTCAAGGTGTTCCGCCATGGGCAGCTGCTCGAAACGGATCCCGTGCCTGCGGCGGCCTTGCTGCCGCTGTCTTGAAGCGCCCTGAAGCTTCCCCCAACAACACGTCAACAAAGGAGTTCTCGTCTTGTCTTCCCGAAAAATGATGACCGGCGCCGCCGTCCTCGCGGCCGCCGCACTGGCACTGTCAGCCTGCGGCGCGCCGAACAGCAAGCCCGACGCCGCCAAGCCCGCCGCGGACCTGTCCAAGCTGGCCACCACCACGCCGCGCGGCACCGAAGCCGTGGACCACGTGGCCTGGAACCTGCCGTACGAGCCGCTCTCGCTCGACCCCATGATCGGCTACAACTACGCCGAGAATACGGTCACCGCGAACCTCTGCGAAAGCCTCATGCGCCTCACCCCCGAGCTCTCGATCGAGCCCGGCCTCGCCGAGAGCGTCACGTCGCCGGATGACACCACCCTGGTGTACAAGATCCGCGCGGGCGTCACCTTCTGGGACGGCAGCCCCCTGACGGCCGACGACGTCGCGTTCTCCCTGAGCCGCCAGACCGGCGATGCGGTGGCCTACTTCAGCGATTACTTCCGGAACGTCAAGTCCGTCAAGGCCACCGGCGACCGTGAAGTGACCGTGAAACTGAGCAGGCCGGACGTCCTCTTCGAGCAGGGCATGGCCATGGCAGCCGGGGCCATCGTGCAGAAGAAGGCCGCCGAAGCCGCCGGCAAGGCCTTCGGCACACCCGAGGGCAAACTGCAGTGCACCGGCCCCTTCTCCCTGGCCAAGTGGACCCCGGGCAAGAGCATCGAGCTGACCAAGAACCCCAAGTACTGGGACAGCAAGCTGGTTCCCCTCGTGAAGGACCTCAGCTTCAGCTTCATCGCCGACGAATCCACCGCCGTGAACGCCCTGCGCAGCGGCGACATCGACGGCCAGTACTTCTACCTGCCCCCGGCTGGCATCTCGCAGCTGGAACACAGCGACAAGGTCACCCTGACGCACGGCAAGTCCCTGGTCTTCTGGACCCTGGCCGCCACCAGCGAATCCGGCCCGTTCGCGAACCCGTTGGTCCGTGAGGCGCTGTCCCTGGCGATCGACCGCAACGCCCTGGCCAAGGTGGTGTTCCAGGATGCCGCCATCCCGGCACCCACCTTGGTGGGCCCGGACTACTGGGGCTACGAGAAGGACGCCTTCGCCAAGGCCCACTCCGAATTCTCCACCGCGCCGAACATCGAAAAGGCCAAGCAGCTCCTCGCCGAGGCCGGCCCCCAGGAAGGCAGCATCGTGCTCGGCGTGCAGGGCAGCTCCGCGGTCCACGAACAGACCGCCAACCTGTTCCAGGCCGCAGGCGCCGCCCTCGGCCTGAAGGTCGAGACCAAGGTGATCCCGGTGGAGCAGTTCGGCAACCTGTACTTCGACCCCGCCGCCCGCAAGGGAATCGACGGCTTCTTCACCACCTACTACGGCAACTTCGCCGACCCGCTGGACGTCTACCAGATCTTCCGCGCCGGCGGTAACAGCAACTACATCAACTGGAACGAGGCCAGCGACGTGCTGAACAAGGCCGTCTCGGCGAAGGACACCAAGGAGCGCGCCAAGCTCCTCGTCGAGGCGCAGAAGAAGGTCACCGAAGCCAACCCGCGCATCCCGCTGGCCTACGAGCCCAACACAGTGGTGCAGAACAAGCGCATCTCCGGGGCGACGGCGTCGTTCTCCTACCTCTACTACCCGTGGGCCGCGACCATCGGCGGGGTGAAATAGCCGGTGTCCATGCGTTCCTTCCTTCTCAGGAGGTTGGGAGGCTTGCTGCTGGTGCTCCTGGTGACCTCGTTCATCGTCTTCGGGATGATGTACCTGGCACCGGGAAGCCCGCTGGCCTTCGTCCTCGGCCCCCGCGGCGGCACGCCCGAACAGGTCGCCGCCGTCACCGCCCAGTACCACTTCGATGACCCGTTCTTTGTGCGGTACTTCCGCTGGCTGGGCGACATCTTCCAGGGCAACCTCGGTAGCTCGATCGTCTACCGGCAGGACGTCACCGCACTGATGTCCGGCCGGATCGGCACCACCGCGGCGCTGGTCTCGCTGTCTGCGGTGCTGATCGCCGTCGTCGGCGTCGGTTCCGGCATGCTCGCCGCCCTCAAGAGCCGCTGGGTGGACACCATCATCTCCACGATCGCGGCGATCGGCCTGTCCACGCCGGTGTTCGTCATCGGCGTCGCGCTCATCAGCGTCTTCGCCGTCGGGCTCGGCTGGTTCCCCACCTTCGGGGTCGGCTCCGGCGGACTCGACACCCTGGTCCACCTCATCCTGCCGGCCATCGCGCTCGCCGTGGCCAGCGCGGCCTACCTGGCCAGGATCACCAAGGCCGCCGTCAACGAGGAACGCACCAGGGAGCATGTCCAGACTGCAAAGGTCCGCGGGCTTGCCCCGGGCGTCATCGTCCGCCGGCACGTCCTGCGCAACGCGCTCATCCCCATCACCACGGTCATGGGCCTCACCGTGGCAACGCTCATCGCGGGCGCCGTGGTGGTGGAGAACGTGTTTGCCCTGGACGGACTGGGCTCGCTGCTGGTCCGGGCCATCCTGCAGCGCGATTTTGCCGTGGTTCAGGCGGTGATCCTGGTGCTCGTCGTGGCGTTCGTCGTGGTGAACGCCGTGGTCGATTTCCTGTACACCGTCATCGATCCGCGAATCGCCCTGGGGAGCCGGCAATGACCATCAGCATGGAGAAGACCGTGAAAACACCGGCCGTGGCCGCCCGGCAGCCCGGATTCCTGCAGAAGGGCTACGAGCGGCTGGGCCTGGCCGGCTCCGCTGCCGCGCTCGTCCTGCTGTTCGTTTCGTTGTCCGCGGCGTTCGCGCCGCTGCTGGCGCCCTATGATCCGGACTTCCCGGACCTGCTGGCAGCGCTGAGCGGCCCGACGGCGGAGCACCCCCTGGGTACCGACGCCCTGGGCCGCGACATCCTGTCCCGCCTGATGTGGGGTGCCCGGGTCACCCTCGCCGGGCCCGGCCTGGTGATCCTCCTCTCGACCGTGGTGGGCACCGTGCTTGCCCTCGTGGCGGCATGGTGCGGCGGCCGGGTGGACACCGTGATTAGCTGGGTGCTGGACATCCTCTTCGCGGTTCCGGGGATCGTGTTCGCCCTCATTTCGGTGGCGATCTGGGGCCCGAGCCTGTTCACCGTAGTGGCAGGCCTGGCGGTCGCCTACATCCCGTATGTCGCACGAGTTGTGCGCGGCGCGGGCCTGCGGGAACGCAACCTGCCCTACGTGTCCGCGGCCTGGCTGCAGGGCCAGTCCGGGGCCGGGATCACCTTCACCCAGATCCTGCCGAACGTGCAGGGCATCGTGATCGCCCAGGCGATTTCCTCCCTGGGCTTCGCCGTGATCGACCTCGCGGCCGTGTCCTTCCTGGGCCTTGGCGTGCAGCCGCCCACCGCCGACCTGGGCCTCATGGTCAAGAGCGGCTTCGATTCCGTGCTGCGCGGCCACCCTGCCGAGGCGATCGCCGCCGGCGTCCTGATCATCCTGATCGTCTGGTGCGTCACCGTCATCGGCGACCGCCTGACCACAGCTGCGAGGAGCATGCGATGAGCGAAGCATTGCTGGCGTTGGACAACGTCCGTGCCGTCCTGCACACCCGCCACCAGTCCCAGGCGCTGCTCAACGGCGTCAGCTTCAGCATTGCCAAGGGCGAGGCGCTGGGCCTGGTAGGCGAGTCCGGCTCGGGCAAGTCCCTGACCACCCGGGCCATCACCCGGATGCTCGACCCCGCCTTCGAGGTGTCCGGATCGATCACCTTCGACGGCGCACCAGTCCTGTCCATGACCCCGTCCGAGCTGCGCAGCTACCGCTCCATGGACATCGGCATGATCTTCCAGGACCCGCGGGCGCACGTGAACCCTGTGCACACCGTGGGCGACTTCCTCACCGAGGAACTCGTGCGCAACCGCGGCCTGACGCGGGACGAGGTGGAGCACCGGGCCGTGGCGCTGCTGGACGAGGTGGGCGTGCGGTACCCCGAACGCCGCCTCACCCAGTACCCGCACGAACTCTCCGGCGGCATGCTGCAGCGCGTCATGATCGCCAGCGTCCTGCTCGCCGAGCCGCGGCTGATCCTCGCGGACGAACCCACCACCGCGCTGGACGTCACCGCGCAGTCCGACGTGATGGCGATCCTCGACGAGCAGCGCCGCGCCCGCGGCCTGTCCCTGCTGTTCATCACCCACGACCTCGAGCTGGCGGCGGCGTGCTGCGACCGGCTTGCCGTGATGTACGCCGGGGAAATCGTGGAACAGGGCGCCCACGTGTACGAATCGCCCGGCCACCCGTACACGATCGAATTGCTCGGCGCCCGGCCGAGCATCGACGAACGGCTGGACCGGCTCCCGGTGCTGCGCTACAACCGGGACATCCATGAACAACTGAAGGCGGAAGCATGAACACCGAAGCACTGGTTGTTGCCCGGAACCTGAGGAAGGAATTCCCGGCCCCGAAAGGCATGAAGAGCGAGCCGATTGTCGCCGTCGACGATGTGTCCTTCGAGCTCTTCCCTAACGAATGCCTGGCGATCGTGGGGGAGTCCGGCTCCGGGAAGACCACGGTGGCACGCATGCTCGTGGGACTGGAAACGGTCACCGGAGGCGAGCTCAGCGTCCGCGGCGAAGCGCGGAACAAAGGCGCCCGGAGCCTGGCCGACCGCCGTCGCTGGGCCCGGGAGGTACAGTACGTCTTCCAGGACCCGTACTCCTCACTCAATCCGCGGCAAAGCATCGGGGACACCGTCCGGGCGAGCCTGGCGCTGCACGCTCCCGGCAACCCGGGCCAGCGCGAGCTGAAGCTGAAGGCCCAGGAAATCCTGGACAGCGTGGGCCTTGCCGCCCCGTTCTTCGGAAAGCACCCGCACCAGCTTTCCGGCGGGCAGCGGCAGCGCGTGGCGATCGCCCGCGCATTGGCCGCGGACCCTGCGGTGATCGTCCTGGACGAGGCGGTGGCCGCGCTGGACGTCTCCATCCAGGCGCAGATCCTGAACCTGCTCAGCGACATCCGGGCCCAGCGCGAGGTGAGCTACCTGTTCATTTCGCATGACCTCGCTGTGGTCAACCAAGTCTCTGAGCGGATGATCGTGATGGAACAGGGGCGGGTGGTCGACGCCGGCAACACGGCCGAGCTGCTCGCCAACCCGGTGCACCCCTACACCCGCTCGCTGCGCGCCGCGGTGCCGCGGCAGGGATGGAAGCCAGTGCGCCGGGAACGCCTCGCGTCCTAGCGGTTCCGTGCCCGACGGCGGATGGCGGGGAGGCTAGCCCAGCTTCCCCGCCAGCCGTTCGCGCATGGACACGCTGGCCGCGTTGAGGCCGATGAACTCCACCTCGCGGCCGTGGTTGCGGTACTTCTCGGTGACCGAATCCAGCACGGCCACGGTGGAGGCGTCCCAGACGTGTGAGGCGTGCAGGTCGATCACCACGCGGCCGATCCGGTCATCGGCGTCCTTGGCGTAGTCGAACTGGGTATAGAGATCGTTGGAGGAGGCGAAGAAGAGCTCGCCGTCCACGGTGTAGGTGGCCACGGTTTCGCCGTTGAGGTCCAGTTCCGTCCGCTCCACGGTGGCGAAGTGCGCCACCCGCCGCGCGAACAGCACCATCGCGGCGAGCACTCCGACGCCGACGCCGATGGCCAGGTTGTGCGTCGCCACCACCACCGCGACGGTCACCAGCATCACGCCGGTTTCCGATTTCGGCAGCCGCTTCAGCGTGGACGGGCGGATCGAATGCCAGTCGAAGGTGATCAGCGAAACGAAGATCATCACGGCCACCAGCGCCGCCATCGGGATCATGCCCACCACGTCGCCCAGCACCACCACCAGGACCAGCAGGAACGCTCCGGCCAGGAAGGTGGACAGCCTGCTGCGGGCGCCCGAGCCCTTGACGTTGATCATGGTCTGGCCGATCACGGCGCAGCCGCCCAGTCCGCCCAGGAAGCCGGTGACGATGTTCGCGGCGCCCTGGCCCCAGGACACCCGGGTCTTGTTGGAGCGGGTGTCCGTGATGTCGTCCACCAGCTTGGCGGTCAGAAGGGATTCGAGCAGGCCCACCAAGGCCATGGACAAGGCGTACGGGGCGATGATCCGGAAGGTGTCCCACGTCAGCGGAACCTGCGGGAAGAAGAAGCCGGGCAGGCTCTGCGGCAGCTCGCCCTTGTCGCTGACGGTGGGCACGTCGATGGCCGCCAGGACGGTGGCCAGGGTCAACAGCACGATCGCCACCAGGGGCGCGGGCACCGCCGTCGTGATCTTCGGCAGGGTGAACACGATCAGCAGGCCCGCCGCCACGATCGGATAGACCATCCACGGCACGCCGCTCAGCTCGGGCATTTGTGCCATGAACACCAGGATCGCCAGGGCGTTCACGAAGCCGACCATGACCGAGCGCGGGATGAACCGCATCAGCCGGGTGACGCCGAGCGCCGCGAGGATGATCTGAAAGACGCCGGCCAGGATGATCGTGGCGATCAGGTAGTGGATGCCGTGCTCCTTCATCACCGGGGCGATCACGAGCGCCACGGCGCCGGTGGCCGCGGAGATCATGGCCGGCCGGCCGCCCACGATCGCCGTGACGATGCCCATGGTGAAGGACGCGAACAGCCCGATCCGCGGATCGACGCCGGCGATCACCGAGAACGCGATGGCCTCCGGGATCAGGGCCAGGGCGACCACCAGGGCGGCCAGTGTTTCGGTCTTGAGCCGGCGCGGGGAGCGCAGGGTGAAACGCAGGGACTGGAGTTGCTCAGGGGTGGCGGGCGGTGCGGCGGGCGGTGTCAACGGGGCCTAACTGGGGTCGGTGGATCGTTACTTCTGGGTCTGGCGGTAGCGCTCGATCTGCTTGAGCCGCCGCTGGAGGCTGTCCCGCCGCGGGTGCGGGACGACGTCGGCCGCCTCGGCGGTCAGCTCGATATGCCCGGTGCCGTACTCCCACAGGAGGAGGTCGTCCAGCAGGCGGTCCGGCCCGGGGGAGTAGCGGTGGTCCAGGGCCTTGCGGACCTCCGTGATGCGGTTGGCGCTCAGCAGCCCGGCCAGTTCCACGGTCTGCTTCAGCCCGTGCGCCGCGAGGAGTTCCGCGGCCCAGCCCCAGTCGTCATCAACCTTACGGTCAACGTGGGGAAGGAGGGTCCGCCAGACATCGCGGACCCGGTTGGGGGTGAGCGGGGTGGAGCCTTCGCCCTCGAGGTCCCAGTAGCTGCGGACCTCGGCGTAGCGCTCATTGAGGTCTGCGAAGGCGCTTTCGACCGTTTCCAGCATGGCCGCGGTGGCGGTGAACTGGCGGTCGAAATGCGGGGTCCAGGCCCGGGGGTCCTCGGCCTTGAAGCGGATGTCGTGCTCGATCTCGCTCCAGGCATGGGCGAACACCGTGCGGATCTGGCACTCGAAGAAGTAGCTGCCGTTGGCCGGGAGCTCCGGGTTGAAGATCTGCTGGTAGGCCTTCACGGACTCGTTCTGGATGGTGCGCAGGATCAGGTGCCGGCTGGAGTAGCCGTAGGTGCCGGACTCGATGGAGCCGATGTCCTTCTCGCGGTCACCGCGGCAGTCGAACAGCTGGCGCTGGCGCTTGATGAGGTTGGCTACGGCGGCGTTCTCCGCGGGTAGCTTGGTGATGACGCGGATGCCCACCATGTCGTTGAGGGTGCGGAACGGGTCCGGGAACTTCAGCGGCCGCGGCCCGCCCGGCTCCAGCGGTTCGTCCGTGCGGGAGATCTTTTCGCGGAATGAATCAACGGTCTTGGTGCGGCCGGTGACGAACAGCGGCACGGAGTCGCTGTTCTTCAGAATGTCCCGCAGCGTGAGCAGCACATCGCGTGTGATGAGTTTCAACGCCGGGCGCACGCGTTCGTAGATCCCGACGTTCGCCTGCACCGATTCGCGCAGCTGGGGATCCAGCCTCTCCCAATTGCTAGCCATGGTCCCAAGCTTACGGGGCGGCACTGACACGGCATCCGCCCCGGCCCCGGCCCGGCGGCGGATCCCGCCGCCGCTGCGAAATGCATTGTAGGCTCAGGGGAGGCTCTTGAAGCACAGCTTTTTGAAGGACCCGAGCAAAGGTCTTACTGACGGGAAGCCGCAAAGGAGGCACGCAGTGAAGCGGCAGAAGTACCACTATGGCGAGCACCCCAGCCAGTGGGCCGAACTTTTCCTACCGGAACCCGCGCACTCCCCCAACGGGAACCGGCCGGTCAAATGCCACGGCGTGGCCGTGGTGATCCACGGCGGGTACTGGCGTTCGCAATACGGCGCAGAGCTGGGCGAACCGCTCGCAAGGGACCTTGCCGCGCACGGCATCGCGGCCTGGAACCTGGAGTACCGGCGGGCGGGCAACGGCGGCGGCTGGCCGCATACCTTCGAGGACGTGCTCAGCGGCATCGACCACCTCAAGGACGTGGCCCCCGAACACGGCCTGGACCTCGGCAAGGTGGTGGCCCTCGGGCACTCCGCCGGCGGACACCTCGCTGTGTGGGCGGCCGGCCGGCGGAAGCTCGACAAGATCGGAACCCCCGACGCCGACCGGCAGCTGGTGCGCAACGGGGACGACGCCGCGGTGCAGCTCAGCGGGGTCGTCAGCCAGTCCGGGGTGCTGAACCTGGCCGAGGCCGAGCGCCTCAACCTCAGCAACGGCGCGGTGGACAACCTCATGGGCGGGGACTCCGTCAGGTACCCCAAGCGGCATATTTACGCCGACCCGATGAAGTGCGTGCCTCTTAGCATTCCCGTATATGCCGTCCACGCCATGGACGACGAGGACGTTCCGACCAGCCTGTCCGAGGGCTACGTCAACGCCTCGATCGCAGCCGGCGGTGCGGCCCAGCTGCTGAAGGTCCCGGGCAACCACTACGACCTCATCGATCCCCGCGCTGCGGCCTATAAGAAATGCCGCGAGCTGGTGCAGAGGCTGCTGAGCTGACCGGGACCTCCCCGGGGCGTCCTGCCTAGAGGCAGGCCGGGCGGAAACCCGGATCGGCAGGTCCGTCGGCCTGTGCCAGGGCATTCACGACCCATTGGTGCACCACCGGGTCATTGGGAGTCTGGTCGTGCTCGATCGGATCCAAGGGGCACCGGTTCTGCAGGGTGATGTTGCTGACCTGCGCCGTGCTGCCTGACAGGAACTGGCTTTGATAAGGCGTCACCACCTCGTCATGGACGGTGGAAATGACGGTGTATGCCGGTCCCTTGACAGTGTCGCCAATGGAGTTGAGCTTCGTTAGGAAAGCCGACCCCGCCTCCTGGTCCATGCACGCCTGGCAGAAAGGCTCGAAGAGCAGCATTTCGGACGGCGAGCCTTCCGGGGGAGGAAGGATGAGGCCCTCCGTCCCGTGGTTCGATGGCGAAATGCCCACGAGGTGGTGGACCTTCTTGGCGCCGCCCAGGAATCCCATGAAATACCTCGGCATCATCCCGCCTTGGCTGTGGCCCACGATGTCCACCTTGGTTGCCTTGGTGGCGGCGAGGACGGCTTCGACAAACGAGGCGAGCTCTGCCGCCGAGTCCTCGATGGGGCCCGAAGCATCGATGCCGTTGGACTCGCCGTAGTTGAGC
This sequence comes from Arthrobacter celericrescens, assembly GCF_003614925.1. Classification (GTDB taxonomy): domain Bacteria; phylum Actinomycetota; class Actinomycetes; order Actinomycetales; family Micrococcaceae; genus Arthrobacter; species Arthrobacter celericrescens. Next base: position 73,356 of record NZ_QYLP01000050.1, read on the forward strand.
GCGAACACACAGTAGCCCTCGTTCTTCAGGACCGGAGACAGTGTGCTCCAGTTCTTCGCCATGTTTTCGAAGGTTCCCGGCACCAGCACCACCGGGTAGGGACGTTCGGCGGCGGGTTTGCAGCCCCAGTCGTTGGCTCCTGGAGGTGGGACGTCCAGGGTTCCGGCCGAGGCGCTGCCTACCCCGGTGAGGAGCGAGAGCACGAGGACCGCGATGGCGGACAGGACGGACCGTTTTTGCCTGGTCATGGCTTTTTGCACTGTCATAGGGCAGTTCCAATCAATGAGAAGTTTTCCGCGCATCGGTGACGCGCATCACACATCCCCCAAGGTTCAGTAGGTTACCCGCTGGTAACTTATTGGCGCAATCGTCTCGGGCGTAGATGGGAAAACGTGCAGTTTCGGGTCTTGCGTCCCGGGTGCCGAGTAACAGAACGGCTGCTCTGGTTCGGCCATGGCCGCTCTGGCAGAGTGTTGCCCATGCTGACAGTGATTGGTGAGGCCCTGGTGGACGTCGTCCGGCGCACCTCTGGCGAAGAGGCGCACGTGGGCGGCAGCCCGCTGAATGTCGCGGTGGGCCTGGCCCGCCTGGGCCATCCGGTGCAATTCATCGGGCGCTTCGGAAAAGACCCCTATGGGGATGCGATCGCGGCCCACTTGCGCTCCAGTTCGGTGCTGGTTCCGTTCGCACCGGACGGCAAGCCCAGCAGCGTGGCCACCGCGGTGGTCGGCGACGACGGCGCCGCAAGCTACACCTTCGACCTCAGCTGGGAGCTGCCCGGCCTGGCCGAACGCCTGCCGTTCATGCTGCAGGGCGCCTCGCTGCTGCACACAGGCTCCATCGCCACCATGCTCGAACCGGGCGCATCCGAGGTGCTTGCTGCCGTCGAGCACGCCCACCCGAACGCAACCATCAGCTTCGACCCCAACTGCCGCCCCAGCATCATCACGGACAAGGACTTCGCGCGCGAGCGGACCGAGCGGTTCGTAGCCCTTTCCGACGTGGTGAAGGCCTCGGACGAGGACCTCGAATGGCTCTACCCGGGCGTGGACGTGCGCGACTCCGCCCGGCGCTGGCTGTCATTGGGCGGGAACCAGGGCCCCGCCATGGTGGTGGTCACCCGCGGCTCGGCCGGTCCCTGGGGCGTCACCGCCGCCGGCGAGGCCGAAGTCCCGGCGCCGAAGGTCAAGGTGGCGGACACCGTGGGCGCCGGCGATTCCTTCATGGCCGCGCTGCTGTCCGGCATCGTGGACCGCGGCCTGGACGGTGCCCAGAACCGCGAGGACCTGCGGGCCATGCCGGCCGAAATCCTGCGCGGGATCCTGGCCCACGCCGCCAGTGCCGCGGCGGTCACCGTGTCCCGCGCCGGTGCCAACCCGCCCACCCGCGCCGAGATGAACGCCCTGGCCGCCACGCAATAGCCGCACTCCGCCGCCCGTAGACTTGCAAGATGCGGCTTGTAGCTAGTGACATCGACGGCACCATCCTCGGCCACGACGGCCGGATCAGCAGCCGCACGGTCCGCGCATTCCAGTCCTGCGTCGACGCCGGCATCGAGGTGGTCTTCGTGACCGGCCGTCCGCCGCGCTGGCTCTACCCGCTCCGGGAACAGCTCGGCCACAGCGGCACGGTGATCTGCTCCAACGGCGCCGTGCTCTGGGACCTTGCCGAGGACAAACTGCTGTCCGCCCAGGCGATCGGGCTTGACGCAGTGTTCGAGGCCCGGCGCCTTATCAAGTCGGTCTGCCCCGACGCCCTGTTCGCCGCCGAGACGGTGTCCGGCTTCCACCTCGAACCCGGCTTCATCGAGAACCCCACCAGCGAGCTGCTGGCTGACTTCACCCCCGCACCCCTGCACCGGACGCTGACGGCGGAGGACGCCGTCGTGAAGTTCCTGGCGGTGACCCGCAGCGGCACCCCGGACGCCTTCCTCGCGCAGGTGCAGCCCGTCGTCGCGCATCTGGTGGAAACCACGCATTCGGCGCCGCGCACCGCGCTGCTGGAAATGTCCGCGCCGGGAGTCAACAAGGCGGTCACCCTCGCCGGATACGCCGCGTCCCTGGGCATCCAGGCCGCGGACGTAGTGGCGTTCGGGGACATGCCCAACGACATCGAAATGCTGCGCTGGGCCGGCCACGGCTACGCGATGGCCAGCGGCCATCCTGAAGCGATCACCGCGGCGGGGTACCAGGCCCCGCATTTCGACGACGACGGCGTGGCCCAGGTGATCGAGGCCCTCCTCGTCGGGTGAGGCCCGGCCGGAACGCCGGTCCTAGGAGTGCGCCCGCATGCCGTGGCTGTGCGCGAGGGCGATCGCCTCGGTGCGTGAACCTACGCCGAGCTTCCGGAAGATATTCCGCAGGTGGAATTTAACCGTGTTCTCGCTGATGTGGAGCTTCGCGGAGATCGCCCGGTTGCGCTGACCGGCCGAGAGCAGCTGGAGGACTTCCAGTTCCCGTTCGGCCAGGCCCCAGCCCCCGGCGTCGCCCACCGGGGCCGAGGGCGGATCGAGCGGCAGGGCCACCTGCACGTCGGCACCCCAGCCCGCCATGACCTCCAGGTTCATCCGCCCGTTCAGCGCTTCCACCCGCGACGCGAGCCGGGTGATGTTCGGTGAATCCGCGGACAGTTCGCCCTGGCCGTCGTCGCGCACGTTGATGAGCAGGTTCTCGCCGTCGCAGTCCCACTGGGCGCGGACACGGCGCACCTGCGGCTGCTCCACGATCGCCAGCACCAGCCCGCGCACAATGGCCCGCGCCGCGTGGGCCACCTCGCCCGGCAGGGCGCGGCCGTTGACCGGCGGCTCGATGAACTGCACGTCGATGCCGCTGAAATGCATGAGGGGCCGCAGGTCCTCCCGCAGCCGTTCGAAGGCCGTGGCCACGGGCTCCTCCACCAGGTCCGTGGTGCGGTCGCTGATGGTGCGCAGTTCCACGAGCGCCTTCACGGCGAGGTCGGTGACGTTCCGGCGGGCCGTGGCGTCGTCCAGGGCCTGGGAGCGCAGGGCCGCCAGGAGGGTCTCGAGGGTGGTCGAGTGCCGGTCCACCAGTTCCGCCGTGACCCGCAGCCGCTCGGCCGATGCCGCGCGCGATTCAAGCAAGTACGACGGCGGTGCGTCCGCCACCTTCTCCTGGATCCTGCGGGCCGCCAGCCCCCACAGGTAGCCGAGCATCCGCAGGGACTCCGCCCTCTCCGCCGGATCTGCCGGCAGCTGCGGGGCGGTCAGGGTGACCAGGGCCCTGGTCTCCGAAGACAGGGCAAGGACCGGGTGCTCCGCGCCGCCGATGGTCGCGGTCCCCTCCCAAGGCTCGCGGTCCGGGAGTTGGCTGCGCAGCTGGTCCAGTTCCGGAACGGACACGCGGCTGATGATCTCCTCCGCGCCGGCCTTCTTCTGCGGGCGGCCCGTGCAGTCCTCCGTGAAGATGATGAGCGCGCTGTTGCCGACGTACGGCAGCACCGCCTCGCGCAACCGCTCGGCGATGTCCATCAGGGGAGCGTCCACCAGGGCGGCAACGTCGTCCAGCAGGGTCCGGGAATTCTGGGCCAAAGTCTTCTGCGCTGAAGTCATTCAGCCACCTTAGCCGGTCCCGCCCCGGCCTGACTGTCCGAACGGGTAGCAAACACTGCCCATCCTCGCTGTTCAGCTCACCCGTTCAGGAAGGGACGATTGATCCACAAGCACTTCACGAGCAGGACAGGAGGCACGGCAATGACACTCACCGCTGAGGTGGCGCCCACCGTATCGGACACAGAAACATCCCGCCTGATTTCGGCGAATCTCTCCCTTGTAGGGGACGAAGTTGCCGGAACTGCCGCGGAAATCGACCCCGGCCAGCTCTCCCGCCTCGCGGAGGAACTGCGTTCGGCCAACCGGGTCTTCGTCGCCGGCGCCGGCCGCAGCGGCCTGGTGCTGCGGATGGCCGCCATGCGCCTGATGCACCTCGGCCTCGACGTGCACATCGCCGGAGACACCACCACCCCGGCTATCCGTTCGGGCGACGTCCTGTTGCTTGCCTCCGGCTCCGGAACCACCTCCGGTGTGGTCCGCGCCGCACAGACCGCCGCGAAAGCCGGCGCTCGCCTGGCCGCCTACACCGCCAACCCGGCCTCCCCGCTCGCGGAACTGGCCGACGTCGTGGTCACCATTCCCGCCGCGCAGAAAACGGACCACGGCTCCAGCCTGTCCCGCCAGTACGCAGGCAGCCTCTTCGAGCAGGTGCTCTTCCTGGCCGCCGAGGCCGTATTCCAGACCCTCTGGGACGGGGACGCCACCCCGGCGGAGGAACTCTGGCTCCGGCACGCCAACCTCGAGTAAGCCCCCGCACGCTCCAAGACTCCCGCAACTCCAGAACACGAAATGAGAAACACCATGAAGCTCCAAGTCGCCATCGACGTCCTCTCCACCGAAGCAGCCCTCGACATCGCCGGCAAGGTCGCCGAGTACGTCGACATCATCGAGCTCGGCACCCCGCTCGTGAAGAGCGAAGGCCTCGCCGCGATCACCGCGATCAAGGAAGCCCACCCGGACAAGATCGTCTTCGCCGACCTGAAGACCATGGATGCCGGCGAACTTGAAGCCGACATCGCCTTCAAGGCAGGCGCCGACCTGGTCACCGTGCTCGGCACCGCCGACGACTCCACCATCGCCGGTGCCGTCAAGGCTGCCAAGGCCCACAACAAGGGCGTCGTCGTGGACCTCATCAGCGTCGAGGACAAGGTCACCCGTGCCAAGGAAGTCCGCGCCCTGGGCGCCAAGTTCGTCGAGATGCACGCCGGCCTGGACGAGCAGGCCAAGCCGGGCTACGACCTCAACGTGCTCCTCAGCGCCGGTGAAGAAGCCCGCGTTCCGTTCTCCGTGGCTGGTGGCGTGAACCTGACCACGATCGCTGCCGTGCAGCGCGCCGGCGCTGACGTCGCCGTCGTCGGCGGTGGCATCTACGGTGCGGCCGACCCGGCCCTCGCTGCGAAGGAACTGCGCGCCGCCATCATCTAGCGGCCCGCGCTTCCAGCGGACAGCCCGCAAGGGCAAGCAAAAAGCCGCAGCGGCGGTGCGTTCCTGCCGGGATTGCGGACAGGACTCCATGTTCCGGCAGGACTGGGTGCGCATCGCCGCTGTTTTTGTTTGCCCGGGTTTACCGCCGGGCTGAACGGAGCCGCCCGGGCTGGGTGTTCCCAATCGCGATTAAGCTCACCGGAAACTCACATCTGGAATCCAACTCGCGTTCAACTCCCACCCGTAGGCTGGCCTCATATCTGAGAGCTCACTTCAGGGGGACAACATGGCCAAGCGTAAGACGAGCGGCATGTACGAGGCGCCGATCCGCCGCGCCGAGCCGGCCGAACACTGGAAGCAGCTGCGCCGCGGCGACCGCGTCAGCGTGAAGCTCGCGCCGGGCTACGAGAACCGCGGATTCGTGGACGCCGTCTCCGGCGACCACAGCATCGTGTGGGTGAACCTCGACGGCGGCCGCGGCCGCACGCTGGTGCACTGTGGCGACGGCGTGGAGATCGTTCGCGCCGAAGGCTGACCCCGCGGGGCTGAGGCGCTACGCTACCCGGGTGAGCCAGCCGCTGCCCTATTTCCTGCGACCCGACGGCGCCAGCCGTCCCCTCGCCCTGGCCCACCGCGGCTTCTCCCGCGAGGGACTGGAGAATTCGGCGGCAGCCTTCCGCACCGCCGTCGGGATCGGCATCACACACCTGGAGACGGACGCCCGCGCCACCGCCGACGGCGCCGTCCTGCTGTTCCACGACGCCACCCTGGACCGCGTCACGGACTCCCGCGGCCGGATCAGTGAACTGGGCGCGGCGCAGGTGTCCCGGGCGAAGATCGGCGGGCGCGAAGCCATCCCGCTGCTCGAAGACATCCTGCGCGAATTCCCGGACGCCCGGCTGAACGTCGACGTCAAAGACCGGCATACGGTGGCGCCGCTCGCCGCCGTGATCGACCGCTGCGCCGCCCATGAGCGCGTGCTCATCACCAGCTTCTCCGACCGCCGCCGAAGGGGTGTGCTGAAACGCCTCAGCCGCCGCACGGCGTCCTCCGCGGGCATCTTCCTCACCGCGGTGTTCGCCCTGGCCGGTCCGATCCTGCCGGACCGCTTGCTCGCGAAGGTGATGCACGACGTCGACGCCCTCCAGGTGCCGGTCCGTTACGGCCGGCTGGAACTGCTGACCCCGGGCTTCCTGGGCAGGGCGCGGCGCCTCGGGCTGCAGGTGCACGTGTGGACCGTCAACGACCCCGCGGAGATGGAGCGGCTGCTGGATCTGGGCGGTGAAGGCCGCGGCGTGGACGGAATCGTCACAGACAGGGCCGATCTGCTGAAAGAGACGCTCGAACAGCGTGGCCAGTGGTGGTGAAGTGACGCCAGTGACTGGAGCGGTGACGCTTACAGAAACTCCAATGAAGTTAGCTAAGGCTATCCTATAAAATCGCTCGGGTGACCATCCCCCTTGATCTCGCGCGGATCCCGTTTGTCTCGGGCCTTGCCCGCTTCGGAAACCGCGCCGCCGTCATCACCGGCAGCACCGTCATCAGCTACGAGGACCTTGCCGGCCGCGTGGACGCCGTCGCGTCCCGGCTCGGCACCACCCGCCGCCTCGTGGCGCTCGCCGCCGCGAACGACGTCGCGTCCCTGGTGGGCTACCTCGCCGCGCTCGCCGGCGGCCACCCGCTGATGATCGTGCCAGCGGACAAGCCTGCCGCCCTCGAGTCGTTGGTCGCCGCCTACGATCCGGACGTAGTCATGACCTCCGGTTCCGACATGCCCGGCGCCGAAGCCGACGGCGGACCCGTGCTGCAGGAGCGGCGCCCCGGCAGCCGCCACGAACTGCACCCCGAGCTCGCCCTGCTGCTGAGCACCTCCGGATCCACCGGATCGCCCAAGCTGGTGCGCCTGTCGCAGGACAATGTGCAGGCCAACGCGGAATCGATCGCGGCGTACCTGGGGATCGGTCCCGACGACCGCGCCGCCACCACGCTGCCGATGTCCTACTGCTACGGGCTCTCGGTCATCAACAGCCACTTGCTCCGCGGAGCCGCCCTGACGCTCACCGAGTTGTCCGTGGTGGACCCCTGTTTCTGGGACCTCCTGCGCCGCGAGCAGGTGACCTCCTTCGCCGCCGTGCCCTACACTTTCGAGCTCCTGGAACGTGTGGGCTTCGGCGCCATGGAACTGCCGGCCCTGCGCTATGTCACCCAGGCCGGCGGCCGGCTCGCCCCGGAGAAGGTGCAGCACTACGCCGAGCTTGGCCGGCGCCGCGGCTGGGAACTGTTCGTCATGTACGGGCAGACCGAAGCCACCGCCCGCATGGCCTACCTGCCGCCCGGGCTCGCCGCCGAAAACCCCTCGAGCATCGGCGTTCCGGTGCCCGGTGGCTCCTTCCGGATCGACCCGGTGGACGGCCTGGACTCCATTGCCGGCCTGGACTCCGTTGCCGGGTCCGTCGGCGAACTCGTCTACAGCGGCCCGAACGTCATGCTCGGCTACGCGCAAAGCCCCGGGGACCTCGCACTGGGCCGGACCGTCACCGAACTGCGCACCGGCGACCTCGCCCGCGTCCAGGACAACGGCCTGTACCAGGTGGTCGGCCGGCGCAGCCGCTTCGTGAAGATCGTGGGCCTGCGGATCGACCTTGGCCAGGTCGAGACCATGCTGCACGAGCTCGGCATCACCGCCGCCGCCGCAGGCTCTGACGAAAGACTCGTGGTCGCCGTCCAGGGTGACCACGACACCAAGCTGCTCGCAAAGATCGTCACCCAGGGCCTCGGCCTGCCGCGCGCGACGCTTCAGATGTACGCCGTCGCCGCCCTGCCGCGCTTCTCCACCGGGAAGACGGACTATCCGGCGGTGCTCGCGCTGGCGGACGCCGGGTCAGCTGAGGGACTGCCCGACGGCGGCCGGGTCGCCGCCGCCGTCGAACCTCCCGGGGCCGTGCGCAAGGCGAAGCGGCCGGAAGACGCCCGCACGATCTTCGCCGACGCCCTGGAACGGGACGACATCGCGGACGGGGACACCTTCGTCAGCCTGGGCGGGGATTCGCTGTCCTATGTGGCGGCGTCCATCCGGCTGGAGAAGGCGCTCGGCCACCTGCCGCCGGACTGGCACATCACCCCGGTACGGGACCTGGTGCCGCGGGAAGCCGTCCCCGCCAAGGGCCGGTTCGCCCCGGCCAAGCGGCTGTTCGCGCCGCTGGAGAGCGGCATCGTGCTGCGCGCGGTGGGCATCATCCTGATCGCGGCCACGCACATCGGGCTGTTCCACTGGGAGGGCTCGGCACACATCCTGATGGCCGTGGCGGGGTACAACTTCGCGCGATTCCAGCTGGGCGGCGAAGGGATCGGCAGGCTGAAGCGGCAGCTGCACAGCCTGGGCCGGCTCGTAATCCCGGCGGTGGCGTTCATCGGCGTCGCGTTCGTGCTGACCGATCACTACACCGTGGCGAACATCTTCCTGCTGAACTCGATGATCGGGCCGGAGGAAGTAACCACCCAATGGCATTTCTGGTTCATCGAAGTGCTCGTGTACATGCTGGTGGGGCTGGCCCTGCTGCTGGCCGTGCCGTCGGTCGGGCGGCTGGAACGGCGCTTCCCCTTCGCCTTCCCGCTGGCGCTCGCAGGCCTGGCCCTGATCAGCCGGTACGACATCGTGGATCCGCAGTTTCCGCACCCGATGCCAACGTTCTGGCTATTCACCTTCGGCTGGGTGGTCGCGCGGGCCAAGTCCCTGCCGCAGCGGCTGCTGGTCTCCGCACTGGTGGTGCTGACCGTGCCGGGCTACTTCTTCGGTGACCAGCTCCGGGAGAACACGGTGATCGCCGGCGTGCTCCTGCTGATCTGGCTGCCCACCCTGCTGGTGCCCGTGGTGCTTCGGCGGCCCGTCGGCCTGCTGGCCAGCGCCTCGCTGTACATCTACCTCACGCACTGGCTGGTCTTCCCCCTGCTCTCCGGGACCAGCCCCCTGCTGGCTTTGCTGGCTTCGCTGGCGGCCGGTGTGGCGTACTGGGCGCTGTCCATGCGGTTTCTCGGCTTGGTGGAGCGTTGGCTGGGGAAGCGGCGTTCGGCTAAGTCGTTTGCGTCGGCGGGGACTGCTGGAGCGGTGGTGGCTGCGCCGGCAGCGGAAGCTACTCCCGGCCTGTGCCGATAAGGACGACGCCCGGAAGTTCCATGGCCCATGGATGGGGATTATCGCCTGGGAACATGTTGATTCGCGTCCCGTCGTCGAGGATGAATTCCGGGTCGATCAGTTCCTCGGTGCCGGCTTCAACTTGAACCACTTTGCGTCCCAGCAGGCCGCCGATTCTTGTCTCCAAGTCCGGCGAACTCCAGTCGAACTGGCAGCCAGGCGGGCGAATCATCCACGGGCACATCAAGGTGAGGGACCACGAATCGCCAATCAGGTTCAGGTGGGGATAGTTGAGTTGGAAAGCCTGAATAGTCAGGGGGAGTGCCTCCACCAGGGAGGCGCGGGTGGTTTTCATGGCCGATCTTCGCTCCGTGAACTAAGCTCCGTGAATTAATAAGCATGCTTACTATTTCCCCCGTAGACACAATCGTAGTGCAAAATCCCGAAGATTTGGTGCGGTCATCACAGGCCGTTAACCCCCGCCGTCAGGGCGGGAGCGTGCGACGGCGTAACGCAGCTCATACTGTCTGCCTCGGATGGCAAGATAGGGCCCATGCGCATTCTGATCGCCCCGGACAAGTTCAAAGGCTCCCTGACCGCGACTGAGGCGGCCGCGGCCATCGCCGAAGGGGCGCTGCGCGTCTACCCGGACGCCGTCGTCACCCGCTTCCCCATCGCCGACGGCGGCGAGGGAACGCTGGAAGCCGCCGTCGCTGCCGGCTACGAGGAACGCATCAACGCCGTCACCGGTCCCATCCTGAAGCCCGTCGGCGCCGCGTGGGCGATCCGCGAAAACTCCTTCGGCGGCGCCACTGCCGTGATCGAAACCGCCCAGGCGTCGGGCCTGGCCAGCATGGAGCCGACGCCGGAAAACTCCCTGCGCGCCCACAGTTACGGCTGCGGCCAGCTCATCGCCGCGGCGCTCGACGCCGGGGCCACCGAGATCGTGCTCGGCCTGGGTGGTTCGGCCATGACCGACGGCGGCAGCGGCGCCCTGCGCGCGCTCGGCCTCAAGCCGCTCGACGCCGCGGGCAACGTGGTCCCGCTCGGCGGCGGTTCGCTGGCTGACGTCACCGCCCTCGACACTTCCGCACTGGATTCGCGGCTGGCGAAGACCACCTTCCGTATCGCCGTTGATGTCCGGAATCCGCTCTACGGCAGCGACGGCGCGGCGCACGTTTTCGGACCGCAGAAGGGCGCGGACGCGGACGCCGTCGAACTGCTCGACGCCGGCCTGCGCAACTGGGCGTCCGTGCTGCGGGAAGCGACCGGCCGGGATGCCAACGTCCCCGGGGCGGGTGCTGCCGGCGGCTTCCCGGCGTCGTTCCTGGCCTTCACGGAAGCGCAGCTGGAAGGCGGCTTCGAACTGGTTGCCGGACTGACCGGCCTGGAATCCCAGCTGGACAGCGCCGACCTGGTGATCACCGGCGAAGGCTCCCTCGACACCCAGTCGCTGAGCGGCAAGGGCCCGATCGGCCTCGCCGATGCCGCGCGTGACCGGGGGATTCCGGTGCTGGTGGTGGCAGGCCGCATCGCGGTCACGCCCGAAGACCTCGCCAAGCACGGCGTCGAAGGCGCCGCCCAGCTCATTGACATCGCGCAGAAGCGCGACGGCGAACCGGACGTCGCGGACGCCGTTGCCAATGCCGCCAAGTACCTCGCCTGGGCCACGAGCCAGCTTCTCGAAGGGGCGTAAGCGCCAGCCGGCCGGCGGGACTGGCCGGCCGAGCTAGTTCCGGGCCAGTGCGCAGTCGATGAAATGGTCCACGAGCGGTTCCGCACGATCCGCGCGGCTGACCAGGGAGAGCTCCACCAGGTCCACCCGCTGCGCTGGTTCGCGCCAGGCGACGGTCTTGAGCGGCCGCACAGACGATTCCGGCGCAAGCGTCACCCCGAGGCCGCAGGCCACCATGGCAAGCTGCGAGTGGATCGAGTTGGCCAGATGGCGGACTTCCGGGCTGAATCCGGCCTGCCGGCAGGCCGCCGTCATTTCGTCGTGGTAGTCCGGCGAGACCTGCCGGACCAGCCAGACCCACGGCTCGTCCCGGAAGTCTCCAAGCTCAACCGCGCCACTCCGGGCGGCTGCCGAATGGTCCGGAGGCAGCGCGACGACGAAGTGGTCGCGGCGCAAGGGGGTGGCCCGGAGCTGGGTTCCCGTGACGGTCTGGCGGATCACGGCGACATCGAGTTCGCGCCGACGGAGCGCTTCCTGGCCGTGGTGGCTGTCGATTTCCATCGCCCGGAGTTCCACCTGCGGATGCGTCCGGCTGAAGCGTTCAAACGCTGCCGGCAGTGTCTCGCTGAAGGCCGAGGTGACGGCGCCGATCCGGAGCGTGCCCATGAGGCCGGCCTGGGCCTTTGCTGCGATTTCCTGTGCCCGCTCGGACGCCGAGGCCAGGAGCCGGCACTCCTCGAGGAACAGCCGCCCGGTCTCCGTCAAGGTGACAGACCGGCTCGAACGGTTGAGCAGGGTGGCGCCCAGTTGGCGCTCGAGCTGCAGGATTGCCTGGCTGAGAGGGGGCTGGGACATGTTCAACCGTTCCGCGGCCCGGCCGAAATGCAGTTCCTCCGCGACGGCGATGAAATAGCGGGCCTGCCGCACCTCGACGCTCATCAAGACTCCCTTCGTCTTGCAGCCATACAGGATCAGACCTTCACAGTATCAATTGAAGGCGCTGTACTTGAGGCATGACCACCGAAAATTCACTCCTGGCTTCCTACGCGGAACTGGACTCGGCCGCAGTGTCGGACGCCCTCGACGCCCTGGGCCTGCCTCCGGGGCAGGGCGGTTTCCTGCCGGTCTGGGGGCACCCGAAAATTGTCGGCTACGCCGTCACCATCGAACTTGAGCCTTACCTCCCGGGGCCCTCGGGCGCCCACCTCGGCACCGAGGCCGTCGCCCGGGCCACCGATGAAAGCGTCATCGTGGTCGCCAACGGCGGCCGCACCGACGTCTCCAGCTGGGGCGGCATCCTCAGCCTCGGAGCCTCCCTCAAGGGTGTGCGCGGAGTCGTTACCGACGGTGCATGCCGCGACGTCCACGAAGCCCGCGAACTCGGCTTCCCCGTCTTCGCCAAAGGCCGCATCCCCGCCACCGCGCGCACGCGTGTCCAGCAGCGCTCCATCGGCGAAACCGTCCGGATCGGCACCGCCATGGTGGCCTCTGGCGACGTCGTGTTCGCGGACGAGACCGGCGTCGTCGTGGTTCCCCGCGCCCACGCCGAAGACGTGCTCGCGAAGGCGCAGGCCGTCGTCGAGCGTGAAAAGGCCATCGCGGCAGACGTCCGCGCCGGCATCCCCCTGCACGAGGCCATGCGCGATGCCCGCCTGGCCGGAACCACCGAGGAACACTGATGACCCCCGCAACTCCCGACGTCGTGGCCCGCCTCGCGGCCCTCCCGACGGCCTCCATCTCCGACGCCATGGATTCCCTCGGCGTAGAAGGCGCCCTGCACGGCATTGCTCCGCTGACCTGCGGTTTCCGCGCCACCGGCCCTGCCTTCACCGTGCGGTACGCCCCTGCCGATGAGGAACGCGGCAGCGTGGGCGATTTCCTGGATGATGTCCCGCCTGGATCGATCATTGTCATCGACAACCAGGGCCGCACCGATGTGACCGTGTGGGGCGGAATCATGACGGAGGTGGCGGCCGTCCGCGGCATCGCCGGCACCGTCATCAACGGTGTCTGCCGCGACGTCGCCGCATCCCTCGGCCAGGAGTACCCGATCTTCAGCGCCGGCCGCTACATGCGCACCGGCAAGGACCGCGTCCGGCTCGCCGCCGTGGGCAGCGAAGTCACCATCAACGGTATTGCTATCGCCCCCGGCGACGTCGTCTGCGGCGATGCCGACGGCGCCTTCGTGGTCCCTGCCGGACTCGCCGCCCAGGTCGCGGACCTTGCCGAAGGCATCGAAGCCACCGAGGAGCGGATCGTCGAAACCGTCAAGGCCGGCGCCACCCTCAAGGAAGCCCGCGCCAGCCTCGGCTACCACGACCTCCAATGGAAGAAGGCCTGAAATGACCGCACCAGACGCCGCCCGCGGCCACTCCGCAGCGACCCTCTTCGAGGCGGCCAAGTTGCCTGTTGCCTGCGATCCGGGGATCAAGCCCGCTTGGGCGGGCGCGCGGGTCGCCGGCCCGGCGTTCACCGTGCACGGCCTCGGAGGAGACAACCTCGCCCTCCACAACGCCGTGCTCGCCGCCCCTGCCGGAAGCGTCCTCGTCGTCGACCTCCAGGGTGCCGAACACGGCCACTGGGGCGAGATCCTCGCGGCCGCCGCGCAGCACCGCGGCATCGCCGGACTCGTTCTCGACGGCGGAGTTCGCGATGCCGCCGAGCAGGCCGCCATAGGCTTCCCCGTGTTCTCCCGCTCCGTGACCGTCGTCGGCACCGCCAAGGACTACGCCGGCGAGTTCGGTGTCCCGGTCCGGGTCGGCGGACGCACCGTCTGGCCCGGGGACCTCGTGGTCGGCGACGGTGACGGCGTCGTCGTGATTCCCGGCAGTGTCGCTGACACGGTGCTCGACCGTGCCGACCAGCGTGTCGAGGACGAGAGGCGCATCCTGCGCGAAGTTGCCGCCGGCCGGTCCACCCTGGAGATCTACAACCTCGACCCGGCGGGGCGCGTGTCCTCCGGAGCGGACGCGTGAGCGCCGGGGTCCGGGCCGCCGTCGCCGTCGAACGCATCACCCGGGCCAGCCGCCGCTCCGCCACGCTGGGAGCGGCCGTTGAGGGAGCCGTTTCCCTCGCGATGGGGGAGCCCGACGGCGGCACCCCGCCCGCCGTCGTCGACGCCGCCATTGCGGCGCTCAAGGACGGCAGGACACGGTATGCGCCGATGACCGGAGCCCCGGCGCTCCGCGGTGCGATCGCCGCGGATGTCACGGGGCGGACGGGCCGTCAGACGACGCCGGACGAAGTCGTCCTGACCCACGGCGGCAGCGCCGCCCTCGGTGCCGCGTTCCTGGCGCTCCTGAACCCCGGGGACAAGGTGCTCATCCCCGAGCCGACATACTCCCTGTACGCCGACCAGGCCGCGCTGGCCGGGGCCGAGGTTGTCTGGGTGCCGCCCCGCCGGGACGGTTCGCTGGACCTGGAAGCCCTTCGCCGGGAAGCCGCGGATGCGCGCCTGCTGGTGCTGTGCAATCCAGGCAACCCCACCGGGGCCGTCTACGGCCCCGCCGAACTGCTCGGCGTCGCGGAACTGCTCCTGGAGAACCCCAACCTGGTGCTGCTCTCGGACGAGGCGTACGGCACCATCGTCTTCGACGGCGTGCCGTTCGTCTCCGCCCTCTCCCTCGAGCGCGTGCCCGGCCAGGTGCTGGTCTGCGGGACCTTCTCAAAGAGCTACGCCATGACCGGCTGGCGGCTGGGGTACGTCATTGCCCCGACCGCGCTCGCCGATCCGGTCTCGCTCATCCACCGGACGCTCAACGGCCCCCTGAACACCTTCGTCCAGGACGCCGCCCTCACAGCCCTGGAAACCAGCGAAGAGGACCTCGAACAGCTGCGCGAGTCCTACCAGGCCCGGCGCGACCTGGTCCTGGCCAAACTCGGCACGGAACCCCGTGTCAGCCTGCGCCGGCCGCAGGGAGCCTTCTACGCGTTCCCCCGCATCGACACTACCCTCGGCTCGGATGCCATGGCCGCCCGCTTCGCCGAAGCAGGGGTGCTGGTCCGCCCGGGGAGCGAGTTCGGTGCCTCGGGCGAGGGTCATGTGCGGCTGTCCTTCGCCACTGACACCGAGAGCCTGGAGGCCGCGCTGGAGCGCTTGCTCGCCGCCGTCCGGGACATGCCGTGAAAGGACCGTCAATGCCCGCAAACACCGTGCCCACGCTGCACGACCTGGACCTCAGCGTCCGGGGAACAGCAGTGAAACTCTCCTGCCTCAGCGGCAGCGGCAACGGCATCCCCACCGTGTTCCTGCACGGCTTCGGATCCACCAAGGAGGACTACGCCGATTTTGCCGTGCATCCTGCTGTGGCGGGCCGGCCGTTCTTCGCCTACGACGCCCCGGGTTGCGGGGAGTCCGGCTGCGACGATCTCGGTCGGATTTCCATCCCCTTCCTGGTGGACACCGCACTGGCCGCCTTGGATGCGCGGGGGATCGGCCGCTTCCACATGGTGGGCCATTCGATGGGCGGCCTGACCGCCCTCGTGCTTGCGGACCAGGTCCCGGAACGCGTGGCGAGCTTCGTGGACATCGAGGGGAATGTCGCCCCGGAAGACTGCTTCCTCAGCCGCCAGATCCTGCTGCATCCGAACGATGATCCGGAGGAGTTCTTCGCCGGTTTCGTGGCCCGCAACTACAGCGCGCCGCACTATTCCAGCCGGCTGTACGCGGCAAGTGTCCGTCACAAGGTCAGGGCCGGGGCGGTGCGCGGCATCTTCGAGTCCATGGTGGACCTTTCGGACAATGCCGGCCTCATGGAGCGTTTCCTGGGCATGCCCTGCCCCCGCATGTTCATGTACGGCGAGCAGAACCGGACCCTGAGCTACCTGCCCCACCTGGCGGCCCGCGGCGTGGAACTCGCGGAGATCCCCTACAGCGCGCACTGGCCGATGTACTCCAACCCCGTGGCGATGTGGGAACGGATCGCGACGTTCCACGCGGCCGTTTCCTGAGCTGTTTTCTGCGGACGGCGGCCACGTCCACTCCGCCGACCAGGTCCTGCACGGCCGCGTCACGGACAGAACGCCGCTTGGGGCCGGAGGGGCCGGTCCCGGTATGATCCGGAGCCATGAGCGCCGAGCCAAGCAGTGAGATCGCAGGCACCCCGAACCCCGCCGCCGAAGCCACCGTCCGCGCCGTCTTCCTCGACGTGGACGGCACCTACGCGGACTACGGCGTGGTGCCCGCAGGCCACGTGCGTGCCGTTCGGGCAGCACGCGAGGCGGGCCACCGGGTGTTCCTGTGCACCGGCCGGCCGGTCTCGATGCTGCCCGGGGCCATCCGCGGCGCAGGCTTCGACGGGCTCGTCGCCAGCGCGGGCGCCTATGTTGAGGTGGCCGGGGAGGTGCTCGTGGACCGCCGCTTCCCCGCGGACCTCGCGGCCCGCACGGTAGCCGCCCTCGATGCGCACCATGCCGTCTACGTCTTGGAAGCCCAGGAATCCCTGCACGTGGCACCCGCGGCGGAGGAGCGGCTGCGCGCCATCATCGAGGAACACTTCCGGAAGGCGCCGGACGGCCGCGAGGTGGGAGCCTCCGCGATCCTGGGCTCGCTCGTACGCGTCCCGGACCTGGCCAAGGTACCGTTCTCCAAGGTCTCCGTGTTCGACTCCGCCGCCCCCATGCGGCGACTGGTCGAGGAGATCGGCGAGGGGATCGCCGTCGTCGAGAACTCCATCGCGGACGAAGGCCGGCACGCCGGCGAACTGTTCCAGCACGGCATCAGCAAGGCCGACGGCGTAGCCGCCGCGATCGCGCACCTGGGCATTTCGCGGGAAAACACCATCGCAGTGGGCGACGGCGAGAACGACCTTGAGATGGTCGCTTTCGCCGGCATCGGGGTCGCCATCGAGGGATCCTCGCCCGAGCTGCTTGCCCTGGCCGACCGCACCGCCGCGCCCCCGCACCGCGAAGGACTCGTGGCGGCCTTCAAGGAGCTGGGACTCATCTGAAGCCCTCCCGGGTGAAGACAAGGCCTGCTCCAATTCCTGCCGCGGGGCAGATAATTGATGAGTAAGTATGGCGTTGACTTCTGCCATGCACCTTACGATGCGACGCCCCGCCGGGACGCTGTCACCGCTGGCCGGGCTGGCAGCGAGCCAGCCGGCGTATCGAATCGAGGAGCACCATGTCCACGTTGAAAGAACGGCTGCACGCAGACGTCGTCAGCCACATGAAGGACGGCAACCGCGTGGCCTTGTCCGCCGTGCGCAATGTCCTGAGCGAGATCGACACCCGTGAGAAGGCGGGCAAGTCACCCATCCATCTGGACGACGCCCAGATCACGGCCATGCTGCAGAAAGAGGCCGCCAAGCGCCACGAGACCGCCCATATTTACGAAGAAGCGGGAGAAGCCGAGCGCGCAGCCACGGAGATCGCAGAGGCCGAGGTCATCGAGGCCTACCTGCCGGAACCGCTGACGGAGCTCGAGGTCGAGGCCATTGTCGAGGAGGCCATCGCTTCCCTCAGGGCCGACGGTGTGGAGCTGTCCCTCATGCACATGGGTTATGTCATGAAGCCGGTTACCGAGAAAGTTGCCGGCCGCTTCGACGGCAAGGCGGTCAGCGAGATCGTCCGCAAGCGCCTCACGTAGCGAAACGGATCGGCAGGACGTATGACGGCGGCCGGGCGGCCGCGGCTGACGGCGGCGGCCGCGCGAAGGAAAACCGCGAGCGCCAGCCTGCAGAGCTGCTGCGCTGGGAATCCGAGGGTGACGGGCACGTGGAGGCAACCGACGACGGCGGTTCGGCGGTGGTGCGCGAGGGCATCTGGGCGCGTGCCTCCGGCGTCCGGAAACTATCGGGCGTTAGTGCGGTCGCTTGCCTGACACGGCGTTTCAGCGGCGCCAATGGGTGGTTCCCGCCTTGGTGCGTCTTGCGGTCTTAGAAGGGCGGTGGGTTCGGGTCACTACTCAGGCCCGGGTCCTTGAACGGGGATGTGAGGCCCGGGGTGTTTGGTCCGGTGTTTGTTGGCAGTGTTGGGTAGGTGGCCGGTGTTGGGGGTTCGTCTGAATATCTCCGGCCAGTGGGGCTGGTCCACTCGAGGACCCCGGACCCGACCTGCCGGACCGACCAGCCTGTGTGGTGCTTGAGCATGTGATGGCGGCGGCACAAGCCTGCGAGGTTGCCGAAGTGCGTAGCCCCGCCGAAGGCCGCATCCACGGTGTGGTCGAGGTCCAGTTCACTGGCCTTGATGCCGCACCCCGGGAAACGGCAGCGTGAATCGCGTGCCCTGAGCAGCCGCCGCAGGTCTTCGTTGGGCCGGTACCGGTCCACGGCCAGCACAGAACCGTTCGTCGGGTCAGTGAATACCCGGTTCCATCCTGTTGCCATCCCGGCCAGAAACCGCGCCGTGTCGGTGTCGATCGGGTGCCGCCCGTCGAGCTCGGCCGGGACAGGGTTGGCCGTCCCGGATGGGCTGGTGTCGGCATCGGGTCCGTTGCCTGGGGCGGTCCCGGGTTCGACCGCTTCCTTGGCCGCGGCGTCTACTGTGCCGGTGGGGTGCCTGGTGCCGGTGGGCCGTCCAATGCCGGCGGGGGTCTCGCCGGCGGATTCTCTACTGCCCATCAGGGTCGCCGCCGGCACGGTGACGTCGATCCTTGCCATGATCGCAGCCAGCACTCCTTCGGTGGTGTCGTGTCCTGAGGGGGCCCCGCGCAGCATCATGTCCGCGAGCAGGTCGGCACGGAGCTGATCCAGCGACCGGCCTTGGGCAGACGGGTGGCTGTCAGCCTCGTCTCCGGGTCCGCGGTCTGTGTTTGCGCCAGCTGCGCCGGTCTCCCCGCCATCGGCACCGCAGCGGTTGCCAGCGCCCGCAGCCGTGGATGCGCCGGCATGAGTGCCCGGGCCGCCACTTACGCAATTACCGGTGCCCGGGACGGCGCCCGTGCCTGTGCGGCCATCGTCGCCGCAGCGGTTGCCAGCGCCGGCAGGTACAGCCGCGTCTGCGTAGGCGCGGGCCATCCGGGTAAGCCGGTCGTGGATTCCGTACGCGACCACAGCGGGCAGCACGGCCCCGAGTTCGGCCATGCCGTCCGGCAAGGGGTTCACCCACACCCTGCGTTCTTCCCGCGCCCGCTCGTGCCGATCTGCCAGCGGTTCGGAGTGGGCTTTCTCGGCCTCCCGGACCGCCACACGCCGCAGCCGTGAGGGTGCCTGCCGCTCCGCGCACCCCACCGCGGCGTCCTCGTACTGGGCGCGTGCGTCCGCATCAGAGAGCACAGTCCCGACGTCCTGGATCACCCGGGCATGCGCCAGGCTGATCCTGCCGGCGGCCAATGCATCGAAGGTCAAGGGAAAGCTGGCAATGAGTTCGGACGCCTGGCCCTTCTGGCGCTGCACCGTCCGGTCACTCATGCGCGTCGCGGCCGCAATCTCCCCCGCCACCGCACGCTGGGCCAGCTCAGCGGTCCGGGAGTCCCAGCCCGCAACCTGCGCACCGCCGTCGGGCTCCATCGAGACCGCCACCCGGGAGGCTATGGCCAGCAACCCCTCGCGGACCGCCTGCAACCGAGCCAAGACAACCTCGACAGACTCCAGCGCAGACACCACCTCGGCCAGCGCATCAACAGGGACGACGTCCGTCCCCTCCTGCGCTTCCCGGGACGAAGCCGCCCCGGTCCGGGTGGTGTTTTCCATGCCTTTATTCAAACAAGGGGGTCGGACATTTTAGCCCCATGAGTTAGCCCCGTGACGGGAAGCGCGTTCGGCCGGGACCTCGTGCTGGGCTTAAGGCCCGCGCCGCCCCCGAACAGTCGGCAGAGCAATGCCGAGCCCGCCGAGCCTGGCCCGCAGCCATCCGGAGCGGCCGGTACCTTCGTGCCGCAGTCGCCCCGCGGAGCCCCGCGCTGCGCGTCCCGCCCCTCCCCGCCCCGCGAAGCCCGCCTCGCCCCGCCCCGCCCCGAGCGGCCGGTACCTTCGTGCCGAAGCTCGCCCCGAGCCAACCCCTAACCCCGTCCCAAAAAAATTTACTAAGTTTACTGATTATTTTTTCCGGAAAGCATGGACTAGCCCCGCGCCCGCCGTTAGCGTCGAAAGAGTGGACGTTGTCATAACGGCACCTTCCACCGAACTCAGAATCCCTTGACGGGCATCCCAGCAGACAAGCAGGTGGACTATGAGCGACCCGCAGCAGCACGTATCGCAACAGACCCCCGATAACGCCCTTGAAGCACCGCCCCAGGACCCGCGCGGTGGCTACCCCAGGGGTCCTTTCCCCAAACAGGAACAGGAACAGCCCGGACTCACGGAGAAAACCGATCCCACGCCTGACCACGGCGAAAGCAGCTACGAAGGCCACGGCCGGTTGGACGGCAAGGCCGCCCTGATTACCGGAGGGGACTCCGGAATCGGCAGGGCGGTGGCGATCGCGTTCGCCAGGGAGGGCGCCGACGTCGCGATTTCCTACCTTCCGGAAGAAGAGGCGGACGCAAGGGCCACCGCGGCCCTCATCCAGGAGGCCGGTCGGCGCTCCCTGCTGCTCGCCGGTGACGGGCGTGAGGAACAGTTCAGCACGGAGATCGTCGAAAAGACCGTGGACGAATTCGGCCGGCTCGACGTCCTGGTCCTGAACGCGGCCTACCAGAAGAACCGCGACAGCCTCGATTCGACGCCCACGGAGGAGTTCGACCGGGTCTTCAAAACCAACCTCTACAGCCTGATTTGGAGCGCGCAAGCGGCTATTCCGCACATGGAGCCCGGCGCGTCGATCATCACCACCGCGTCGATCCAGGCCTTCAATCCCTCGCCGGGCCTGTTCGATTACGCGATGACCAAAGCCGCGCAGGTGGCGTTCACCAAGGCGCTCGCGCAGGAGCTCGGGCCGAAGGGCATCCGCGTGAACGCCGTCGCGCCCGGGCCCATCTGGACTCCGCTGATCCCGGCCACCGATTGGCCCGACCACCTGCCCGAGTTCGGGCAGGACACACCCCTGGGCCGGCCGGGGCAGCCCGCCGAACTGGCCGCCGCGTACGTGCTGCTGGCGTCCAATGAGGGATCGTACATCTCCGGCGCCGTGCTCCCCGTGACGGGCGGCAAGGGTCTCTAGTTGTCAACGAAAGGGAGGAACACCATGGAGCAGGATCGCAGGAACCCCGAAGAGGAAGCGGGCGGCTACGGAACGCCCACGGTGGAGCAGGAAATGGGCGGGCTCGTCGCGCAGGACCGCCCCGAGCAAGCCATTGACGAGGCCGGGCTCGAGGAGGAACGGGGCGAAGGGGGCGGCTACCCGGGCGGCGCGCCGGACCTGAGCCACCTCGGAGACGAGGACGCCGACAGCGCCGGCGAGCCAGGAGCCGGGCGCATGGGCGGCACGGAAGACCAGGCCAAGGCGGAGCAGGATAGTGCCGAGCCGGATGTCATCCTGCCGTCCGCCGACGCTCCCATGGACGCCGGAAACACCGATGCTGACCCAGAGCCTGACGGCGGCGCAAGCGGGCTTCCGGACGAAAAGTCGCCCCGCGATGATGAGGACGAAGGCGAAAGGTTCGACGCCGGATAGCCGGCCGGCGCTCCCGGCCGGCGGTACCTGGCGGCGCTAGCGCGTCAGCACTCCCGGCCGGCGGTACCGCCAAGGCCGGTTCATCCTGCAGATCAGGTGGGTCTCACGCGGCTCTGGTCGCCTGATCTGCAGGATCGATTCGCTGCCCTCGGGTTTCAGCCGTCGCCCGCGGGCTCAAGTCGCTGCCCGCAGGATTGCTGGGTAGAAGAGACTGCTACCGCTTCTTCGGGTGCCGCTTCGCCGCGGCGTTGATTGCCGACTTCGCGGCCGGCGGCAGCCCCGCGGTTTCCGTTTCGGGCTCGGCGGCGGTGCCGCGTGCCTTCGCGACGGCCCGCATGCCGTGGTAGATCACCAGGGCCGCGGCGGAACCCAGCGCAATGCCGGTGAACTTCAGTTCGCCGATGGTCCAGGTGTAGTCCGCGATGCCGATGATCAGGGCGACGGCGGCCGTGGTCAGGTTCACGGGGTTGGAGAAGTTGACCTTGTTCTGCACCCAGATCTTCACGCCCAGGATGCCGATCATGCCGTACAGCATGGTGGCCGCGCCGCCCAGCACCCCGGCCGGGACGGTGGCAATCAGTTCGCCGAACTTCGGCGAGAAGCTCAGCAGGATCGCGAACACGCCCGCCACCCAGTAGGCCGCCGTCGAATACACCTTGGTGGCGGCCATGACGCCGATGTTCTCCGCGTAGGTGGTGGTGCCGGAGCCGCCGCCGAAACCGGCGAGGACGGTCGCGGCGCCGTCGGCGATCAGTGCCCGGCCGGAGACGTCGTCGAGGTTCCGCCCGGTCATCGTGGCAACCGACTTCACGTGTCCCACGTTCTCGGCCACCAGCACCAGGACAACCGGAACGAACAGCCCCACCACTCCCAGGTGGAATTCCGGCGTCTGGAAATGCGGCAGCCCGATCCAGGCGGCGGCGTCCATCTTGGAATAGTCCACTTCGCCGCGCGCCATGGCCGTGAGGTAGCCGACCACGACGCCCACCAGGATGCTCAGGCGGCCCAGGATCCCGCGGAACAGCACGCCGACCAGGATGATCACCACGAGGGTCACCAGCGCCGTGACGGGTGCCTTGTCGAAGTTCACCTTCGCGGCCGGAGTCAGGTTCAGGCCGATCAGCGCCACGACGGCACCCGTGACGATCGGCGGCATGGTCCGGTTGATCCATTCCGCGCCGAACTTGTGCACCACCGCGCCGATCAGGGCCAGGACGACGCCGGCCAGCACCACTCCGCCGAGCGCTCCGGCCACGCCGTACTGCTGCTGGGACGCCATGATGGGCGCGATGAACGCGAAGCTGGAGCCGAGGTAGCTGGGCACCCGGCCCTGCGTGATGACCAGGAACAGCAGGGTGCCGATGCCGGAGAACAGCAGGGTGGTGGCCGGCGGCATGCCCGTGATGATGGGCACCAGGAACGTGGCGCCGAACATCGCCACCACGTGCTGCATGCCGACGCCGATGGTCAACGGCCAGGCCAGGCGCTCCTCGGGCGCCACCACGTGGCCGGGGCGGATGGTCTTGCCGTTGCCGTGGAGCTTCCATTTGACGCCGAGCATGCTCATGGCAGGGGCCTTCCTCAGAAGAAATAACGGGGGTTCGCTGCCACTTTACCCCTGAAATGCGAGGCCCGCTTTACGTGATTTGACGCGAGTAACGGACGTAGAACGGGCCCCGCAACGGACTCAGTACCCCAGATTGAAGCTGCGCACCGCCTCCCTGATGTCCTCCTCCACCAGGTCGGCGTTGATGGCCGCTGCTGCAACCGATCCTTCGCTGGCGGCCGTGATGACCTGGGCGCGGGGATTCGCCAGGTTCCCGGCAACATAGACCCCGCGGACACTCGTCTGCCCGGTGCCGTCCGTGACCAACCAGCCGCCGTCGTCCGTTTCACAGGCCAGGCCATTGAGCGGGCCGTTGTTCGGCACGAAGCGCGGCGGCACGAACAGCGCGCCCCGCGGGACCAGCCTGCCGTCCGTCATTTCGACGCCGGAAAGGTGCCCGTCCTGGGCAACAACCCGCCGGACCGTCCCTTCCACGATCCCGATGGCGCGCGCAGTCAGCTCGGTGCGCTGCTGGACGCTCAGGAGCCCTGTGGGGACGAAAAGCACCACGTCCTTGGCCCACTGGCGGATCAGCTGGACGTAACGGACCGAGTCGGCGGACGCGCCGATGACGCCCAGCGGCCGGTCACGGACCTCGTAGCCGTGGCAGTACGGGCAATGCAGCACATCCTTGGCCCACAGCTCCGCCAGGCCCTCGATCTCGGGCAGTTCGTCGCGCAGCCCGGTCGCCACGAGCACCCGCCGGGCCGAAATCCGCCGCCCGGCGGCGTTTGGTCCGCCCCCGGCGGAACCCTCGCCAGACAGCAGTACCCAGAAACCGGAGGTGCCGTCCGGCACCAGTTCCAGGACGACGCCGTCGAGCACCTCCCCGCCGTAGCCCTGCACTTCCTCCCGGCCAAGGGCCACGAACTCCCGCGGCGGCATGCCGTCCCTCGAGAGGAAGCCGTGCATGTGCGCTGCCGGCGCGTTCCGCGGAGATCCGGAATCCACCACCAGGACCTTCCGCCCGGCACGGGACAGGACCAAGGCCGCCGACAATCCAGCCGCGCCGCCACCAATAACCACCACGTCGTATTCACTCATGGATCCAAGGCTGGGCCGCCATCCCGGATCCGGCAACAATCGTTGCTGTTTCCGGGAAATCCGGCTTGGATGGGTGGGTGGAAGACGGAGCAAACGGGATCACGGCGGCACTCGACCAGGTGGGCGAGCGGTTGAAACGGCTGCGGATAAAGCGCGGCATAACACTGACGGCCCTCGCGGAAACCACGGGCATCTCGAAGAGCACCCTGTCCCGGCTGGAGACCGGCCAGCGCAAGCCGAGCCTGGAACTGCTGCTCCCGCTGGCGCAGACGTACCGGGTGCCGCTGGATGACCTGGTGGGTGCGCCGGAGGTCGGGGACCCGCGGATCACGCTCAAACCCCGCCAGGTGCACGGGCGGACGGTCATCCCGCTGACCAAGCAGCCCGGCGGCCTGCAGAGCTGGAAGATGGTGATCCCGGCGTCGAACACCGAACCCGATCCGCGCGTCCACGAAGGCTACGAATGGATGTACGTGCTGTCCGGGCGGCTGCGGCTCGTCCTGGGCGAACACGACCTGGTGCTCGGTCCCGGCGAAGTGGCCGAGTTCGACACCCGGGTACCGCACTGGTTCGGCAGCGCGGGGGAGCAGCCGGTGGAACTCCTGAGCGTCTTCGGCGGGCAGGGCGAGCGGATGCACGTGCGGGCGAAGTCGGGCCCCAAGCGCTGACCGGGGGGCCGTGTGCCAAACGTCACGCGGCGTTAAGGGAATCGGCAGGAAACGCTTGAAGTTGCAACCATGGAAAGCAACAGTGCCCGGCCATCCCCGAAAGCCACGGGCCCAGCGAAAGGTACGCGAATGACAATCGCCCACGAAGAAGCAGTGATTGACGCCGCCGCAGTCGACGCCATTTTTGCCGAAGCCCGCACCGCCAACTCCTTTGCCGGTGAAGTCACCGACGAGCAGGCCCAGGCCATCTACGAACTGACCAAGTTCGGCCCCACCGCCTTCAACTCCCAGCCGCTGCGCGTCACCTACGTCCGCTCCGACGAGGCCCGCGCCAAGCTCGTGGACTCCCTCATGAAGGGCAACCAGGCCAAGACCGCGTCCGCCCCGCTGGTCGCCATCCTCAGCTACGACACCGCCTGGCACGAGCAGTGGGACACCTTCCTCCCGGGTTACAACGCCCCCAAGGCCATGTACGACGCCGACGCCGAGGTCACCGCCGCCACCGGCAACAACAACGCCCACCTGCAGGCCGGTTACTTCATCCTCGCGGTCCGCTCCCTCGGCTTCGCCGCCGGCCCGATGACCGGCGCCGACTTCGCCGCGATCGACCGCGACTTCTTCCCGGCCGGCGACCAGAAGAGCTTCCTCGTGGTCAACATCGGCCAGCCCGGCCCGGACGCCTTCGGTGCCGCCAAGCCGAAGTTCGCCTACGACGACGTCGTCCGCACCGTCTAAGCAATAACAGACGCAGAGGCCCGGGTACCGCGCTCGCAGCGCGGCCCCGGGCCTGCTCGTTTAAAGGGGCTGGTGGGAAACTGTCCCTATGCGGAACCTCATCATGGTGGTCTTCGTCGAGGAAGTGGCCGAGGGGCTCGTCTTTCCCCGCGATGACTGGCCGCTGCACATCACCCTGCTGAGGTTCGACGTCGATTCCTCTCCAGGGAGCCAGCCCGACGTCGTCGATCACCTCGCCGCGCTCGCCGCGGCACCCGTGGCGGGCGCGCTGGGGGCGGAACTCACCGTGGGCGGCGAAGAGAAGTTCGGGCGGCAGGGTTCCATCCCGGTCAGCCTGGTGGACCCCCACCCGATCCTGCAGGGCTTGCACGAGGAACTGTTCGACGCCGTCGCGGAGCTGGGCGGGAATGTCGCCACCCTGCACCACACCTTGGAGGGCTACCGCCCCCACATCTCGCACCACAACGGCAAGCGGCCGCACGAGGGCGACGCCGTCCTGTTGGACCGCGTCGCCCTCGTGGACATGGCGCCCGGCGGCAAGCACACGATCCGCCGGATCCTGAAGCTGTGGCGCCTCGAGCCTGAGGTGCGCCTCGAGCCCGAAACTAGGCGATGACCCCGTCCACCAGCTTCTTGGCCTCGTCCTGGACCTGCTTGAGGTGCTCGGCGCCCTTGAAGGACTCGGCGTAGATCTTGTAGACGTCCTCGGTGCCGGAGGGGCGCGCCGCGAACCAGGCGTTCTCCGTGACCACCTTGAGGCCGCCGATCGAAGCGCCGTTGCCGGGGGCCTCGGTGAGCTTGGCCGTGATCTCCTCGCCGGCCAGCGTGGTGGCCGTTACGTCGGAAGCGGAGAGCTTGCCCAGCTTGGCCTTTTGCTCGCGCGTTGCGGCGGCGTCGATGCGGGCGTAGACGGGTGAGCCGAACTGGTCGGTGAGGCCCTTGTACAGCTGCGAGGGCGAGGAACCGGTCACGGCCGTAATCTCGGAGGCGAGCAGGGCCAGCAGGATGCCGTCCTTGTCCGTGGTCCACACGCTGCCGTCGCGCTTGTTGAAGGAAGCGCCCGCGGACTCTTCGCCGCCGAATGCGCCTTCGCCGGAGAGCAGGCCGGGCACGAACCACTTGAAGCCCACGGGAACTTCCACGAGCTTGCGGCCGAGGCCCGCGGCCACGCGGTCGATGATCGAGGAGGACACGAGCGTCTTGCCCACCACCGAGGCCGGGTTCCAGCCGCTGCGGTTGCGGTACAGGTAGTCGATCGCGACGGCGAGGTAGTGGTTCGGGTTCATCAGCCCGCCGTCGGGGGTGACGATGCCGTGACGGTCGGCGTCGGCGTCGTTACCGGTGGCGACGTCGTAGCGGGCGTCCCCGGAGGCGACCTTCTGGATCAGCGAGGCCATGGCCGACGGCGAGGAGCAGTCCATGCGGATCTTCTCGTCCCAGTCGAGGGTCATGAACGCCCACTGCGGGTCGACGGTGGGGTTCACCACGGTGAGGTCCAGCTGGTGGCGCTCGCCGATCTCGCCCCAGTAGTCCACGGAGGCACCGCCCATCGGGTCGGCGCCGATGCGCACGCCGGCGCGGCGGATGGCGTCCAGGTCCAGCACGGAGGGAAGGTCGTCCACGTAGCTGCTGAGGAAGTCGAACTTTCCCGTGGTTTCGGCCTTGAGGGCATCATTGAGCGGGATGCGCCTGACGCCACGCAGGCCGTCTTCCAGCAGTTCGTTGGCACGGTTGGCGATCCAGCCGGTGGCGTCGGTGTCGGCCGGGCCGCCGTGCGGCGGGTTGTACTTGAATCCGCCGTCGGCCGGCGGGTTGTGGCTGGGGGTGACGACGATGCCGTCCGCCTGCGGGCTGCCCGGTGCGGCTTCCCGGTTGTACTTGAGGATGGCGTGGCTCAGGGCCGGCGTCGGCGTGTAGCCGTGGCGGG
Organism: Arthrobacter celericrescens; assembly: GCF_003614925.1. Taxonomy (GTDB): domain Bacteria; phylum Actinomycetota; class Actinomycetes; order Actinomycetales; family Micrococcaceae; genus Arthrobacter; species Arthrobacter celericrescens. The sequence goes on from NZ_QYLP01000050.1 coordinate 100,630, forward strand.
CGTCGATGAGGACGGTGACGCCGTTCGCGGCAAGGACTTCAAGGGCGGAGTTCTGTGCGGGTTCGCTCAGTCCGTGGGTGTCCTTGGCGAGGAACAGCGGCCCGGTGATGCCCTGGCCGGCGCGGTATTCGACGATCGCCTGGGTGATGGCGAGGATGTGGCCCTCGTTGAAGGACGCCTTCAGGCTCGAGCCGCGGTGGCCGGACGTACCGAAGGCCACGCGTTGCGAGGGATCGCCCAGATCCGGCTTGACGTCGTAGTACGCGTCAAGGAGGGCAGTGAGGTCTACAAGGTCCTGGGGAAGGGCAATTGTGCCCGCACGGCTAGCCATTGCCCCAGCATGCCAGACCGTTTCGTGGCGTTGAAGTGATGTGACCGCGAATTGGCCCCTGTGACGGCCGGTGTCGCCGCAAACGCCGGAGGATTCATCGTCCGTTTACCTGTCGTGCGGCGGTAGGCTGGGCAAAACAGCACTTCACAAGGGGGAACTCATGAGTGAGCAGCCAGGCAAGCCGGACGAAACGCCCAAGAAAGACGCCCCGCAGGGGTACGAACCGCCGTCGTTCATCCCGCCGAGTTCGGAACCCTACGGTACGGAGCAGTCGGGTGCAGGGCAGCCCGCCCCGGGCCAGCCGGATTCGGAGCAATACGGACAGCCGGCCGCCCAGCCCGGCGCCTACTCCCAGGATGCCGCTTACGGCCAGCAGCCGTATGGCCAGCCGGCCAGCCCCTATGGCCAGCAGCCGCAGCCGTACGGACAGCAGCCGTACGGACAGCCGGCCAGCCCCTATGGCCAGGCGCCCGGCCAGGCAGCGTACGGCCAAGCAGCGTATGGCCAGCCGGCCAGCCCTTACGGCCAGCCCGCCTACTACGGCGTTCCCGCGGAACCGAAGGGCCTGAGCATCGCGGCGATGATCTGTGGCATCGTCGGCCTCGTGTCCGGCGGGTTCCTGGGGCTGCCCCAGATCGCCGCCGTGATCCTGGGCCACATCGGCCTGAAGAAGGAACCCGCAGGCCGCGGTTTCGCCCTGACCGGCCTCATCACCGGATACATCGGAGTCCTGTTCGGGCTGTTGTGGCTCATTTTCCTGATCGTCGCCCTGTCGGCCGCATCGCAGTACGGCTACTACCGCAACTGACAGACGACGACGGCGGCAGGCACTCCGGCGGGAATCCCGCCAAGGTGCCTGCCGCCGTCGCTGTTTAACCGCCGTCGCTGTTTGACGGTCGCGTCTAGCGTGGGGCGGTCAGCGCACGCCGGCCATCAGCCTCTTGATGGCCGGGGTGCCCGCGGCAAGCGCCACGGCGAGGACCACGGCGGCACCGCCGACGCCCACGAAATAGGGCAGTTCGTCCTTCGGGTTGTACAGCCCGGCAAGGATGCCGGCGAGCGTGGTGCCCAGGGACACGGACAGGAAGAACAGCGCCACCATCTGGGTGTGGAACGCCTGCGGGGCGAGCTTGGTGCTCACGGACAGGCCGATCGGAGAGAGGAACAGCTCCGCCAGGGTGAAGAGGAACAGGATGCCCACCAGCGCCAGCAGCGGGGTCTTGCCTTCCCCGGCGAGCGGGATGAAGGCCAGGAACGCCAGGCCCATCACCAGCAGGCCGGCGGAGAACTTCAGGGGCGAGCTCGGCTGCTTGTGGCCCAGCCTGGTCCAGAGCGCGGCCATGACGCCGGCGAAGATGATGATGAACACCGGATTGATGGACTGCACCCAGGCGGCCGGCATCTCCCAGCCGAACAGCGTGCGGTCCAGCTTCTCCTCGGAGTACACGGCGATGAACGTGAACTGCTGCTGGAACAGGGCCCAGAACGCGGCGGAGGCAATGTAGAGCGGGATGAAGGCCAGCACCCGGCTGCGCTCCACGGAAGAGACCTTGGGGCTGCGGAAAATCAGCACGAAGTAGATCACTGAGGCGCCGATCGCGGCGTAGGCCATGGACCGGGCCAGGTTCTCCGCGTTGACGATCCCGGTGGCCAGCAGTGCGGCGATCACGGCGGCGACGGCCAGGAAGATGAGCCCGTAGCGGCCGCGTCCGGTGGCGGGCAGCGGGTTCGGCACGTGGTGCGCTTCCTGCGGCAGCTTGCTGCGGTTGATCGCGTAGATGCCCAGGCCGATGGCCATGCCGATCGCGGCGGCGCCGAAGCCCCAGTGGAAGCCGTTGCTTTCCTGCAGCCAGCCGGTCACCAGCGGGCCCACGAGGCCGCCGATGTTGACGCCCATGTAGAAGATCGAGAAGCCGGCGTCGCGGCGCTCGTCCTTTTCCTTGTACAGGGTGCCGACCAGGGCGGTGGCGTTGGCCTTGAGGCCGCCGGATCCGATGGCCACGAGCACCAGGCCGGCGATCAGGCCGGGGATGCCGGGCAGCAGGGCCAGGGCCACGTGGCCGGCCATGATCAGGATGGCGGAGCCGAAGAGGACGCGTTCGGAGCCGAAGATCCGGTCAGCCAGCCAGGCGCCCAGGATTGTCGAAAGGTACACGCCGCCGCCGTAGGCGCCCACCAGGCCGGCGGCGAGGGTCTGGTCGATGGCCAGCCCGCCCTTCTCGGCGGTGAAGTACATGTAGTAGAGGAGGATTCCCTGCATTCCGTAGAAGGAGAATCGCTCCCACATCTCTACGGAGAACAGGCTGGCCAACATCTTTGGGTGGCCAAAAAAAGAGGTGTCACCCTGGGTTTTGGCCGGGGACACCGTATCTAAAGGAGTGCTCATTTACACCATGCTGACACTGAATGGTAGTCAATGTCACATTGTGGACGCCCAGCGCGGGCCGAAGAGCGCCCGAAACCCCGCTCAGACCGGCAGGACCGGTGCTCCCCGCTGCTCCTCCAGCTGCGCTGCGAGCTGCAGGAGCAACAGCTCCGAACCCGCCTTGCCGATCAGCTGGATGCCGGTCGGCAGCTCGCCAGGGGCGTCCGCCGGGACATTGACCGGGATGCTGACCGCGGGCAGCCCGCACACGTTCACCATGGAAGACCAGGGCGCGAATTCGCACTGCCGGCGGTAGTCGTCGTCGGGATCGCAGTCCCAGCTGCCGCCCGCTCCGCTGAACCAACCCACCGGCCGCGCTGTCTGTGCCAGCGACGGCGTGAGGATGACGTCCCACTGCCCGTACTGCGCCACGGTTTCCTGGGTGAACCCGCGCAGGAACGCCACGGCCTCGGCCACCTTCCGTGCGCTGCGCTGCTGTGCCCGTTTCCGGAACGTCCGGGTGAGGGGCGTCAGCAGGGCCTCGCGCTGCGGAAGGATCCGGGCGCTCCCGACGCCGGCCGTCCAGGCCGCGGTGAACGCGTCCGGGTAGCGGTTGTCGTAGCGGACCTCGGTTTCGAAGACGGCGTGGCCGGCGGCTTCAAGGAGCGCGATGCCCCGGTCCAGTCCCGCCAGGGCTTCGGCGCTGGTGTCGAACGGGAAGGCTCCGCTCCACGGACTGTCCAGGCTGACGCCGATCCGCAGCCGCTGCGGTTCGCGCCGGACTCCGGCGAGGTAGCCGCCGTCGGGCTGGGCCTCGCGGGGGACCAGGGCGTCCAGCATCAGCGCCGTGTCTGCCGCGTTCCGGGCCAGCGGTCCGGCCACGACCAGGCGCGCCGCGTCTCCCGGGCTCTCGCCGGCCGGCACCAGCCCGCGTCCTGGCTTCAGGCCGAGGATTCCGCAGGCCGCGGCGGGGATACGGATGGAGCCGCCGCCGTCGCTGCCCGGGGCGAAGGGCAGGAAACCGGCCGCCACCGCGGCAGCGCTGCCGCCCGACGAGCCGCCGGAGCTGCGGCTGAGGGCGTGCGGATTGCGCGACGGCGGCGCTATCCGGTTCTCGCTGTAGGCCGTCAGCCCGAACTCGGGAACCTGGGTCTTGCCCAGCGAAACGGCTCCGGCGCCTTTGAGCGCGGCGGCCAGCGCGCCGTCGGCGGGTGCCGGCTTGTGCTCCAGCGCGGCGCTGCCGTGCGTGGTCACCACGCCGGCCACGTCCGTCAGGTCCTTGAACGCCAGCGGGATCCCGTGCAGCGGTGGCAGCCCGGGGAGGCGGCCCTCCCGCCGGAGCCGTGCGTGCAACGCGTCTGCTTCGCCGGCGTCGAGCAGCGCCTGTTCGGCGGTGACGGTGACGAAGGCGCCCAGCAGGTGGTTGCGGGCGGCGATCCGCGACAGGAAATGCGTGGCCACTTCGCGGGCGGACATGTCCCCGGCGGCGAGGCCGTCCCGCAGCTCGACGGCACCCATGTCATGCAACTCAGCCAAGGAAACGCGGCTCCAGACGCTCTTCGGCAACGGCCCCGTCCGCGGCAGTGATCCGGTACGCCGCCCGGTCCCGGACCTCGGCCACCACCTCCACCAGGTCGGTGCCCCGGTACACCAGCCCGACGCCGTCGTCGGTGCAGTGCGTTTCGCCCAGCACGCCCCCGGCCGCCAGGCGGTGGACCATCGGCCGGCGGGCGGGTTCAGAGTCGAAGTGGACGCCGTTTGCGTAGGGAAGCAGGGCCAGGCCGTTGGTGACCGGCTGCAGCTCGGGGCCGAAGGAATCGGTGGTGCCGCCTTGGAACCAGCAGATGGACCCGGCCGAGACGCCCGCCAGCACTACCCCGGACTTCCAGACCCGGCGGAGCACGGCGTCCAGGCCGTGCGCCCGCCACACCGCCAGGAGGTTCACCACCGACCCGCCGTGCACCCACACCACATCCTGCTCCAGCAGATACCCTTCGGGGTCCTCCTGGTTGGGCATCGTGAAGAGGTTCAGGTGGCTCAGGTCGAAACCCGCGATCCGGGCCGCCTGGTCCATCTCCGCGGCGAACCAGCGTTGGTCCCCGGACGCCGTGCCGAGGTGCGCGATCCGCGGCGCCCGCCCGGACACTCCGGAAAGCTCGACGGCGTAATGCACCAGGCGGTCGAACTCCAGCCGGGTGCGCTGCCCTGGCTTGTAGCCGCCGGAGGTGGCCAGGATGGTGGGTTCTCCGGCGGGCATGACAGGTCTCCTAGGCGTGTTCCGTTACCTTTCCCGCCCACCCTAGCGCCGGCGGACGGGAGCCGGAAGCGGGCCGGGTTCACGGGCCGTAAGCTGGAAGGAGTCGAAGAGGAGCGTAAGGACCGATGAGCGATTTCGAAACAATCCCGGCAAGCGAAGTCCCGGAGGGCGCAGTCATTCTGGACGTGCGGGAAGAGTACGAGTGGGCGGCAGGCCACGTGGCCGGCGCACTGCACATTCCGCTCGACCAGCTGCCGGTGCGCCTCGATGAGCTCGATGCCGACGAGGACCTCTTCATCATCTGCCGCACCGGCGGCCGGTCCATGCGCGCTGCGCAGTGGCTGGTGGGCCAGGGCTACACCGCCACGAATGTCGCCGGCGGCATGGACATGTGGTTCGAAGCCGGCCGGCCCATGGTGTCGGACAACGGCCTGAAGCCCGTGGTCCTCTGACGGCCCGCCGCCACCCAATACATAACCACTAAGGAATACTCGATGTCGGCATCCGAGCTGCGCTACACCTTCCTGGGCCCGGAGGGCACCTTCACCGAGGCTGCCCTGCTGCAGGTTCCCGGCGCTGCCGAGTCCACGAGGGTGCCGTGCTCCAGCGTGAACACCGCCTTGGACCGGGTGCGCCAGGGCGAGGCGGACGCCGCGATGGTGCCCATCGAGAACTCGGTGGAAGGCGGGGTCACGGCCACGCTCGATGCGATCGCCACGGGCCCCGAGCTGCGGATCGTCCGCGAAGCGCTGGTCCCCATCACCTTCGTGCTGGTGGCCCGCCCCGGCGTCAGGATCGGGGACATCCGCCGGATCTCCACCCACGGCCACGCCTGGGCCCAGTGCCGCCTGTGGATCGAGGAAAACATCCCGGGAGCGGAATATGTTCCGGGTTCCTCCACGGCGGCTGCCGCCGTCGGCCTCCTCGAAGACGAGGGGCATTACGACGCCGCCATCTGCGCGCCGCTCGTGGCGGCCGAACGCCCTGGCCTGAACATCCTCGCCGAGAACATCGGCGACAACCCCGGCGCCGTGACCCGCTTCGTGCTCGTCAGCCGTCCCGGTCCGCTCACGCCCCGCACCGGCGCGGACAAGACCACCGTGGTGGTCCCGCTGCCCGAGGACCGGCCCGGTGCCCTGATGGAGATCCTGGACCAGTTCGCGTCCCGGGGCGTGAACCTGAGCCGCATCGAATCCAGGCCGACTGGCCAGTACTTGGGGCATTACTTCTTCAGCATCGACGCCGACGGCCACGCCGAAGACGCCCGCGTGGCGGACGCCCTCGCCGGCCTGCACCGGATCAGCCCGGCCACCCGGTTCCTCGGCTCCTACGCCAGGGCGGACCAGGAGAAGACGGCCGTTGTTCCGCACACTTCGGACGCCGCGTTTGCCGCCGCCCACGCCTGGGTGAACGGCATCCTGGCCGGTGCGCCCGGCGTCGTTCCGGACGCCGAGGGCACGCCGGTCCTTTGACCGGGAATCCGGCCGGGCGGCCCCCTACCGCCGGGTAAGAACAGTGCGTATGCTTGCCTGATCCATAACGGATGGACCATGCCCCAAACGGAGGGAGCGGGCCATGACAGATAAGAGCAGCGACGCCGGCGGCCAGGGAATGATCGTCAACCCGAAACCGACAGTGGAGAACCAGGACTGGGACGGGGACGACGCCGACCGCGCCGACCGCCTGCGCTTCGAGGAAGAGCAGGCCATGATCCGCGAGCAATCCGAGGCCCGGGCGGCGGCAAAAGCCGCGGCCGAGGCGAAGGACCAAAAGGACCAGAAGGACGCCAGCTAAGCGTCGTCCTGGCTAAGCGTCGTCCCGCGGTCAGCGGACGCGCACCAGCAATGACCGCGCTTCCACCTTGACGGTGACTTCCGTCGCCGCGCCGGCGGGGTCGCCGTCAAGCTGTGTGGCCATCGGCTCGGAGCTGCGGATTACCACCTTCCCCGAACGGTAGAAGTTCATCACCGGCAGGTTCCTGTTGTGCTTGAACAGCACCTTGGCGTACATGGCGAGCCAGCCGATGGCGCTGCGCGGGCTCATCACCACCACGTCCAGCATGCCGTCGTCGATCATGGCCTCAGGGATGAAATCGATGCCACCCGGGATCAGCCCGCAGTTGGCGAACAGCACGCTGCGGATCTTCCGGGACTGTTCCGGCTCGCCGTCCAGGGAGATGCTGACGCGCTTGCGCCGGCCCGGCAGGTGCCGCACGCCGGCCTCGGTGTACGCAAGCCAGCCCACGGCCTTCTTAAGGCCGGCGTTGGTGTCGCCCACCACCTCGGCGTCCAGGCCCATGCCGGCGATGACCAGGAAGACGTGTTCGGAGGATTCGCCGGTCCGGCTGTTGGTGATGCCCATCCGGGCGGTGTCGATGTAGCGCTGATGGCCGAACAGGGCCGTGTGGACGTTGCCGCGGAGGTCGCTGACGTCCAGGTCGAGGTTGCGGGCCAGCAGGTTGCCGGTCCCCAACGGAACCAGTCCCATCGGGGTGGCGGTTCCCGCGAGGGCCTCGGCCACCACCCGCACGGTGCCGTCACCGCCGCCCACCAGGACGACGTCGGCCCCGTAGTCGAGCGCCGCGCGGGCCTGGGCATGGCCGGGATCCTCAGCCGTGGTTTCGAAGAAGGCCGGCGCATCCCAGCCGGCCAGCTCGCAGGCATCGGCGATCTCGCGCCGGGCATCTTCCGAGTGGCCCTTCACCGGGTTCAGTACCACGGCCACCTTCTGGGCGCCGGGCATCGGCCTGTGGGATGCACCGCGCACCGCGCTCCGGATGTGCCGGGCCTTGAGCCGGCGCACACCCCACCAGCTGGAGACCAGGAAAACCACCATGCCCCCAGCGAGAACCGCATAAAGGATCCAGTCGCCCATGATGCTCCAAGATTATCCCGGCGCGCCGTCCTTCCGGACCGCGCGGGGACCGGGGGGAGCACCGGGGGGCGCAATGACCGCGGAGGGCGCCTGCGATTAGATACCCTTGTCAGGTGATCGACGTAAAAGACCTCAGCGAAAACCCGGACAAGTTCCGCGCCAGCCAGCACGCCCGCGGAGCGGACGAGTCCCTGGTGGATGCGATCATCTCCGCCGACGCAGAACGCCGGGCCGCGCTGATCCACTTCGAAACCCTTCGCGCCGAGCAGAACGCCTTCGGGAAGAAGGTCGCCCAAGCCAAGGGCGAAGAGAAGCAGGCCCTGCTGTCCGAGGTCAAGGAGCTCGCCAACGCCGTGAAGGCCGCCTCGGCTGACGCCGATGCCGCCCAGGCCAAGCACGACGAACTCCTGCGCATCATCCCCAACCTCATCATCGACGGCGTGCCCGAAGGCGGCGAGGACGACTTCGTGGTGGTCAAGACGGTCGGCACTCCGCGCGAATTCCCGGACTTCGAGCCGAAGGACCACCTGGAAATCGGCGAACTCATCGGCGCGATCGACATGGAACGCGGCGCCAAGGTTTCCGGTGCCCGCTTCTACTTCCTCAAGGGCGTGGGCGCTCGCCTGGAGATGGCCCTGCTGCAGATGGCCATGGACCAGGCTATCGAGGCCGGTTTCGTTCCGATGATCACCCCCACCCTGGTACGTCCGGAGACCATGCAGGGTACCGGCTTCGATGTGAAGCACGACGCCGAGATCTACCGTCTCGCCGAAGACGACCTTTACCTTGTGGGCACCTCCGAGGTGGCCCTGGCCGGCTACCACGCGGACGAGATCCTGGACCTCTCCGGCGGCCCCATCCGCTACGCAGGCCAGAGCTCCTGCTACCGCCGCGAGGCCGGGTCGCACGGCAAGGACACCCGCGGCATCATCCGCGTCCACCAGTTCAACAAGGTGGAGATGTTCATCTACACCACGGTGGAAGAGGCCGAGGCCGAGCACGATCGCCTGCTCGCCTGGGAAGAGGAAATGCTGGCCAAGTGCGAGCTGCCCTACCGCGTGATCGACACCGCCGCAGGCGACCTCGGCATGTCCGCGGCCCGCAAGTTCGACTGCGAAGCCTGGGTCCCCACGCAGCAGGCCTACCGCGAGCTCACTTCCACCTCCAACTGCACCACGTTCCAGGCCCGCCGCCTCAACGTGCGCGAACGCGCCTTCGCCGAGGACGGTACGCCCAAGGGCACCCGCGCCGTGGCCACGCTGAACGGCACCCTGGCCACCACGCGCTGGATCGTGGCCATCCTGGAGCACCACCAGAACCCGGACGGCTCCGTCAATGTCCCCAAGGCACTGCAGAAGTACCTGGGCGGCCTTGAGGTGCTTCCGGTCCTGTAGGGGCGGGGATCGTGGGATTCCTCGCGGCAGCCGTTACCGGTCCCGCGCGCGATAGCCTCTGGGGGCAGCTCCAGCACGGAGTGGAACCATACCTCCGGAAGTAGGCAGCGTCGGTGGGGGCGGGGCAGGGTACCCGCGCCCCCAAGTCTTCACGGCGAATTCATCCTCTGCTGTGGGCTCGGTCCTAGTGGCTGTCGGTGGGCTCTGCGACACTAAGGACCATGACTACTTTGACTGACTCCTCAGTCGCTGGCATCGATGACCAGCGGAATGCAAACCACAAGCTCATGATCGCCCTGGACGTGGACGGCACCCTCGTGGACCACGACGGCCACATGTCGCCCGGCGTCCGTGAGGCCGCCAGGGGCGTTGTCGCGCAAGGCCACGACGTCCTCATCGCCACCGGCCGTTCCCTCAACGCCACCCTGCCCGTGATCGAGCAGATCGGCCTGGAACGCGGCTACGCGGTGTGCTGCAACGGCGGCGTGACCCTCCGCCTGGACCCGGCCCTGGACACCGGCTACGAGATCATCCACAAGGCCACCTTCGATCCCGCCCCGGCCCTCAAGGCCCTGCGCGAACGGCTTCCCTCCGCCAAGTACGCACTTGAGGACGAGGAAGGCAACTTCCTCTCCACCGAGCGCTTCCAGGACGCCAGCTTCGGCGTCGAGGCCGTCGGCGTCGACTTCCAGACCATGCTGGATGCGACCGCGGTGCGCGTGGTCGTCTTCAGCAGCGAGAACACTCCGGAGGAGTTCTCCACCGCCATCCGGCAGATCGGCCTCTCCGGCGTCACCTACTCGGTCGGCTGGACCGCCTGGCTGGACATTGCCGCCGCCGGCGTCACCAAGGCCAGCGCCCTGGAACAACTCCGCCGCCGGCTCGGCACCCACCGCAGCCACACGCTCGCCGTCGGCGACGGCCGCAACGACATCGAGATGCTCGAATGGGCCGGCCGCGGCGTCGCTATGGGCCAGGCCCCGGAGGAAGTGATCGCCGCAGCGGATGAGGTCACCGCTTCCGTGTACGACGACGGCGCCGCCACCGTCCTGCGCGGCCTCCTGTAAGGGCCGCACGGCTCCGCGGGCCAGCCCGGAACCGGGCTACGTGAAGTGCGTTGCGATGGGTCCGCCGCCGGCCTTGTCGACGATGGCCTGGGCTACGTCCCGGAGCTTGACGTTCCGGTTGCTTGAGGCTTTTTTGATGATTTCCATGGCTTCGGCCTGGCTGCACCGGTTCTGGGCGATGATGATGCCTGTTGCGACGTCGATGACGGTCCGGGACGTCATCGCGGCACGGAGGTTCGCCGCGGTCTGGCTGTGCTGCGCGATGAGGACGGCCAGGCGGAGTCCCTTGGACGCTTGCTGGACGTAGTCCGTTGCCCGTTGGATCGCTGCCTCGTCAAAGCCATTCACGGTTTCGGAGTAGAGATTCAAGCCGGCCTTGGCAGTGTCGTCAGGGAGTTGGAACGGCACGGCCAGCACGGACCGGATGCCGTTCTTGGCCGCCACCTCGGTGTAATCGGGCCAGGTTTCGTCCTTTTCGAGGTCGGGGATGTGGATCAGGACCCCTGTCCGCGAGGCCGTGAGGCACGGCCCTTCTTCGAACTGGTACTGCAGTTCATCGAGCAGCAGGGCGCGCTCGTCGCTGCTGGCCACCGTGGTGGCTGAGTGATGGCGGAGCATGGTCACCCCGCAGAAAACCCTGGCTTCGGGCGAACCGAGTGCGGCTGCCGAGTGGCGCGCCAACTCAGTAAGGAAGGCCTCGACATCGGGCGTATCGAGGAGCAGGTCCTGGATGTCCGCGGCCACAAGCTGCGTGTCTGTTGCTGGCTGCTCTTCCATGTGGATCTCCGATCCTGGACAACCGTTGAAAGCCATTGATAAGTATGCTTCTCTTTTAGGGAGTCTTGCAACCGGCTCACCCTCTTTATGCGTATGCCTAAGGGTGAACCCACGTGCAGCAAGCCCAGTCAATGCCTTCCTCCGAAAGTACCATCCGGCAGAGCTTCCGGGATGGTTTGGTGTTGGATCACCTGAATCTCGCGAAGGCCATCGCCTCCCGGTATACGGCGCACAATCACGACCTTGAAGATCTTCGCCAGGTTGCGTACATGGGTTTGATCAAGGCCGCCCGCGGATATGACGATTCCAAGGGCGTCGGCTTCCCGGCGTACGCCATTCCAACGATCGCGGGCGAGGTGAAGAGGTACCTTCGGGACCACTCCTGGGTGGTGCGGCCGCCGCGGCCCGTCCAGGACTTGCGGCGCCAAGTGCTGGCCCGGGCCGAGGAGATGACCCAGTCTTTGCAGCGCTCCCCGTCTCCGGAGGAGGTGGCGGCTGAGCTGGACATGGATCCTCGCCACGTGCGCGAAGCCCTAGTGGCTGGCACCAGCAAGCGGCCCGATTCGCTGGATGCCCCGGCGGGAGAAGACGGGGACGGTCTCCAAGGCCTGTTGCCGGGGGTCGGTGCATCCGGTGACCGGCTGGAGGACCTCCTTGCACTGCGGATTGCCATCCGGAGCCTCCCGGCAGAGGACCGCCGCCTGTTGTACCGGCGCTACTACCTGGAGGAAACGCAGGCCGCCATCGCCGCGACGCTGGGGACGTCCCAGGTGCAGGTCTCGCGGAAACTCGCAAAGATTCTGGTTGCCCTCCAGGCCCAACTGCTCGACGACGAAACCCGCCTCCGCGAGCGAGCCGTGCCTTAAGTACGGCAGCCCGGGACCGGGCGTCAGGTCCAGCGGCACGAAACTTCCCGCCGTCGTGATGTTTAGGACGGCGTGAACCGGGGAACGTTGCGGGTATGGGAGCAACCGGACCGCGTGCAAGCGTGGATGAGCTTTTGGGTGCGCGCGGATGAGCCGCGTCCTGGTAGCCAGGCTGGGCAGTATGGGCGACGTGCTCATTTCCGGGCCTGCGCTGCGTGCCGTCGCCAACGGAAGCAGGACTGACGGAAGCCGCCCCAACGACGTCGTGCTGCTCTGCGGGCCGGAAGGGGCGGACGCGGGGGAGATGCTCCCGGGTGTCACCGAAGTCCACACCTGGTCCTGCCCCTGGAACGCGAACCCGTCACCGGCCGTCACCGCCGGGGTGGCCGATGAACTGCTTGGGTTCGTCCGCAGTTCCCGGATTGAGGAAGCCGTAATCCTCACGTCCTTCCACCAATCGCCCCTGCCGCTGGCGATGCTCCTGCGCCTGGCCGGCGTCGGACGGATCACGGGTGCCGCCACGGACGGCGCCGGTTCCCTGTTGGACGTCCGGCTCACTCCCGGCGAAGACTTCCCTGAAGACCAGGCCGAAGCCGCCCGTGCCTTGGCCATCGCGCGGGCTGCAGGTTTCAAGCTGCCCCATGGTGATGACGGCAAGCTGCATATCAACCGGTCGCCGGACGACCTCGTCAAAGAACGCTCGGACGAGGGGCCCTACATCGTGGTCCATCCCGGCGCGGCAGCACCGGCCAGGGCATGGCCGGTGCTGCACCACGCAGCCACAGTCGAACTCCTCGAAGCCGAAGGTCACCGGGTCGTGGTCACGGGAGGCCCCGCCGAAGCTTCCCTCACGGCAACGGTGGCAGGGCCTTCTGCCCGCAACCACGGCGGCCGGACCAGCCTCCGCACGCTCGCGGCGCTCCTGGCGGGGGCCGCCGTCGTGGTCACCGGCGATACGGGACCCGCCCATCTGGCCGCCGCCGTCGGGACGCCCGTGGTGTGCCTTTTCTCGCCGGTGGTCCCGGCCATCCGCTGGGCGCCGTACGGGGTGCCGATGGAACTGCTGGGTGACCAGGAAGCGGCCTGCAAGGGCACCCGGGCGCGGACGTGTCCCGTTCCGGGCCATCCATGCCTGAGCTCAGTGACCCCCGATCAGGTTTTGGAGGCCGTGAAGCGGCTGCTCGGAGGCGTGTCCTCCCTTGCCACCCGACGAAAGGTGCGGAGCTCATGAGAATACTGGTGTGGCACGTCCACGGCGGTTGGCTGGAGGCATTCGTCAAGGGCCGGCATGAATACCTGATTCCGGCGGATTCCGACGGCGGTCGGTGGGGTTTGGAGCGCGGGGGACGTGAGTGGCCGGTCAGCGTGCAGGAAATAGACCTTGCCGCTATTGATCCGGACAGTGTGGACGTCGTAGTGCTCCAGCGGCCAGGGGAGATCGCTGCAGTGGCCTGGGCGCTGCGGCGCCAACCGGGAGTCGATCTGCCGGCCGTCTACGTGGAGCACGACGCACCCAGGATCGGTGTCCCATTCGCACGGCACCCGATGGCCGATCAACACACCATTCCCGTGGTCCACGTGACCCATTTCAACCAGCTGATCTGGGACACAGGCTCGGCCAGGACCACGGTGATAGAGCACGGCATCCCGGACCCCGGGCGGCTCGACACGGGAGAACGCGAAGAGATGGGCGTGGTGGTAAACGAACCGGTGAAGCGCGGCCGGGTGACGGGCACGGACCTGCTGCCCGGCTTCGCCAGGGTGGGGCCGCTGCGGGTGTTCGGCACGGCGACGGAGGCGCTGCCCGACGCCTTGAACCTCACGGGCCACGGACCCGGCAAGGAGCAGCTCCTCATCGCAGGGGATGTTGCGGCTCCGCAACTCCACCGCCAGCTCTCGCGCTGCAGGCTCTACCTCCACCTGTTCCGCTGGACGTCGCTGGGACGTGGCCTCCTGGAGGCGATGCACCTGGGCATGCCCGTCGTGGCGTTGGGCACCACGGAGACACATCGTGCGGTGCCGCGCGGCGCGGGGTTGGTTTCCAACGACGTGGGCGAACTCCAGGTGTTTGTGCGCCGCCTCCTCGATGATCCGGACGATGCCTACGCCATGGGGCTGGTGGCCCGGGAGGCGGCGTTGGAGCGCTACGGCCTGGGGAAGTTCCTGAATGCCTGGGACGAGCTCCTGGCCGAGCTGGGCGCGGGCCGCAGGCAACACCGCCAGCCTTCCGCGGACGCGCCGATGAAGATCCCCATGGTTTCGGACCATGAAGCCAACCCTTCCAGTGCGAAGGAATCACCACCGAAAGGAACCGCATGAAAAAGCATCCACCCGGCCGCATCATCGTGACCGGGGGCGGCTCCGGCCTCGGGGCCGCGATCGTCGAAGTCATCCTCGACGCTGGAGGGACGCCGTTCGTCTTCGACCACGATGTCAGCAAGGTGTCGGGCGTGAAGTCGTTGCAAGTGGACGTCTCCAACCGGGATGCCGTGGAGAAGGCAGTCCATGAGGCGGCCGAGAGCCTCGGCGGCATCGACGGCGTGGTGACGGCGGCCGGCATCGACCGCAGGGGCACGCTCGGGGACATCCCTGCAGACGAATGGGAACAGGTCATCGGCGTAAACCTCGTGGGCACTGTTTCCGTGGTGCGCGCCGCGCTGCCCTATCTCAAGGAATCCCACGGTCGTGCCACCACCATCGCATCCACCCTTGGAATCCGCGCCGTGCCGGAAGCCACGGCATACTGTGCTGCGGAATTCGGCATCATCGGGTTCAGCCGCGCGCTCGCGGCGGAAACCCGGGGAACCATCGGCGTCACCACCATCATCCCGGGCAGAATGAAGACCCGCGCCTTTGACCACAGCGATGACCAATACAAGCCGCCGGCCGGGTCCATGCTCAACGATCCCGAAGACGTGGCCCATGCAGTGGTGTTTGCGCTGTCCCAGCCAATCGGCAGCGAGGTGCGTGAACTGGTCATCTGCCCCGCAGAGGAAGCCTCGTGGCCGTAGCCACTTCCTGAACAGCGCCGGCCACGGTGGTGCCCCCCGATTGGGGGTGGGGGCACCGTCGTCGCCGACGCCAAGACTCAGGCCGGCGACGACATGACGGTGATCATGCGACGCAGGCTCATGGCTACCGACGCGGCCGCGTTCACCGAGGCTTGGCCCGCGGCCGCGTCCGTGATGGCCTCAGTCAGGGCCGCCACCTTTTCCCGGGCCCCCGCCAGCCGGTTCCCGAGGTCCCCCGCTTCCTCGCTCCGCCATCCGTCAATGACGGCCGCAACGGATTCCAGCGCCGGGGACAGCGTGCTGAGGACACTGTCCGGGATCACGGTGCCGGCGCCTTCTTCCCAGATCACGCTTGCCAGCACGTCCGTGATGTCTTGGACGTGGAACGTCAGGCGCTCCACCGTCCGCAAGCCGCGGAGATCACCGGGGACTCGGCCGGCACGACGGCGCGACCGGGGGTTCGCTTTCGTGCTGAGGCTCGCTTCGTGCACCGCTGTCCGCACAGCCGCCGCGGTGGCTGACAGTTTGCCGCTGCGGCCGGCCCAGGCTTCATGGTCGGGCGGCCACGATTCCTGCATCGCAGCCGCCATGTCGGTGAGCTGCCGGGACAGTGCACGCCGGTGTCCAGCCAAGGCGGGATCAATGCCTTCAAGATGCAGCGGCGGGAAGACCGTCCAGTTGACAGCGAACCCCACTGCGACACCCATGGCCATCTGGAGGACATAGGCGAACGAAAACCCCTCCGCGTTGGAGTCGCCGAGGACAAGGACAAAGAGCGCCGCCACCGGAATCCACTCGGACGCCGTGCCCAGCCTGGGCAGGCCGCCGATCAGCACCCCGAGGCCCACCACGCAGGCCACCGCGATCGCGGTGGGCGCCATCACCGTGGTTGCGGCGAAGGCCATGCCGATGCCTAATGCAAGTCCCAGGAGGCTTTGCAGCCCGTGCCTTGCGGACGCTGCCACGGTGGGATGCATGCTGACGAGGGCACCAAGTGGCGCATAGTAGGGATAGTCCGAGGCCGGTCCCGGCATGAAGGGTGCGAGGTACCAGGCGAGTCCGGCTGCGGCGGCGGTTTTCGCGGCGAACAACAGCCTGTGGCGTGCAACGGTGTTCCGTAACGCGGGAATCAGCCACTCCCTTATGGCCGAGAGGCTCATCGCTCCAACGTAAACAGGTCAGCGGCAGCCTGTCGAGCCCCTGAAACAGCCCACCCGGGGTATCAGCGCACTTCGAGGATCAGCGACAGCAGCCTCGCCGCTGCCGGGCGGGCCGCGTGTTCCTCGGCCCACTGAGCTCTGGCCAGGGCCTTGCTGACCGCCTGCGTGGTGATGCCGAGCTCCTCGGCCACGGCCTTCTGCTGGCCCCGGACTCCAGGGGTCAGGAGATCCAGCACCCGCCATTCGGCGGCGGTGCGGTGCTGCACAACATGCCCCAGCAGGCGCAGCACGGCCTCGGATTCTGCCGCGAGTGCGGCTACCGGTCCCTCGACCGCCACGGTTACCCGCTCCTTGCCGTTGCGCAGCCGGTCGACGGCGCGGCGGGCGTAGACCAGTCCGTGCCCGGAGGCGTCCTTGATCTGGTTGGGCAGCGGTTCGTTCACCGGTCCGACGCCGATTCCCACGTACCAGTGCCCGCCCCGCAGGGCGATCAAGGCGGTCTCCACCGCCTGGTGCGGGCACTCCACGATTCCCTGGACCTCGTCCTCCACCGAGCGGTCGAAATCCAGCCGCGCGGGAATGTGCCGCAGGTCCTTGAGGAGCTGCGGCACGAGGTCGCCGTCGTGGCGGCTGTCGCGTTGATTGATCGTCAGCGTGAACATGTGGATCACAGCCTACCGGCAGGTAGCCATGCGGCAAACGCAGGGAAACACGGCGTCACCGGGCCGTGGCCAGTGCGCGTCAGTCCAGGCTTGTACGGCTGCTGACGACGGCGGGCGGCAGCGCCCGGGACGCGACGCGGGCAGCACCGGGAACACCGGCGTCGAGCATCGCCTGCTGTATCGCCAGCACGAGCGGGGCGGTCTCGCTCCTGCTCTCGAAGAGCCAGAAGCCGGTGCCCGTGCGGAAGACCAGGGCGTTCCTTCCCGAGACGCCGAGCGAGGCCTTCCTGCCCGCCGCGAGCATCCGGGACGGGGTGGTGCCCTCCGCGGTGGTGACGGCCTTGATGGTGGCGGAATCGATGTCCGACCAGCGGAAGACCACCGTGGTGTGCTTCTGGGCGATGCGCGCGGCAAGGCCGCCGTCGAACACGAGCAGCTTGCGGAAGCTCATCAGCAGCGTCAGGCACCACAGCAGCAGGCCCGTGAGGGTGCTGACCAGCAGATACATCGGAACATCGCTGAAGACGCCAGGCTCCCGGCTGGACCGGGGAGTCACGAACTCGCCGACGGCGCCGTAGGCAAACCCGACGGCCAAACAGGGCAGCAGGGCCTTCCAGTACACCTTGCTGGACGTGGCCACAAAGTGGAGCGCGCCGAGCTCAGGCCCAAGCCTGCCTTCGGCGCGCCGGACCAGCCAGCTACGGCCGTGCATCGGGCTGCCGGCCGTACAGCTTGGGCAGGCCCTGCCGTTCGGCCTCGGCCGCTGCCTTCGGATCCGGTACCGGCTGCTGGCCGCGGGCCAGTCCTGAGCGCAGGTCGATGGCCGTGAACTTGGCTTCGAAGCTGTCGCCGCCGCTGCCGCTGAGGGCCGCGGCGACCGTCAGGAGGGCGTAGAGCGGGGCGAAGGACCAGCAAACGGCACGCCAGCCGCCCAGCCAGGCGCCGGCAGTGGTGCCATCGGTGATGCGCACGCCCCGCATGCCGGACGCCGCATCACCCAGCCCGCCGAAGGCTCCGCAGATCATGCCGTAGCCGAAGAGCACCAGGAACCAGATCGCCGCCACGGCGCCGAAGAACGCGCCCGTGCTGGAAGAGAATGTGTAGGAGAGCGAGCCGAGGGCGTAGTTCTGGACCAGGCTGTTGAAGACCACGATCAGGACCCCGGCCACCGCAGTGACCACCAGCGCGTCAAGGACCCTTCCCCAGAAGTGGGGCCAGCCCGCCTTGCGCACGTAGTAGCTGCCGGTCTCGGTGTGGCGCCGGACGGGCAGGCCGTTGGCGGCGTCGACGAGGCCGGTGGACTGGGAGTGTTTGCTGCTCATGAGGACCTTCGGGACGTCGGATACGGTCGGGCGGGCTAGGACAGGCCTGCGAGGCCGCCAAGGATCCCGGCCAGGGTCTCCCGGGACGTTTCACGCAGTTCCAAGGAGACGGCGTCGCCCTGGGTGGAAGGGGTCAGCACGTGGACTGCGCCTGGGCCCGTGTAGACGGTGACGGTGGGGAAGTCCTCGGCGTCGGAGCCGAAAGCAACCACATTGCTCGCCGCGCGGGTGTCGGCCAGGGCCGCCGGCGCGGTCGCCTCGAACTCGGCCTCGGTGTAGGAAACGGCGTCGGTGTCGTGGGCAGCGGCTCCCTCGGGATCCACGAACGCTGCCAGGCGGTCCGCCAGCACCCGGCGGGCGACCACGGTGAAGCCGTGCAGGCCGCCGTCGTCCACTTCCTCCAGCAGCGCGCCCTCGGGGTGGGCATAGGCGTAAAGCCAGCGCCGGCCGGTGGAGACGGTGCGCTCAATCGAGACGACCGTGTCTCCGCTGCGGCGCAGCGTGAGGGCCCCGGTGATGTCTTCGGTGGCGTGCAGCCGGGTGGGCTCGGTTTCGCCCTCGAAGATCACGGGGTAGACGAGTTCCTTGGCCAGGAGTCCGCGCAGGGCCACCGCGCACATGATGTCCTTGCCGGCGTCCTGCGCCGTGAGCCACGGCAGGGCGACGATCTGCTCGCGCTGGACACCGTCCAGGGCCACGACTTCTTCGTCCGTCAGGGTGGGCAGGGCGAAACCGTCGTCGCTCGCCTTGCCCAGGACGGCAGCCGCGCAGCGGACGTCGCGCTCGGTCCAATTGATCGTGTTTGTAGTCATCCGAAAATTCCTCCTACGAACTTACCGACTGATTTGGCCGCGTTACTGACCCCGTCTGCAACCTTAGTGCCAACGTCTTTGGCGAATCCGGCCACCTCCTTGGCCCCGTCGGCGATGTAACTGCCCGGGTTCCTGGCGAAGTTGCTGATGGAATCCCAGTTGTCCGCCACGAGGTTGCCCAGTGCCCAGGCGCCGGCGACGAGTCCTGCCCCGATCACGATCGGGGCGCCGATCGGCCCCAGCATCGCCGCACCGCCGGCGGTCATGAGCATGATGCTGCCCACGCCGCCCACCACCGAGAGGCCGCCGGCCACCCGGTCT
The DNA here is from genome assembly GCF_003614925.1 of Arthrobacter celericrescens. Classification (GTDB taxonomy): domain Bacteria; phylum Actinomycetota; class Actinomycetes; order Actinomycetales; family Micrococcaceae; genus Arthrobacter; species Arthrobacter celericrescens. The sequence continues at coordinate 119,849 of NZ_QYLP01000050.1, forward strand.
CCGGCGCCGCGCCAGCCGTCATGCTCGGGGCTGATCATGTCGCTGATGCCGCCCACGATGTTCAGGGGCGCCGCAAGGGCTCCGGCCACGCGCAGGCCCTTGGAGAACTTGGAAGCGTCCTGGAAAGCCTGGCTGTAGGGGATGTTCGCCTTGAGGTCGGAGATGACATCGGTGATCTTGCCGCCGCTGCGCAGCGAATCGAGGGCTTCGCGGAGCACGGTGCCGCCGGCGCGCCAGTTGGTGAGGATTTCCTTGGTCTTGGCGAATTCCTGCCATCCCAGTTTCCCCAGCTTGTACGCCTGCCAAAGCTGGGCGCCCACCTCCTTGACGCCGGTGGCGGTGTCGTACACGTCCTTGATGACGCCCACGGAGCTTTCGCCGCTCTTGTGGCTCGCGAACTCCTGCTGGTTGGCGTGCTTCTTCAGTTCGCTCGCGCCCGAGCGCAGCATGGATGCGGCCTTGATGAGGCTCTGGCGGTGCCTGCCGTTCCAATCGCTCTTGAAATGGGCGGCGTCCTGGCCCTTCCATGAGGTGTTCGAGTTGATGAGCTGCGTCAGCTGTGAGCCCTGCAAGGCGATGGTGTCCGCCGCCTTGCCCATGACCCCGGCCAGCGACCGCAGCTGCGCGATGTCGGCTCCATAGAATCCCGCCATCCGGATTCCCCCGTTCTCCGTGGTTTTGTCAGTTCCGACCCAGCCTATGGACCGGCCCTCCGCCGCGTCGATGGGGATCCCTCCCCATGCGGGCAGCAGTTAAACAGCGACGGCGGCAGGCCAGGTCCCATGGAACCCGGCCCGCCGCCGTCGCGCAAGTCAAAAGCGGTTGGGCTCAGTGGCCTTCTGCTTCGAAGCGCTTGATGGAGGCTTCCAGCTCGGCCTCGGCGGCCGCGCGGTCGGCCCAGCCCTCGGCCTTGACCCACTTACCCGGCTCGAGGTCCTTGTAGCGGGTGAAGAAGTGCTCGATTTCCTTGATGAGGAATTCGCTGACGTCCGAGACTTCCTGGATGTGGTCGAAGCGCGGGTCCGCGGGAACGCAAAGGACCTTGGCGTCTCCGCCGCCGTCGTCGGTCATGTTGAAGACGCCGATGGGGCGGGCCTCGACGATCACGCCGGGGTGCAGGTCGAAGTCCTGCAGGAGCACCAGGGCGTCCAGCGGGTCGCCGTCCTCGCCCAGGGTGTTCTCGAAGAAACCGTAGTGGGTGGGGTACTGCATGGACGTGAACAGGACGCGGTCCAGGCGGACGCGGCCGGTCTCGTGGTCAACTTCGTACTTGACGCGCGATCCCTTCGGGATCTCGATGGTGACGTCATGCTTCATGGAATGCTCCTTGACGGTATTGGCGTGGGCGCGGCAAAAGAACGGCCGTCGCCGCCGACTACTATTGAGGATATAGCGAGAGGTCCACGTTTCTTGAACCGGGGGACATCCAGGAAGTCAAAGGACCAACACCACATGAAGGGCCAAAAGCAGGCTGCCGTGCCGGAAACCCCCGGGACGGACCAAGGGAAACCGGCCACCCAGGGCCCTGGGGAACTCCGCGGGGCCGGTACGATCAGCGGGTTGCAGTGGCTGGGCCTCATCGCAGCGATTGCCGCGCTCGCCGTTCCGATGGTCCTCAACGTTGCCCCGGCCTTCATTGCGCCGCAGCAGGCGCCCGCCGTCCGGCTTCCCGCGTGGCAGCGCACGCCGGAGCAGCTTTCCGCCTCCCGCGGCGTCGAACCGCTGGACCCGTCCGCACCTCTTCCCCTGCCCGCCAAGCTCGCCGCGCAGCTGGACGCTGCCCTGATGCCCGACGGCGGCGGCAACTTCACCGCGGTGGTCCAGGACGCGCTGAGCGGCGACGTCCTCTACGAGCGCGACGGCGGGAGGAACCGGGTGCCGGCGTCCAACATGAAGCTGCTCACCGCCGTCGCCGCCCTGCGGTCCATCGGCCCCGAGACCCGCTTCAGCACCCAGGTCCTGGCCGGGGCGAAACCCGGCACGGTGGTGCTGCGCGGCGGCGGGGACGTGCTGCTGTCCGCTGGCCGTTCCGCGCCGGAGGAGGTCATGGGCCGCGCCGGGCTGCAGACCCTCGCCGTCGAAACCGTTGAGGCACTGTCGGAACAGGGTGTCACGGGTCCCGTTTCGGTGCAGCTGGACGACTCCCTGTTCACCGGCAAGCCGCTCAACCCCGCCTGGAGCCTGGAAGACGTCGACGCCGGCGAAACAGCCCCGCTGTTCCCGCTGGCGATGAACGGCGGCCGCGACGCCCCGAGCACGAAGGGCGGCCCGCGGCCCGAGGACGCCGCGATCGACGCGGCGCGGACCTTCACAACCAAGCTGAAATCGGCGGGCGCCGCCGCGGGCATCAGCGTCCGGACCGCCGTGGTACGGGCCACGGCGCCCGCCGACGCCGAGGTGCTCGCCGCCGTCGACTCCGCCACCGTCCGCCAGCAGGTGGACCTGATGCTGGAGACCTCCGACAACTACCTCGCCGAGGTGCTGGGCCGCATGGCCTCGCACGCTTCCGGCGGGCCCGCCTCCAACGACGGCGCCACCGCGGCAGTGCGGACTCAGCTCGGCCAGCTGGGGATCGACACCGCCTCGATGCGGCTCTCCGATGTGTCCGGGCTGTCGCTCGCGAACCAGGTGACCGCGCGGCAGTTCGCCGAAGTGGTCCGGGCGATCACCTCGGGTCCGGATACCCGGCTCAGGGCCGCGCTCGCCGGATTCCCTGTGGCTGGCCTGACCGGAACGCTGGACGACCGCTACATCGACGCCAGCACCGCCAGCGGGGCCGGACTGGTGCGGGCCAAGACGGGCACGCTGAACTCCGTCCTTGCTCTTAGCGGGTACGTGGTGGACGCCGACGGCAGGCTCCTGGTGTTCTCCTTCATCGGCAACGGGCTCACCCCCGGCGCAGCGGGCAACAAGGTGGCGCTGGACCGCGCGGCGTCCGCATTGGCGTCCTGCGGCTGCCGGTAGGGTACCGTGCGGGCGAAGGGGTACCCTCGGGTACCCTCCGTTGATCCTGCAGGTCAGGTGACGTCCGCGGCCTGGAGGTCGCCTGATCTGCAGGATCATCACAGCGAGTCTGATGGGGGAACCTGGTTTTGACCCAGATATGCAAGCTCTACGAGGAATGTGATCCCGCTCCGCCCGGATTCGCGCCGATTCCCGGGTGGTCGGCGATGAGGAGGACGTCGAGTGGGAGAAACATTTCCATCTGTATGACCCGGACGACGACTGACCAGCCAACGGGCGGAGGCATGGCCCCGCCCCCGGGCCTCCGCGTGCAGCGAACTTAAGGGACGGCTGTCAGGGGGCTGTGTTCGAATGGGAAGCATGGAGTCCCAGCAGCAAGGCACCCCGGCACAGTCCCTCATCAATTGGGAGCTCGCCGCGTCCACGGCGGCCCGGCTCGCCCCGCCCGGCCCGGCCATGAGCCCTTCCGAGATCGGGCAGGCGGTGAACAGCCTGCGTCGCAGCGCCGAAATCTCCGTGCCGCATGTCCATGAGATCACCGGCCTGGAAGCCGCACGGGACCTCCACGACTCCCACGTCCTGGTGGTGGACAGGGCCTCCTGGTCCAAGGCGAATACGCAGAGTTTCGCCGTGATGCTCCAGCCCGCGCTGCAGCAGATGCGCGACTCCCACAAAGGCGTCACCCTGAGCCCGGCCGCGGCGGCCACCAGCGGGGCGATCACCGGAAGCCAGCTCGGCGCCGTCCTTGCCTTCCTGTCCAGCAAGGTCCTGGGCCAGTACGATCCCTTCGCCGCCCTCGCCCCGGACTCCAAGACCCCGCCCGGCGGCCGCCTGCTCCTCGTGGCACCGAACATCGTCTCCGTGGAACGCGAACTCAACGTGGACCCGGACGACTTCCGGCTCTGGGTCTGCCTGCACGAACAGACGCACCGGGTGCAGTTCGCCGCCGCTCCCTGGCTGCGCCACCACATGCTCGAGGAAATCGAGAAGCTGAGCAGCAACCTGCTGGGCAACGTCGATTCGCTCATGGAGCGGGCCAGCGCCGCGGCCCGTTCCCTGCGCGACCGCTCTGCCCCCGGGGACATCCCGCGCCGCGGAGCCATCCTCGACCTGCTGCAGAACCCCGAGGAGAAGGCCTCCCTCTCCCACCTCACGGCGGTCATGAGCCTGCTGGAGGGCCACGCGAACGTGGTGATGGACGCCGTCGACTCCTCCCTGGTTCCGTCCGTGAAGACCATTCGGCAGCGCTTCAACGACCGCGGCAAGGATCGCGGCGTGATCGAGAAGTTCATCCGCAGCCTGCTGGGCCTGGACGCCAAGATGCGCCAGTACAGCGACGGCGCCAAGTTCGTCCGCGCCGTGGTGGCCGTGGCCGGAATGGAGGGCCTCAACCGCGTCTGGGAATCCGCCGAACACCTCCCCACCGAAGAGGAAATCCACGACGCCAAGCTATGGCTTGAGCGGATGGGTCTGTGAGCGGCGGGGAACCGCACCCGGGTAAGGAAAGCCAAGCCCGACGGCGGCCGGGCCGCCTTGCGCCGGTCGTCGGCAAGGCGCGCAACGAGCTGCGGGACGCCTTGGCGGCGGCCGGCTACCCGGAACGGGTGCTCGTCGCCTGCAGCGGCGGCCCCGATTCCCTGGCCCTGGCCGCGGTGGCGGCGCACTTCGCCCGCCGCGGCACGGTGGACGGGCACCCGGTGTCCGTGGCCGCCGTCGTGGTGGACCACCAGCTGCAGCCCGGCTCCGCCGCGGTTGCCGCGGAAACCGTCGCCGTCCTGGAGGAGCTGGGCCTTTCACCGGTCCAGCTGCGCACCGTCGAGGTGGCGGCCACCGGCTTCGGACCCGAAGCCGCGGCCCGCGACGCCCGGCACGCCGCGCTCGAAGCCGCGGCCGATGAGCTGGGATGCGGTGCGATCCTGCTCGGCCACACCCTAGACGACCAGGCCGAACAGGTCCTCCTCGGCCTGGCCCGCGGTTCCGGAACCCGCTCGCTGGCGGGGATGCGGCCCGCGCGCGGCAGGCTCCTGCGCCCCTTCCTGGGCCTGCGCCGTGACGAAACTCTGGAGATCTGCGCCGTCGAAGGGCTGGATCCCTGGCATGATCCGCACAACACGGACCCCTCCTTCGCGCGCTCGCGGACCCGGGTGGAAGTGATGCCCGTGCTGGAGGACAAGCTCGGGCCCGGCGTCGCCGAATCCCTCGCCCGCACGGCGGCCATCCTGCAGCAGGACGCCGACTTCCTGGAGGACCTCGCCGCCGAACGCTACGCCGGACTCGTGCACCGCACGGACGACGGCGTCTGGCTCCCCGAAGCCGCGGTCCGGGAACTGCCGCCGGCGCTCAGGTTCCGGGTGATCGCCAAGGCGGCGGCCGACGTCGGGGGCCAGCAGCCCGGGTACGGTCGCCTCCAGGCGGCAGAGGCACTGCTGCGGAGGCAGGGCTCTGCGGGCCCCGTTCAACTGCCGGGCAACGTCAGCGTGTACCGGCTGTCGCTCGCCGGGCAGGCGGAGGAGAAACTGGCGCAGGCGAAGCAGTCCGGACAGCCCGGGGTTCCCCGCGAACGGGATCGCTGTGGGAAGCTAGTATTCCGGCATCACAAAACACCCCAACACTAGCCGCAGACCCGCATCAACACAGGAGCCATTGGTGGATTCAACCGACGTCCAGGCAGACCTCAAACACGTTCTCTACACCAAAGAGCAGATCCAGCAGCGGATCACCGAACTCGCAGCGCAGATCGACAAGGACTACGAGGGCCGCGAGCTGCTGATCGTGGGCGTCCTGAAGGGTGCCGTCATGGTCATGGCCGACCTTGCCCGCGCCCTGCACAGCCACGTCAGCATGGACTGGATGGCCGTGTCCTCCTACGGCTCCGGCACCCAGTCCTCGGGAGTGGTCCGCATCCTCAAGGACCTCGACACCGACCTCATGGGCAAGGACGTCCTGATCGTCGAGGACATCATTGATTCCGGCCTCACGCTCTCCTGGCTCAAGACCAACCTGGAATCCCGCGGCACGGCCTCCGTGGAAATCTGCACCGCGTTCCGCAAGCCGGATGCCGCCAAGGTGGAGCTGGACGTCAAGTACGTCGGCTACGACCTGCCCAACGAATTCGTGGTGGGCTACGGCCTGGACTACGCCGAGAAGTACCGCAACCTGGAGTTCGTGGGCACCCTGGCCCCGCACGTTTACGAGTAGCGAGCACAGCGCCGGGCACCCGGACAGCATGAAGGCGGCTTCCCATTTGGGAGGCCGCCTTCATTTATTCAACCCTTTGTGCTTACGCTGAAGCCCTGTTGTGCCCCGCGTGTGAGCGTGCAAGCACTTCGTGGGGGAAATGCTGTGCAAGCCAAGGGGAGGCAAGAATGAATGACGAAGCAACACGCACTCGGGGCCGCGGCAAAGTCCGCGCCCTGCTGGCCGGGGGACTGGTCCTAGGCGTAGGCGCCACCGTGGTCCTGGCGGCCTGGAACGACTCCGAATTCGGCACGGGAACCTTCACGGCCGGTTCCTTCAACATGCAGGGCAGCACCGATGGCACCGCGTTCTCGGACCATGCGTCCGCGCCCGGCGCGACCCTGCCGTTCAGCGTCAGCCCGGACAACCTCGCCCCTGGCGACACGGTCTACGCCCCGTTCGCGGTGCGCCTTGCGGCGAACACGTCCACCGGTGCCACGGTCACCGTCAACGGTGCCACGGCCGGCGGCACCAGCATCGCCAACTTGAACTATCAGCTGCTGCAGACCACCAGCTTCGGCTGCGACGCCTCCACCACCGGAACGGAACTGGTGGCCGCCGGAACCGCCCTGAACGGCACGCTCAGCGGCGTGACCTTCGATCTCGACGCCGGGTCGCCCACCACCGATCCCGGCGATCCCGTCTTCCTGTGCTTCAAGGTCACGGCGGGCGCCGGCCTCGTCCAAGGCCAGAGCGGCACCGCCACGTGGGAGTTGTCGGCCGCGTCCACGTCCTGACCCGGCCGTGGGACCGGACATGAGCGGGCCAGCGATGGCTGGAAATTTCCGTACCGGGATCAAGCCCCGTACAACGATCAAGCCCCGTACAGCACTGCTGCGCGTGCGCGCGCTGCTTGCAGGCGGCCTGGTGCTCGGCGTGGGCGCAACCATGACCCTCGCCGCGTGGAACGACTCAGAGTTTTCCACCGGGACGTTCTCGGCGAGCTCCTTCGCGCTGCAGTCCTCCACCGACTCCGGCGGCACGTGGCAGGAACACGCCACCTCGGCGACGGCGGCCACCATGGCCTTCGACGCCGCCGGCATGTCACCCGGCTCGGTGAACTACGCCGCCATCTGGGTGCGGACCACCTCCGGGTCCCTGTCGGGGACCTTGGCCCTCCAAGGCGGCCAGCTGGCACAAGGCGGCGACGCTGCGCTGTTCGCGGCCTTTGACTACCGGGTGGTCCGGTACAGTTCGGGCAGCTGCGATGCGGGCCAGTTCGGCGCCGGGTCCAGCTACATTGTGGGCTCGTCGTCGTCGAAGCTCGCCCTCGGCACGGCCGGCAGCAGCACCGCGGTAGCGGCAAACGCCGCCAGCCCCGTACAGCTGTGCTTCGAAATCACCATGAAGACCACCGCGGACAACTCCCTCCAAGGGACCAGCAGCGGGGCCGTCTGGGAAATCCAGGGAACCTCGGACTCATGACGCCGGGGATGGCGGCACGGCACCTCCGTGAAGTGAACCGGCGGGACGCACGACGGCGGGACCGCGGCTTGCGGGCGCGTCCCCGGCGGATTCGTCCCCGCCGGGGAGCGGCCGGCGTCGTGCGGGAAGTCCTGCTGAACGTCGCCGCGGGCGGCGGGGCGCTGTGCATCCTGCTCACGCTCGCCGCTGTCGTCTTCCATTTCTCCTTGATCATGTTCAAGACCGGCTCGATGTCGCCCACCATTCCGGCCGGTTCGCTGGCTCTGGTGCGTGAGGTGCCGGTGGCTGAGGTCCGGGTGGGCGACGTCGTCACGGTGGAGCGCCAGGGGAAGCTGCCGGTCACGCACCGGGTCACCTCGCTCAGCCTCACCAGTGACGGGCGCAGCGGCGTGCTGACCATGAAGGGCGACGCCAACCCGGTGGAGGACCCGGCCCCGTACACCGTGTCCACGGTCCGCACGGTGCTCTGGTCCGCGCCGGGCCTGGCCCAGTGGGTGGCCAAAGCCTCGAACCCGTTCGTGCTGGGCGGGGTGACGCTCGCCGTCGCGGCCCTGGTCACCTGGGTGCTCTGGCCAAGGGAAGAACACAGCGAACCGCCCCGCGAAGAAGGGACCGTCGATGCCTAGGCGCGGATGGCGGGCCTTCGGGCGCGCGGCGGCCGCACTTTGCCTGGCTGCCCTGTTTCTCGGTTCCACGCCGTCCGTGGCGCTCGCCGAGCCGGACCTCCTCCTGGAGGGCCGCGGCCGGGCGCCCGCCGCGCTGTTCCCGGGCTCCACCAGCAGCTGGGTCCTCGGAATCACCACCAAGGAAGTCAGGCTCAGTGACCTCTCGCTGCACCTCAGTGTCGCAGGATCCCTGCCGGGCGCCGCGGACAAGGGACTGGAGGACCTGCTCACGGTCGAGGTCACCGCATGCCCCGGCCGCTGGTCCGCGGGCCAATGCGCCGCAGGTCCGCAGAAGGTGGTCCCGCGGACGCCGCTTGCTTCCCTTGACGGGACCATCCACAGTCTTGCCGTCCCCGACGGCGGCCTCCCGGCCGGCGTCGAACTCCTGGCAGCGGTGACGCTCTCCCCGGCGGCGGGCAACGCCGTACAAGGCCTCTCCGTCAGGCTGACAGCACGGGTCGACGCTGCGGGGGAGCCGCTGACTCAGCGGCCGGACACGCAGGTCCCCGACGGCGGCCAACCGCCGGGCGGAGCGCTCGCGGATACCGGCTTCCGGCTGGGCGGCCTGGCCCTGCTGGGCGCCGCCGCCGTGGCGGCCGGCATCGCCACGGCGGCATGGGCGCGGCGGACAGCGGCACGGAACACGGCGGCGGAACGGAAGGTACGCGCATGAGGGCGGGCGCGACGTCGGGCCGGTTCCGTTCGGGAAAGACCAAGGGGATACTGGCGGCCGCCACGCTGCTTGCGGCGGCAGTGTTCGGACCCGCAGCAGCCGGCAACACCGACGCCGCTTGGCAGGACTCGGACTACGCCGAAGCAGCGCTTTCCGCGGCAACGCTTCCGGTCCCGGTGGTCGACAGCTGCACCCTGACCGTCGGCGGGATCCAAAGCACCATGGTGGTGAACTGGCATTTCCCGAGCGGCACCACATTGCAGGCGCCCGTGAACCTGGACGTCACCGTTTCCGGCGGCGGGCTGCTCGATCCCGTGCTCGGGGTGCTGGTCCCAAGCAGCCTCGGCACCACGGGATCGGGACCCTCGTACACCACCACCGTGACCGTCGCGAGCCTTAGCCTCGGGAGCGTCGCCTACGAGGTTTCCCTGCGGTCAAAACAGGGCACCAACTGGGTCTCCAGCTGGGCCGTTGCCCGCGGCACCAAGCCTGCACTGGGCTCGGCAACATGCGCTCCGGTCTGACCTCCGGGGCCGTCCGTGGTGTACGCCGAGAGGGAACTTTTGCCAAGAGCTATGCGTGAATTACTCGGAACGGTGTAAACCTAGAACTGTCGCAGCACCGCACGCGCATAGAACGCTGCGCCGTACAGCACTACCAGGAGGGACGGGGCCTGGCCCCGGAATAGATGAAAGCTAAGAGTTTCTTCAAAGGCCCGGGCATCTGGATTGTTGTCGTGGTCGCCCTGCTCCTGGTGGCCTTCGCGACGCTGGCGCCCGGTGGGTCCACCCGGATCGATACCGACAAGGGCCTGGAGCTCCTTGCCGAAAGCGGCAAGGTGGACCAGGCCAAGATCTTCGACGCGGAGAACCGCGTGGACCTGGTGCTGAAGGACAACCTGGTCATCGACGGCCAGGACAAGGGCAAGAATGTCCAGTTCTTCTATGTGAACCCGCGCGGCGCGGACGTGGTCAAGGCAGTGACCAACGCGAAGCCGAGCAAGGGTTTCACCGACCAGCCCGTCGAGAACAACTGGTTCTCCGGACTGTTCTCCCTGCTGGTTCCCGTGCTGCTGCTCGGCGTGCTGTTCTGGTTCCTGCTCTCCCGCATGCAGGGCGGCGGTTCCAAGGTCATGCAGTTCGGCAAGTCCCGGGCCAAGATGATCAGCAAGGACATGCCTCAGGTGACCTTCGCCGACGTCGCCGGTGCTGACGAAGCCGTGGAGGAACTGCAGGAAATCAAGGAATTCCTGCAGGAGCCCGGCAAGTTCCAGGCCGTCGGCGCCAAGATCCCCAAGGGCGTGCTGCTGTTCGGTCCTCCCGGTACCGGCAAGACCCTCCTGGCCCGCGCCGTCGCCGGCGAGGCCGGGGTGCCGTTCTTCTCCATCTCCGGTTCGGATTTCGTGGAAATGTTCGTCGGCGTGGGCGCCTCCCGCGTCCGCGACCTCTTCGAGCAGGCCAAGGCCAACAGCCCGGCCATCATCTTCGTTGACGAGATCGACGCCGTCGGCCGTCACCGCGGTGCCGGCATCGGCGGCGGCAACGACGAACGCGAGCAGACCCTCAACCAGATGCTCGTCGAAATGGACGGCTTCGACGCCAAGACCAACGTCATCATGATCGCGGCCACGAACCGCCCGGACATCCTGGACCCGGCGCTGCTGCGCCCGGGCCGCTTCGACCGGCAGATCTCCGTGGACGCCCCGGACCGCCTGGGCCGCGAGCACATCCTGCGGGTCCATTCGAAGGGCAAGCCGCTGGCTCCCGGCGTGGACCTGAACGCCGTCGCCAAGAAGACCCCCGGCTACACCGGCGCGGACCTCGCCAACGTGCTGAACGAGGCCGCCCTGCTGACGGCCCGCTCCAACGCCCAGCTCATTGACGACCGCGCCCTCGACGAAGGCATCGACCGTGTCATGGGCGGCCCGCAGAAGCGCAGCCGCGTCCAGAAGGAGCACGACCGCAAGCTCACCGCCTACCACGAAGGCGGCCACGCCCTGGTGGCGGCGGCCCTGCACAACGCCCCGCCGGTCACGAAGGTCACCATCCTGCCGCGCGGCCGCGCCGGCGGCTACACCATGGTGGTGCCGGACGAGGACCCGCAGGGCTACACCCGCAACGAGCTGCTCGACCGCATGGCCTGGGCCATGGGCGGCCGCGTCGCCGAGGAAATCGTCTTCCACGACCCCACCACGGGTGCGTCCAACGACATCGAACAGGCCACCAGCACCGCCCGCCGCATGGTCAGCGACCTCGGCATGAGCGAGAAGGTGGGCACCATCAAGGTCAGCGGCGGCGACTCCGATCCGCTGACCGGCCGTGGCGGCGCCGGCTCCGCACCGATCATCTCGAACCAGCTGGCCGCCTTGATCGACGACGAGGTCCGGCGGCTCCTCGATGAAGCGCACGACGAGGCCTACCAGATCCTCACTGAAAACCGTGACATCCTGGACCAGATCGCCCTCGAACTGCTGGAACGCGAAACCATCAACCAGTACGACGTCGAGCGCCTCACCGCCGGCGTCCGCAAGCCCGTCGTCCGCCCGATCTGGCTCTCGAAGGAGACCCGCCCGGTCCAGCACATCGCCCCCGTCCTGTCCTCCCGGGAACGCGCCCAGCTCGCCGCCGAAGCGGCCGCCCGGGCAGCCGCCGGCGACGACGGCGAAGGCGAGCTGCTGCCCCCGGCACTGGCCCACCCGGCAGCGGAACGGCCGTACGACAGCGGGGTTCCCGGGCACGAGTCGCAGCGTCCCGCAGGTCACACAGAGCCCGAGGCGGGCACCGACGTCGTACATCGCGGCTAAGCTTTCTGCTGTGACTCACATCGACGACGACGACTTCAGTGGTGCCTTCGGCGTGGTGTCCGCCGGTGATTCCGGCGGTTCCCACGGCCACGGCAAGCACTCCCACAAGGTGGACCGGCCCCGTATCGAGGCTGCCGTACGGGAGATCCTGCTCGCAATAGGGGAGGACCCTGACCGCGGCGGACTGGCGGATACGCCCAAGCGTGTCGCCAAGGCCTACGCCGAGGTCTTCGCCGGCCTGCACCAGGACCCGGTGGAGGTCCTGTCGACCACTTTCGACCTTGACCACGAGGAACTCGTGCTGGTCAAGGACATTCCGTTCTACTCCACCTGTGAGCACCACCTGGTCCCGTTCCACGGCGTCGCCCATGTCGGCTACATTCCGTCCCACGACGGCAGGGTCACCGGCCTGAGCAAGCTGGCCCGCCTGGTGGACATCTTCGCCCGCCGCCCGCAGGTGCAGGAACGGCTGACCACCCAGATCGTTGAGGCCCTCGTAGAGCACCTCAATCCCCGCGGCGCGATCGCCGTCGTCGAATGCGAGCACATGTGCATGTCCATGCGCGGCATTCGGAAGCCCGGCGCGAAGACCGTCACCAGTGCGGTGCGCGGTCAACTCCATGACCCGGCTACCCGCGCCGAAGCCATGAGCCTCATACTCGGAAGGTAAAAAGACCATGGATTCCCTCGCAGCAGCACCCGGAACAGGACCAGCAACCAACCCCCTGCCCATCCTCCGCAAACCACGTGCGGCGGCCCGCTTCGAGGACCTGCCGGCGGACCGCACCGTCGTCATGGGGATCCTGAACGTCACCCCCGATTCCTTCAGCGACGGCGGAAAGCACCCGACGGCGGACACCGCCATCGCGCACGGCCTGCGGATGTTCTATGCCGGGGCGGACATCATCGACATCGGCGGCGAATCCACCCGCCCGGGCGCCGAGTCCGTCACTCCCGAAGAAGAACAGCGCCGCATCCTGCCGGCCATCCAGGCCCTGGTCAAGGCCGGCGCCCTGGTCAGCGTCGACACCACGCACACCTCCACCGCGGCGGCGGCCATCGACGCCGGAGCGGCGATCATCAACGACGTCTCCGGCCTGACCATCGAACCCGGCATGGCCGAACTCATCGCCGCCAGCAAGGTGAAGTACATCCTCACCCACCGCCGGGGCGACGCCGCGACCATGGACAGCCTGGCCGAATACGGCAGCGTGGTGGACGAAGTGGCCGAGGAGCTCAAGGGCGTCCGGGGCAAGCTGTACGCGGCCGGCGTCGCGCCCGAACAGATCATCGTGGACCCGGGCCTGGGCTTCTCCAAGAACGAGGCCCAGAACTGGGAACTCCTCAGGCACATCGGCAAGCTGGACGCCCTGGGCCACCCGATCCTCGTCGGGGCGTCCCGCAAGCGCTTCCTGGGCAGCCTGCTGACGGTCGCCGGCAAGGCGGCCGCCCCGGAAGAGCGGGACCACGCCACAGCGGCCATCACCGCGATCAGCGCCGCACGCGGCATCTGGGGCGTGCGCGTGCACGACGTCGGCCCCAGCCTTGACGCGGTCAAGGTCGCCGCGCGCATCCGGCACTGAAGCTGTGCATCCGAACTGAATTAGGGGAAGCGTTTGGACAAGATCACGCTGACGGGAGTCACCGCCGTCGGACACCACGGGGTGTTCGATTTCGAGCGCCGTGAAGGGCAGCCTTTCGTGGTGGACGCGGTGCTGTACACGGACTTCTCCCGGGCGGCAGCGACGGACGACATCGAACACACCGCGCACTACGGCGAGCTGGCGGAGTACATCGTGTCCGAAATCAGCGGTGAGCCGCTGAACCTGATCGAAGGGCTCGCGGTCCGCATCGCCGAAGGGATCCTGGCCGGCTACCCGGTGTCCGCCGTCGACGTTACCGTGCACAAGCCGAAGGCGCCCATCGAGGTCCCCTTCGGCGACGTGACGGTCAGCGTCCACCGCGCCCGGGCCACGGAAAGCCTGGCCACGGAAAGCAGCGGGGCAGGCAAATGAGCGCGGCCATCAAAGCCATCCTGGCGCTCGGCAGCAACCTGGGGGAGCGGAACGACACCCTGTCCACCGCGGTCGCGGACCTCGTGGACCGGCCCGAGGTGCGCCTGCTCGGCGTTTCCCCGATCGTCCAGACCAAGGCGGTGGGCGGTCCTCCGGGCCAGCCCGATTTCCTGAACATGGTGATCGCCGTCGAAACCACCCTGGGCCCGTACGAACTGCTCGGGCACTGTCACAGCGTCGAACAGAAGCACCACCGGGTCCGCGAGGTCCGCTGGGGTCCCCGGACCCTGGACGTGGACATCATCACCTACGGAGAACTGCACAGCGACGACCCTGAGCTCACCCTGCCGCACCCGCGCGCCGCGGAACGCGCGTTCGTGCTCTACCCGTGGGCCCAGCTGGACCCCGCCGCGCGCCTGAACGGCGAAAGCGTGGCCGAACTCGCGGTGAAGGCGCAGGACTTCCCGGGGCTGCGGCCGTTCGACGGGTTCGACGGCGACGGCGCTGGACCCACCGCCGGACCCACCGCAGGAAACAGCGCTGGAAACAGCGCAGGTGCCGGCCCAGCAGGCGCAGCCGCCGGCAGCATCCCGAGGGCGGAGCCGGCATGAAAGCGATGCGCCCGATCGCCCTGCTGATCATCGCCGTCGTCCTCGCGGTGGCGGGTTGGCTGACTGTGGTCGCCACCAACCGTTACGGCCTGGCGACGCCGGTCCTTCCGGCCTCGGCCCTGGTCACCATGGGGGTCATCGCCGCGATCACCCTCGTCATGGGCATCCGCGTGCTGCGTTGGCGCAACGGCAAGAAGAAGTCTTTGCTGAACCCGATCCTGGCTGCACGGACGCTGATCCTGGCCCAGGCCTGCGCCTACGTCGGCGCCATGCTGCTGGGCTGGCACGGGGGAGTCGTGGTGGAACAACTGCGGATCTGGAACTTCCGCAGCGAGCAGCCCATCCTGTGGCTTGCCCTCATCATGGGTGGCGGGGGCCTGGCCATGATCATTGTTGGCCTGGTGGTCGAACGGTTCTGCCGCATCCCCCCGGAAGACCTTGAAGGCGGCAGCGGGAACGCCGGTCCTCGGCGCGGGGACGCCAAGGGCGAAGGTGAGTATGCATACCGCCGCGATTGATCCTCCCGGCATCGAATGGCAGCGGGTCTCCCCGAAGTACGTAACCGTGCGCCTGGTCGAATGGGCCGTCGGAAACCTGCTCTCCGTGGCCCTGCTGAGCCTCCCGCTCGTGTTCGTGCTGCTTGGCTGGTGGCTGTGGCCGCCCCTGTGGCTTGCCGCCGCCGTCCCCGCCGCCATGTTGCTGCTCGCCCTCTGGCGGCTGGTGCTGATCCCGCGCCAGGTCCGTGCCATTGGCTACGCCGAACGCGATGACGACCTCCTCATCCGGCGCGGCATCTTCTTCCAGCGCACCATGGTGGTGCCCTACGGCCGCATGCAGTACGTCGACGTCGCCGTGGGACCAGTCGAGCGGGCGCTGGGCCTGTGCACGCTGAAGCTGCACACGGCATCCCCCGGCACGAACGCCCTGCTGCCCGGGCTCCCGGCAGCCGAGGGCGCGCGCCTGCGCGAACAGCTCACCGCCCGCGGCGAAGCGCGGCTGGCAGGTCTGTGAGCGGGTGTCCGTGGACGTGAACCGGGAGCGGCCCGCCGTCGACGCCGACTGGCACCGCGTGCACCCGGCGTCGCCGTTCGTGCGGGGCTGGGTGGCGCTGGTCGCCGTCGTCGTGTTCTTCGGACGCGACATCTTCGAACGCGCGCTGCAGGGCCGCGAACTCATCGACGAGGGCCTCAACGGGCGCATCCTGTGGCTCCTGGCCGGCGGCGCCGCGCTGCTGCTGGTCACCGTGGCCGGCTTCGTCCTCAGCTGGTACTTCACGCGGTACCAACTCAGCGAAGGCTACGTCCGGGTCAACACCGGTTTTCTCTTCAAGCAGCAGCGCCAGGCCCGGCTGGACCGGGTGCAGGCCATCGACATCGTGCAGCCGCTGCTGGCCCGGATCTTCGGGCTCGCCGAACTGAAGTTCGAGGTGGCCGACGCCGGTGAATCGGCAGTGCGCCTGGCGTACCTGCCGGTCGGGCAGGCGAAGCAGCTGCGCGCCACAATCCTGGGGCGGGCCGCCGGCGTTGCACCGAGCCCCGCCGACGGGGCCGAACCCGCACCCGTTCCGGAGGCGCCCGAACACGTGGTCCTCAGCGTTCCGCACGGCCGGCTGGTCGGCTCGCTGCTGCTGAGCGAGCAGAGTTTCTTCGTGGTCCTCGGCGCGATCGCCTCGGTGGTGTTCTCGGTAGTCACCGAATCCGGCGCCGTGGTCCTCTACCTGATCCCGGCGATCCTCGGCCTTGGCGCCGCGTACTGGAAGTCGTTCAACAAGGGCTTCAACTTCACGGCGGCCATCTCGCCGGACGGCATCCGCCTCCGCTACGGGCTGCTCGACACCCAGGCGCAGACCGTCCCGCCCGGCCGGATCCAGGCGCTCCGGATCACCCAGCCGCCCCTGTGGCGGATCCTCGGCTGGTACCGCATCCAGGTCAACGTGGCCGGCTATGGCGGTGCCCCCGGGAACGAGAACGCCGCCCGCACCACCTTGCTGCCCGTCGGCGGCATGGGCGAGGTCATGCAGACCCTCGCCCTCGTACTGCCCGATCCCGGTACCGCGGACCCGTACCGGGTGTTCACCGCGGCCTTGAACGGCCTGGACTCCGACGCCGGATTCACCACCACCCCGCGCCGCGCGCGGCTGATCGCCCCGCTGGGTTGGCGCCGGAATGCCTTCCTGGCCACCGGCACGGCCTTGCTGCTGCGCTCCGGCCGGTGGTGGCGGCAGCTGGTGCTCGTGCCGCACCAGCGCACCCAGTCCATGGCCCTGAGCCAGGGGCCCGTGGCGCGCCGCTTCGGGGTGGCGGACCTGGTGCTGCACACCACAGCCGGTCCCGTGGTGCCCCGGCTGATCCAGGCCGACGTCGGCGAAGCCGTTGCGCTGTTCGACCAGCAGGCCGCCCGGGCCAGGGAAGCCCGGAAACGCCAGACCAGCGAACAGTGGCTGACCGAACTTTCGAAGGCCGGCTCGCTGCCGGTGCCCGCGCCACTGCAACCTGCGCAGCCGCCCGCGCCGCCGCAACCGCCCGCGAACGCAACCCCGACAACCAAGGAGGAACCCCGCAATGGCTAGGCCCGGACGACTCGGCATCGGAATCATCGGTGCCGGCAAGGTGGGCGCGGTGCTCGGTGCCGCCCTGCGCGGGGCCGAGCACGCCGTCGTCGGAGTGTCCGCACTCTCGGAGGCCAGCCGGGAACGCGCCGAAATCCTGCTGCCCGGCGTCCCCGTCCTGGAAATCCAGGAGATCGTGGAACGCGCCGAACTGGTGCTGCTCGCCGTGCCGGACGACGTCCTCGGCGAGCTCGTGGACGGGCTGGCCAAGCTCGGGGCCTGGCAGCCGGGACAGCTGGTGGCGCACACCTCGGGGAGGTACGGCGTCGGGATCCTGCAGCCCGTCCGCGCGGCCGGTGCCATCCCGCTCGCACTTCACCCGGCCATGACGTTCACCGGCATGAGCCTGGACCTCACCCGGCTCCAGGACTGCACCTTCGGGGTCACGGCGGACGCCGCGATGCTGCCGATCGGCCAGGCCCTCGTGATGGAGATGGGCGCCGAGCCGGTGATCATCGCCGAGGCGGACCGCACCATCTACCACGCGGCCCTCGCCCACAGCTCGAACCACATGGCCACCCTTGTGGCCCAAGGCTCGCAGCTGTTGCGCGAGATCGGCGTCGAGCAGCCCGAGAACATGCTCGGCCCGCTGCTGCGCGCCACCCTCGAGAACGCCCTTGCCTCGGGGGAATCGGCGCTGACCGGCCCGGTGGCCCGCGGGGACGCCGGCACCGTCGCCGACCATGTGCAGGCCCTGCGCGACCACGACGCTGCCGGCAACGGCGATATCCTGTCCGCGTACCTCGCGATGGCGCGCGCAACCGCGCTGCGCGCCGCGAAACGCGGGCTGCTCAACGACGGGCAGTTCAGCGGGATCGACGCGGCACTCGACGGCCCGGACACCCCCGGGCCGGACGCTGCCGGCACCACCTCGGAAGGCAACTGACCATGGCAATCAAGCTCGTAACCACCGCAGCGGAACTGCGCGCCGAGGGCGCCCGGCTCCTCAAGGAAGAGGGCGGCAGCTCGCTTGGTTTCGTGCCCACCATGGGGGCCCTGCACTCCGGGCACGCCACCTTGGCGCGCACCGCCGTCGCCGCGAACGACGTCACCGCAGTCTCCATCTTCGTGAACCCCATCCAGTTCGGCGACGCCGTGGACCTGGACCGCTACCCGCGCACCCTCGAGGCGGACATGGCACTCCTCGACGCCGAAGGCGTGGACCTGGTGTTCGCCCCCTCCGTCGAAGAGGTCTACCCGGACGGCCAGCCGCTGGTCCGCGTGACCTCCGGCCCGCTGGGCGAAAAGTGGGAGGGCGCCTCGCGCCCCGGACACTTCGACGGCGCGCTCACTGTCGTCGCGAAGCTGCTGCATTACGGGCTTCCGGCCGGTCCGGCGGCCGACGGCGGCGCTGCCGCGTACCGGGCGTACTTCGGCCAGAAGGATGCGCAGCAGCTCGCGCTTGTCCGCCGCATGGTGGCCGACCTGAACTTCCCTGTGGAGATCGTCGCCGTCCCGACGGTCCGCGCCGACGACGGGCTGGCCCTGTCCAGCCGCAACCGTTTCCTCAGCGCGGAGGAACGCGAGGCGGCACTGGTCCTCTCCCGGGCCCTCCGCCTCCTGGAGCAGCGCGCCAACGCGCACGAACCGCTCGACCTGCCCTCCGCCGTCGGGCTTGTCCGTTCCCAGCCGCTCGTGGAACTGGACTACTTCGACGTCGTCGACCCGCGCACGCTGGATCCGCTGGCCGAGAACTGCCAGGACACGCCCTTCCGCGGGGAAGGCCTGGCGATCATCGCCGCAAAAGTCGGCCCGGTCCGGTTGATCGACAACATTCCGCTGGATTCCTGAATTTCCTCCATTTGCCAGAGGAATCTTGCTGATTCCTGCTGACGGGAATGCGGCATCGGCCTAGACTGTTGCAGTTTTCAAGGTTGATCTCCGGCCGACTCCGCACCCGAAACTGAGGGACCCCCATGTCTACCGACATCACGTCCGATGCCCACGGCAATCCCGTGCAGACCACAACCATCACCGAGAAGATGCCGCGCGAATCCGTCACGGTCATCGTCACGCTCCTCGTCGCCACCTTCGTGGTGATCCTCAACGAAACCATCATGAACGTTGCCCTGCAGCGGCTCATGACCGACCTCGCCATCGACGCGCCCACTGTCCAGTGGCTGTCCACCGGCTTCATGCTCACCATGGCCGTGGTCATTCCGACCACAGGCTTCATCCTGCAGCGCCTCACCACCCGGGCGGTGTTCCTGCTCGCCATGGGCCTGTTCAGCGGCGGAACCCTGCTGGCCGCCCTGGCGCCGGGGTTCCTGGTGCTCCTGCTTGCCCGTATCGTCCAGGCCAGCGGCACCGCCATCATGCTGCCGCTGCTGATGACCACCATCCTGACCCTGGTTCCGCTGTCCCGGCGCGGCGCCGTGATGGGCAACGTGACCATCGCGATCTCGGTGGCCCCCGCCCTCGGCCCCACCGTGTCGGGCATCATCCTGGACCACTTCTCCTGGCGGTTCATGTTCATCTTCGTGCTGCCCGTCGCCCTGGCAGCCTTGGGCATCGGCGCACGCTACCTGAGCAACGTGGGTGAGCAGGGCTCCATCAAGCTCGACTTCCTCTCCGTGCTGCTCACGGTGCCGGCCTTCGGCGGCGTGGTCTACGGCCTGAGCCAGATCGGCGGCAACGCCGGAGCCACGGCCGTGCCCCTGGCCGCACTCGCCGTCGGCGTGCTCTGCATGGCGGTGTTCGTGCTGCGCCAGCTGAAACTGCAGAAGGAAGACTCACCGCTGCTGGACCTGCGCGCCTTCAACTTCCGCATGTTCACGGTGTCCACCGTGCTCATGGTGGTGGCCATGATGGCGCTCTTCGGCGGAATCATCCTGCTGCCGCTGTACCTGCAGAACGTGCTCCACCTGCCGCCGATGGAAACGGGCCTTGCCCTGCTCCCGGGCGGCCTGGCCATGGGCATGCTGGGACCGGTCATCGGCCGGATCTTCGACAAGGTGGGTCCCCTGCCGCTCACCGTCACGGGCTCCATCCTGATGGTGCTCACCCTGTGGCAGTTCAGCACCCTGAACCAGTCCAGCCCGGTCTGGTGGGTGATTGTCCTGCACGTCGTGCTGAGTTTCGGCCTGGCGCTACTGTTCACCCCTGCCTTCACCACCGGGCTGAACCCGCTGCCGCCGCACCTCTACTCACACGGTTCCGCGATCATGAGCACCCTGCAGCAGGTGGCCGGCGCCGCCGGCACGGCATTGCTGATTTCCATTTTCGCCGTGGTGTCCGCGGCGTCCGGATTCGTGGCCGGCATGCAGGCCGCCTTCCTGACCGCGACCGTCATTTCCGTCGTCGCCGTGGTGCTTTCGGCCATGATGCGCAAGACCGAAGGGGCAGCGGGACACTAAGCGTCACCTCTTCAATCAGTGCCCGACGGCGCCACATCACCACCGGTGGTGCGGCGCCGTTTGCATGTCCTGCAGTTCCCCCTTGGACATGTTCTTCCGCGGCGGCCTGGTCCGGGCACTTTGCTGTTATGCGCACTCATCGCCGGCCACGCCGGACATGTCCGGTGATGTGAGCGGCTTCATAGAGGTGCTTTCGGGCCGACGTGGTCCTCGAAGTGACCGGTTTTCCCCGGATTCCCGCGGGAATCCGGGGTGCGGAGGGGCTGCAGCGGCGATTTGCCCGGGTGCCGCCAGGACGTGTAATGTTTTCTGAGTCGCCGCCGCTGAAGCGGAAAAATTGCGACAGACTCCCTTTCAAACGGAAGCCAATTACTGGTTCGCTTTACCGCGTCCGGTTGCGGCTCCGGGAGTCCTCTGACTGGTTTATCCCGAACAGTTTCCGAATCCGGAAGTTGCGGCGGGAATGCCGATCTGGTAAGTTTGGAAAGTTGCTCCGGAGCGATCCTGAATGTTTGGTTTGGGTGGTGCCGGGTGTGTCTGTTGTTTGAGAACTCAATAGT
>NZ_QYLP01000037.1 GCF_003614925.1 Arthrobacter celericrescens
GGCCGGCACCCCCCAAGCGGCCCACGGAACCCACGCCGCGGGCCGCTCACCACTGCCCTTGACACCCGAACCTACATATCAGTTGGGTCAGCGGCGGCCGATCCCCAGCACGCTCCCGACGGCGTCGCGCACCGCCGCGGCGGCCTGCCCGAGTTCCGCTTCGGTCACCGCGGAGGTGAAGCTGAAGCGCACGGCCGTCTGGGCGACTTCCGCCTCCAGGCCAAGAGCCAGCAGCACCGGCGACGGCGCGTCCGAGCCGGCGGCACACGCCGAACCGCTGGAGCAGACCACGCCGCGGCGCTCGAGTTCCAGCAGCACGGATTCACCACTGGTCCCGGGGAAGCAGAACGACGCCACCGATGGCAGCCGCCGTTCGGGATGGCCGGTCAGCATGGCCCCGGGCACGGCTTCGAGGACTGCCCGGATGAACGCGTCGCGCATAGCCGCCACCCGTGCGGCAAGGTCCTGCTGCTCTTCCGCCGCGAGTGTCAGCGCGGTTGCCAGCGCCACGGCACCGGCCACGTTTTCCGTGCCGGAACGGCGCCCGCGTTCCTGGCCGCCGCCATGGATCAGCGGCTCCATCCGCAGCCGGCCCTTGGCGAAGAGCACACCCGAGCCCTTCGGCGCACCGAGCTTGTGCCCGGACATGCTGAGCGCGTCCACGCCAAGTTCCTTCACGCCCAAGGGCAGCCAGCCCGCGGCCTGTACGGCGTCAGTGTGGAACGGGATGCCCCGTGCGGCGGCGAGCGCGGCGAGTTCCCTGACCGGCTCGACCGTGCCGACCTCGTTGTTGGCGTACATAATGCTGGCGAGCGCGGTTTCCGGGCGCAAGGCGGCGGCGAACGCCTCCGGAGTGACCAGGCCGTGCCGGTCCACCGGGACCACATCGACCGTGAAGCCGTGCACCCGCCGCAGGTAGCCTGCGGACTCCTCGACGGCGGGATGCTCGATGGCGCTGATCGCCACCCGGTCCAGGGAGGGATCGGCGGCCCTGCGGGCCAGCGCGATTCCCTTGAGGGCCAGGTTGTCCGCCTCGGTCCCGCCCGAGGTGAAGGTCACCTCTCCGGGCCGGCAGCCCAGGACCTTCGCGACGGCGGCCCGCGCCCCGGCGAGCGCTTCCGCCGCGGCCTCGCCCAGGCTGTGGTGGCTGGAGGGGTTGCCGAACTCGCCGCTCAGGTACGGCCACATGGCTTCGAGCACCTCCCGGCGCACGGGGGTGGTGGCGGCGGCGTCCAGGAAGATCATGGCTGTCCTAGCGGGCGTCCGCCGGGACATCGAGAGTGACATCCAGGCCCAGGTCCAGGGCGGCGACGCTGTGGGTCAGCCCGCCGATGGAAATGACGTCCACGCCGGCGGCGGCGATGTCCGCCACGGTGGACAGGTTCACGTTGCCGCTGGCTTCCACCACGGCCCGCCCTGCCACCTGCTGCACCCCGGCACGGAGTTCGTCGATGCTGAAGTTGTCCAGCATGATGGTGTCCACGCCGGCGGCCAGTACGGGTTCGATCTGTTCGGCGCTGTCCACTTCGACCTCGAAATGGGTGGTGTGGCCCAGCTGCTTCTTCGCCGTGGCCAGCAGGGCGGTGAGCTTGCCGGCGTCGCCTCCGGTCATGACGGCCAGGTGGTTGTCCTTGGCCAGTACGGCGTCGGACAGGCTGTAGCGGTGGTTCGCTCCCCCGCCGCAGCGCACCGCGTAGCGTTCCAGGACGCGGAGCCCCGGGGTGGTCTTGCGGGTGTCGGTGATCCGGGCCGCGGTGCCTTCGACCAAGCGGACGAACTCCGCGGTCTTCGTGGCGATGGCGCTCATCCGCTGCACCAGGTTCAGGCCCACGCGTTCGGCGAGCAGCACCGAACGGGCGCGGCCGCTGACCCGGGCGAGGTGCGTCCCGGCGTCGAACGCTGCTCCGTCTTCCAGCAGCAGCTCGACCTCGGTCTCCGGGTCGATGAGCAGCATGGCGTCGCGGAATACGGTGCCGCCACTGAAGATGCCGGGCACCCGGGCGTTCAGGACGGCGGTTGCGCGGGCCTCGGCCGGGATGAGCAGCTGCGAGGTGATGTCCCCGTTGGGCGCGTCCTCGGCGAAGGCCCGCTCGAGGATCTCGCGCACGGCGGCTGCGGGGAGGGACAGGCTAGTCAAGGATCAGGCTCGCTTTCCGGCTCATGGTGTAACGGTTGTCAGAGTTCTCGACGGCGGGAGTTTCCTCCCGCGAATCGTTGCGGTAGTGGGCGCCCAGGGAGGTCCGCCGCTCGCGTGCGGAACGCACCAGCAGCTGCGCGGCCAGCAGCAGGTTCGCATCCTCGTGCTCCCGCGGGTCCAGCGAATCGGGAACCGTCTCGGGGTCAACCACGTCAGCCCAGAAGTGAAGGACAGCCGATGCCTCGTTCAGATCCGTTCCGCTACGCAGTACCCCGGCATTGGCGGTCATCAGCCGTCGCAGGGTCTGGCGGGCGAAAGGCGCCGGTAGATCGCCGTCGAGCGGGATCCCGGAAGCGTGCGTCAAGGTGAGGCCGCTTGCGGCCGAGGCAGCACGCGGAGGGATGCCGTTTGACGGCTCCCACGCTGAGGCAGTCGAATCCCCCAGGAACCCCTCCACTGCCCGCCGCCCGAAGACGAGTCCTTCGAGCAGCGAGTTGCTGGCGAGCCGGTTGGCGCCCTGCACTCCGGTGCACGCCAGTTCGCCGGCGGCCAGCAGCCCGGGCACCGAGGTGCGTCCGCGCAGGTCGGTGACCACGCCGCCCATCCAGTAGTGGGCGGCCGGGGCGACGGGAACCAATTCGCGGGTCCAGTCGACGCCGGCCTCCCGGGTGCGGGCGGTGATGGTCGGAAAGCGCCGGGCGAGGAAGCCGGGCCCGTGCCGTTCCTCGATGACGCGGGCGTCGAGGAAAACGTGGCCATTCGGGGTGCCGAGGGCGGCCAGGTGGATCGCGATGCTGCGGGAGACGACGTCTCGCGGGGCCAGTTCGGCGTCGGGGTGGTAGGCGGGCATGAAGCGGTCGCTGTGGGCGTCCACGAGGATGGCACCCTCACCGCGGACGGCTTCGGAGATGAGCAGCGGGTCGCTGCCCGCACTTTCCCGGGCGTCCTCCGGCAGCACCATGCACGTGGGGTGGAACTGGAAGAATTCGAGGTCTGCCACCGCGGCACCGACCCGCCAGGCCAGGGCCAGGCCGTCGGCCGTAGCGACGGCGGGGTTGGTGGTCTTGGCGAACAACCGGCCCGCTCCCCCGGTGGCCAGCAGCACGGCGTCAGCCTGGCAGCCGGACTCACGGCCGTCGCGGAGGTAGCTCACTCCGGTGACGCGGCCGAGCGACTCGGTCAGGGAGGTGACGTGCGCGTGGCCGATCACCTGGATCCGGCCCGCGGCCTGGGCGTCGAGCACCGCGCGGATCAGGGCACGGGCCACCCCGGCGCCGGTGGCATCCCCGCCGGCGTGCAGGATGCGCGGCGCGGAATGGGCGGCCTCGATCCCCAAGGCGGGATCGCCGTCGTCGTCCAGGTCGAAACGGACGCCGAAACGCTCCAGTCCGGCGATGTCCAGGCGGGCTTCGGTGCACAGCACCCGCACGGCTTCCTCATCGCAGTGGCCGTTGCCTGCCTTCAGGGTGTCGGCGATGTGCGCGGCCACCGTGTCCCCGGGGGCAGGCTCGTCCAGCACTGCGGAGATGCCGCCCTGGGCGAAGTAGGTGTTGCTGTCGGCGAGCGCGCCCTTGCTCAGCAGCACCACGTCGGCACCGCCTTCCGCGGCGAGCAGCGCCGAGTACAGCCCGGCGATGCCGCTTCCGACGACGATCAGCCGCTTGCGCCGATGCCCTGCGGCAGCGCGCCCTCCTGCAAGGCCATGTGTAGTCATGTGAGCCTCATTCCGTTTGCTTCATTGCGGCAGGTTCAGGGGCGGGCCGCCAGCATGCGCTCCAGCGCAATCTTGGCGTTGGCCTGCACGGTGTCATCCACGGTGATGCGGTTGACGATGCGTCCTTCGACGAGTTCCTCCAGCACCCAGGCGAGGTAGCCGGGGTGGATGCGGTACATCGTGGAGCACGGGCAGATGACCGGGTCCAGGCAGAAGATGGTGTGCTGCGGGTTTTCCGCGGCGAGCCGGTTCACCATGTTGATTTCGGTGCCGATGGCGAAGGTGGTGGGCTCGGTGGCCGCCGCGATCGCCTTCTTGATGAAGTCGGTGGAGCCTGCGCCGTCCGCGGCGTCCACGACCTCCATGGGGCATTCCGGGTGCACGATGACGTTGACGCCCGGGAAGTCGGCGCGGGCCTTCTCGATCTGCGCCACGTTGAAGCGCTTGTGGACCGAGCAGAAGCCGTGCCACAGGATCACGCGGGAGTCGAGCAGGGTCTGTTCGTCGTTGCCGCCCAGCTCCTTGCGCGGGTTCCACATGGGCATCTGCTCCAGCGGGACGCCCAGGGCCTTGGCGGTGTTCCGGCCGAGGTGCTGGTCCGGGAAGAACAGCACGCGCTGGCCGCGTTCGAAGGCCCACTCGAGCACGGTCTTCGCGTTCGAGGAGGTGCAGACGATGCCGCCGTTGCGGCCGCAGAAGGCCTTGAGGGCGGCTGAGGAGTTCATGTAAGTGACAGGGATGACCGGGACGCGGCCGGCGTCGTCGGGCTCGGTGCCGAAGATTTCCTCGAGCTGCTCCCAGCACTCCTCCACGGAGTCCTCGCCTGCCATGTCCGCCATGGAGCAGCCGGCTGCGAGGTTCGGCAGGATCACGGCCTGTTCCGGGGCAGAGAGGATGTCAGCGGTTTCGGCCATGAAGTGCACGCCGCAGAAGATGATCGCTTCGGCGTCCGGCCGGGTGAGGGCTGCGTTGGCCAGCTGGAAGGAATCGCCCACGAAGTCCGCGTACTGCACCACTTCGTCGCGCTGGTAGAAGTGGCCCAGGATCACGGCCCTGCTGCCGAGCTTCTTCTTGGCGGCGCGGATGCGGGCGTCGAGTTCGGCGTCGCCGGCCAGCTTGTACTCCTCGGGCAGCTGGCCCTGGCGCGGGGTGCTGCGCGGTGCGTCATCGCCGCTGGAGGCGCCGGGACCATAGGCCGGAACTCCGGCCAGGGACTCGGCGAGGTCGTACTCCCACGGGCCCTTGGCGAGGGCGGGGCTGCAGGTTGAGCCGGCCACGGAGCGGCCCTTTTCCGCTTCCTCGCGGGTGATCAGCTGGATGGCTGTGTTGACGCTGCTCATGGTGTGCTCCTGTTGTCTGGCCCGAGGCCGGGTGTTCCGGTAAAGCGGTAGAGGCGTGGAGGGCGGTGTTTCCCGCCCTGGAGGTATTCGCCGGTTTCTTCGATCTCCGGCGCGGTCTTGAGTTGGCGGCGGAAATTCGCCGGATCCAGCGGGCGGTCCAGCACGGCCTCGTAGACCTCCCTGACCTGGGCGAGCGTGAAGTATTCGCCCAGGAAGTGGTAGGCGATGGATCCGTAGGCCATCTTGTTGCGCAGCCGCCACAGGGCATAGTCCACGATCGCGTTGTGGTCGAAGGCGAGCTGCTCGAGCCGGTCGGCGCGGAACCAGCGCACGTTCTCGGACTCGTCGGCGAGCGCGGCCTCGGTGGGCTGGACGAGGGCCCAGTAGACGATCGACACCACGCGCTGGCTGGGAGAACGGTGCAGGCCGCCGAAGGCGTACAGCTGCTCGAGGTATTCCGGGGCCAGGCCGGTGGTCTCCAGCAGGTTCCGGGAGGCGGCGTCCTGCAGCGATTCGTCGTGGGTGAGCGGCCCGCCGGGCAGCGCCCACATTTCCTTAAACGGCTCGCGGATCCGGCGCACCAGCGGTAGCCAGAGGGTGGGCCGGCCGGAGCTTTCGCTCGGCCGCAGGGCGAAGATCACCGTGGAGATGGCCAGCGACGGCGGTGCGAGCCGGCGTTCGGAGACGTTGGCAGAGTTCGTGAACACCGTTTCACCTGCTTCCTTGCCTGGTGCCATCGGAGGGCGGATTAGTTATGGTCAAAGTGACTTTAACTAATGGTAGGGCCCGGCCTTCCGCTTGCCAAATGTGAGCTACGCTGCATAACGCTGTAAAATTCGACGGGTCCCACGCGGGCCAGCACACGATCCGAGGAAACTAAGGCCACCACGAATGACAACGAAGTCCACCGGCGTTATCCCATCCACCCATTCGACAGGCCTCGGCCACGCGATGAAACCGCGCCAGCTCACCATGATGGGCTTGGGCAGCGCAATCGGCGCCGGGCTGTTCCTGGGCTCGGGTGCGGGGATCCAGGCGGCAGGACCTGCTGTCCTCATCTCCTACCTTGTGGCCGGCACCCTGATCATCCTGGTGATGTGGGCGCTCGGCGAGATGGCCGCGGCGAACCCCAACAGCGGCGCCTTCTCCGTCTACGCCGAAAAGGCCATGGGCAAGACGGCCGGTTCGACCGTCGGCTGGCTGTGGTGGCTGCAGCTGGTGGTGGTGATCGCCGCGGAGGCGCTCGGCGCGGCCGGGCTCCTGTTCTCCGTGTGGCCAGTGGTCCCGGTCTGGGTGCTGGCACTGGTCTTCATGACGGTCTTCACCGCGATCAACCTGGTGGGGGTCCGCAGCTTCGGCGAGTTCGAGTTCTGGTTCGCCATCCTGAAGGTCGCCGCCATCGTCGTCTTCCTCTTCGTGGGCGCGGCCCTGCTCTTTGGCTGGCTCCCCGGCACCGCCTCCCCGGGCCTTGGAAACATCACCGGGAACTTCGCGCCCGCCGGCTGGAGCGGCATCGCCGCCGCGCTGTTCGTGGTCATCTTCGCCTTCGGCGGCACCGAGATCGTCAGCGTCGCCGCCGCTGAAACCGAAGACCCCGTCCGCAGTGTCGGCCAGGCCATCCGCACCGTGCTCTGGCGCATCCTGGTGTTCTACATCGGTTCCGTCTTCGTCATCGCCGCCGTCCTTCCCCCCGGTTCCGAGGGCCTCAAATCGCCGTTCGCCGGCGTCCTGGACCTGGCCGGCATCCCCGGTGCCGGGACCGCGATCACCCTGGTCGCCGTCGTCGCCCTGCTGTCGGCACTGAACGCCAACCTCTACGGGGCCTCCCGCATGGTGTTCTCGCTGTCCGAGCGCGGGGAGGCTCCGGCCTTCCTGTCGCGGCTGCGCGGCAAGCAGGTTCCCATGGCCGCCGTCGGGGTGTCCGTTGCCTTCGGCTTCATCGCCACCGTGCTCGAACTGCTCTTCCCTGACAAGGTGCTGCCCGCGCTGCTCAACCTGGTGGGCTCCACCTGCCTGGTCGTCTGGGGCGGCGCCTTGGTCTCCCAGCTCATCCTGCGCCGCCGGGCAGACCGCGAGGGCACCGAACTGCCGCTGCGCATGAAGGGCTTCCCCGCCCTCACGGTCTTCGGCCTGGTGCTGCTGGCCATCGTCTTCATTGTCGGTTTCTCCAACCCGGTGAGCGCCGGGCAGCTCGTGGCCACCTTCCTGCTGATCGCCGGAATCGCGGCCGCCTGCTGGGTGGGCGAACGGGTCAAATCCGGCCGGGCAACAAGCCACGCAAACTGACGCGGCTTCCCCTCGTTCGGGGGTATCGTGGGCACTGTTCCAGCAGAAGACGCACCGAAGCGCCGGGCACGCCTGGTCGCCCTATTTATTGAGGACTGAGGCCATGATGGGCAGGCACACAGGAGAACTCCACCACACCGTGGAAGGCACCGATCCCGGCTTGTTCGTGGAGATCCATGAGCCCGCCGAAGGCAAGGACGCGGGCCTGCGCCCCATCCTGCTGATCCATGGCTTCTCCTCCTCGGGCAAGCTCAATTGGTCCGACACCGGCTGGGTCACGGCCCTGCAGGAAGCCGGGCGCCGGGTGATCGTGGTGGACCTTCCCGGGCACGGGCGCAGCGGCTCGCCCGAGGACCTGGATTCGTACTCGCCGAGCAGGATCCGTGCGGACCTGCTGCAGATCGTGTCCGACGCCGGCGCCCGCCCGCTGCGCGACGGCGATCCTTCCAGCGGACTGGACGTGGTGGGCTACTCGCTGGGTTCCCGGCTCGCCTGGGAATTCGGCGCCACCCAGCCCGAACTCGTCCACCGCCTGGTGCTGGGTGGGCCGAACAAGGAAGATCCACTGGCGGCCTTCGACCTCTCCGCGGCGCAGCGGCACCTCGCCGACGGCACGCCGATCGCGGACGAGTCCACGGCGGCCCTGCTCAAGATGGCCCAGTTGCTGCCCAGCAACGACCTCTTCGCCCTGCTGTCCCTCGTCGAAGCCATCAAGGGCGAGCCGTTCGACCCCGCCGAAGCCGCACCGCACATGCCGGTCCTGCTGGTCGCCGGCGAGAAGGATGAGCGGGCCGCCACCATGCCGGAACTGGCGGCGATTGCGGCCCGCTCCGGCAGCATGGCCGAGCAACTGGTCATCCCGGGGCGCAACCATGCCAACGCGGTCACCAGCCGGGTGTTCAAGGACGCCGCCATCGGCTTCCTCGGCGTCTGAGCGGACTTCAGGGCACAGGCCGCCCTAAAGGACACGGCGCTTTACGGGACAAGGCGCTCGGCGTTGGCGCACATCCGTTCGAGCACGCCCAGCGCGATTGCGTATTCGTCGTGGCCAATCCCGGCGGTCAGGTCCTTCCGCGCCTCCTCCACGAGCCTGAGCGCCTCGAGCCGCTTCCGGTGGCCATCCTCGCTGAGGATGATGTTTCCGTCCAGCATGCCCACGTAGCCGTGGCCGATCAGCGCCGCAAGCTCGCTTTCGCGCAGCCGGCTGTCACCGGACCAGAACGGCTTCAGCCGCTCATCCAGGTCTCCGGGCCGGATGGGTCCTTCGGCCAGCGTGTTGAGCGTTTGCCACTGGCGGCGGCTGAGCCGGACCCTTGAGAGGGTCCTGTCGAGGTGGTCTTCCAGGGCAGCATCCAGGCGTTTGAGCCAGTATCCGATGGGCTTGTTCACGCTGCCATGCTTGCAGCGCCACCGGCTCCGGACAAGGGTTGAAGGGTAGGCTTGCTGCAGCGCCGGATTACGTGGAAGTGGGACTGATGGGCATGCGCTTCAAGGATCGTACGGACGCCGGGCACCGCCTGGCCGCCGCGCTTCCGCAGCTCCGGGAGCGCCCGGACACCATCCTCCTGGGACTCGCCCGGGGCGGGATTCCCGTGGCCGCGTCCGCCGCCGCCAGCCTGTACCAGCCCTACGGCGCGGTGCTCGTGCGCAAGCTCGGCATCCCGGGCCGCGAGGAGACCGCTTTCGGCGCCCTGGCCTGGTCCAACGGCAGGATCGTCCGCATCCTCAACCGCCCCCTGCTGGAGCGCATGTTCCGGCACGGCATCAGCCGTGAGTCGCTGGACGCCGTCGAGAACCGCGAGCGCACTGAGCTGCTCCGCCGGGTTGACAGTTATCCGCGGGTGGGCTTCGACGTCGCCGGCAAGACCGTGGTGCTGGTCGACGACGGGCTGGCCACCGGAGCCACCATGCGCGCCGCGATCGAGGCCGTCCGGGCCGGCGGCCCGGCCACCGTGATCACCGCGGTTCCGGTCGCCTCGCTCGAGGCGCAGGCCTCGATCGCCAGGGCCTGCGAGCTCGCCTTTTCCCTGTACACGCCCGGGAAGTTCCGCGCCGTGGGTTCCTTCTATGAGCACTTCGAGCAGCTGAGCGACGACGACGCCGTGAAGCTCCTCCAGGAGGCCGGCTAGCGTCTGCGCCGAACGGCAGAGCGGCGCACGGCAAAGGGGTGCGGACCGTCCGGTCCGCACCCCTTTGTGCTGTTGCCTGCCGTCAGTGCGTCGCGCTGAAGCCCAGGGGGCGGCCCCTGGTTTCCTTGGCGAGCACGACGCCGACCCCGGAGATCACGCACAGCACCATGATGTAGATGCCGACGGAGCCGGACCACTTGGTGGTGTCCAGGAGGGCCTGGGCGATCATGGGCGCGAAGGCTCCGCCCAGGACCGAGCCCAGGGCGTAGCCGATCGAGATGCCTGAGTAGCGGACCTGGGCCGGGAACATCTCGGCGTACATTGCGGACATGGGGCCGTAGGACAGGCCGAGGCCGATGGTCAGGACGAACAACGCGGTGCCGTAGAGCACGATGTCCTTGGCGTCGATCAGGGCGAACATCGGGATCATCCAGGCGAACACGATCGCGTACCCGGCCAGGAAGGTCTTCACGCGGCCGATCTTGTCGGACAGCCAGCCGCCCACCATGGTGAAGATGAGCCAGCCGAAGGAGGCCAGGGTGGTGGCCAGCAGCACCTGCGCGGACGGCATCTTGAGGGCCCTGTTGGCGTAGGAGATGAAGAAGGCGATCAGCAGGTAACCGGCGGCGTTGTTGGCGATGAAGATGAGGGCGGCTAGCACTACTTCCTTGGTGTGCTTGCGGAACAGCTCGCCCAGCGGCGCGCGGCTTTCGGCTTTGCGCTGCGCAATCTCCTTGAACACGGGGCTTTCGCCGACGGCACGGCGGATCATGTAACCCACCACGATCAGGACCACGGACAGCAGGAACGGAACGCGCCAGCCCCAGCCGGTGAACTCCGCGTCGGACATGCCGGACTTGAGCATGGTCAGCAGGCCCGTTGCGAGGATCATGCCGATGGGCACGCCGATCTGCGGGTAGGCGCCGAAGAGTCCGCGCTTGGAGATCGGCGCGTGCTCCACGGCCATCAGGGCCGCGCCGCCCCATTCACCGCCGGCGGAGAACCCCTGCATGACGCGCAGGAGGATGAGCAGCACCGGCGCCCACGCGCCGATGGCGCTGTAGCTGGGCAGCAGGCCGATGAGCGCGGTGGCGGCTCCCATCAGGACGAGGGTCATCACCAACACTGCCTTGCGGCCGAGCCTGTCCCCCAGGTGGCCGGCCACGAACGCGCCGAGGGGACGGAACAGGAAGCTGATGCCGATGGTGGCGAAGGAGAGGATCTGCGCCAGGCCGGGGTTGGACTCGTTCAGTGGCGTGAGGAACAGCGGGCCAAGGAGGGTGGCCGTCAACTGGGCGAAGATGAAGAAGTCGTACCACTCGATGGTGGTGCCTACCAGGGTTCCGGCAAGCACCCTGCGTTCTTCACGCTTGCTGCTGGGACCCGAGGGGGCATCGACAGAGGAAGTTGCAGTCATTGGAACTCCGATGATGGGGGTGCGGGGAGGCCTGTTCGCTCGGTCCGAATTACCGACAGAACGGTCAGTTGGAATAGCTTACTACACGGACTGTGAGTTGCAACACACCCCTGCGTGTCCGGTCTGCGGGTCCGGGAAGCCTGCGATGCTCCGGTGGCGGTTCGCGGACGGCCGTTGCCCGCCCGGCGGCCATAGGATGGAGCCCATGACGTCTCCCAACGCCGCGAGCAGCCGGAGCGACGCCGCCGGCACGGTGTCGCCGTCGCAGACCCTGTCCCGCGGCATCCAGGCACTCGAGATCCTGGCCGCCGCCGAGCGGTCCCTCACGATCGCCGAACTGGCCGCGGCCCTCGGCGTGCACCGCTCGGTGGCCTACCGCATCCTGCGCACCCTGGAGGACCACTCGTTGCTGGTCCGCGACGACGCCGGCCGGGTGCAGCCGGGGCCGGGCCTGGCCGTCCTTGCCCGCGGCGTGTCCCGCACCCTGCAGACGGCGGCCCTTCCTGAACTCACACAGCTCGCCAACAGCTACAACATGACCGCCTTCGTCGCCGTCTGGGACCATCAGGACTGCGTCACCCTGGTGACCGTGGAGCCGCGGCACTCGGCGGCCACCCTGGTCCAGCACCCCGGCACGCGGCATCCCGCGAACGTCGGGGCCCCGGGAATCGCGATCCAGTCGACCATGAGCCCGGAGCAGTGGAACGCCCTGGCTCCCGGGCTGCCCTACCGCGCCGAGGCCCCCGAGGCCCGGCGGCTTGGCTACGCGGCAAGCCACGACGAAGTCATCGAAGGCCTCTCCTCGCTGGCCGCCCCCATCCACGTTCCGGGCGGCCGCCCGGCCGCGATCGCCGTCGTCTACATCCGGCGCGACCAGGACGAGGCCGCCATCGGGCAGGCACTCGCGGCAAGCGCGGCACGGATCGAAAGCCAGCTTTCCTGAAGTGTAGAATTGCGGGCAAGCTCACACCCGCCGGATCCCGCTCCCAGGGGTCCGCCGGCGCACATCGGGGCCGTTAGAAGGAGTTCCATGACTGCCGTGGCCGAAACCGGCGCCTCCGCAGTGCACACCGTCGTGGCAGATAGTTTCCAGGACTGGAGCCGGGCGATTTCGAAGTCCTTCGTGCCGCTGATGGTCCGGGACAACGGGGCAACTGAATTCCACGGAACCATGCGCTCCCGGGTCCTCGGCAACATCTCCGTGGTGGAGGTGACGGCGGGACGGCACGCCGTGGTGCGCACCCCGGCGCTGATCGCCAAATCCAGCACCCGCTATTTCAAGCTCAGCATCCAGCTCACCGGCACGGGAACCCTGATCCAGGACGAACGCGAAGCGGTCCTGGCCGCCGGTGACCTGGCCATCTATGACACCTCGCGTCCATACGAGCTGCGTTTCGATGGCGACTTCCGCAGCTTGGTGCTGATGTTCCCGCACGAGCAGCTGGACCTCCCGGCAGGGGCGATGGAGCACGTGACGGCGCTGCGGATGCCCGGCGACGAGGGCCTGGGCGAACTCATCAGCCCGTTCCTGGTCCGGCTGGCGGACAACCTCGAGGCGCTCTCCGGAACCAACGGCCTGAGGCTGGTCCACAACGCCCTGGACCTGGTCACCACCCTGTTCAACGGTGAGCTGGACCAGTTGGTGGATGCAGGCCGTGATCCCCACCTGCTGCTGCTCGCCCGGATCCATGACTACATCGAGGCCAACCTGGGGGACCCCACCCTCGGTCCTGGATCCATCGCCGCCGCCCACTACATTTCCACCCGGCACCTGCACGACCTGTTCCAGGAAATCGGCACCACGGTGGCGGCCTCGATCCGGCAGCGGCGCCTGGAGCGCTGCCGGCGCGACCTACGCGATCCTGTGCTCGCGAACCGTCCGGTCACCGCCATCGCGGCCCGCTGGGGGTTCACCGACGCGGCGCACTTCAGCCGGATCTTCCGCGCCGCGTTCGGCAACTCCCCCACCGGATACCGCAACGAGGGTTAGGCTCACGGCTTCCCGCCGCCGTCGGCCTTTGCCTTGCCGCGGCGCAGCAACACTCCGGCCAGTCCACCCAGCACGGCCAAGGCCGCGGCCGATGCCAGGGACACCACGAAGGCCGCCGTGAAGCCCTGGCTCTGGGCCACCTGCCCGGCGAGGAAGGCGCCCAGCGCCGTGCCGGCGACGATGCCGCTGGCCAGCGCTGTCATGACCGTGGCCATCCGGCCTGCCGGGGCCACCAGGCCGCCGATGCTGAACACCGTGACCATCACCGGACCCACCGGGATGCCGAGCACCAGCAGGACCGCCACCATCGGCCAGATTCCGGCGGGCAGGAACAACAGAAACGAAAGGGCCGCCATCAGCACCGCGGCCCAGACCCAGCGGGCCGTGGGTCCGAAGCGCCGGGGCCAATAGGCCACCGACAATGCGGCGACGGCCGAACTCAGCCCCATGACGGCGTACATCAGGCCGGCGATTTCCGCCGTCGCAAACTGCGCGGAAAAGGCGCTGAGCGCATTCTGCAGGGAACCGAAGAACGTTCCCATGCAGACCATCGCGAGCACGGCCACCAACACCTTGAGCCAAGCCAGCGCCCCGGCCCGCGGAGCGTGCTTCGCATCCGCGTGATGCCCGACGCCGGCCTCCCCCTTGCGCCGTGCGGGCACCACCGCCAGGTGTGAGGGGTGCACGGCAAAGGCGGGAACGAGGGTCGCCGTCAGGACGGCGGCAAGGGCCAGCGGCAGCCACGGGACGAAAATGCTCGCCAGCAGGCCCACGAGCGCGGGTCCGAGGACGAAGGTGAATTCATCCGCCGTGCCCTCATAGGACAACGCGGTGTCCAGTTCGGCACGGCGCGTGGCGAGGCTGGCCGGGGCGCGGCCCGCCTCCGGTTCCCGGGTGGTGAGCGCCATCCAGCGCACGCGGGCCATCGGACCGACCTGGGGGCAGCTGGCCCCGGAGAGGAACGCCGTGATGACCACTGCGGCGGCATCGGCTGGGGTGCCGGAAGCTTGCGTGAGGTACGCGGCGAGGATCAGGGCGACGACGGCCAGGGTGTTGACGGCCGCGGCCACGAGCAGGACCGTGCGCTGCCCGGCGCGGTCCGCGAGGGCGCCGAGCACGGGGGCGCCGACGGCGGAACCGATACCGACGGCTCCGGCCGCGAGGCCGCCGATTGCGTAGGAATCGCTCACCGCGGTGGCCAGGGTGAGGGCACCGACAGTCAGCATCGCCAGGGGCAGCCGGGCGAAAAGCGCGATGGGCAGGAATCCGGGGCCGGCGAGTTCGGGGAGCCTCGCGAAGCGTCCGGGCGGCCGGGACCGGCGGGGCTGGTGAGGGCGCCGGGCCTGGTCAGGGCCGCGGAGCGGGGCGGCGCTGTCGGGGGCCGCCGTGTTGTGGGACGCCAAAGGGTGCTGGGAAGGCAGGGTGTTCATGTTTCCGCGTTCGCTAAGAGGTGCGCATCGTCCCTCCTCCCGATGCGCGCGACCCGGTGTAACCCGGTCATTCTACCGGACATCCGCCTCCAGCACCCGCACGGTGGACCCGTTCCGGCCCTTCTCAACCTGCAGCTGGCTGGCGATGCGTAGCTTCATTTCCGCCACGTGGCTCACCAGCCCGACCACCCGGCCGCCGTCGCG
This sequence comes from Arthrobacter celericrescens, assembly GCF_003614925.1. Lineage (GTDB taxonomy): Bacteria > Actinomycetota > Actinomycetes > Actinomycetales > Micrococcaceae > Arthrobacter > Arthrobacter celericrescens. The sequence continues at coordinate 14,648 of NZ_QYLP01000037.1, forward strand.
CAGTCCTTCCAGGGCGTCCATGACCTGTTCCAGGGTCTGTTCGTCCAGGCTGCCGAACCCCTCGTCGACGAATAGCGTCTCGATGTCGACGCCGCCGGACTCCTGCTGGACGACGTCCGCGAGCCCCAACGCGAGGGACAGCGAGGCCATGAAGGACTCGCCGCCGGAGAGGGTGGCGGTGTCCCGGTGTTGGCCGGTCCACTCGTCCACGACTTCCAGTCCCAGGCCCGACTTCTGCCCGCGGGCGGCCCGGGCGTCGGTATGCCGGAGGGTGTAGCGGCCGTCGCTCATGGCCACGAGGCGTTCGGACGCGGCGTCGGCCACCTGCTCAAGCCGGGCGGCCAGCACATAGCTGTTGAGGCTCATCTTGTAACTGTTGTCCCCGGCCCCGCGTGCGGTGTCCGCCAGGTTGGTGAGGAGCCTGGCCCGCTCACGTGGCACCCGGATCGCGTCGGCCGCCGCCAGGTAGCGGGACCGTAGCGAGGCGAGGGACTCGACAGTGCGGGAGGCCAGGCCTGCGGCAAGGTCCAGGTTGCGGGCGGACTCCGCGCCGCGCCGCGCTTCCTGTGCCAGCTCGGAGATTCCTTCGGCGCCCAGCGGGACTTCACCCACCTGTGCTTCCTTGGCCGCCAGCACGAGGTCCTCCGATTCGAAAAGCTCGGCCACCCGGGCGCTTTCCTCATCAGCTTCCCGGACCTGCCGTTCGAGCCGCGCTGATTCGCCCGCATCCAGGAGTTCGCGGCGGGCTGCCTCCGCTGACGCGAAGCCGGCCGCCGGCAGTGCTTGTCCGAGGGCCCGGCCGGCACCTTCGCACGACTCCTCGGCCCGCTCCACTTGCTGCACAGCTGATACCACCGCCTGCAGGAGCGCGCGTTCGCCGGAGAGGGCCGCGATGCGGGACGCCAGGGTGTCGAATCCGCCGCGCAAGGCGACAAGCATGGTTTCCAGTTCCGCCTGCCGTTCGTGCAGGGCGGCCGCGGTGGATTCCTCCTGGGCGGCCTCGTGTGCTGCGCGGGCCAGGTCCTGTTCGGCGGCGTCGATCGCGGTGCCGAGCCGTTCGAGCGTTGCCTGGACGCCGGAGAGTTCCGATGCCGCAGCACGCGCCCCGGCCAGGGACTCCCGGGCCGAGGCGAGCCGGGCGCGGACCTCCCCGGGATCGCCGTCGCCGCCCTGGCCGGCGAGGACGGCAGCTTCCTGTTCGGCCGCGGCAAGTTCAGCCGTGAGGAGTTGAAGCTCGAGTTCGCTGGCTTCGAAGCGTTCGTGTGCCGCCTGTTCCTCGTCCGCCATGTCCAGGCCGGACAGGGCTGCTTCCGCTGGCTGCGGGTGCTCACGGCTGCCGCAGACCGGGCAGGACTCTCCGCGTTCCAGTTTGTCTGCCAGTTCGGCGGCCGCGTTCTGCAGGCGCAGTTCGCGCAGGTCGAGCCAGTCCTGGCGCAGCCCCAAGGAGTTTTCCCGGGCGGCGCTGTGCCGGCCGGCCACGGATGCCACGTTCCGGCGGGCATTTGCATAGCGGTCCACGGTCTCCACCAGGCCAGCCGCGGCGGCTGCGTCCTGTTCGCGCTGATCGAGCTTCGCGCTCTCGCTTTCCAAAGGCGCGAGTTGGGCGGCCAGGTCAGTTGCTTCCTCCCGGAGGGACGCCAGCTCAGCGGTCCGGAGTCCGACGCCGGCCTCCCGCCGCAGCTTTCCGGAGTCGAGCGCGTCGAGGCGCGCCGCAATATCGCTCAGTTTCTGCTCGTCCGGAACCCGGGCATCCAGGACGGCCAACTGTTCCTGGACGCCCGCCAGCGCCGCGGCAGGATCGTCGCAGTCCATGGAGGCCGCACGAAGCCGCGCCCGGGCGGCTTCCAGCGCTGCATCCGCGGCAGAACGGGCGGCGCTTGCCCTGTCCATCGCGTCGAGGTGCCCGCTGAGCACGGTGGCCTTCGCATGCCGGCCGAGGCGTTCCCGGGACTCGCGGACGGTCTCGGCTGCGTCGGCCAAGGCGTCACGGCGCAGGGCGGCCGAGTGGAGCCTGGCATGACGCTGGCTGTGTTCCTGCGCCGCGCGCAGCCGGTCCGCGAGCTGCAGGCCCAGTGCCTCCGCCGCTTCCGCTGCCTGGCGGCGTCCTGCCAGTTCGGCGCGAGCCGCGTCCTCCATTGCCTCGAGCCTGATCTCCGGCGACGGCTCGGATGCCTCGTCCTGCCCGGCCGGTTCCGCCAGCCCGGTCCCGAGCTCGGCAAACTCCGCGTCGGCGCGCTGCATGAGCAGGAGCAGGCCGCCCTCTTCCTTTTCGACCACGGCCCGGGCGTACTGCGCCTGCCGTGCGAGCTGCTGCTCGAGCGCTTCGAAGCGGGCGGTACCGAACAGTTTCTGCAGCAGGGCCAGGCGGTCGCTTGCCTTGGACCGCAGGAAGGCCGCGAAATCGCCTTGGGGAAGCATGACGACCCTGGTGAACTGTTCACGGTCCATGCCCAGCAGCTCCGTGATTTCCGCGCCGGCTTCATCGTTGCGGGAAGACTTCTCTTCCCAGGAGCCGTCCACGAGTTCGCGGAGCAGGGTCTTTGCCTGCTGGGTGGTGAAGCCGTTGCGCCCCCGGGTGCTGGGGCGGTCCCAGGCCGGGGACCGGGTGACCTCGAATCGGCGTCCGCGGGCCGAGAACTCGCAGACCACGCGCGGCTCCGCAGCCGGATCCGCATGGTCGCTGCGCAGGCGTTTGCCTTCCTGCCGGGCGCCGGGCACCGAGCCGTACAGCGCGAAGCAGACGGCATCCAGGACACTGGTCTTGCCGGCCCCGGTGGCACCGTTCAGGAGAAACAGTCCCTGGGCGCCGAGCTGGTCGAAGTCGATGGACTGAACCTCCGCAAAGGGACCGAAGGCTTCAATCTCCAGGTGGTGGATCCTCACAGCTCGGCTCCTTCCAGGCGGACTGCTTCCAGCGCTTCCTGCAGGGCTGAAGTTTCCAAACCGTCGGCGGAGCGCCCGCGCACATGGTCCAGGAAGCCACAGCAGACGCCGAGGTCGTCCTGGGCTTCCGCCAAGCGGCTGCTGTAGCTCGCTTTGCCCTTTTCCGTGCCGCCCTCGGGATCAAAGCCGAGGACGAGGGTGTCCGGGAACCGTGCACGCAGCTGTTCCATGGCCTGGGGCGGACGCACGGGATCGGTCAGGGTGACCTGGCAGTAGGCGGTCTCGGCCCAGGAATGCTCCGGCGATTCCAGGAGGTCGGCCAGCCGGCCGCGGAGGACGGCGAGCTCACGCGGGGCCCGCCAGAGGACCTCCGAAACCTCCGTTGTGCCGTCCGGGCCGACATCGAGGAGCCAGGCGCCCTTCCGATGCTTGGCTTCGGAGAACGAGTACGCCAGGGGCGAGCCGGAGTAGCGGACGTTCGGCGCGAGCTCCTGGCGGCCGTGGAGGTGGCCGAGGGCGGTGTAGGCGAATCCTTCGAAGAGGTCCAGCGGGACGGCCCCGAGCCCGCCGATGCTCAGTTCGCGTTCGCTGTCCGAGGTGATGCCGCCGCTTGCGAAGGTGTGTGCCAGGACGACGGCGTGCACAGGCGCGGAGGCGTTCCGAGCCTGAAGGTCCTGCCGGATCCGCTGCACGGCAGCCTGGGTCACCTCGAAATGGTTGGCCCCGGCGTCGAGCTTTCCGGCGACGAGCCGCGGCTCAAGGTAGGGGATTCCGTAGACCGCCAGCAGCGGCCCTGCCTCCTCCGCGCCGGCGGCAGAGGCCGTGACGACCCGCGCACCGTCCCCCGCCAGGGAAAACAGGACCGGAGAATGGAGGTCCTCGACCCGGGTGCGCAGGTGGACTCCCCCGCGCTCCAGCAGGCGTGAGGCGAAGCCGAGCCGGATGGCGGAATCGTGGTTTCCGCTGGTGAGCACCACCTTGGCACCGGCGTCGGTGATCGCGACCAGCGCATCGTCCAGCAGCTTGACGACGTCCAGTCCGGGCAGGGCACGGTCATAGACATCGCCGGCGATCAGCACCACGTCCACTGACTGCTCGCGGACGAAGTCCACGAGCTGGGCGATGAACCCGCGCTGGGCGTCAAGCATTCCAACCCCGTGGAACGAGCGGCCCAGGTGCCAGTCCGATGTGTGAAGAAGCCTCATGTTTCCAAGCTAGGGGGCGGCACCGACATTATTGGCCAGCGCGGCCCGCCGACACGGCTCAACCCGGGCGATCCCCCTGCTGTACCGCCTCCCGGAAGTGCCGTCCCCCGAAATCCCGTTCAGTCCCGTTTGCCGTCGAAGAAGTCGCGGGCTTCGTCCCGTTCCGCGGGAGCGGCGGGAGCGGCCGCCGCGGTACCCGGGACCGCTCCGCCGTCGGACGCAGATTTGTCGGACGCAGATTTGTCGGACGCAGCAGTGTCGGACGCGGCACCCGCGTCGGAGTCCATGCCCTCGGCAGCGGCGGCTGCATCCACATCAGGCGCGCCGGCGGCCCCGGCGGGCGCGGAAAACAAGGCGAAGCCGCGGAACACCAAGCCGGCGATGGCGGCACCGAACAGCGGGGCCACCCAGAACAACCAAAGGCCGCCGGCAGCCCAGCCGGAGGAGAAGAGCGCGGCGGCGGTGGCGCGGGCCGGGTTGAACGCGAGATTGCCCACGGCCTGTCCGAGCTGGAGGAGCACCGCAACGGTCAGGCCGACGGCGAGCGGAGCGGCCAGCGCGGGGCCCTTGCGCTCCCCTGCCTCATCCTTGGACCCTGTCTCATCCTTTGACATGGCGCCCAGGTAGACGGCCATCAGCACGGCGGCTCCGACAACCTCGAGCAGCAGGGCGGAAGCCATGTGCGCCTGGATGACCGAATGCTCGCCGAAGCCCGACGCCACCGTGTCGAACGCGGCCCGGCTGTCGGAGATGCTCGGAATGGTCCGGATCACGGCGAGGAGGAGGAAGGCGCCCAGGATGCCGCCGATCACTTGGGCGGCCAGGTACGCCAGGCCTTCGGCGAAGCGGGTGCGGCCGGCGACCATGTTGCCCAGGGTGATGGCCGGGTTGAACTGTCCGCCGGAGAAAGCACCGAAGGCGAGCATCGCCGCGGTGACGGCCAGGCCGCCGGCCAGCGGTGCCGGAAGCGGGTTCGACTGCGGCAGGGCGAAGAGCGGAGCGCCGAGCGCAATCAGCACGACGAGCAGGGTTCCCAGTGCCTCTGCGGCGGCCCGGGTCAGCAAACGGCTGTTGCCGGGGCGGAATGCGGACACAGTTGAGGTCATCTCGGGAAAATCCTTCGCGTCGGAGAGTGGTCCTGCCCGGGACGGTCCGCGCGCGGCGGGCAGTACACAAGGGAAGCACGTGGTCGTGGAATCACGGCAGGAGGAGGCGTTTGCCTACAGCATCCTGCCAGCAGATTCTGGGCAGTTCCTGAAGAATGCTAACAGAGGACCCGGGGGCACGAACTGAGCCGGCGAAGCCTGGGAGGTACCGAACGTCAGTGCCCCAGCGCCACTGCCGCGACCGCGGCGGCGCCCAGCACCAGGACGGCCACGGTGCACAGCCGCATCGTCAGAACGGGCGGTGACGCGGGATCGGGTTCCCTGGCAACCTGGTGCAGGGAGCCCGACAACTGGCGGGTCCGGGCCCACACGACGCACCCCAGTACGATGGTCGCCGCGGCTGCGGCGGCCGCGCAGAGGCCCTCGTAGAACGCCCTGGAGGCTCCGCCGTCGCCGGCTGCTGCCGCGAGCCAGCCGCGCCAGACGAACAGGTCCACCACCAGCAGGGTCAGCAGGGTACGGCGCCAGGACAGTGTGGTCCGCTCGGCCTGCAGCCCCGGGTCGCGTCCGGCCAGGCTCACCTCGCCACCAGGATCAGCACGGCAAAGACGAACGCCGCCACTGCCACCACGATGGTCATGAACAGCAGCACCCGGGAGAAGGGCAGCGCCTGGTCCTGGCGCATCGCCGCTTCCATGAGGCCCCAGCGGCGGTAGGCCATGAAGGCCAGCCCGGCTCCCACCAGGGCAAGAACCACGCACAGCACGATGCGCACGGTCTGCGGGGCGATGTCCGGTGCTAGCTGGTCGATCGCCACGGCTCCTGCGAGCAGCGCAAGGGAGGTCCTGATCCAGGCGAGGAACGTCCGTTCGTTGGCCAGCGAAAACCGGTAGTCCGGTGTCTTGCCGGTCTTGCGCCACTCGGGTTCACGCATCTCTCGTCCTCCTCTTCCCGTGTGCCACCGTACCAGCGCGGCCACGGTAGATTTACAGGCATGAGCGTTCCCCCTGTGCCTTCCTCCGCACCCACCCCGCAGTCCCGCATCCTGGGCTGCCTCTTGGGCGGCGCCCTGGGCGACTCCCTCGGCTACGCGGTCGAGTTCGATTCCATCGACAGCATCCGGGCCCGGTTCGGCGCCGGGGGTCTCACCTCGTTCGGACAGCTCGACGGCGGCAGCCACTTTTCGGACGACACCCAGATGACGCTGTACACGGTCGACGGGCTGCTGGAGGCGCTCGAATGGGCGAACGGCGGCGTCGCTGCGGACGAGGCCGCCTGCCTCTGGCTGGCCTACCTCCGCTGGCTCGCCACCCAGGGAGTGGAGACGCCGTCGTCGGCACCTCTCCCCCAGCCCCGCTGGATCGACGGCCACGAGGTCCTGCGGCACCGGCGCGCCCCCGGCAACGCCTGCCTGAGCGGCCTCGCCGGTGGCGAAATGGGAACCGCTGCGCGCCCCGTGAACCCGGATTCCAAGGGCTGCGGCACAGTGATGCGCTCGGCGCCGTTCGGGCTCATTCCGCACATCAGCGAAGCCGCCGTCTACAAGCTCAGCAACGATGCCGCCCTATTGACGCACGGCCACCCGTCCGCACGGCAGAGTTCGGGGGCCTTCAGCGTGCTGATCCACCGGATCATGGCCGGGGCCGGGGTCCGGGACGCGGCGGAACATGCCCTGGCACTGGTGGAAGCTCTGCCCGACGCCGATCCCGACCTCGTGAAGCGCCTGCGCCGTGCACTGGAACAAGGAGGTGCGGTCCTCAGCCCTGAGGAACTGGTGGGGCAGTTGGGTGAGGGCTGGGTCGCCGAGGAGGCACTTGCCGTCGGGCTCTATGCGGTGCTGGCAACGGAGCAGGGCATCGGGCAGGACCCCGCCGGACACTTCCGCAAGGCGGTGGCGCTGGCCCTGAACCACAGCGGGGACAGCGATTCCACCGCCTCGATCGCAGGCAACATCCTGGGCGCCCGCTACGGGGAGGACGCCCTTCCCGGCGACTGGCTCGCCGTCCTGGAAGCGCCGGAACTGATCCGCGGCATGGGCGAGCGGCTGATCGCCGTCACCCTCGGCTGAGCGCCGCTGACCGGCACGAGGAATCCGGCCGGAAATTAATAAGCGTGCTTACTAAACGGGCGGTTCAAGGCCTAGACTCATTTCATGGAATCCCTTGAAGCGATCGGGCTGGTGCTGTCCGTCGCGGCGGCCTGGCTCGGGGTTACGCTCCTCACGCTGACGAGGATCCACCGCCCGGCCACGGCACGCCCTCGACGCAGAGTCGCTGCTCCGCCACCTGAAGCGGCCGGCCCCCCGGCCCCCAAATCGTTCCGCGCCCTTGCTGCAGAGTCCAAGGCCGCTGCTGCAGAGTCCAGGCGGTCCGTGAGTTCCAAATCAGGCAGCTACCCGCCTGTATGGCGCCGGCGGACACAGAGCCGGCCGGCAGTCGGCGGGACGGACAGGGAAGGCAGCCTGGCCCCCTAGCGAGCGCTCAGGCGCCGCCCACCATCTGCAGGAATTCCCCTTCGGAGAGCACCTCGATCTGCTGGCCCCGGCTGTGCAGTTCCAGGACGCGCTTGGCCTTTCCGGTCAGCCTGCCGCTGCGCAGGTCGTCGGCCACGAAGCCGTCGCCCACCACCAGCACCGTGGTCCGGCCGGTCACCCGGCTTTCGGGCCGCGCCCCCATTTCCGCGGCGCGCTGCTTGGCCTCGGGCCGGGCGATCGCCAGGTCGCCCGTGAACACCACGGTCTGCCCGAACAGCGGGTGGCCCGGTTCCGCCGCCTGGTTGGGAAGCGGGTTGGGGCCTTCTTCCGGCCAGGCGCCCCAGCCCCGGGTGGACTGCCCGACGGCGGCCCCTCCCGCCGCGGCCTGCCTGGTCGAGCCGGCGCCGAGCACTGCGGCGCTTCCCCGCGAGGCGATGGCGGCGAGCGTCTGCTTCGAGAGGACGCCTCCGGGACGGATGGCCTGCTGCGTCGGGACGGTCAGCCCGAGCGAGAGGTACAGTTCGGCGATGCTGTTGGCCTGGTTCCGGCGGGCGATGTCGACGAGGATGCCGGCGCAGGCCCGGGCGTCCTCCGCGGCGTCGTGGTGGTTGACCAGCGACACGCCCGCTTCCTCGGCCGCGTAGGGCAGCGAGTTGGACACCAGGGAGTAGCATCGGCGCGAAAGCATCACCGTGCAGACGTAGTCGTAGGCGGGACCTGCCAGCCCGGACACTTCGAGGCCGGAGCGGATCACGCCGAGGTCGAAGGCCGCGTTGTGGGCTGCCAGGGTGTCGTCGCCGATGAAGCCGGCGATTTCCGGGAACAACTCGCCGAAGCGCGGCGCCCCGGCGACGTCTTCGGCGCGGATCCCGTGGATCCGGGTGTTGTGGAAATCGAAGTGGTCATGGTGTTCCGGCGGACGCATCAGCCAGGATGCTTCTTCGACCACAACGCCCTTCCGGACTTTGCTCAACCCCACCGAACACGGCGATCCGCGGAAGCCGTTGGCCGTTTCGAAGTCGATCGCCGTAAAGTCCAATGCCACGTGACAAGGGTACAGGCAGCCATCCGGCCGGGACGCCAATGCATCGTTGCATCCCGGCCGGTGTCACAGCGGACCGGCTTAGGGAGTGGCCCTGCGGAGCGTGGCGTAGGACCCGGCCGCAAGCACCGCGCACACCAGCGCGGCCCAGCCGCTGATGCTCAACGGCGTCTGCTGGGCAAACCAGGCTCCGATTGTTCCCCACCACTGCAGGACCGTCGACAACGCGGCGGCGCCGATCAGCACAGCGGCACTTCCGAAACCCACGATCAGCAGGCCATTGGTCCCCCAGCGCTTGAAAACCGTAGCGAACCAGAAACCGATGATGAACATGAACATCATCGCGACGAAGAGGAAGGCACCTGTGGCGTACCACGCACCGTCGCTGATCCACGGAAGCTGGAAGAAATAGCCCTGGAGACCCCACCCGTTCGTCGCTTCCTCAAGGACCCCGCCCAGCAGGTAAATGCCGGTCATGAAGGCCGCCATCAGGGAAAACAGACCGAGCGTCCCCAGGTAGAACGCACGGCGGCTGATGCTCAGTCCTTGGGAAAACGGGAACACGAGGGTCATGCTCTGGATTCCGAGGACAAGGAAATACCAGAAGGGCGCCTGGCTGCCCCCGCCGTACTTGACTTCATCCGTCGGCACCATGGCGTAGATCGCCAGGGACAGGGCAAGCGCCCCGCCCAGGACCAGCAGGGGCGTTCCGACGTAGGCCCACTTGTTGATCAACTGCATACTGGCTACTGCCACCACCCTGCTCATCGCGGTACCTCCATGGCCTCGTCTACGGGTTTTTCAGCAGGCTTCGCGGACCATTCCGCGTCTCCCATGGTCTTGCGGACGATGAGGTGCTGCAGGGACACCGGCGAAAGGCCCAGGCCCAGTTCCTGCGCTTCCCGCCTTTCCTGCGCACTGAACACCCCTTCCATGGTGACTGACGCCAGCGAGCCCAGGGTTTCGCGGTGCAGCACGGTCCGCCCGGCGAGGAAACCGTCCACGAGCTCCGCCGTTCCGGAGACGACGACGGCCGATCCCCTGATGTTTTCGGCGTCGTCGTCGATGATGATCCGGCCGCCGTCGATCACCACCACGTGCTCCAGCAACATCGACACTTCATCGATGAGGTGCGAGGAGAGCACGATGGTGCGCGGATGCCGCGCGTAGTCCGCCACGAGGTGGTCGTAGAACAGCTGGCGGGCGACGGCGTCGAGCCCCAGGTACGGCTCGTCGAAGAAGGTCACCTCGGCGCGCGAGGCAAGGCCTATGATCACCCCGACGGCGGAGAGTTGGCCCCGGGACAGCTTCTTGATCCGCCGGTCGACCGGCAAACGGAATTCGGCGGCGAGGCGGTCTGCGAAGTCCTGGTCCCAGTTGCGGTAGAACAGCGCCGCCGACTTGAACGCATGCTTGGGCTTGAAATCGTCCGGGTACTTCTGCGATTCGCGAATGAAGCACATGCGCGACAGCACGGCGTCGTTCTCGTAGGCGCTGCCGCCGAAGACAAGCGCCTCCCCGGACGTCGGGAACGCCTGCGACGTCAGGATCGACATCAGCGTGGACTTGCCGGCGCCGTTGCGCCCGAGCAGTCCGTAGATGCGGTTCTCTTCGAATTTCAGGTCAACGGAATCCAGGGCGAGCACATCCTTGTAGCGCTTGCTCAGCTTCCGCGCTTCCACGACGATGGCGCTCACTGCACGGCCTCCTTCTCCGCCGCGCCGGCAGCGCGGGCGATCATGCCGCCGAGTTCCTGCGGCGAGATCCCCAACTTGCGCGCTTCCACCGTCAGCGGCCTGACGTACTGTTCGAAAAACTGTTCGGTCCGCCGCGCCACCAGCTTGGCGCGGGCTCCGGTGGCCACAAACATGCCGATCCCCCTTCGTTTGTAAAGAATTCCGCTGTCGACCAGGACATTGACGCCCTTGGCCGCCGTCGCCGGATTGATCCGGTGGAACGCGGCGAATTCATTGGTGGACGGCACCTGCGCTTCTTCGGCGAGGGTTCCGTCCACGATGTCGTTTTCGATCAGTTCCGCGATCTGCACAAAGATCGGCCTGCTGTCATCGATCATGCCCACCCCCGCCACGCTCCCTAGTTGGTTCATTACTTATGTAAGTAACCATACAAGGAAAGAACCAGACGTCAAGCGCCCCGCGCATCCCGGTACTCTTGAAAGGTGACCCTTTCTGCGATAAGCGACTTTGCCGTATCCACCTTGGGAGGCGCCGGCCCCGTGCAGCCGCACATGGCCTCGTTCCTCCCCGATTGGCTGAACCCCCAGGTCTTCCTGGCCGATCCTGCCCTGGCTCCGTGGGTGGTGCTGCTTGTCTGCGGCATCGTGTTCGCCGAGACCGGCCTGTTGGTGGGCTTCTTCCTGCCCGGGGATTCCATGCTCTTCACCGCGGGCCTCCTGGTGGCCACCGACACCATCAAGTTCAACATCTGGGCACTATCGGCCCTGATCATCGTGGCCGCCATCGTCGGCAACCAGACCGGCTACCTCATCGGTTCCAAGGCCGGCCCGGCGATCTTCAACAGGCCCGATTCGAAGCTGTTCAAGCGGGAGAACGTGGAGAGCGCACACGCCTTCTTCGAAAAGCACGGCGGCAAGGCCCTCATCCTGGCCCGCTTCGTCCCGATCATCCGGACCTTCGTCCCCGTGATCGTCGGCGTGGCGCAGATGGACAAGCGCAAGTTCTTCCTCTTCAACGTGATCGGGGCCGTGCTGTGGGGCGGCGGCGTCACGCTGCTCGGCTTCCTGCTGGGCGACCGGGTCCCATGGGTCCGCGACAACCTGGACATCATCTTCATCGTGATCGTCCTGATCTCGGTGATCCCGGTGGGCATCGAGGTGCTCCGCGGCGTCCTGGCCAAGCGCAAGGCCGCAGCCGAGGGCACCGATCCGGTGGAAGAGTTCATCGAGGAGCACGACGGCGGCCACCGCCGCGAGCGCTGAGCGCACCCTTAAAACCCAACGCGGGGTCACTTACGGCCCATGTTTGCTGCAAACATGGGCCGTAAGTGACCCCGCGTTGCTGTTGGCGGTCTACCTCAGCGCGTCGACGATGGACGGCAGGAGCGCCCGGAACGCATGGCCGCGGTGGCTGATGGCGTTCTTCTCCTCGGAGCTCAGCTCCGCGCAGCTGCGGTCCATGCCGCTGGGCTGCAGGATAGGGTCGTAGCCGAAGCCGCCTTCGCCGCGCGGTTCGCGCAGCAGGGTGCCTTCGAGCTGGCCGTATTCGACGACTTCGCGGGCGCTGCCGTCGCTGCCCGGAACGGCGAGCGCGGCCGCGCAGATAAACGCGGCGCCGCGGTGGCTGTCCGGCACATCGGAGAGCTGGGCCAGCAGCAGCTGGAAGTTCGCGGCGTCGTCGCCATGGCGTCCGGACCAGCGCGCGGAGAAGATCCCGGGCGCACCGCCCAGGACGTCCACCGACAGGCCGGAGTCGTCGGCGATGGCCACCAGACCGGTCGCCTCGGCGACCGCCCGGGCCTTCAGCAGCGAGTTCTCGGCGAATGTCACGCCGTCCTCGACGACGTCCGGGGCGCCCGCCGCAGCGGCGTCCACCACCTGGGTGTCGACGTCGAGCCCGGGTACCTGGCCGCGGAGCAGTTCCCGGAGCTCCCTCAGCTTGCCCTGGTTGTGGGTGGCGAGGACCAGGCGGGGCTCTCCGCTCACGGGGCCTCCGCCAGGGTTTCGCGCTGGATGGCTGCCAGCTGGGAGGTGCCCAGCAGGGCGAGGTCCAACAGGGCATTGAGTTCGTCGCGGTCGAAGGGCGCGCCCTCCGCGGTGCCCTGCACCTCCACGAACTTTCCGGAACCGGTGACCACCACGTTCATGTCGGTTTCGGCGCGGACGTCCTCCACATACGGCAGGTCGAGCATCGGCACGCCGTCGATGATGCCCACGGACACGGCGGCGATGGTGTCCGTCAGGGGCTGGGAGGATGCCGGGATGATCTTGTTCTCGCGGGCGAAGCGGATGGACTCGGCGAGCGCCACGTAGGCGCCGGTGATCGCGGCGGTGCGGGTGCCGCCGTCGGCCTGCAGGACGTCGCAGTCCAGCACGATCGTGTTCTCGCCCAGGGCCTTGGTGTCGATGATCGATCGCAGCGAGCGGCCGATCAGGCGCGAAATCTCATGGGTGCGGCCGCCGATCTTGCCCTTGACGGACTCGCGGTCGGACCGGGTGTTCGTGGCACGGGGAAGCATGGCGTACTCGGCCGTCACCCAGCCGCGGCCTTCGCCCTTGAGCCAGCGCGGGACTCCCTCGGTCAGGGAAGCCGTGCACAGGACCCGGGTGTTGCCGAACTCGATCAGTGCGGATCCTTCGGCCTGCTTGGACCAGCCGCGGGTGATGCTGATGGGCCGGAGCTGGTCGGGGGCGCGTCCGTCGGCACGGATGACGGGGGCGGTGGTGGCTTCTGAAGTCATGCCTCCAGCTTATCGTCCGGGCCCTTCCCGGATTCACGGGCTGCCCGGACCGTCCGGCCTCAGACGGTGTAGTGCACCCCCGCGACGGCGACCGCCACGTCGCCGTCGAACTCGGGCTTCGCTTCGGCCAGCACGGCCGTCTGCGAGGTCCACACCGGAATGTGGGTCAGCAGCAGGCGGCGCGCCCGGGCGGCCGTGGCTGCCTGCCCGGCGCGCTTGCCGGTGAGGTGGACGTCCTTGATGCCGTCGTCGCGGCCTTCCTCGAACGCCGCCTCGCACAGGAACAGGTCCGCCCCCCGGGCGGCGTCCTCCAGGCCCTGGCAGCTGTCGGTGTCGCCCGAGTAGGTCAGCACGCGGGTGAGCGGGGCGCCGTCCTTGCCGGGCTCGGTCACCTCAACCCGCAGGGCGTAGGCCTCCTCGACGGGGTGGTTCACGGCGTAGGGCGTGACGGTGAACGGTCCCACCTGCACCGGCTTGCGCTCGGCCCAGTTGGTGAAGTCGAATTCCTCATGCATGCCCGGGTCCAGGTCCAGCCCGTACGCGGTGGCCATGCGGTCGGCGGTAGCCGCGGGGCCCCACACGGGGATCCGGTCCCTGCCCCAGCCGCCCGGCTTCCAGCGCACGGCGACGTGCAGTCCGCATAGGTCCATGCAGTGGTCCGGGTGCAGGTGGGTCAGGAAGATCGCGTCGATGTCCTCGAGGTCGGTGTAGCGCTGGATGGCGCCGAGTGCCCCGCTGCCCAGGTCCATGACGATCTTCCACTGCCGCTCGCCGTCGTGCGCGGTGAGCAGATAGCACGACGCCGGTGAGCCGGGTCCGGGAAACGAGCCGGTACAGCCAACGATGGTCAGTTTCACCGGGAACCTCCCAGCGCGGCCCCTGCCTGGGCGTCCACGAAGTTGGAGGTCCGCGGACGCCCGCCGCCGACGCGGGCGGCTTCGAGCATTTCCGGCGTGATCCGGGCAAGGCTGCCCGTGGGGTACTGGGCTGCTACATGGTCGACGTGGCGGACGGAGAGGACTTCGGGGCCGAGGAAGCGGCGGGCCAGGGTTTCGAACTGGGCGGCGTCCCCCGTGGCCATGAAGTCGTGGGCCGGGGGTTCCCCGGCGCTGCGCTGGATGCCGTGGGTGGCGAGGGCGCGGTAGACATCCTTGGCTGTCTCTTCGGCACTGGACACGAGCGTGACGTCCTCGCCCATGACGTAGGAAATGACGCCGGTCAGCAGCGGGTAGTGCGTGCAGCCAAGCACCACGGTGTCCACGCCGGACTGCTTGAGCGGCTCAAGGTAGCTCCCCGCGGCGGCCAGCAGTTCCGGGCCCGTGGTAATGCCGGCCTCGACGAAGCTGACGAACTCGGGGCAGGCGACAGAGGTGATGGCCAGGTCCGGGGCCGCGGCAAAAGTGTCTTCGTAGGCCCGGGACCCCACCGTGGCGGAGGTCCCGATCACGCCGACATTCCCGTTCCGGGTGGCCGCGACCGCACGGCGGACGGCGGGCTGGATGACTTCGATGACCGGGATGCCGTAACGGGCCGTGTAGCGTTCCCGGGCGTCGCGCAGCACCGCGGCCGATGCCGAGTTGCAGGCGATGGTGAGCAGTTTGACGCCGGAGTCCACCAGTTCGTCCATGACACCCAGCGCGTTGGCCCGCACTTCGGCGATCGGGAGGGGTCCGTAGGGGCCGTTGGCGGTGTCACCGACGTAGAGGATGGATTCGTTGGGCAACTGGTCGATGATGGACCGTGCAACGGTGAGGCCGCCGACCCCGGAGTCGAAAACGCCGATGGGACGCGATGCCAGCCCGTCGTCGCCTGCGGTGCGCTGCTGGGGATCCCCTGCCGGAGCGTTTGCCGTGCCCGATGCTGAATTCATAATTCTTCGAGAATAAAGCACAGCCGCCGAGTGCAGCCATGCGTTGCGATCAGCGCCTCATGTCTGCTTTGTCACAGGAACAACCCTTGACAGGCCGTGCGCAGGCGCCAACTAGCGCCGGTCCATCGCTGCCATCATCGACTGCACCAGGGACTCCTGCAGCCAGGTGGTGAAGTTGTAGACCAAGGCCAGGTAGCTTTCGACGTCCTCCGCCTGGGACCAGTCCTGCATGGCGTGGACGTGGTCCGCGTCGGCCTCGTCCCGGATGTCCAGCCGCTCCGCGAGCACAAGGCGGATGTCGTTCAGCGCCATGGACCAGAGTTTCGCCTCGTCCTGGGTGAGCGTGAGCTCCTTCCGGTCAAGGCCCATCGCCGCCGCACGCAGGGCGCCGATCTTGCTCTCCCGCAGCGAGCGCTCGGTGAGCTGGCGGAACTCCAGGGAGCCGGCGTCGTCGTCCTTCATGACGTTCGGCAGGAGGCGCAGCAGGGCGCGGTCGGTAGGCTGGCGGACGTCCATGTCCAGGCCCACGAGCGCGGCGAGCGGATCCTGGTCCGCGGCCTGGCTTGGTTCGAGCATCGAAACCACGTCGTCGATCAGTCCGCGCAGCAGCTCGCGCTCGGCCGGTTCGAGGTGCCCGGTGATCCCTTTGAGACCGTATTTGAATGCCTTAGCCACGCGCGCCGCCCTTTCCGGTACCGGCACTGCTGGCCTTTTCGACGGTGGCCCACAACCCATAGCTGTGCATCGCGACGGCGTGCTGCTCCACCTGCTCCTTCGCCCCGTACGCCACGATCGAACGGCCCTTCCGGTGCACCTCGAGCATCAGCTTGTTGGCCTTGGCCTCGGGGTAGCCGAAGTAGCTCTGGAACACGAAACTGACGTAGCTCATCAGGTTGACGGGATCATTCCAGACCACCAGGTTCCAGGGGATGTCCGGCGCGGCGAGGACGGCGGTGGAGCTCTGCTCCGAGGTCTCCGTCCGTTCCTCGACATCGACGCCGATGGCAGTGGCAACGGTTGTGGTCATCTGTCCATTCTATGGGGTGGGCCCACGCCGGCGAGGGCCCCGCGTCGAAGCGAAGCGAGACGTGGGAGCCGGTGGGGACGTAGAGTGAATCCGTGAGTAGATCCACCGCCTGGGACCACCCCTGCACATCACTTTTCACCGACCACTACGAACTGACGATGCTCCAGGCAGCCCTCCACTCGGGCGCCGCGCACCGCCGTTCGGTGTTTGAGGCGTTTGCCCGGCGGCTACCGGACGGGCGCCGCTACGGCATCGTGGCCGGTACCGGGCGCCTGCTTGAGGGCATCATGAACTTCCGCTTCGGCGAGGAAGAACTGGAGTTCCTCGAACGGAACAAGGTGGTCAACAGCGAGACCCTCGACTTCCTGGCGAATTACCGCTTCAGCGGCGACGTCTGGGGCTACCCCGAGGGCGAGGCCTACTTCCCCAACTCCCCCGTGCTGATCGTGGAATCGACGTTCGCCGAAGCCTGCATCCTCGAGACGTACATCCTGTCCGTGCTGAACCACGACACCGCAATCGCTTCGGCGGCTTCCCGCATGACCAGCGCGGCCGGCGGCCGTCCGTGCATCGAAATGGGCTCCCGCCGCACCCAGGAGGAATCGGCGACGGCGGCAGCC
This sequence comes from Arthrobacter celericrescens, assembly GCF_003614925.1. Taxonomy (GTDB): domain Bacteria; phylum Actinomycetota; class Actinomycetes; order Actinomycetales; family Micrococcaceae; genus Arthrobacter; species Arthrobacter celericrescens. Next base: position 31,311 of record NZ_QYLP01000037.1, read on the forward strand.
CGCGCCGCCGTGATCGGCGGCTTCGGAAGCACCTCCAACCTCGAAGCCGGCCGCCGCTTCGGCCTCAAGACCGTAGGCACGGCGGCCCATTCCTTCACACTGCTGCATGACAGCGAACGCGAAGCGTTCGCCGCCCAGATCGAGGCATTCGGCCCGGAAACAACGCTCCTGGTCGATACCTACGACGTCGAGACCGCGGTGCGGACCGCCGTCGAGCTGGCCGGCAGCGAGCTCGGCGCCGTGCGCCTGGACTCCGGCGACCTCGTCACCCAGGCGCAGTGGGTCCGCGAACTGCTGGACAGCCTCGGCAACACCAGCACCCGGATCGTGGTCACCTCCGACCTGGACGAGTACGCCATCGCGGCGCTGCAGTCCGCCCCGGTGGACGCCTACGGCGTCGGGACCTCGCTGGTGACGGGCTCCGGGGCACCCACCGCCAGCATGGTCTACAAACTGGTCAGCCGCAGCAACGACGCCGGCGAATTCGTCCCGGTGGCGAAGGCGGCCAAGAACAAGGCCAGCGTCGGCGGCCGGAAGTATGCGCTGCGCAAGCTCGACGGCCGCGGCATCGCCACCCAGGAACTGGTGGGGATCGGGCACCCGCCCGAAGACGACGGCAACGACCGCCAGCTGCTGCAGCAGTTCATCAAGAACGGGGAGCTCCTGCCCGGCTGGACGGGTCACGACGGAGTCGTCCGGGCGCGTGAGCGTCACGACGCCGCCATGGCCGAGCTTCCTTCCGTGGTCCGCCGCCTCCAGCGCGGCGAGCCTGCGATTCCCACGGTCTACGAGGAGGACTGACATGGCACGGGCCCTGATCATCGTCGATGTCCAGAACGATTTCTGCGAAGGCGGGTCCCTTGCCGTGACGGGAGGAGCCGCGGTGGCCGGCGCCATCAGCGACTACCTCGACGCCCGGCACCAGCATTTCGACCACGTCGTGGCCACCCAGGACTGGCACATCGAACCCGGCAGCCACTTTTCCGACGATCCGGACATGGTGGACAGCTGGCCCCCGCACTGCCGTGCAGGGAGCAAGGGCGCCGAACTGCACCCGGACCTGGACAGCGAATACGTCCAGGCGTATTTCCGGAAGGGCCAGTACGCCGCGGCCTACTCCGGCTTCGAAGGCGTCCTCGCCCCGGAGGACGAGGTTCCCGTGGGCGAACGCCCCAGCGGGGCGTCGTTTGCAGAACCGGGGGACAGCGATCCCGAGGATGCCATCGGCCTGGACGACTGGCTGCAGAGCCACGACGTCGAGGAGCTCGTGGTAGTGGGCATCGCCACCGACTACTGCGTCAAAGCCACCGCGCTCGACGCCGTCCAAGCCGGCTACGCCGTCACCGTGATCGGCGGGCTCACGGCCGGCATCGCCGAGGACCTCAGCAGCACCTACGCCGAGCTGGAGGAAAACGGCGTCGAGATCGAAGAGCAGTAGCCGTTAAGCTCCGGCCGCCGGAAGCCACCCCGGCGCGGCTACTTCCGTCCGATGAACCAGTCCTGCAGCTTGCGCAGGCGGGCCTGCAGCTGCTCCTCATTGGCCTGGGCCACGGCGGGCCCGCCGCACACTTCGCGCAGTTTGTTGTGCACGACCCCGTGTGGTGTTCCGGTGCGCGCGGACCAGGCCGAAACGTTCTTGGCGAGCTCGTTGCGCAGGTCCATCAGCATGCGGTGGTCCGGGACCGCGCCCGCGGCGGCTGCCGCAAGCGGGGACTGCTTCTTCTTCCGGGATTGCTGGTCGTGCTGGCGCTGGCGCAGCAGTGTTCCGACCTGTTCGGCGTCGAGCAGCCCGGGAATTCCCAGGAAGTCCAGTTCATCTTCGGAACCGATGTCCGCCCCGGTACCGAACTCGCCGCCGTCGAACAGCACGCGGTCGAAGGAAGCCTGGGAATCCAGGGCCTCGAACTTGCCCTTTTCAAGGGAGTCGGAGGCTTTCTCCTCGCGGTTGGCCTCGGCCATCAGCGACTCTTCGGGGTTGAACAGCCCGTCCGGGTCCTCCTTCTCGGGACGGTCCAGCGCGTGGTCGCGCTCGGCTTCCATGGAGTTCGCCAGCGCCATCAATGGCGGCACCGAGGGCAGGAACACCGACGCCGTCTCTCCCCTCTTGCGGGCACGCACGAAGCGCCCCACGGCCTGGGCGAAGAACAACGGGGTGGAGGTCGACGTCGCATAGACGCCCACCGACAGGCGCGGCACGTCCACGCCTTCGGATACCATTCGCACGGCAACCATCCACCGCTTGTCGCCTTCGGAGAATTCCTCGATCTTGCTCGAGGCCTTCGAATCGTCCGACAGGATCACCGTGGGCGACTGGCCGGTGATCTTCTTCAGCTGGCCGGCGTAGGCGCGGGCGTCCTCGTGGTCGGTGGCGATGACCAGGCCGCCGGCGTCGGGCACGGTGCGGCGCACTTCGCTCAGGCGCTTGTCCGCGGCCGCGAGCACTGCGGGGATCCATTCGCCCGCCGGGTTCAGCGCGGTCCGCCAGGCCTGGGAGGTGATGTCCTTGGTCACTGCGGCCTCCCCCAGCGAGGCGGCCATTTCGTCGCCCGCGCTGGTCCGCCAGCGCATCTGCCCGGAATAGGCCATGAACAGGACGGGGCGCACCACGTGGTCCCGCAGGGCGTTGCCGTAGCCGTAGGTGTAGTCGGCCTTTGAGCGCCGGATGCCGTCGCGGTCCTCGGCGTATTCCACGAACGGGATCGGCGAGGTGTCCGAGCGGAAGGGCGTACCGGTCAGGGCCAGGCGGCGGGTAGCCGGGTCGAAGGCTTCGCGGAGGCCGTCGCCCCAGGACAGGGCCTCGCCGCCGTGGTGGATCTCGTCGAGGATCACCAGGGTCCGGGCCGCTTCGGTCTTCGCCCGGTGCAGCATGGGCTTGCTCGCCACCTGCGCATACGTCACGGCCACACCGATGAAGCCGCGGCCGTGCTGCCCGTCGGAGTTCTTGAAGTTGGGGTCGATCGCGATACCCACGCGGGCGGCGGCGTCGGCCCACTGGCGCTTGAGGTGGTCCGTCGGGGCCACGATCGTCACCCGGTTCACGGCGCCGCTGTCGATCAGCATCGAGGCGATGCGCAGCGCGAAGGTCGTCTTGCCTGCGCCTGGAGTTGCCACCGCCAGGAAGTCGCGCGGACTGGTCCGCAGGTACAGGTCCAGGGCTTCCTGCTGCCAGGCACGCAGCTTCGGGGCGGTACCCCACGCGGCGCGCTCCGGATATGCCGGGGGAAGCGAGGGGCCGCCGAAGAGTGTTTCCGTCATGCGCGGGCCCCCTGCGCGGCCGGCTGTCCTGGGGCGGTCAAGGCGGGCCGCGGCGCGGCGGCAAGGGTTCCGTTCGGTTCGGCCGACGTCGGTTCGGCCTTCTTCAGCACATGCCAGCTAAGCACAAAAACACCAATCTGTTCCGGGTCTGGTCCGGGGCGTGCCGGATCGCACGGGACCGCAGCAATCGCGGTTCCGGTGACACGGCAAGGAAAGGGGCCGGCGCGTGGTGGCGCCGGCCCTGGGAAGCGTCAGGAGAGGCGGGCGGCCCGCCTAGCGGGAGTCGCCGTCGTCGCCGGGGCGCAGTCCTTCGTAGATCTTCTTGCACTCGGGGCAGACCGGGAACTTCTGCGGGTCGCGGCCGGGAGTCCAGACCTTTCCGCACAGGGCGATCACCGGCTCGCCGGTCAGCGCCGACTCCATGATCTTTTCCTTGCGGACGTAGTGGGAGAAGCGCTCCCGGTCGCCGGGTTCCACTTCCTGGCGCGTTTCCTCGCGCTCAATGGTGGCCGTGGATGAGCCGGCTCCGGAAAGTTCGCGCATTGGATCGTTCTCGAAGGGGTCCGGAGGCAGGGTCGTCATGCCATCCATCTTAGCCGCTACAGGCCCTGCCACTTCGGCTTGCTCTCGAAGGCGTGGCGGTAGTAGTCCGCCAGCTTCAGGGATGAGGCCGCCGCTTCGTCGATCAGGATGGTCGCGTGCGGATGCAACTGCAGCACCGATGCCGCGCAGATCGCCGCCACCGGGCCCTCCACGAAGTCGCACACCGCCTGGGCTTTCCGGGCACCGGTGGCGATGAGGATCACGTGCCGGGCGTCCATGATGGTGCCAAGGCCCTGGGTCACCACGTGGTGCGGCACGTCGTCGATGCTCCCGAAGAAGCGCGCGTTGTCCTTCCGGGTCTGTTCGATGAGGGTCTTGATCCGCGTCCGAGACACCAGCGAGGAGCCCGGCTCGTTGAAGCCGATGTGCCCGTCCGTGCCGACGCCGAGGATCTGCAGGTCCACGCCGCCGCGTTCCCGGATGGCGTCCTCGTAAGCCGCGCAGGCCGCCGGGAGGTCCTCCGCTGTTCCGTCTGGGCTGTGGACGTTGGCGGGATCGATGTTCACCCGGTCCGTGAACTCCCGGCGGATCACTTCGCGATAGGACTCGGGGTGGCCGGGTTCCAAGCCGACGTACTCGTCCAGGGCGAAGGCGTGGGCATTGCTGAAGTCCAGCCCCTCCTCGTTGTGCCGGCGGGACAGCTCGTCGTAGACCGGCAGGGGCGAGGAGCCTGTTGCCAGGCCCAGGACCGCGTCGGGTTTGCGCCGCAGGAGTTCCTCAATGGCGTCCGCCGCGAGCCTGCCGATCTGCCTGTTTCCCGGCAGGATGACAACTTCCATTCTTCACGGCCTTTCTGCGCTGGCGCACCCGGAAACGGGGCTCTCCCTTGAGGCTATGCCATGCCGGGCCGCTTTCACCTGTTGTTGGCGAGCAGGGCGAACATTTCCGGCCCGCGAACATCCAGCCAGCGGCCGCCCAGCCTGATCCCGGCCACGAAGAGGGCCAGGCCGAGCACCGTCCCGGCTGCCAGGCCGATCCAGCCGAACACGGTGCTGCCGGTTGCTGCCTGCGCGGCCACCATCGCGATCTCCGGGAGCAGCAGCACACCCATGGCGGACATTCCGGCGAACTGGACCAGCAGGGTCTGGGTGACGTTGCCCGGCGGCTTCTTGAAGGGGCTCTCCCCCGGCACCGGGACGGCGCTGGTCCAGCGGGCCGAAACCACGGACGCGAGGCCAAGGCCGGTGAAGAGCGCACCCAGCGAGGAGCCGAGGATGTTGGGCAGCCACTCCCAGCGCCCCGTCAGCGCGATGGAGCCGGCCGCGAACAGCAGTACCAGCGGGAGGGCAAAGACCAGGCAGGCGAGGGCGCGGCCCAGACGGTCATCCCGGCCCCGGACGCCCGTGGCAAGGTGCAGGGCGAAGGCCGTGTTGTCGTAGGAGACATCGGCCGAAATGGACCAAGCCAGCAGGAACGCGGTCAGCGGTGCCACCGTGAGGAGCACGTCATGGTTCCCGCTCTGGCCGCCGGCGAAGTAGAGCAGCACCGGCATCAGGGGCACGATCACCAGCGACCCGGCGTAGCGCGGGTCGCGTATCCAGTAGGTCAGCGAGCGGGCCGCCACCGCGCCCGCCGGAGTGGCGGGGAAGAGCGCGAACAAGCCTGCTTTGCCGGCCTTCCTGCTGCCGCCGCCCCCGTAGGGCGGGGTGACCATGGCCCGCTTCAGGAGCAGGTACCAGGCGCCGCAGAGCGCCGCGAGGGACCCCAGGGCGACCAGCAGCTTGGCGGCCGCGCCCGCGGGATTGCCGGCGTCGAGCTCCCCGCCCAGCGACCAGGCGGCGCCGAGCGGCGTCCAGGAAACGGCTTCGGCGAGGCCCGGCAGGTAGTCCCTGCTGTCCCGGACGCCCTGGACCACCGCCGTCACGATCGGTCCGGCCAGCACCAGGGGCACGACGAAGACGATGCTGCTGATGTCCTTGAACCGCCGCGAGGCGAGGAGGCTGGCCACCGCCGTCGTCACCAGCTTGGACGCAACCACGCAGCTCAGCACCCCCAGCACGGCTCCAAGCAGGGCGCCGGCAGCCGCCGGGAAGCCGCGCGACCAGGTCGCCACGGTGGCGAGCGACGCGAGCAGGGTCGCGATCCCGGGCAGGCCCAGCAATCCGGCCAGGGCCAGGCCCGGAAGCAGGTCCCGCATGGGAATCGCGGAGGTGGTGAAGCGGCTGGGATCCAGCGTGAGGTCGGCCGCAGAAGCGACAAGCGGCACCACCGCCCAGCCGGTCATCACCAGAGCGCCGCCCAGCACGACGACGGTCTGCGCCGTCAGCGGATCAGCCCACCGCAGTGCCACCAGCCCGACGACGCAGCTCAGCACCACGCCCGCCGCGTAGAGCGCGCCGACGGCGATGCCGACGATCTGCCAGGGGCTGCGGCGGAAGCCGTTGAGCAGCAGCCGCCACTTCAGGCTCAGAAGGTGCGCAACCATTCGAGCCCTCCGGTACGCGTGCCGCCTCCCACAAGCGCGACGAAACGGTCTTCCAGCGAGGCGCCGGCCCGAACCTCGTCAACCGTCCCGGCAGCCAGCACCCGGCCGGCCGCCACCACGGCCACGTGGTCGCACATACGCTGGACCAGGTCCATGACGTGGCTGGAGACGATCACCGTGCCGCCCGAGGCGACGTACTGTTCCAGGATGCCGCGGATGTTCGCGGCGGACACCGGATCCACCGATTCAAACGGTTCGTCGAGGACCAGCAGCCGGGGCGCATGGATCAGGGCGGAGGCGAGGGCGATCTTCTTGCGCATGCCGGCCGAATAGTCCACCACCAGGGTTCCGGCGTCCTTGCCCAGGTCCAGCGCCGCGAGCAGGTCCTGGACGCGGGACTGCACCACCGCCCGGTCCATTCCGCGCAGCAGGCCCGCATAGCTGACCAGTTGTTCCCCGCTCAGGCGGTCGAACAAGCGCACGCCGTCCGGCAGGATGCCCATGAGCTTCTTCGCCTCAAGCGGGTGCTCCCACACGTCCACGCCGTGGATGAAGGCCGTTCCGAAGTCCGGCCTCAGCAGCCCCGTGGCCATGGACAGCGTGGTGGTCTTCCCGGCACCGTTCGGGCCGACGACGCCGTAGAAGGAGCCGGCGGGGACGTCCAGGCTGATGCCGTTGACGGCGATCTTGTCGCCGAAGCGCTTGGCCAGGCCCCGCAGTGCCAGGGCCGGCACCGGGGGCGCCGGGGAGGGATTCGGGGCAGGGTAACCGGGACCAGGGGCGCTCATTCTGCCAGCGTAACCCCGGCCGAATTCCAGCGCAGTCATCCGGCAGGACGAACTCCCGGAGCCGTCAGGCGGCCGGATCATCCGAAGGGACTACCTGTCCGAGGACCACCATCCCGAAAAGCGGGGCGGCCGCCGTCGCCGTTGGGCAACTCGGGTCAGAACAGCACGCGGGCGAGGCCCTGCCGCGCTTTGGCCACCCTTTCGTCTGCAACACCGACGACGTCGAAGAGTTCCAGCAGCCGCACGCGTGCGGTTTCGCGTTCGGCACCGAAGTTGCGGCCGATGAACGCGATGATGCGGTTGAAGCCGTCGTCGATGTGTCCGCCGGAGACGTCGAGATCGGCGATGGCGAGCTGGGCGTCGAGGTTGTCCGGTTCCTGCGCGGCCTGCTGGCGAAGGGCCTCGGCCTGCGGAGCGGAAATCGATTCGAGCCGGCCCATCAGTTCCACCTGGGCGAGCCCGGCCTTGGCTTCACGGTCGGCCGGCTGTTCGGCAAGTGCCTGCCGGTACGCCTGCGCAGCCGCGGCATAGTCGCCGGCTTCGATAGCGTCGAAGGCTGCCTGGTGCAGGGGCGGCACCGGCGCTTCCTGCGGCGCCGCGGACTCACCGCGGACGCTGCCGGTCACGCCGTTCTCCGCGGCGACCTTCAGCAGTTCGTCCAGGAGCGCGCGGATTTCATGCTCCGCGGCGGGTCCCTGGAACAGCGGGAGGGGCCGGCCCTTCAGGACGGCAACGGCGGTGGGAACAGCCTCGATCCGGAAGGCGTCGGCCAGTTGGGGGAACGCGTCGATGTCGGCCGCCGCGAGGACGATCCGTCCGTCGTAGCTCTCGACGACGCTCTCCAGGCTCTGCAGCAGCGTGTCCGACTCCGGCGAGTACCGGGCCCAGAGCAGGAACAGCACGGGGATCCGCGCCGAAAGCTCCACCAGGTCCTGGAAGTTCGCCTCGTTGGCGTCCACGCGGAGGGGGCGCAGGGTCCCCTCCGCCGCCGGGTCCTGGGCTCCTCCGTCACGGCCGGGAGCAGCCGCGCCGTTGCCCTGGACGGGAGGCGCGGGCGGCGGTGCGGCCGGTCGCCGCAGCGCGGAAAGGTCGACGGCGCCGCGGAGGTTGAGCTGGCTGGCGGCGGCCGGGGAAACGGGTCGTGATCCTGGCGAACTCATAGTGTCCACTCTAGCTGTTTCACCGGCCGCCACTTCGCCTACTTGAAGCTGGCTGCCACCAGTCCGCGGAAGGCCGCCACGAGCTTCATCGGATCGTTGGATCCTGCCGGCGGGACGTAGATGGCCACGGACTCGGCGAAGGTCTGCGAGAGGCCCACCTTCGTCGATTCACCACCGGCCAGGACGGCCGCCGCCTTGTCGGCGATCAGCGTGTCCCCTTCGGCCTTGGGCGTGGTGGTGAACCCGAAGTCCAGGCGGCCCAGCACCAGCGCGCCGCCGTCGGAGGTGCGGAACACCAAGGTGTCGGCCGGAACCGGGGTGTGCGTGAACTTGAAGGTTCCGCTGCTCCCTGCCTTCACGGCGTCGGCCTGGTAGTCCAGGACGTCGGCGATGTACGGCGAACCCGTGCCCTCCACGAGCTTGCCCTTGAAGGCGGAATCCGGCTTGGTGAGCCGGTCTGCCAGGGCGGCCATGGCTTCGGTGCCGCTGTAGGCCAGTCCGGCCTTGTCGCCGGCGGCGGACTGCTGGGTCCCGCCGAGCGGGATGGCGGGGAAGGAGGTGCCCGGCTGCAGCGGGGCAGTGGCCAGGAGCTTGTAGTTCTCCCGCGGCGCCGCCTGGCGCAGGGTCAGCACCTGGGGCACCACGTTTCCGTCGCCCTGGGTGACGGCGACGACGGTGCGCGGCCAGGTGCGCTGGGTGGTCACCACGCTGCCAAGCAGCTTGCTGGCGCGCACGGGCATGCGTGCCTGGTGGCTGGCCACTTTGGCGCGGATCTTGTAGTTCTGGGTCCGGACGAGCAGCTCGGTGGCGTCGACGCGGGTCTTCAGCTTCGCGGCGTCGCGGGCTGCGTCACCGGCCGAGACGGCGTTGGCGACCTGTTCCAGAATGCGCTTGAGCTGGGCATCCACCAGGACGGGCACCTCGGCCTCACCGGAAGCGTCCTGCGACGGGGACGGCGAGGGGCTTTCGGCGGCCTGGGCGCCTGCGAGCGAGGTCCCTGCGAGGGCTGCGGTGAGGGCACCGGCCACCAGGATGCGCAGGGCGGTGGTGCCGCCCTTCTGCTGCGGAGCCTGCCCGCCGGGGGCCTGGTTCCCGAGGACCGGATCGGCGGCCGTCTCCGGCGTGCCGTTTCCGGTACCGCGGCCTGGGCCGCCGTTTCCGCCGTTCCGCGCACCGAGGAACCTGGCGAGCAGGGGCAGTGCGGCACCGGCTGCGATGAGGACGGAGCCGAAGAGGATGAGCGGGACGGCCCACGGCATGTAGGTATCGTTCGGGTACGTCACGGAGATAGACGCCGGCGCGGGCTTCGTGCCGTCGCTGGCGAGCAGGAGCGTCCATTCGCCGTCGGCTGGCGGGTTCCAGGAGTACTCAAGCTGTCCGCTGGCGCTTTCGGTCTCGACCCAGAGGTCGGATCCGGCTGGCGCCGGCGCGGTCGCGTCGCCTTCGGTGTTGGTGATCTGGAGCGACTTGCCGTCTTCGGAGACCCCGGTGACCGTGTTGTGGGCGGTCTTGCCTACCCAGCCGTCGACGTCGTCGGGCCGGCCGACAGCCAGCACGAAGTTGCCGTCACCTTTGATGGTGATCCGGCTGGGCCCGCCCTTGTGGTCCAGGAGTTCTTGCCCGATCACGGTCAACGGGGCGGCTTTCGTGTCGCCGGGAGCAGACGCGGTCACGGTGTCGGCAGGAGCCCAGAAGGTCAACTGGCCGATGCCGGCCAGCAGTACCAGCAGGCCCAGCAGCGCCAGGGAGGCTGCAGTCTTCAATCGCACAGGAATACCAATCATCAGCGGTCGTTGAGCTTTAAGGGTAACCGTTTTGTTACCCAACGGTCGGCTCGGGGGCTGGCCGGCCCGGCCCCGGATTCCCCTCCGTGGCGGGCCAAAACCGCAGATTCATGCTGCTGGTAGGGTGACGAACAACATTGGAATCGGCTTTGCCTGCGGGGCCGCACGGAATGCAAAGGCAGTAGAAGCACGTGAATGAGCAGAAGTCTCCGACGCCTCCCGGACCGTCCGGCGAACCGGACGGTACAGCCCAGGCGGCGAGCGGCCGGCCGTCGAAGGCGGGCATGTTCAGCGTGGTTGCCCGCCGGCTCCGCCAGCCCATTCCCGGCGCCCAGCCCAGGGTGCGGTTTGAGATGCCCCCGGAGCTCGAGAACGGCGATCATGCGGCGCTCGACGACGGCGACGACCGCTTCGGCTCCCCCGGACCCCGGATGTCCGCGCAGCACCCGCTGTACCTGGGATTCATGGGCACCGCCGGCGTCGGCGTCGCCCTCCTGCTCTTCTACATCGGCACCCACACGGCCCAGCTCCTGCTGTGGATCGTGACCGCCCTTTTCATCGCGCTGGGCCTGGATCCGGTGGTCCGCTGGCTTGAAAGCCAGAAGGTTCCGCGGCCCGCGGGCATCCTGCTGTCCGTCGGGGTGCTGGCCGCGGCCGTCGCAGGGTTCTTTGCCACCCTGATCCCCACCATCGTCGAGCAGGTCACGGAGATCGTCCGCCAGGCGCCCACCTGGATCCGCGACTTCCTGGACTCCGAATTCTTCCGGACCCTGGACAGCCAGTTCGGCGTGCGGGACCGGATCAGCGAGGAGCTCGACAAGTTCGTCAAGAACCCCGACGCCATGGGCGGAATCTTCGGCGGCGTCGTGGGCTTCGGTTCCACTGTTGCGAACAGCCTCTTCGGCGCGTTGATCGTCCTGGTGCTCAGCCTCTACTTCCTGGGCGCCCTGCCCGCCATGAAGAAGTGGGCATACCGCCTGGCCCCGCGCTCCCGCCGCCCCCGGGTCGAGGCCCTCTCGGAGGAGATCACCCGGTCAGTGGGCAACTACGTGATCGGCCAGGCCTGCGTTGCCCTGCTCAACGCCCTGTTCGCGTTCATCGTCATGACCATCCTCGGCGTTCCGTTCAGCGTCCTGCTGGCCTTCGTGGTGGCCCTGCTCGCGTTCATTCCGCTGGTGGGCGGCATGATCGCCGCGGTGGTGGTGATCCTGGTATCCCTCACCCTGGGCTGGCAGACCGCGGTGATCTACGCGATCTGCTATTTCGCCTACCTGCAGTTCGAGGCCTACTTCATCTCGCCGCGCATCATGCAGCGCGCGGTTGCGGTACCTGGCGCCGTCGCCGTCATCTCGGTGATCGCGGGCGGCAGCCTGCTGGGCGTGCTCGGGGCGCTCATCGCCATTCCCACCGCCGCGGCGACCATGCTGCTCATCAAGGAAGTCTTCATCGTCCGCCAGGACCGGCACTGAAGCAGGCCCGCCCACTGACGCCGGGCGGGCGACCGCTAAGCCCTTTTAGGCCGCCGTCGCGAACGGCCCTGCCCACTCGCGCGGCAGGCCGTCGGCGCCGGCACCGGCCTCGGTGACGTCGTCGACGATCTCGTCCAGGACCCGCGCGGCGTGCTTTTCGCCCACCCAGAGGTGCTTGGCGCCGTCGACGCCCAGCAGCCGCGCCTGCGGAACGAGGCTGAAGCGTTCCGCCGCTTCGGCCGGCTGCAGGAAGTCGTCGTGTTCGGGCACGAGCACCGTGAGCGGCTTTCCGGCGGCGGCCCATTCCTTCAGGTGGACGTCCGTGGCACGGTGCAGCGGCGGCGAGAGCAGGATGGCCCCCTCCACCTGCGAAGCGACCGGATCGACCGCGCCGTACATCAGCGCAAGCTCGGTGCCGAAGGACCAGCCCACCAGCCAGCGGTTCGGCAGGCCGCGTTCGACGGCGAAGCGCACCGCGGCCTCGACGTCGTACCGCTCGCCGATGCCCTCTTCGAAGCTGCCTTGGCTGGTGCCCCGCGGCGAGTGCGTGCCCCGGGTGTTGAAGCGGAGCACCGCGACACCGGCCAGGGCGGGAAGCCGGTAGGAGGCCTTGCGGTAGACGTGGGAGTCCATGAAGCCGCCGTGGGTGGGCAGAGGGTGCAGGGTGATGAGGGTTGCGGTGATCTCGCCCGACTCAGGAAGCGCCAACTCCCCCACCAGGACCTTGCCGTCTTCGGTGGTGATTTCGATGTTCTCGCGCCGGGCCGGAAGCACCGTAGACGCGCGGATGGCCACGGGAGCTGCCGGCTGGGTGAACACGAACGAGGCGGGATCGAAAGTCATGCTTCCAAGGGTATCCCGCTGCCCGGCCCGGGCCGCCGCCTGGGACTCAGCGGTAACGGTAGGTGCGCCCGGTCCAGCATTTGTTGTGCCAATGCCGGCGTTCTTCCAGGCCCACGGCGTCGCCCAGCAGATGGCTGGCCGACCAGACCACGAGGTGGGCGGTTCCCGGCAGGATCTGCATCGAGCAGCCAGGGCAGACGTAATTCTTCTCGGCATTCCTGGCGGTCATGGTCCGGACGATCCATTCGCCGTCGGGGGCGTTCTCCCGCCGCGCGATCCCGGCGCGTGCCCGTTCGAGGTCCAAGTCGGGCGCGTCGGCACCGCGGGTCCACTTCGAATTCGCGGAACCTGTGCGTCGGGGGCGGTTGGATCGGGGCATGGCTCCATTCTGCCGCAGAGCCCCCGGCCCGGCGGCACCCCGTCACAGGCAGTAAAGTTGAGCGGGTGCGACTCGTCATAGCCCGCTGCTCCGTTGATTACGTCGGCCGTCTCAAGGCCCACCTGCCCCTGGCCACCCGGCTCCTGCTGGTGAAGGCCGATGGTTCCGTGCTGGTCCATTCGGACGGCGGTTCCTACAAGCCCCTGAACTGGATGAGCCCGCCGGCCACTTTGCGCGTCACCACGCCGGAAGAGACCGAGGTGGAAGAAGGCGTCGTCGAGCAGTGGACCGTGCAGTCCGCCAAGACCGATGACCGCCTCATCATCAACATCTATGAGCACGTCCACGACACCTCCCACGAGCTCGGCATCGATCCGGGCCTCATCAAGGACGGCGTGGAGGCGGACCTCCAGCGCCTGCTCGCCGAGCAGATCGAAACCCTGGGCAGCGGCTACTCCCTGATCCGGCGCGAATACTTCACCGCGATCGGCCCGGTGGACATCCTGGCGCGCGACGCCGCCGGCGGCACGGTCGCCGTCGAGCTCAAGCGCCGCGGTGACATCGACGGCGTCGAGCAGCTCACCCGGTACCTCGAACTGCTCAACCGCGACCCGCTGCTGGCACCGGTCCGCGGGATCTTCGCCGCCCAGCAGATCAAGCCGCAGGCCAAGGTCCTCGCGAACGACCGCGGGATCGACTGCGTGACGCTCGATTACGACGCGATGCGCGGCGTGGACGACAGCGAGTCTCGACTGTTCTGATCACCATTGATTGAAATATTTAGATTTCAATCACCATCAGTCATGTGGCGTGGCGGCTCCTCCCCATAGAATCATTGGCATGACAGACCCGAACCTGCCTTCGGCCACGCCCACGCCCTCGCGCCATCTCATCAGCGGAACCATCGTCAGCGACGGCGTGGTCATCGAGGACGGGCTGGTGGCTGTGGAAGGTGACCGGATCGCCTTCGCCGGGCGGCTCGGGGACTTTGACGAGCACGCCTTCGAAGGGTTCGCCGGCCTGCCGCATGCCGACCTTCCCGCGGACCGCTACCTGTTTCCCGGCTTCGTCGACGTGCATTGCCACGGCGGCAACGGCGGCGACTTCCCGGGTGGTGACGAGGAATCGGCACGCAGGGCGATCGATTTCCTGCACCGCTCCGGAACCACCACGCTCCTGGCAAGCATGGTCACCGCCTCGCGGGAGGACCTGCTGCGCGGAATCGGCCTCTACGTTCGCCTGGCGGACGAAGGGCTGCTGGCGGGCATCCACCTCGAGGGCCCGTTCCTCTCGCATGCCCGCTGCGGCGCCCAGAACCCCGACTACCTCCTGGAACCCGACCTCGGGCTCCTGGCCGAGCTCATCGAGGCGGCCGAGGGAAAACTGGCCACCATGACGTACGCGCCGGAGCTGCCCGGCGCCGCGGCGCTGGTGGACCTGATGACCTCGCATGGCGTGACGCCGTCGCTGGGCCACACCGACTGCGACGACGCCACCGCCACCGCGTCCCTCGCGGCAGCCCGGGACGGCCTCGCCTCCGCAGGTTTCGACGGCGTCAGCTCGCTTCCCACCGTGACGCACCTGTTCAACGGCATGCCGCCCCTGCACCACCGCTCCCCCGGTCCCGTAGCCGCGTGCCTGCGCGCAGCCCAGGCTGGCAAGGCGGTGGTGGAACTCATCGCCGACGGCACGCACCTGGATCCTGCCACCGTGGCCACCGTCTTCCAGCTCGTCGGCGCCGCGAACATCGCGCTGGTGACCGACTCCATGGCCGCCGCCGGGCTGTCCGACGGCAAATACATGCTCGGCCCGTCCCCCGTTACCGTCAGCGGCGGCGTCGCCACGCTGGACGCCACCGGATCGATAGCCGGCGGCACCGCCACCATGCTCGACGTCGTTCGCCGCACCGTGGCGTCCGGCGTCGGACTGGCGGACGCCGTCGCCTCGGCAACCGCTGTGCCGGCCGCGGTGCTGGGCCTTTCCGACGAGGTGGGCGGCCTCCGGCGCGGCCTGAAGGCAGACCTTGTGGTGGTTGGCAAGAACCTCGGCCTGGCCGGTGTCCTGCGGCAAGGGAACTGGCTTTAGGCCGCCGCGCAAAGGCCGGGCCTATTACCTTATTTATGGCGAAATGCCGTTACCTTCTTTTTACCTAAATTTTCCGGGAATTCCTTGGCAGACCGTTGACCTGCACTAATGGCCATGAAAGTGTTGTAGCAGTCTTTGTGTAGGTGTGATTCATGCTCGCAAGACGTGTTGCGAGCTTGAAGCTCCTGCAATGCAAGCCAGGCAATGCCAAGGCGGAATTCAGGTCTTCTCGCGGAGTGACTAAAGCGCGGCACGCTGTGTGCCGGACTTGAAAAGAAGTTCCACAATGAGGAGAAACAAATAATGGCACTGGGCACTGTCAAGTGGTTCAACGCTGAAAAGGGCTTCGGCTTCATCACCCCGGACGACGCCGAAGGCGACGTCTTCGTCCACTACTCGGAGATCCAGACCTCCGGTTTCCGCACCCTCGACGAGAACCAGCGTGTTCAGTTCGAAATCGGCCAGGGTGCCAAGGGCCCGCAGGCCACCGGCGTCACCGCTCTCTGAGCCACGCCGTACCAACAGAAAGACCCGGGCAGCCTGCCCGGGTCTTTCTGTTTAAGCTTCCTGGAATCAGCGCCAGGTTCCCACTCCGATCACCGGACCGGCCTCCAGCCAGGAGGACAGCCCCGCATAGGCTTCGAAACGCATGGCCAGCATGAAGGACTCCCCTTCGTGCCGCAGTTCAACCACCACGACGTCGGGCTGCAGCTTGGGCAGCTCCACCTCGCTGGGCTTCCGGCGGCCGAGCAGTTCCAGGGAACTGCGCTTGAAGCTATGCCGGGGACGGAAGCTCAGCGACAAAAGGCTGAACCATTCCAGCTCGGAGTCCTGATAACGACAAACCCCCATCCGCCAGCTGTTTCCAGCCATGCAGATGGAGGCGTCCACCGTGCCGAGGGCGCGCCGCAGGTTGAAGCGGCGCACCCCCACGAGGCACAGTGTCAAAACAAGCAGGCCAAAGGCACTTGCCAGGATGATGAACGGAAAAAAAGAATCGTCCATCAAGGTCGTGCTATCGGATCCCCGCAGTAGCTGATTCACCCAGCTGGGCGTTGTCAGCAACAATGACCACCCGGTTGTTGTCCACGGAGAAGAATCCGCCGTCGACCGTCACCGCGATGCGGTCCCCGGAAACCGGCTCGATTGCCAGCTCGCCCTCGGCCAGGATGGCGAGCAGCGGCGAGTGGCCCGGCAGGATTCCGATTTCACCATCGCTGGTGCGGGCCTTGACCATCTTGGCCGCGCCGGACCACACGAAGTGGTCCGCCGCTACAATCTCAACCTCGAGCTCAGCCATGCTACTTGGTCTGTTCCTGGATCTTGGCCCACTGGCGCTCGACGTCATCCATGGCGCCGACGTTGAAGAACGCCTGCTCCGCGATGTGGTCGACGTCGCCGTCGCAGATGGCCTTGAAGCCCTCGATGGTGTCCTTGATGGAAACCGTGGAGCCCTCGACACCGGTGAACTGCTTGGCAGTGTAGGTGTTCTGGGACAGGAACTGCTGGATGCGGCGGGCACGTGCCACCACGATCTTGTCTTCTTCGGACAGTTCGTCGACACCGAGGATGGCGATGATGTCCTGGAGTTCCTTGTTCTTCTGCAGGATCTGCTTCACGCGCACTGCGGTGTCGTAGTGGTCCTTGCCGATGTACTGCGGGTCGAGGATTCGCGAGGTGGAGGTCAGCGGATCCACGGCCGGGTACAGGCCACGGGAGGCGATTTCACGGGAGAGTTCCGTGGTGGCGTCCAGGTGGGCGAAGGTGGTGGCCGGTGCCGGGTCGGTGTAGTCGTCAGCCGGGACGTAGATGGCCTGCATCGAGGTGATGGAGTGGCCCTTGGTCGAGGTGATGCGCTCCTGGAGGAGACCCATCTCGTCGGCCAGGTTCGGCTGGTAACCCACGGCGGAAGGCATGCGGCCCAGAAGGGTCGACACCTCGGAACCGGCCTGGGTGAAGCGGAAGATGTTGTCGATGAAGAGCAGCACGTCCTGGTTCTGCACATCGCGGAAGTACTCCGCCATGGTCAGGGCGGACAGTGCAACGCGCAGACGCGTTCCCGGCGGCTCGTCCATCTGGCCGAACACAAGGGCGGTGTCCTTCAGAACGCCGGCCTCGTCCATTTCGACCCAGAGGTCGTTGCCTTCACGGGTACGCTCGCCGACACCGGCGAACACGGAAGTACCACCGAAGTTGCGGGCAACACGGGTGATCATTTCCTGGATCAGAACGGTCTTGCCGACGCCGGCGCCACCGAACAGACCGATCTTGCCACCCTTGATGTAGGGGGTCAGGAGGTCGATGACCTTGATGCCGGTCTCCAGCATCTCGGTGGAGCCCTCGAGCTGCGCGAAGGACGGAGCCTTACGGTGGATCGGCCAGTGGTCGTCGGCCTTGATCTCGGACTCGTCGACGTCCAGCGGCTTGCCGAGGACGTTGAAGATGTGGCCCTTGACGCCGTCGCCGACAGGCACGGAAATCGGGGCGCCGGAGTCCTTCACGGAGGTTCCGCGAACGAGGCCGTCGGTGGCCTGCAGGGAGATTGCACGGACGAGGTTGTCACCCAGGTGCTGGGAGGTCTCGAAGGTGATGGTCTTGGTTACACCGTTGAGGGTGATCTCGGTGGTGAGTGCGTTGTAGATCTCGGGGATTGCGTCGGCCGGGAATTCGACGTCGACAACCGGGCCAATGACACGGGCAATGCGGCCGGTGGCACCGGCCGTTGCGGCTGCGTGCTCGGTAGCGGTGGCAGTCATCTCTCTCACTTCATTCGGTAGAGGGCGTGGGGTTAAGTTTATCTGTTTGGTGCAGCTACGGCTGGCGCCGTACGCTGCACCGGCGGCTACGCGCTGAGGGCGTCGGCACCGGCCACGATCTCGGACAGCTCCTGCGTGATTTCGGCCTGGCGGGCCGTGTTGCGCAGTCGCGTGTACTTCTTGATCAGCTCGGTCGCGTTGTCACCGGCCGACTTCATCGCACGCTGGCGGGCTGCAAGCTCGGAGGCTGCGGCCTGCAGCATTGCTGCGAAGATGCGGGACTCGATGTAGCGCGGCAGCAGGGCGTCGAGCACCTGCTCGGCTTCCGGCTCGAACTCGTACAGCGGCAGCAGTTCCGACTCGGTGACCGCCTGCTCTTCGACTTCCAGCGGAAGAAGGCGGACCACGGTGGGTTCCTGCGTCACCATCGACTTGAAGCGGGTGTACACAACGTGGATCTCGTCCACGCCGCCCTCCGCGTAATCGGTGGCGAACTCCTCGAGCAGGGCGGCGCCGATCTCCTGGGCCGTCTCGAACTCGGGGGCATCCGTACCGCCGGTCCACACGCGGGCGTAGGAACGGCCGCGGAAGTCGAAGTACGCCTGGGCCTTGCGGCCGAAGATGTAGGTCTTGACTTCCTTGCCCTCGGCACGGAGAAGCTCGTTGAGTCCCTCGGCCTGCTTCAGCACGCTGGCGGAGTAGGAACCGGCCAGGCCACGGTCAGAGGTGATGACCAGGACGGCGGCGCGGCGGATCTTCTCCGGCTCGGTGACGAGCGGGTGGTCGATTTCGTTCTGGCTTGCGACAGCAGAAACGGCACGGGTAATCGCATTGGCGTACGGCAGCGAAGCTGCAACGCGGGCGCGGGCCTTACCGATGCGCGAGGTAGCGATCAGTTCCATCGCCTTGAAGATCTTGCGCATCGACGTCGTCGAGGAGATCTTCTGGCGGTAGACCCGGATCTGGGCTCCCATACTTATCCTTTCCTAAGATTCCGGTGCCGGTCCGGCCGGGGCATTTCCGCCCCGGCCGGACCGGTCAACGGAACTAGCGCTTCTGCTTGACGATCTTTTCCTGGTCGACTTCGCCGCCGGAGATCGCTTCGTGCTCTTCGTGGCCGGCGCCAACCAGACGGCTGTCGCCTTCGCCGAAGAAGCCCTTCTTGAAGTCGACGATCGAGGACTTCAGCGCTTCCAGAGTGTCGTCATCCAGGACGTTGGTCTGAGCCAGCGTGGTCAGGATGGAGGACTTGTGCTTGAGGTGCTCCAGGAACTCAGCCTCGAAGCGGCTGATGTCCTCGACCGGAACGTCGTCCAGGTAGCCGTTGGTGCCGGCCCAGATGGAAACAACCTGGTCCTCAACCGGGAACGGCGCGTACTGGCCCTGCTTGAGCAGTTCCATCAGGCGGGCGCCACGGGTCAGCTGCTGGCGGGATGCGGCATCCAGGTCGGATGCGAACATCGCGAAAGCCTGCATGTCGCGGTACTGGGCCAGGTCCAGCTTCAAGGTACCGGAGACCTTCTTCATGGACTTGACCTGGGCCGAGCCACCCACGCGGGAGACGGACACACCGACGTCAACAGCGGGGCGCTGGTTGGCGTTGAAGAGGTCCGACTGGAGGAAGATCTGGCCGTCGGTAATGGAGATGACGTTGGTCGGGATGTAGGCCGACACGTCGTTCGCCTTGGTTTCCACGATCGGCAGGCCGGTCATGGACCCTGCACCGAGTTCGTCGGAGAGCTTGGCGCAACGCTCCAGCAGGCGGGAGTGCAAGTAGAAAACGTCACCCGGGTAGGCTTCGCGTCCCGGCGGACGGCGGAGGAGCAGGGACACTGCACGGTAGGCTTCGGCCTGCTTGGACAGGTCGTCGAAAATCACCAGGACGTGCTTGCCGCCGTACATCCAGTGCTGGCCGATCGCAGAACCGGCGTAGGGTGCCAGGTACTTGAAGCCTGCGGGGTCGGATGCCGGGGAGGCCACGATCGTGGTGTACTCCAGGGCGCCGTGGTCTTCCAGGGTCTGGCGGACTGCGGCGATGGTGGAAGCCTTCTGGCCGACACCGACGTAGATGCAGCGGACCTGCTTCTTGACGTCGCCCGAAGCCCAGTTGGCCTTCTGGTTGATGATGGTGTCCACTGCGATGGCGGTCTTGCCGGTCTGGCGGTCACCGATGATCAGCTGGCGCTGGCCGCGGCCGATCGGGATCATGGCGTCGATGGCCTTGAGACCGGTCTGCATCGGCTCGTGCACCGACTTGCGCTGGGTCACGCCAGGGGCCTGGAGTTCCAGTGCACGGGTGGTTTCAGCCTTGATCTCGCCGAGGTCGTCGATCGGCTGGCCCAGCGGGTCGACAACGCGGCCGAGGAAGGCGTCGCCCACCGGAACGGACAGGATCTCACCGGTGCGGTGGACTTCCTGGCCCTCTTCAATACCGGTGAAGTCACCGAGGATAATGACACCGATTTCGCGGACGTCGAGGTTCTGGGCGAGGCCCAGGGTACCGTCTTCGAAGCGAAGCAGCTCGTTCGCCATGACCGAGGGAAGACCCTCAACACGGGCGATGCCGTCACTTGCGGCGGTCACACGACCAACCTCTACGCGCTCGGCGTTACCGGGTTCGTAGGACGCCGCGAACTCGTTCAACGCATTACGGACGTCGTCGGCGTTGATGGTCAATTCGGCCATCTGCAGTCCCTGCTCTCCTGTTTTCGTGGTCATCGTTGCCCACGATGACCGGGTTTTGTATCAGTTTGTTGTTCTTGTCCGGCTAGCCGGCGAGTTGACGGCGGAGTTCGGACAGGCGGGAAACGACCGAAGCGTCGAGCACCTCGTCACCCACCTGGACCCGGATTCCGCCGATCAACGCCGGGTCAACGTTGACGTTGACCTTCAGGTCGCGGCCGTAGAGGGCATCAAGCCCGGCCTGCAGGCGACTGGCCTGCGTTTCCGTCAGCGGACGGGTGACGCTGACGGTCGCAATCCAGCGCTGCCGGCGCTTGGCAGCAAGGGCCGCGAAGCTGTCGATGAGCTTGACTGCTTTGACGCCGCGCGGCTGGGAGACCGCCTGGCCAATGAGGAGCTTGGCTTCCTCGCTGGCACCCGGGACCAGTTTTCCGGCAAGAGCAACCTTCGCTGCTGCGGAAGCCTGCGGCTCTGCCAGAGCAGCTTGTACATCGTGGCTGGAAGCAACGGCCTGCTTGAAAGCAAACAGTTCGTTCTCCAGCTCTTCCAGCCCCGTGAATCCGGAGGCAGAAACGGCCGACTTGTTTTCAGCCACGGCGATGACCACCGTGGCGGCAAGAGTCTCGAGTGCATCGCCGATGTCACGTGCGTCTGCCCAGCGTGAGCCGGCCAGTCCGGACGCGATTTCCGCAGCATCAGCGGAGACTTTCCCGCCAAACAGCTGCTTGACCAGCGCCGACTTCTCTTCTCCGCTGCGGGAGGGGTCAGTCAGGGCGCGGCGCAAGCCAGCCGAGCTGTCTACCGTTCCCAGGATTCCGAAGAGTTCCCTAGCCAACTGCAGCGAGGCGAGCGGAAGCTTGGCTTCCAACTGCTCCAGCGCCGTGGTCAGCGATTCGCTCGATACACCTGCCATTACTTAGCTGCACCTGCGTTCTGGGTCTCCAGATCTGCCAGGAAGCGGTCCACCACGCGTGCGGAACGCTCGTCATCGCTGAGCGCTTCGCCCACGATGCGTCCTGCCAGGGTGGTGGCCAGCGTGCCCACCTCGGAGCGCAGGGCAACAACAGCCGCCTGGCGCTCGGATTCGATCTGGGCGTGGGCCTGCTCCGTGATGCGAGCGGACTCGGCAGCAGCCTTGGCCTTCAGGTCCGCAAGGATCTGTGCACCTTCGGCGCGGGCTTCCTCGCGGATACGGTTGGCTTCGGCACGGGCATCGGTGAGCTGCTGCTTGTACTCTTCAAGAGCTGCAGAAGCTTCGGCCTGGGCCTTTTCAGCCTTGGCAATGCCGCCTTCGATCGCTTCGGCGCGCTCAGCGAAGGTCTTCTCGAACATCGGGACAACAAACTTGACCACGATGAACAGGAGGACAGCAAAGCCGACGAGAACGACGCCCATCTCCCAGACATTGGGAGTAAGGGGCGATACGGACTCCTCGCCTTCAGTGGCGGCTGAGATGATCAGCTGATTCATATTTCACCCGTCCTATCTACTCGTTACTGGTTGTTCGCTTAGTTCAGCGGGATTAGCTAAGAACGAAAGCGAAGACCAGACCGAGGATGGCGAGAGCTTCAGTCAGGGCCAGACCAAGGAATGCGATCGGCTGCAGCACGCGCTGGGCCTCAGGCTGACGGGCAACACCGTTGATGTAGGCAGCGAACACGAGACCCACACCGATACCACCGCCGATTGCGGAGAGGCCGTAGCCGATGAGGTTGAGGGAGCCGTTGATGGAGCCTTCCATTTTTTTCCTTTCAAGATGCCACGTTCGTGGCAGGTTGTTTGGTTTGCTTCATCCCCCGAGGGGGAAGTCTGTGGGGAGCCTTAGTGGCTGTCGGCGTGCAGTGCGCCTTCGATGTAAATCGCGGTCAGCAGGGTGAACACGTACGCCTGCAGCGCCATGATCAGCGCTTCCAGCATGTACATGGCGACCGCACCTACGAGGACCAGTACCGAAGCGCCCTTCAAGAGGACGTTCTCCTGCATCACGAGGAACTCGATGCCGGAACCGGCGAGCATGACGATCAGGTGGCCGGCGAGCATCGTCGCAAAGAGACGGAGGCTGTGGGTGACCGGACGAACCAGGAAGTTGGAGATGATTTCGATCGGAACAACGATCGGCAGGATGTACCACGGCACGCCGGAGGGGACCGTTGCGAGCTTGAAGTACTTGAGGCCGTTCTTCTTCAGGCCGATGCCGATCCAGGTCACGTACACGATGGCTGCCAGCACGTAGGCGCCGCCCACGTGGGAGAAGCTCGGGAGCTGGATGTACGGGATGGCGCCGTAGATGTTGTTCACCAGGATGAAGAAGAACAGCGAGAACAGCAGGGGCACGTACTTGATGAAGTCACGGCCGCCAATGATGTCCTTGGCGATGCTGTTACGGACGAAGCCGTAGGCCATCTCGCCTGCGAACTGCAGCTTGCCGGGAACCAGCTGCTGCTTGCGTGCAGCAAGGATGAAGAAGGTGGCGATAATGACGACCGACAGGATGACCAGCAGCATCTGCTTGGAGAATCCTTCGTGCGCACCCCACGGCAGGATAGCCGGCAGGTGCATTTCGTCGATTCCGGGAGGGGTGAAGGTCCCTGAATCCTGGGCCGGGAGCGCAAGCGCGATCAACGCGTTTCCTCTCTGCAGTGTCCATCATTGGGCTTTGGTGAGAATCGGTCCGCGTTGGCGGCGGCCACTTCCCGTGTGAAATTATTTGGCATTACTGTGCCCCGTCCTGGGACGGACCGCGGCCTGCTTTGTTCCCACCCGAAGGAGTGCCTTGACGGGTGAGGCCGTGCATATGGGAAAGGTAAAACCCCCCTGCGGCTCCAAGCAGAGCGCCTAGGAGCACAATCCAGCGGGTCCCCCACAGATAATCCAGTCCCCAGCCTATCAAACTCCAGACAATGATTCCGCCGATGATGTAGCTGAAGACGGCGATGCCGGCGTTGTATCCGCCACCGTTTCCGTCCTTGGCGTCACCGGCGGAAGAGCCGGAGCTGGAGGGTGCCGGAGAGGACTTCCCGTGGTCATGTTCAGGCGTTGCCATTCTGGCCTCCTTCGCGCGGCGAGGGGTCGTTGTAAATCTGCAGGCGGGCCTTGCTGAATCCGATGATCTCTGCGGTCTGCCACACAATGACGGCAACGACGGCGGCGATCAGGAACCAGCGGCCGTGCAGCCACTCGGGGGCACCGAAGACAAAGAGGGTGACGGCGAAGCCGACGACCTTGACGAAGTAGGTGGCCACGAAGAGTCCCACTGCACCGGAGGGATTGTTACGTCCGACGAAGTGTCCGATCAGGAGGCTGATCGCGAAGAACACGATCACCAGCGCACCACCGAAGGCGACAGACAAGGCGCCCTGGCCACCGTTCATGACCGCGGCGATCACCGCAGTGACAGCAAGCGCCAGCACGGCCGCCGTCGTACTCAGGACAAGGAGCCTGAGCCACAGTGAGCTTCCGGCGACAGCAACGCCAAGCTGCTTGGACTGATGTCCGTCGGCGTTGGAAGTCATGGGGATGCCAATCGTCGAGGCAGGGGATGCCGGGTCTCAAAGAGGGTGGGTGCGCGTGCGAGTGAGTGCCCGCAGCAAGAATTCTACATGAGATAGAACTGTGATGTTAACGCGCCGTCATGACGTCGTCCGGCTGCCCCTGCGGGCGAAGTACGGCCACCCCGTGACGACGGCCATGACGAGTGCCGCCGCGATGTCGAGGGTGAGCACGATCTGCCACGGGAAGATCGCGAAGGCGAGGCCGCCGAAGGCCAGGATGGCCGTCCAGACATACATCATCAGCACGGCAGTCCGGTGTGTGTGGCCCAGTTCGATCAGCTTGTGGTGCAGGTGGCCGCGGTCCGCAGACCACGGCGACTGCCCGCGGGCCGTCCGGCGGACGACGGCGAGGCCGAGGTCCAGCAGCGGCAGGGACAGCACGGCGAACGGCAGCAGGATGGGGATGATGGTGGGGATACCGTTGATGCGGTCGTACAGCCCTGAACTGATCTGGCCGGTGGAAACGACACCGGCCGCGGCCATCACAAGGCCCAGCAGCATCGCCCCGGAATCCCCCATGAAGATCCGGGCGGGAAACCAGTTATGGGGCAGGAAGCCGATGCAGCAGCCCACCAGGATGGCCATCAGCAGGGCCGCGAGATCGGAGCGGTCAAGGAGTACCGCGTTGCGGTGCACCCAGTAGGCGGTCAGGAAGAACGCCACTCCCCCGATGGCGGCGACGCCCGCCGCCAGGCCGTCCAGTCCGTCGATGAAGTTGACGGCGTTCATGGTGGTGACGATCAGCAGGGCCGTAACCACGATGCTCAGCAGTTCGGACTTGATGTGGATCGGCTCGGGGATGAAGGGAATCACGGTCATCCGCACGCCCCAGACGGCCACCACGGTGGCGGCCAGCGCCTGACCGATCAGCTTGATCCACCAGCGGATGTCCAGGAGGTCGTCGGCGAGCCCGACGGCGACAATCACCAGCACGCCGGCCAGGATCCCCCACGGCGCGGTGTTGCCCCGGAAGATGTCCTTGACGAAGAAGGAATTGCTGGCCACCACCAGTGCTACGGCAAAGCCGGCGCACAGCCCCAGGCCGCCCAGGCGCGAGATCGGCACGGAGTGCATGTCGCGGCTGCGGATCGGGCCGAACAGCCGCAGCTTCTTCGCCAGCAACCGTGCCCCCCAGGTGGTCACGTACGCCACCACGGCAGCCGTGAGCATCATGAGGGAATACATGATCACGTGGCGGCTCCTGTAGACGGTGATGGATTTGCGCCCTTGGGATGCGTTGCGGGAGACGCCCGCAACGCCCTGCGCACCGCCGGATATTGCTGTACTACAGTTGGACTCTGTCCAAGATACTAGCGGCAACAGCAGCCGTGCTCCGGCACTCGCGCCCTCAGGGCGAGCCGGTTGATATGCTCCGCCGCTCCGGAAGGATCCCTCAATGCCCGTGCCGGTTGCCGTAGCCGCCGTGACCTTCGACCGCCCCCGCGAGCTGGGAATCCTGCTCGACGCAATCCAGTCACAAAGCACTCCGGTCCAGTCCATCTGCCTGGTGGACAGCGGCACCGTCCCGGCCCGCGAGGTGGCGGCGAGGCATCCGGACGTTGACTATGTGCGCTCCGAGGCGAACCTCGGCGGGGCCGGCGGTTTCGCACTGGCCATCCTCAAGGCCGTGGCCAGCGGTGCCGAATGGGTCTGGATCATGGACGACGACGCCGAACCAACCGATCCTGCCTGCCTTGAGACGCTGCTGCGGGAAGCCGAAGCCCGCAACCTCGACGCCGTGGTGCCGCTGGTGCTGGCACCCGGCCAGCCGGACAAGCTGTCCTTCTTCTTCCGGATCGACGGCAAAGTGACCCATGATCGCGCCGAGGTCGAAAAGGCGGGGTTCCTTCCCGACGTCGGGCATTTCTTCAACGGCGCCCTGATCCGCTCGGATGTCTTCTTCAAGGTGGGCGTGCCTGACATCCGGCTGTTCATCCGGGGCGACGAAGTGGACTTCATGATCCGCCTGCGCAAGGCCGGCATCCGTTTCGGCACGGTGGCGACGGCATCGATCAGCCACCCGCACGCGTTCTCCGAAACGAAGCACGTCTTCGGTGCCCGCTGGCATGTGATCGTTCCGGAAGGCGCGTTCAAGCGCTACTTCTACTACCGGAACCGCGGCTACCTCATCCGCCGGTACCGGCGCGTGAAATCCCTCGTGGCCGACGTCGGCGGCTACCTCGGCTATTTCCTGCAGCGGGGCGATTTCCGCGGATTGGCGGAATGGTTCCGTGCATTCTCCGCCGGACTGCGCGGCAAGGGCTTCGGTCCGCTGGACCAGCAGAAATTCTAGGGGCGGCTCAGCGGCCCAGCAGGCGCCTGCGCAGCAGGAGGCCAAGCAGCACCCAGGGCTCGCCGAACACCCGGTAGGCAACCCTTCCCGGGTGCAGCAACAGGCGCCACGCCCACTCCAGCCCCAGCCGCCCCAGCCAGCGGGGCGCGAGTTTCTGGACGCCGCCCAACTGCTCGATGGCACCGCCCACGGCGGCGTAGACCGCGGGCGGCAGCTGGTCCAGGCGGCGCAGGAGCACCGATTCCTGCAGCGGCATGCCGAGGCCGAGCAGCACCAGCTGCGGCCGGAACTCCCCCAGCCATGCGACGGCGGCTTCTTCCTTGGCCTCGTCCCAGGCCTCTCCTGGCCGGCCGGCGACTTCGGCGCCGGGAACAATCCTGCGCAGCTTCTCCACGGCCTTGGCGTTGGCGCCGGCGCCGGCACCGATGACGGCGATGCGCTCCAAACCCTCCAGCCGGCCGAGTGCGGGCAGCCAGTCGGTGGAACCCAGCCGGTAGGCCATGGCGGCACTCCGGGTCTGCCGGCCGTGGGCCTTGCCCCACAGCATGGCCACGGGGGCGCCGTCGAGGAGGATCACGTCGCTGCGCTCATAGAGGGCACGGAAGTCAGGCCGGGAATGCATCAGCGTGATGCTGTGCAGGTTGTGGCCCACGATGAGCCTGGTGCCCTCCCCGGCCAGGAAGCCACTGAGAACCTCCAACAGTTCGTCCACCCGCAGCGCGGTGACGTCAACATCCAGGAAGGGAACGCGGTCCTTCTTCAATTCCATGCGGTCCACCCCGTCCGACGACGCCCTGCCCCCATGTGCCGGTCCAGGAGTCATCCGGCAGCAGGCCCGCTGGATGGTAGAGTGCCCGGCCGGGCGTCATCGGCGTCCGACGACGGTGCTTCGGTTTCGTCCGGTGCTGTGGTTTCCGCCGGCGCTGCGGTTGCGTCCGGTGCCTCGGATACCTCCGGCCCTTCCGCCAGCCCCTCAAGGGGACCTTCCTGGGTCTCCTCAGGCGGCAGCGGCACGGCTTCGGCCTCGGGCATCGGCTCGGGTGCGACTTCGCCCAGGGCGAGGACGCCGGGAACCAGCTGCCGGAGCTGCTCGAGGGAAATCGCCCCCTCGCGCACCACGCGCAGGGGCAGCGAGGTGGCGTCGACGATCGTGGACGGCACGCCTTCCTCCCCGTCGACCGGCCGCAGGCCGCCTTCGAGGTAGACCTCCACGGATTCGGCCAGTTGCTCCTGCGCCTCGGCAGCGGTGCGCGCGGCGGTGTGGCCGGTGCGGTTTGCAGAGGAAACGGCCAGCGGGCCGGTGCGGTTGAGCAGCTCGAGCGCGATCGCGTCGTCGGGCATCCGCAGCGCCACCGTGCCGCGGGTTTCACCGAGGTCCCAGTCGAGGGACGGCTGGGCGTGGCAGATCAGGGTCAGTCCGCCCGGCCAGAAGGTTTCGGCCAGCTTGCGGGCTTCATCGAAGATCTCGGTGGCAAGGCCGTCCAGGGCGCCGAGGCGGGGAATCAGCACCGGCGGCGGCATCTGCCGGCTACGGCCCTTGGAGACGAGCAGCATGGTCACGGCCTGCGGCGAAAAGGCATCGGCGGCGATGCCGTACACGGTGTCC
The DNA here is from genome assembly GCF_003614925.1 of Arthrobacter celericrescens. Classification (GTDB taxonomy): domain Bacteria; phylum Actinomycetota; class Actinomycetes; order Actinomycetales; family Micrococcaceae; genus Arthrobacter; species Arthrobacter celericrescens. The sequence continues at coordinate 58,990 of NZ_QYLP01000037.1, forward strand.
GTGGGCATCACGATGCATTTCTTCTCGCTGATGGCGCGCTGGGCGTGGTCTATGCCGTCGGCGCGTTGTTCCTCTGACGTGCAGTCGTAGCTAGTGGTCACTGCGTTATTCTTTCACTCCCGCGGGCCGGCCGGTGACAGCACCGCGCTCGTTGCCCGCTGCTTGCCGTTGAGGTCGTTGTGCGAGGTGACGTCGTCCCAGCAGCCCGCCTCCCGCAGGTGGCGGGCGATCCAGCCGGCCTGTACCTCGGCGTGTTCCATCACGAAGTAGCCGCCGGTCTTCAGGAGACGGGCCGCGGAGGCCGCCGCCGCCGTCGGGAGCTCCATGCCGTCCGCTCCCCCGCCGTACAGCGCCTCGGGAGGATCGTGCAGCGCTACTTCGGGCTCGTTCGGAATGGCCTCGGCCGGGATGTACGGCGGGTTCGAGATCACGACGTCGAAGGTGCCGTTGTGTTCGGGCAGCGCGTCGCGCAGATCCCCGTGCACGAGCCTGACGCCCAGCGGCTGCAGGTTCTTCGCCGCCCAGGCGTGCGCAAAGGCGCTGAACTCGACGGCGTGGACTTCGGCGCCCGGTACTTCGTGGGCGATCGAGGCGGCAATCGCGCCCGACCCGGTGCCCAGGTCCACCACCTTAGGGCGTTCGGTTCCGGCGATCCTGTCGATGACGAGCTGGACGACGGATTCCGTCTCCGGGCGGGGAATGAAGACGCCGGGCCCGACGGCGAGCGTCAGGTACCGGAAATGCGCGACGCCGGTGATGTGCTGGAGCGGTACGCGGCTGGCGCGCTCGGCAACCAGTTCGCCGTAGCCCTCCGGTGCCGGGGACTCGCCGAGCAGCATCGCCCGCAGCCGGCCGAGGCCGACGCCGAGGACGTGTTCGGCGAGGAGCTCGGCGTCAACCCGTGGAGTGGGGACGCCGGCATCACTCAGGACGGCAGTGGCCTCGCGGACGGCGTCCGCGAGGCTTTGCCCAGTCTCGAAAGCCATCGGATTCCGGCCCGGAGCTACTCGCCGATGGCGTCCAGGCGCGCCTGCTCATCCATTTCGATGGCGGATTGGATGACCGGTTCCAGGTCACCGTTCATGACGGCGTCCAAATTGTAGGCCTTGTACCCGGTGCGGTGGTCCGCGATGCGGTTTTCCGGGAAGTTGTAGGTGCGGATGCGCTCGGAACGGTCCATGGTGCGGATCTGCGACTTGCGGTGTTCGGCGCTTTCGGCGTCGAGCTGCTCCTGCTGGTGGGCCAGCAGGCGGGCCCGGAGCACGCGCATGGCGGCTTCACGGTTCTGCAGCTGGGACTTCTCGTTCTGCATGGCAACCACGATGCCCGTGGGCAGGTGGGTGATGCGGACGGCGGAGTCCGTGGTGTTCACGGACTGGCCGCCGGGGCCCGAGGAACGGTAGACGTCGATCTTGAGGTCGTTCTGGTTGATCTCGATCTCTTCGGGCTCGTCCACTTCGGGGAACACCAGCACGCCCGCGGCGGAGGTATGGATGCGGCCCTGGGATTCGGTGGCGGGGACACGCTGCACGCGGTGCACGCCGCCTTCGAACTTCAGCCGGGCCCAGACGCCCTCGGCGGGGTCGTTGGAAGAACCCTTGATGGCCATCTGGGCGTCCTTGTAGCCGCCCAGGTCAGATTCCGTGGAGGAGATGAGCTCGGTCTTCCAGCCGCGGGACTCCGCAAAGCGCGTGTACATCCGCAGCAGGTCGGCAGCGAAGAGCGCAGCTTCCTCGCCGCCCTCGCCGCCCTTGACCTCGATGATGACGTTGCGGGCGTCGTCCGGGTCGCGCGGGATGAGCAGGCGGCGCAGCTTCTCCTGGGCTACGGGGAGCTTCTCCTCGATCTGCTCCACCTCGGCGGCGAAATCGGGATCCTCGGCGGCCATTTCCTTGGCGGCCTCGAGATCGTCAGTGAGCCCGCGCCACCTGTTGTACGCCTCCACGATGCCCTGCAGCTGCGCGGAGCGGCGCCCCAGCTTCCGGGCAAGCGACTGGTCGGCATAGACGGCGGGATCGCTCAGCTGCGCCTGGATGGCAGCATGCTCATCAAGCAATCCCTGGACGGACTCAAACATTTTCCAAACCTCTTTCGACTTCTAAAGTCTAATGACTGCAACGCGGGGTCACTTACGGCCCATGTTGTGGGCCCGGATGGGCCGTATCTGACCCCGCGTTGCTCCGGGCAACGCGAAGGGGTGGGGCCGGCAATTATGCTCGACGGCCCCACCCCGGTTCACGCTTACTTGTCGTTGTCCGACTTCGCGCCCAGCGTCGTCTTCTGCACCTGCATGAGGAACTCGACGTTGCTTTGCGTGTCCCGGATCTTGTTGGTCAGCAGCTCAAGGCTCTGCTGCTGCTCAAGCCCGGAGAGGACGCGGCGCAGCTTCCACATGATCTTGACTTCCTCAGCGGAGAGCAGGTTCTCTTCGCGGCGGGTGCCGGAGGCGTTGACGTCCACGGCGGGGAAGATGCGCTTGTCGGCCAGCTGGCGGGACAGGCGCAGTTCCATGTTGCCGGTGCCCTTGAACTCTTCGAAGATGACCTCGTCCATCTTGGAACCGGTCTCCACGAGGGCGGTGGCCAGGATGGTGAGCGAGCCGCCGTTTTCGATGTTGCGGGCGGCGCCGAAGAAGCGCTTCGGCGGGTACAGGGCTGCGGAGTCCACACCACCGGACAGGATGCGGCCGGAGGCCGGTGCTGCCAGGTTGTAGGCACGGCCCAGGCGGGTCATGGAGTCCAGGAGGACCACCACGTCCATGCCCATTTCGACGAGGCGCTTGGCGCGTTCGATCGACAGTTCGGCAACCGTGGTGTGGTCGTCGGCGGGACGGTCGAAGGTGGAGGCAATGACCTCGCCCTTGACCGTGCGCTGCATGTCCGTGACTTCTTCAGGGCGTTCGTCAACGAGCACCATCATGAGGTGGACCTCAGGGTTGTTGGTGGTGATCGCGTTCGCGATGGACTGGAGGATGAGCGTCTTGCCGGCCTTCGGCGGGGAGACGATCAGGCCGCGCTGTCCCTTGCCGATCGGGGCCACGAGGTCGATGACACGGGGGCCGATCTTCTTGGGGTCCGTCTCGAGGCGCAGGCGCTCGGAGGGGTACAGCGGAACAAGCTTGGCGAATTCGACGCGGTCCTTGAGCTCTTCCGGGGTCTTGCCGTTGACCGACGTGACACGGACGAGGGCGTTGAACTTCTGGCGTGCGGACTGCTGGTTGCGGTCCTCGCCGTCGCGCGGGGCGCGGATCGCACCGACGACGGCGTCGCCCTTGCGCAGGTTGTACTTCTTCACCTGGGCCAGCGAGACGTACACGTCGTTGGCGCCGGGCAGGTAGCCGGAGGTGCGGATGAAGGCATAGTTCTCGAGGACATCCAGGATGCCGGCGACCGGCAGCAGGACGTCGTCCTCGGTGATCTCGACGTCGTCGACGTCGGGGCCCTGCGCGCGGCCGCGGCGGCGTTCGTTGCGGTCGCGGAAGCGGTCGCTGCGGGTGTTGGTTTCGCGGCGGTCGCTCTGCTCGCCGCGGTCATTGCGGTCACGACGGTTTCGGCGGCTGCGGCGGCTGCCGCCTTCGTCGCCGTCGTTCTCGTCGCGGCGGGTGCGGGTATCGCGGCGTTCGCGCTGTGCACCCTCGCCGGCTTCGGCAGCCTGCTCGGTGCGGCGCTGTTCGCCCTGCTGCTGACGCTCGCCCTGGGCCTGGCGCTCACCCTGCGACTGGCGTTCGCCCTGTGCCGGGCGCTCAGCCTGTGCCTGCTCGCGGGTTTCAGCGGCCTCGGTGGTCTCGGCGGCAACAGCGTTTTCGCCGCGGCGGCGGTTGCGGGTGCGCGGCTGGCGGCGTTCGCCCGCTGCTTCGGCGCCCTCTGCGGGAGCGGCGGCCGGTGCTGCAGCTTCGACGACGGCGGCCGGTGCCGCAGCCTCGGCGGCTTCGGCTGCCGGGGTGGCAACCACACCGTCGCTGGTGGCGCGGCGGCTGCGGCCACGGGTGCGGGCACGGGGAGCTTCCGGTGCAGCGGTCTCCTGGGGAGCAGCGGCTTCGGCAGCCTCGGCGGGGGCGGCTGCCTTGGCGGCCGAGCGGGGCTTGGGTTCAGCCTCGGCCTTGGCTTCGGTCTTTGCCGGGGCCTGGGCGGTGCTTCCGCCGGCACGGTGGGCCGAGATTGCCGCCACGAGGTCACCCTTGCGCATCCGGGAACCGCCGGAAATGCCCAGCTGGCTGGCGAGGGCCTGCAGCTGGGCGAGCTTGAGCCCGGCGAGGCCGCTGCTCTTGGCAGGTGCGGCAGGGTTTGTGTCCACAGCTGGAGCCAGCTCAGTGGTTTCTGTCACGAAGGATCCTTCCCCCTCGACGTCGCCCGGACTGGAGCCGGGCGCGATGATGTGTTCTGGACTGCAGTTCAGATCTGCAGCCGGGATGTCGGCCTTGCCGCTTATGGAGCCAGCAACGCCCGATTCTGATGACGTCTTCGATCCCCCGGAATGCGGGGTGCGGGCTGGCGCTGAAGGAAACAGAGTCGATCTGCAATGCCTGCGACAGGCCGAAAAGGAGACGACACCGGCAGGGACTTCGACACAGTGGAAGACGGAACGTACCTGTTGCCAGGGTCCAATGTCAGGGAACTGCCCGCGGTTTACCGCCGGTGCAGTTCCACTCTAGCACCTTCGACGTCCACTGCCAGCGTCAGGACGCGCCAGGCGACGCCGGGTGTGCTGTCCGCGGCGAAGTCGGAAATCCGGGAAGCGACGGTTGCAGCTTCCTCTTCGCCGTTGGCCAGGGCCAGGACGGTGGGGCCCGCGCCCGACACGACGGCGGCGTGCCCCTCGGAACGGAGTGCCGCAATCAGCTGCGCGCTCGGCTGCATTGCCTCGGCCCGGTAGCTCTGGTGCAGGTAGTCCTCGGTGCCCGCGAGCAGGAATTCCGGCGCCTTGGTCAGGGCGTGGATCAGCAGCGCGGCCCGGCCGGAGTTCATGGCGGCGGCGTGGTGGCCCACGGAGGCGGGCAGCAGGCCGCGGGCGGTCTCGGTGGAAAGTTCGTAGTCCGGAACCGCGACCACCGGGATGACCGAGGGAACGACGTCGGCCCGGGCGCTGCTGTACTGCTCGCTGTCCTGCCAGGACAGCGCCAGTCCGCCGAAAATCGCGGGAGCGACGTTGTCCGGGTGGCCTTCCATTTCGCTGGTTAGCTGCAGGATCCATTCGCGGCTGCGCTGTGCTTCGGCAGGAACCAGCGAGTTCGCGGCCGTGACGGCGGCAACGACGGCGGAGGCGGAGGAACCGAGGCCGCGACCGTGCGGGTTGACATTGTCCGCGGTGATTCTCAGGCCGTTATGGCGGAAACCGAGTCGCTCAAGAGCGGTGTTGATCGCGCGGATGACCAGGTGGCTGGCGTCGCGCGGCAACGTGTCCGCGCCTTCGCCGGAGAGGTCGAACTCGAGCTCGCCGTTGTCCAGGGTCTCCACGGTCAGGGTGTCGTAGATGGACAGTGCCAGGCCGAGGCTGTCGTAGCCGGGGCCGAGGTTGGCGCTGGTTCCGGGAACCCGCACGGTCAGCTGCTGCCCCGCCGCGAGCGTCGTAAGTTCGCCCGCGGCGGGCTGCGTTGTTTCCACTCTTGGTTTTCTTCCAGTCCTGTTTGCTTCGGAGGCCTAGCGGGCGTCCAGACCCAGTTCGGTTGCCACGGTGACGACGTCGTTCGGCACCTTGACCGGCTGGACTTCGCTGCCGTCGGCGGTGCGGAGGGCCCACTGCGGGTCCTTCAGTCCATGTCCGGTGACGGTGATGACGATCGTCTTGCCGGTGGGTACCTCGCCTGCGGCGTGCTTCTTGATCAGGCCTGCGACGCCGGCGGCGGAGCCGGGCTCCACGAAGACGCCTTCCTTGGAGGACAGCCAGCGGTGGGCGTCCAGGATTTCCTCGTCGGTCACGGCCTCGATGAGCCCGCCGGACTCGTCGCGCGCGGCGATGGCGGTGTCCCAGGAGGCCGGGTTGCCGATGCGGATGGCCGTGGCGATGGTGTCCGGTTCGGTGATCGGGTGGCCGGCAACGAAGGGCGCGGCGCCGGCGGCCTGGAAGCCCCACATGGCCGGGGTCTTGGTGGACACGGCCGGCAGGGTGCCCGCGGTGGCGGACTCGTAGGGAGCGGAGTACTCCTTGTAGCCCTTCCAGTAGGCGCTGATGTTGCCGGCGTTGCCCACGGGCAGCACGTGGATGTCCGGGGCGTCGCCCAGGGAGTCGACCACCTCGAAGGCGCCGGTCTTCTGGCCCTGGATACGGGCCGGGTTCACCGAGTTCACCAGGAACACGGGGTAGGACTCGCCAAGCTTGCGGGCGATGTCCAGGCAGTTGTCGAAGTTGCCGTCGACCTGCAGCAGGGTGGCACCGTGGGCGATTGCCTGGCTGAGCTTACCCATGGAGATCTTGCCTTCGGGCACCAGCACGGCGCATTTCAGGCCGGCCGCGGTGGCGTACGCCGCGGCGGACGCGGAGGTGTTGCCAGTGGAGGCGCACACGACGGCTTTGGCACCGGCCTCGACGGCGGCGGTCATGGCCATGGTCATGCCGCGGTCCTTGAAGGAACCGGTGGGGTTCATGCCTTCGACCTTGAGGTACACCTGGGACCCGGTGAGCTCGGAGAGCTTCTGCGCGTGGACCAGCGGGGTGCCGCCCTCACCGAGGGTGATGACCGTGGTGGCTTCCGTGACCGGCAGACGTTCAGCGTATTCGCGGATTACCCCGCGCCATTGGTGAGCCACTTAGACCCCTTCTACCCGCAGTACGGATGTGACGGAATTGATGACGTCGAGGCCCTTCACGGCCTCGACGGTTGCCGCAAGTGCGGCTTCGGATGCACGGTGCGTGACGATCTTCAGCTCGGCCGACTCGACGTTCGAGGCGGCATCGCGGTGGATGGTCTGGCGCATGATTTCGATGGAAACGCCGTTCTCCGCAAAGATGTGCGCGATCCGGGCCAGGACGCCGGCCTGGTCGGCGACGTCGAGGCCGATGTAGTAGCTGGTCTCGGAGGCTTCCACCGGAAGCGCCGGGACGTGGCCTGTGGTGGTTTCGGTGCGGCCCGGGCCGCCCAGCACCAGGCGGCGCGCGGCGGACACGAGGTCGCCGAGCACTGCGGAGGCGGTGGGGGTGCCGCCGGCGCCCTGGCCGTAGAACATCAGTTCGCCGGCGTTCTCGGCCTCGATGAAAACGGCGTTGAAAGCGCCGCGGACGGCGGCCAGCGGGTGTTCGCGCGGCAGGAGCGTGGGGTGCACGCGCACCGAAACGCCCTCGCCGCCGTCGGCGTCCACCAGCTTCTCGGCGATGGCGAGCAGCTTGATGACAAAGCCGGCTTCCTTCGCCGAGGCGATATCCGATGCAGTCACCTTGGTGATGCCTTCGCAGTGGACGTTTTCCAGGGCGAAGCGGGTATGGAAGGACAGCGAGGCAAGGATCGCGGCCTTCGCGGCGGCGTCATGGCCCTCGACGTCGGCCGTGGGGTCTGCTTCCGCGTAGCCCAGGCGCTGTGCTTCGGCCAGGGCGTCGGCGAACTGGGCGCCGGTGGTGTCCATCTGGTCGAGGATGAAGTTGGTGGTGCCGTTCACGATGCCGAGCACGCGGGTGATGCGGTCGCCGGAGAGGCTGTCGCGGATGGGGCGCAGGATCGGGATCGCACCGGCGACGGCGGCCTCGTAGGACAGCTGCACGCCGGCCTTGTCTGCCTCTTCGTAGAGGGTGGGGCCGTCCTGCGCGAGCAGCGCCTTGTTGCCGGTGACCACGCAGGCACCGTTCTGGATGGCGGTGAGGATCAGGGAGCGGGCCGGTTCGATGCCGCCGAGCAGCTCGATGACGAGGTCGGCGTCCTTGACCAGGGTCTCGGCGTCGGTGGTGAACAGTTCGCGCGGAAGCTCCACGTCACGCTTGGCGTCGAGGTTGCGCACGGCGATCCCGGAGAGCTCCAGGCGGGCGCCGCTGCGGGCGGCCAGGGCCTCGGCGTCGTCAAGCAGAATCCGCGCCACCTGTGCCCCGACGTTGCCACAACCCAGCAGGGCCACTTTCAAGGTGCGCACTTCAGACATTCGCCACTCCCATGTCGCGGTTCAACAGATCTTCTTCGGTTTCCCCGCGGACAATCCACCGGGCCGTTCCGCCGCGCACAGCGACGACGCCCGGCCGGGCAAGGTAGTTGTAGTTGCTGGAGAGGGCCCAGCAGTAGGCGCCGGTACCCGGTACTGCGAGCAAATCACCGGCTGCCACATCCGCGGGCAGATATACATCTCTAACAACTATGTCGCCGCTCTCGCAATGTTTGCCCACTACTCGGGACAGCTGCGGTTCGGCAAGGGTGGTCCGGGAGGCGAGAACGGCCGAATAATCCGCGTCGTAGAGCACCGGACGGGCGTTGTCGCTCATGCCGCCGTCGACCGACACATAGCGGCGCGGGAACGTAACGTTTTCCGCCGCTCCGGCGGCCTCCGGGGCGTCCACGCGCACCGTTTTCAGGGTGCCGACCTCGTAGAGGGTGAAGGTGCTGCTGCCGACGATCGCGCGGCCGGGTTCGATCGAGATGCGCGGCGACGTGATGCCGAGCTGCGCGCAGGTGGAGCGGACGACGGCGGCCATCGCCTGCGCGATTTCCGCCGCGGGGCGGGGGGTGTCCACCGGGGTGTAGGCAATGCCGTAGCCGCCGCCGAGGTCGAGCTCGGGCAGGGTGATGGAGTACTTGGACTGCATCGCGGCCAGGAAGGTAAGCAGCTTTTCGGCGGCCAGGGCGAAGCCTTCGGGTTCGAAGATCTGCGAACCGATGTGGCAGTGCAGGCCCAGCAGCTCCACGCTGTCATAGGCGGTGGCCGCGGCCACGGCTTCTTCCGCTGCGGAGAGGCCGGCTTCCTCGGTGGAGTCCCCGGCCATGGAGAGGCCGAACTTCTGGTCCTCGTGCGCGGTGGCGATGAACTCGTGGGTGTGCGCGTGCACGCCCGGAGTCAGGCGCAGCATCACCTTGGCCACCTCGCCGCGGCCCGAGGCGATCTTGGCCACGCGCTCAAGTTCGTCCAGGCTGTCCACGACGATCCGGCCGAGTTTCATGTCCAGGGCCCGGTTGATCTCGGCGTCGGACTTGTTGTTGCCGTGCAGGCCGAGGTTCGCGCCGTCGATCCCGGCGCGGGCGGCCACGGCGAGCTCGCCGCCGGAGCAGGTGTCCAGGCGCAGGCCCTCCTCCGCCACCCAGGAGGCGACGGCAGTGCACAGGAAGGACTTGCCGGCGTAGTAGACATCCACTCCCCCACAGATGTCCTCGAACGCGGCGTCGAAGGCGTCCTTGAAGGCGCGGGCCCGGGCGCGGAAGTCCGTTTCGCTCATCACGAAGAGCGGGCTGCCGAACTGTGCCTTGAGTTCGCTGACGGGGATGCCGTCGATGGCGAGCTCGCCGCCGTCGTTCCGTTCAACCCCGGCCGCCCACATGGGCGCGTGCAGGGCGTTCAGGTCGGACGGCACGGCGAGCCATTCCGGGGCGAGGGGCGAGGCCCCTGTTGTTTCGGTCATCGGGGTCACATCCGTTCGGGCGCGGAAACGCCCAGCAGTTCGAGGCCGTTGGCGAGGACCTGGCTGGTGGCGTCGTTGAGCCACAGGCGGGTCCGGTTGACGTCGCGCACGGGCTCTTCGCCCTGCGGCGAGACACGGCAGGCGTCGTACCAGCGGTGGTAGGCACCGGCGATCACTTCCAGGTGGCGGGCCACCCGGTGCGGTTCGCGGAACTCGGCGGCCTTGGCCACGATCGAGGGGTAGCTGCCCAGGTAGGACAGGAGCTCGTTCTCCGTGGCGTGGTCCAGCAGCGAGGCGTCGAAGGCGTCCTCGCCGTTGACCTGGCGTTCGACCCCGGCCTCGGCCGCGTTGCGCGCCGTGCCGCGCGAGCGGGCATGGGCGTACTGGACGTAGAACACCGGGTTCTCATTGCTGTTCTTCTTCAGCAACTCCGGGTCCAGCGTCAGCGGCGAGTCCGCGGGGAAACGGGCCAGGGAGTAACGCACGGCGTCGGTGCCGAGCCAGGAGATAAGGTCCTTGAGCTCGATGATGTTGCCGGCACGCTTGGACAGCTTGGCGCCGTTGACCGAGACCAGCTGGCCGATGAGGACCTCGATGTTCGTTTCCGGGTCATCGCCCGCGCAGGCGGCGATGGCCTTGAGGCGGTTGATGTAGCCGTGGTGGTCCGCGCCCAGCAGGTAGATCTTCTCGGGGAAGCCGCGGTCCTTCTTGGACAGGTAGTAGGCGGCGTCGGCGGCGAAGTACGTGGGTTCGCCGTTGGCACGGATCATCACGCGGTCCTTGTCGTCACCGAAGTCGGTGGTGCGCAGCCAGACCGCGCCGTCCTTGTCGAACACGTGGCCCTGTTCGCGCAGGCGGGCGACGGCGGACTCGATGGCGCCGTGGTCGTGGAGGTCCTTCTCGGAGAAGTAGACGTCGAAGGACACGCCGAACTCGGCGAGGGTGGCCTTGATGTCCGCCATCTGGGCTTCGTAGGCGGCCTGGCGGATCACGGGCAGCGCGGCTTCGTCCGTGAGTTCGCGGATGGCCGGGTGGGCCTTGAGGACCTCGTCGCCGAGCTCCACGATGTACTGGCCCGGGTAGCCGCCCTCCGGAACGTCGCGGCCGTGCAGGCGGGACAGCACCGAGTTGGCGAAGACGTTCATCTGGGAGCCGGCGTCGTTGATGTAGTACTCGGCCGTGACGTCGGCGCCGGAGGCGCGCAGCACGCGGGCGATCGAGTCGCCGAGCGCGGCCCAGCGGGTGTGGCCGATGTGCAGCGGGCCCGTGGGGTTGGCCGAGACGAATTCCATGTTGACCACGTGGCCGGCGAGCGCCTGGTTGCTTCCGTAGGCGGTTCCGGTTTCCACGATCACTTTGGCCAGGGCGCCGGCGGCGGCCGCGTCCACGGTGATGTTAAGGAAGCCGGGACCGGCGATGTCCACGGCCGTGACGCCGTCGATCTCCTTGAGCCTGGCGCTCAGGAGGGTGGCGAATTCGCGGGGATTGGTGCCGGCCTTCTTGGCGAGCTGGAGGGCGATGTTCGTGGCCCAGTCACCGTGCTCCCGGTTCTTGGGTCGCTCCACGCGCACCTCATCCGGCAGATCGGATTCGGAAAGGGCAACATCGCCGGCGGCGACAGCGTCCTTCAGGCAGGCGGATATGGCGGCAGAGAGTTCTTCGGGAGTCACCCGTCTAGCGTACCGTCGGGCCTTGCAAGTGGAGGAATTGCAACAGCCGGCGTCACAGCTTAGGCACAGATTGGGCTTCCCCCGCGCACAGGGTGAACCAATACGCTGGTTCGGACGTCAAAGGAATGAACCACTCCGCCATCCTGTCCCGCAAGTTGAAACGAGCACACCATGACCACGCCACTTCGCAAGGGCCTCCTCGCCGGGGTCGCCGGACTCTCCCTCGCCGGAACGGTGGCCGCCTGCGCCCCGACCACCCAAACTCCCACCGTCCAAACCCCGGCCACCCAGACGCCGTCGTCGGTGCCGTCAGCGAGCACAAGCACCAGCGGGGCGTCCGCGGACCCGGGCACCGGCGGCGCAAGCGGCTACAAGGACGGAACCTACAGCGCGGACGGCCACTACGAATCGCCCAACGGCACCGAAACCGTGGGCGTCCAGCTGACCCTGGCGGGCGGGACCGTCACCGCCGTGGAGATCACCACCCATCCCACCAATCCCAACACCCGGAAATTCCAGGGCGAATTCAAGGACGGCATTGCCGCCCAGATCGTGGGAAAGAAGCTCGATGAGCTCAACGTGTCCAAGGTCTCGGGTTCGTCGCTGACCAGCGGCGGATTCAACGAAGCCGTGAAGTCCATCAAGGACCAGGCGAAGTAGCGGCCATGCCGCACCCCGGCTGGGACACCTTCGCGTTCGACGGCATCGGCACCGCCTGGGAAATCTCGACGCCGGCCCCGCTCGCCCCCGTGGTGCACGCCCGCCTGCTGCAGGCCGTGGCCGACTACGACCTCAGCTACTCGCGCTTCCGCCCCGATTCCCTGATCGCGGAACTGGCGCGGGCGGCTGGCTCGGTGTCCCTCCCGGAGCACGCGGAACGCCTCGGCGCCCTCTTCGGCACCCTGTACCGGCTCAGCGGCGGATCGATGACGCCCTTGGTGGGCGGGAGCCTGGAGCAGCTCGGCTACGGCCCGGACTATGCCCTGGTCCCCCGCGGCCCGGCCCGTCCCGCACCGCGCTGGGAGGACGTCCTCCGCTGGGACGGCAACACCGTGACGTGCACGGAGCCGGCGGTGCTCGACGTCGGCGCCGCCGGAAAGGGCCAGCTCGTGGACCTGCTGGCGGAGATCCTGCGGACCGAGGGCATCGCGCAATACCTGGTGGACGGCAGCGGCGACATGCTCCACGCCGGGCCCGCACCGCTGCGGGTCGGCCTGGAACACCCCTACGATCCCGAGCAGGCGATCGGCGTCGTCCAACTCGGCAACCGGGCGCTGTGCGCCTCGGCGAGCAACCGCCGGGCCTGGGGCGACGGACTGCACCACGTGCTGGACGCCACCACGGGCAGGCCCGTGGACACGGTGGTAGCCACGTGGGCCATGGCCGCGGACACGCTCGAAGCCGATGCCCTGGCCACGGCGTTGTTCCTTGTGGAGCCGCGGCTCTTGGAGGAAGAATTCGATTTCGACTGGCTCATGGTTTTTTCGGACGGCAGGGCACGCTGTTCGCAGGGTTTTGAAGGGACGCTGTTCACATGACCACGGTTGACCTCGCCACCCCCAAGTCGCGGCTCGACACGTGGCTGGGCCGCTTCACCATGTACCGGCTGATCCTCTGGGTGCTCGCCATCCTCGCCGCGTACAGCGTGGTGCTCAACGCCCTCGGCTGGCTGACCTTCGGCCTGGCGGACATGCTGGCGCATGCCGTGCTCTGCCTCGGCCTGACATATCTGTCCAACCGCGCCTTCGCCGCGGTGTTCCGGGTCCGGCCGCATTCGGAATCGTCCCTGATCACCGGCCTGCTGCTGTTCTTCCTGTTCTGGCCCAGCGACCTGCTGCCGACGGTCGCCTGGCCGGACCTTGCCGGTGTGGCCTTTGCCTGCGTGCTGGCCTCGGCGTCGAAGTACCTGCTGGCCTTCCGCGGCCGGCACATCTTCAACCCGGCGGCCGCCGGGGCGTTCATCGTCTCGTTGACCGGCCTGAACGTCGCCACCTGGTGGGCGGGCACCCCTGCGATGCTGTGGCTGCTGGTGCCGGCCGTGGCGCTGATCATGTACCGGACCCGCAAGGTGCTGATGGCCTGCGCCTTCCTGCTGGTGTCGGGCTCGATCGTCTTCGGCGAACTGCTGCGCGCCGGGATGTCGCCGGGGTCAGCCCTGTGGCAGCCGTTCGCGCAGCGGCCGCTGCTGTTCTTCGCGGGCTTCATGCTGACCGAGCCGCTCACCCTGCCGCCCCGGCGCTGGCAGCAACTGGCGCTTGCCGCCGTCGTCGGCGTGGTCTTCGCGGTGCCGTACAACCTGGGGTTCGTGGCGAACTCGCCCGAGCTGGCGCTGCTGCTGGGCAACCTGCTGGCCTTCTTCGCCGGACAGCGCGGCGGCATCCGCCTCGAGTTCAAGGGGTCCCGGCAACTGACGCCCACCACCACGGAACTGCGTTTCGCGGCCCGCCGTCCCGTCCGCTTCACGCCCGGCCAGTACATGGAGCTCGACCTGCCGCACTCGTCCTCCGATGGAAAGGGCCGACGGCGGATCTTCAGCATGAGCAGCGCGCCCGGCACCGCGGAGCTGACCTTCGGTGTGGGGACGGCACCGCCGCTGTCCTCGGCGAAGCGCGCCCTGCTGGAGCTCACCCCCGGCGCACCCCTGCGGGCGACTGCGGTGGGCGGGGACTTCGTGCTGCCGCGCGACGGCGGGACCCCGGTGCTGCTGATCGCGGCGGGCATCGGGATCACCCCGTTCCTTTCCCAACTGGGCGCCGGGGCCGCACAGGAGCGGGACATCGTGCTGCTCTATCTTGCGCCGGGGGCCGAGGAACTCGCCGGATCGGAGGTGCTGGCGGCCTCGGGCGCACGGGTGGTCGCCCGGCTCGCCGACGGATCCGCGCCGCCGGCGTTCATGCACGACGCCGGCACGGTACGGATCGACGCTGCCTCGCTCCGGGAGCTGGTACCGGACATCGCACGGCGGACGGTGTACGTTTCCGGGTCTCCCGCGCGGGTGGAAACCCTCCGCGGCGCTGCACGGCAGGCCGGGGCGCGGCGCGTCCGCGTGGATGCCTTCGCCGGATACTGAGCGGTACGCCGGCCGGACTTTCGGCCGCGCCCCGGCAGGACACGGGGCAGGACACGGGTGCCGCGCCGTTTTTTCGCTGCGGCCCGCGGACCTGCTAAGCTCATCAACGTTCCGGAAACAACCGGAAACCCCGGATGCCCTCGTAGCTCAGGGGATAGAGCGTCTGCCTCCGGAGCAGAAGGCCGTAGGTTCGAATCCTATCGAGGGCACCACTCCTTTCGAGGACACAGAAACCCCGCCATTCCCAGGAATGGCGGGGTTTCTGTGTTGCGGGCCAGGCGCCGTTGCGGACAGCGCCAATGCGGACATGCCGGAGGCAGGCCGCCAAATTGTCGGCGGCCGCTCCTAAGCTGATTCGTACCAGCTCCGCCAGACGCCAAAAGGGGTTCGCCACATGATCTGCTCCATCGTTCCTCCGTACATGCTGCGCCGCCTCGCCGCCCGCCCGGAACCCCGGCTCCGCGCCATCGCCCGGGCCGCGAAGGAATCGCTGCTGCACATCAAGGGCCTGCAGGCCGCCCGGGCCCTTCCGGTGCCCGCCACGCCGCCCAGCGCACGCCAGGCCAAGCCCGGTCCGCCGCAGCGCACCATCTTCGACGCCGGATCCACCGAAACCCTGCCAGGCACCCTGGTGCGAAAGGAAGGGATGCCGCCCGTCGGCGATGTCGCTGCCGACGAAGCCTACGACGGCCTGGGCGATACGCACACCCTCTACGCAGACGTCTTCGAGCGGAACTCCATCGACGGCGCAGGCCTGAAGCTTGACGCCACGGTCCATTTCGGCGAGCTTTACGACAACGCTTTCTGGGACGGCCGCCAGATGGTCTTCGGCGACGGCGACGGCCAGATCTTCCAGCGCTTCACCAAGTCCCTGACCGTGATCGGGCACGAGCTTGCCCACGGCGTCACCCAGTACACGGCGGGCCTCGCCTACCGGAACCAGGCCGGCGCCCTGAACGAATCCATGTCCGACGTCTTCGGCGTGCTGGTGGAGCAGTATGCCCGCAAGCAGTCCGTCTCCGAGGCGAACTGGCTCATCGGAGAGGGCCTCTTCACAGATGCCGTGCAGGGTGCCGCGCTGCGTTCCCTGAAGGCGCCGGGAACGGCGTACGACGACGACGTGCTGGGCAAGGACCCACAGCCGGATTCCATGGACAGCTACGTCCGCACCACCGCGGACAACGGCGGGGTGCACATCAATTCGGGCATCCCCAACCGGGCCTTCTACCTGGTGGCGTCCGAACTGGGCGGCAATGCATGGGAGGCGCCGGGGCAGATCTGGTACGGAACGCTGACCAGCGGCGTCCTCCCTGCTGCGTGCACCTTCGGCAAGTTCGCCCGGACCACAATCGCCACGGCCGAGGAACTGTTCGGCAGCGGCTCCGCCGAGCATGACGCCGTCCTGAAGGCGTGGGAAACTGTAAAGGTCAAGGTCTGACTCCAGCGCCGGGTGCCGGTGGTTCCCGCACCGGCGCAGCGCAAAGATCGGTGGGACATGAGAATCACGGTCCGTCGCAGCGGGGGCATCGCTGCCATGACGCGTGTCTGGAGCGTCAACGCCGTGTCCGCGGACGACAAGGAGCGCTGGATGCCGCTCGTCGAAGCCTGCCCTTGGGAGGACGCGAAGGCCCTGTCCCGCGCCGCGAACCATCCGGACCGTTTCATGTACTCCATCCGGGCAGGGCAGCGCCGGGCGACCCTGCCGGACCGGGAAGTCACCGGCCCCTGGGAGGACCTGGTGGAATCCGCCAAGGCGGAGGGCTCCGAGAGCCGCGGGCAGCGCTGACACGCTCCTACGCCACGCCCTGACCTGCGTGGTGCCCGCCGGGGCTAGACCACTTCGGCGAGCTGGCCGCCCCTGAATGCACGTCGGTAGGACTGCGGGCTGGTGTCCAGGACCTTGGCAAAGTGGTGCCGCATCAGCACCGAATGCCCGAAGCCGGCTTCCCGCGCCACCTCGTCGATGTTCAGGTCGCTGCTCTCCAACAGTTCCTGGGCCCGCAGGACCCGTTGTGAGTTGAGCCAGGCGGCCGGTGCTGCCCCGGTTTCGGCGCGGAACCTGCGCGCGAACGTCCGTGGCGACATGTGCAGACGTTCGGCAAGCTCGGCAACGCTGTGCTCCTGGTCCAGGTTCTCCACCATCCAGCGCAGCAGGGCCTCCATCGGTGCCGAGCCGCAGCTGGGCATCGGCCGGTCGATGTACTGGGCCTGCCCGCCGTCGCGGTGCGGCGCTACCACCATGTCGCGGGCGATCGCGGCAGCGACCTTCGCGCCCAGTTCCACACGGACCAGGTGCAGGCAGGCGTCGATGCCCGAGGCCGTGCCCGCGCTGGTGATGATGGTGCCGTCCTGGACATAGAGGACGTTTTCGTCGACCTGGGCCTGTGGATAACGGCTCGCCAGGTCCTGCGAATAGTGCCAGTGGGTGGTGCAGCGGCGCCCGTCCAGCAGTCCGGCCCGGGCAAGGGCGTAGGCGCCGGAGCAGATGGACAGCACCCAGGCGCCCCGTTCGTGGGCGTCCCGGAGGGTTTCCAGGACCTCCTCCGGCACATCGAGGTCACGGCCGTAGGGAGCCATGATCACAAGGTCAGCGTCGGAAGCGGCGTCCAAGCCAAGGCCGACGTGCATCGACAGCCCGGATTTCATGGAGACGTCGCCGGGCTGTGGCGTGCAGACGCGGAAATCGAACTTCGGAACGCCTGTCTCCCGGTCAGAGCGGTCAATGCCGAAGATCTCGAAGGCGGTGCCGAACTCGAAGATCGAGAAACCTGGAACAACGATGATGGCCACTGATTTCAACATACTTCAAGTGTGGCAGAAATTTGTCTAAATGGGTCATTTCTGCCACTGTTTCTTGGGTTCGGCCAGGACGACGATGGAGGCATGGAAATCCTCGTAGCCTTCATCGTCATCATCGTCCTGCTGGCTATCGCAGCCACCATCTCGGCGGTCCTCCGCGACGGCCGCGGCCACATCCCGCCGGTTCGTTCCGAACGCGACTGGCGTGCCCTTGACCTCCCCAGCAGCGCTTACTGGACAATGCGCCTGCTCTGACCCAAAGCGGCCGGCGCCCCCCAGGCGGCAGGGGCCCACGCCGCCTGATGGGCGGCGCGGCTACGCTTGCTCCATGATCCAAAGCTCCGCCCGCCTGCTGCAGTTGCTCTCACTGTTGCAGCTGCGGCGCGAATGGACCGGCCCGGCCTTGGCCGAACGGATGGGCGTCACGGAACGCACCGTGCGCCGCGACATCGACAAACTCCGCACCCTCGGATACCCCATCCATGCCTCGCCCGGAATCGCGGGCGGCTACCAGCTGGGAGCCGGCGCCCAGCTGCCGCCGCTCCTGCTCGACGACAACGAGGCCCTCGCGGTCGCCCTCGGATTGAATTCCGTGGCCGCCGGGCCTGTCGCGGGCATCGGCGAAGCCTCCGTGCGGGCCCTGGCCAAGCTTGAGCAGGTCCTCCCTGCCAGGCTGCGCCCGCGCTTTGCCACCCTCAAGGCCGCCGTGACCACGCTGCCCAGCAACGCGGCCTCGGTGGATCCGCACCAACTCACCGTGGTGTCCTCGGCCATCGCGGACCGGCGCCTGATCCGTTTCGACTACGCCAAACCTGACGGCACGGTGGACCGCCGCACGGCCGAACCTTATCGGCTGGTGGACACAGGCCGCCGTTGGTACCTGGTGGCCTGGGACCTCGAGCGGGAAGACTGGCGGACGTTCCGCGCGGACCGCATCGCCTCCCTGCCCGCAGCCACCAAGAAGTTCCTCCCCCGCGCCCTTCCGGCGGAGGACCTGGCCGCCTACGTCCAACAGTCGGTGACCCGTTCGCCGTACCGTTATGACGTCGTCGTGCGCCTGTTCGCCCCGATCGGCGAGGTGGCCGCCCTGGTCGGCCCACAGCTGGCGACCTTGACCGACGACGGCGGGTCCGCCACGCTGCTGCATGCCGGCTGGGACAGCCTGGCACAGCCCGCGGCGCACCTTGCGGCGCTGGGCATGGAGTTCGAGATCATCTCGCCGCCCGAATTCAAGGAGTACGCCGTGACGCTGGCCGGGCGGCTGGCACGCTCGGCAGGCGTGACGGCGGCGCATCCGGCACAGCAGTAGGCCCGGCGCCACAGTAGACTGGCTTCCAGCCATGACACTTCATATCTCCTACCCCGCAGAGCTGCCGGTCTCCGAACGCCGCGAGGACATTATGGCGGCCATCGCCGCGAACCAGGTCACCATCATCGCGGGTGAGACCGGTTCCGGAAAGACCACCCAGATCCCCAAAATGTGCCTTGAGCTGGGCCTCGGCGAGAAGGGACTGATCGGCCACACCCAGCCGCGCCGCCTCGCCGCACGGACAGTGGCCGAGCGCATCGCGTTCGAGCTCGGCGTCGAGATCGGCCAGGAAGTGGGCTTCCAGGTCCGCTTCACCGGCGAGGTCGGCAAGAGCACCCGCATTAAACTCATGACGGACGGCATCCTGCTGGCGGAGATCCAGCGGGACAAGCTGCTGCGCAAGTACAGCACGATCATCATCGACGAAGCCCATGAGCGCAGCCTCAACATCGACTTCATCCTGGGCTACCTCAAGCGGATCCTGCCGCAGCGCCCGGACCTGAAGATCATCATCACCTCCGCGACGATCGACCCCGAACGCTTCGCCCGGCACTTCGGCAACGACGACGCTCCCGCCCCGATCATCGAAGTATCCGGCCGCACGTACCCGGTGGAGATCCGCTACCGCCCGCTTTCCCAGCCGGCCGGCGGCCCGGCGGACGGCGACGACACCCCCGACGACGAACTCGAGGAAGACCGCGACCCGCTGGACGCGGTGTGCGACGCCGTCGACGAGCTCGCCCAGGAGGCCCCCGGTGACATCCTCATCTTCTTCTCCGGCGAGCGCGAAATCCGCGACGCCGCCGAGGCGCTGAACGGCCGGATCCAGGCGAACCGGCGCCTGGCAGGCACCGAGGTCCTCCCCCTGTACGCGCGGCTCAGCCTCCAGGAGCAGCACCGGGTCTTCAATCCCGGCGGCAAGCGGCGGATCGTGCTGGCCACCAACGTTGCCGAAACCTCGCTCACCGTTCCCGGGATCAAGTACGTGGTGGACACCGGCACTGCCCGCATCTCGCGCTACTCGCACCGCACCAAGGTCCAGCGGCTGCCGATCGAGCGGGTGTCGCAGGCCTCGGCCAACCAGCGCTCCGGCCGCTGCGGCCGTGTGTCCGAGGGCATCGCGATCCGGCTGTACTCGGAAGAGGACTTCGAATCCCGTCCGCAGTTCACCGACCCCGAGATCCTGCGCACCAACCTGGCCGCCGTCATCCTGCAGATGACCGCGATGGGCGTGGCCCGCGGGCCCAAGGACATCGAGGCCTTCCCCTTTGTCGAGCCCCCGGAGTCGCGGGCAATCAACGACGGCGTGACGCTCCTGCGCGAGCTCGGCGCCCTGAAGTCGCCGCAACAAGGGTCGCCGCAACAGGGGGCGAGGGAACAGCAGGGCGGGCTGACCGCCGTCGGGCATAAGCTCGCCCAGCTGCCGGTGGACCCGCGGCTCGGCCGCATGATCGTGGAGGCCGGCAAGCGCGGCTGCGTCAGGGAGGTCATGATCCTCGCCGCGGCGCTGACCATCCAGGACCCCCGCGAGCGCCCCACGGACAAACAGCAGCAAGCCGCCGAGAAGCATGCCCGGTTCCGGGACGAGAACTCGGACTTCACCGGCTACCTGAACCTGTGGAACCACATCCAGGAGCAGCAGCGCGAGCTGTCCTCCACCCAGTTCCGCCGGCTCTGCCGCAACGAGTTCATCAACTACCTGCGCGTGCGCGAATGGCAGGACCTGTTCCAGCAGCTGCGCCAGCTTGCCAAGCCGCTGGGCATCACGATCGACAACAAGCGCGAGGCCGATCCGGTGGGCCTGCACGACGGCATCCACATCAGCCTGCTCGCCGGCCTGCTGAGCCGCATCGGCCTGCTGGACGAGCGGAAGCGCGAATACGCCGGTGCCCGCGGCAGCCGCTTCGCGATCTTCCCGGGCTCGGCCCTGTTCAAGAAGTCCCCCGCGTTCGTAATGGCCGCCGAACTGGTCGAAACCAGCCGGCTGTGGGCCCGGGTGGCCGCGAAGTTCGATCCGCTCTGGGTGGAGCAGGTGGCCCCGGACCTCGTGAAGCGCTCCTACAGTGAACCGCACTGGTCCAGCCGCAACGGCTCCGTCATGGCGCACGAGAAGGTCACCCTCTACGGGGTGCCGGTCATCCCCAACCGGCGGGTCAACTACGGCCGGATCGATCCGGAGCTTTCCCGCGAACTTTTCATCCGGCACGCGCTGGTGGAAGGCGAATGGCGCACCCACCACAAGTTCTTCCACCGCAACCGGGCGCTCCTGAACGAGATCGAGGAACTCGAAACCCGGATGCGCCGCCGCGACATCCTGGTGGACGACCACACCCTTTTCGACTTCTACGACGCCCGGATCGGCAAGGACGTGGTGTCCGAGCGGCATTTCGACAAGTGGTGGAAGGACGCACGGCAGCAGGACCCCGCGCTCCTGGACTTCGACCAGTCACTGCTGATCAGCGAGGACGCCGCGGCGCTGGACGATTCGGCGTACCCGAAGACCTGGCTGCACAAGGGCTTCGAACTGCCCCTCAGCTACGAGTTCCATCCCGTGGCCCCAGGGTCCCCGCCCAACCCGTCCGACGGCGTCACGGCCGAGGTTCCGGTGCTGTTCCTCAACCAACTCGACGACGCCGCATTCCGTTGGCAGATCCCCGGCCAGCGCGTTGAGCTGCTGACCGCCCTGATCAAGTCGCTGCCCAAGCAGGTCCGCAAGAACTTCGTGCCGGCCCCGGATGTCGCACGCCAGGCCGCAGCGGGCCTGGAGGCGGACTTCGATCCCGCCACGGACGAGCTCGAACCCTCGCTCGAACTCGTGCTGCGCCGCCTGCGCGGGCACATCATCCCGCCCGGCTCCTGGAATTGGGCTGCCGTCCCGGCGCACCTGCGGGTCAGCTTCAAGGTAGTGGACAGCCGCGGCAAGGTGCTCGGCGAAGGCAAGGACCTCGCCGCCCTGCAACAGGAACTCGCCCCGGCCACACGCCGGGCCATTGCCGAGTCCCTCGGCGCCACCCCGGCAACGACGGCACGCTCCGGTAAGAAGGCAGCCGGCGGCAAGCCGGGCGGAACCATGGCCGGTGCCGGCGTGCCGGGCGGAGGGGCCCCGGGCGCCGCCGCAAATGGTGCGGGCGCCGCGGCGCACGCGAGCGGCGTCGCAGAACAAACCGGGCTCACCGAGTGGAGCGTCGGCACCATTGAGCGGCAAGTCAGCCGTACGGTGAAGGGCCACCAAGTGACCGGCTTCCCGGCATTGGTGGACGAAGGCAAAAGCGTGGCCTTGCGGGTCTTCCAGACCCGGGCCGAGCAGGAAGCCGCCATGCGCGGCGGCGTCATCCGGCTGCTCTCCCTCCGCGTGCCGTCGCCGGACCGCTACGTCCTGGAGCACCTGAACAACACGGAAAAGCTTACGTTCAGCCAGAACCCGCACGGCTCCGTCAGCGCGCTGATCGCCGACTGCGCGCTCGCCGCGATCGACAAGCTGACTCCCGCGGAACTGCCGTGGGACCGGACATCCTTCGACGCCCTGTACGAGGCCGTGCGCGCCGAATTGATCGACACAGTGTTCACGGTGACCGCCGTCGTCGAACGGGTCCTCGGAAGCGCCCGCCGCATCGAAAAGCAGCTCAAGGGCAGCACCAGCCTGAGCCTGATCAGCGCGCTCAACGACATCAAGAGCCAGCTGGAACAGCTCGTCTTCCCCGGTTTTGTAGCACAGACGGGCTACGCACAACTCAGCCAGCTGCCGCGCTACCTCACCGCCATCGAAAAACGCCTGGACAAGCTGCCGAACAACGTGCAGCGGGACGGCCTGAACATGGCCGCCGTCCAGGCCCTGGAAGACGACTACGACGACGCCGTCGCGGCGCTCCTCCCGGGCCGCCGGGCCGGCAGCGAATTAACCCATGTGCGCTGGATGATCGAGGAACTCCGCGTGAGCCTCTTCGCCGTCGAGTTGGGCACCGCCTACTCGGTGTCCGAGAAGCGCATCCGCACCGCACTGAACCAGGCACTCGCCCCGGCCTAGGCCGAACGCACCGCCTAATACACTCCCGACCCCGGCACCGCACCCCAACCGCGTGCTGCCCACCTGAAAGGACCAGGATGACCCTGCACCTTCCCACCCTGCATCTTCCCCAAGGACCCGCCGGAACGGAGATCCTCGGCCTCGGTCACGCCCAGCCCGTACGGGTGATGGACAACTTCGAGCTCGAGCAGATCCTGGATACCAACGACGAATGGATCCAGCAGCGCACCGGGATCGTCACGCGGCACATTGCCGGTGAAGGCGAAACCGTCGCCACCCTGGCCACGGATGCGGCCCGCATGGCGCTGGCCGATTCCGGGCTGGCGCCCGAGCAGATCGACCTCGTGGTGGTCGCCACCACCACCTCGCAGGAGCGCTCCCCCAACACCGCCGGGCGGATCGCCGAGGGGCTCAGCCTCGGCCTGGACAGCCGCGGACCGGGCGTCATCGAGATCAACACCGCCTGCTCGGGCTTCGAGTACGCGCTCGGCATCGCCGACCAGGCCATCCGCTCCGGCTCCGCGACCCACGCGATCGTGGCCGGCGCCGAGACCCTCTCCGCCGTCACCGACTGGACGGACCGCACCACCGCAGTGCTCGTCGCGGACGGAGCGGGTGCCGCCGTCGTCGGTCTCTCGGAGGAACCGCGGATCGGCCCGGTGGTATGGGGGTCCCGCACGGACATGGCGGATTCGGTGCTGATCGGCCCGCCGAACGGCAAGTTCGCCCAGAACGGCCGCGAGGTGCTCCGCTGGGGCCTCCTCGACGCCGTCGGCCACGCCCGCGATGCCGTCGAACGTGCCGGGCTCACGCTGGATGACATCGAGGTCCTCGTAGCGCACCAGGCGAACCTGCGCATCATTGAACCGCTCGCGAAGGGACTGGGCCTCAGCGACAAAGTAGTGGTGACGGACGTGACCGAATCCGGCAACACCTCCGCGGCGAGCGTCCCGCTCGGCTTCAGCAAGTGGTGGCACGCCGGCCGCATCCCGGCAAACGTGCCGGCGCTCCTCTTCGGCTTCGGCGGCGGTTTCACCTACGCCGGCATGGTGGCCATGACCCCGAACCACCGGTAGATTCACGGGCGCAGCGGGCGCCCGAGGGAAAAGTAGCGGGGAACCTGCGCCGCGTAGGCTGCGAAATCCGCCCCGAACTGCTCCGACAGCTTCCGTTCCTCGGCCAGCACTCCCCGGTGCTCCGCCAAGGCGGCGGCCGGCATGGTGAGCAGTGCCCAGGCCGAGCCCTGCAACAGCCCCGAACCCAGATGAATCAGCCACCAGCCGGCATACATGGGATTCCGGCTGAGGGCATACGGGCCGGTAATCACCAGGCTGCGGGGATGCTCCAGCTCGAACCCTTCACCTTCGGCCCGCCGGCGTTCGGCCAAAGAGCGGAAGTTGACCGCGATGCCGGCAAGCAGCAGCCCCGTGCCTGCGGCAGCGCTGAGCGGGCGCGGGACCGGCAGCCGGGCCGGCCGCACCCGGGCTAGGACAAGGTCGACGGCGATCCCCGCCACTTGGCCCGGGGGCAGGGGCAGGTTGCCGTAAATCTCCCTGAGGCCCATCATGCCCTGCCCCGCACCTGCTGCGGGCGCGCCTTCTGCGGCGAGCGTCCGGCACGGTCACCCGGGCTGTCGATACCGCGGCGCGGAATCCGCCGGGCCAGGTACCCGGCGTCGCGGGCGAGCCCGGGCAGGGTGGCCGACGTCGCCGCGTAGAGGAATTCCTGGCCCATGAAGAACAGGCCCGGAACGTCCTGCGCCACGCCGCGGTACTGCCGCGGCCGGCCGTCGCCGTCGAACGCGTCGGGCTCCATCCAACCGAAATCGTCCCGGTAGCCGGTGCACCAGATGACGTTGTCGACGTCGAGGATGCTGCCGTCTTCCGCCACCGGCCTGCCGTCGCGGACGCCTGTGATCCTGGGAACCCGTTCGACGCCGGCCGCCGCGAGGTCCCTGAGCTTGGTGCGGATCAACGGGGTGCCGTGGCTGAGGAACCCCGGCGCTGCCTTGCGGCCGATGGGCGTGCCGAGCGTGAGGATGTGGAGCCCGGCGAACCGGACGATGGGCAGGAAGAAGCGGGCCGCGGCCCGGCCGTGCTTGACCGGCAGTTCAGCGGTAGGCTTGCCGGCCAGCAGGGTGTGGTGGCTGCGGCTCAGTTCCAGGGCGATCTCGGCCCCGGAATTCCCGACGCCCACCACCAGGACCGGGCCGGGCCGGAGCTGCGCGGGATTCCTGTACAGGCTCGAATGCACCTGGAAAACGGACTCATCCAACTGCGCGGCAAAGCCTGGGACCTTCGGTGCAACGCAGGCTCCAGTGGCCACCACGACGTTCAGGGCCTTCCAGCTCTCCGCGCCCGCTTCCGCCACGTAGTGGCCGTCCTCCTGCCGAAGGTGTTCCACCTTCACGCCGAGCCGGACCGGGAGGCCGAAAAGCGCGGCATAGCCTTCGAGGTAGTCGGCCACCTCGTCCTTGCCCGGAAACGCGAGCCCGTCTCCCGGGAACGGCATCCCCGGCAGGCCGTCGTACTTGGCCGGCGTGAACACGCGCAGGGAGTCCCAGCGTTGCCGCCAAGCGTCGCCCACCCGCTGCCCGGCGTCGAGGATGGCGAAGTCACGTCCCTGCCGGGAGAGGAAATAGCCCAGGGCAAGTCCGGCCTGCCCGCCGCCGACGATGATGGTGTCCAGGACCCGATCGGATGTGTAGTTTTCTCCCGTGTTCATGGCGAAAGAGTTCATGGCGAAGCCTCCTTATGCTCCGAGCAATTCTTCGGTGGAACGGAAACCTTCCCTGGCCGCCGGCCGGTGCGTTGGATTGCCGGGTGCGTGCCGGTAGCGCAGCCACCAGACCAGCATCACGGCGGACGCCAGGACGTAGGAGGCGTGGAGCAGCCAGATCGGCCCGGCCGGCAGGCTGAACACGTAGAGCGAATGGACCGCGTTCGCGATGTTGGCCAGGAGCAGGTTGCCCAGGCTGTACGAGGAGAGGTCCTTGGTGCGTGCCGCCTTGATCAGCATCGGCAGCATGCTCACTGTGAAGAGGACGGTCGAGACGGTTCCGGCGACCATGGGAAGGTTCATGCTTCGACGCTATTGCCGCTGGCCGTGGCCGCGCATCGGATGGATGACGCATCTTGCCAAGGCGCGCATGGGTAATTCGCCGCAGTCCTCAGGCCATCAACCCGTGCTCATACGCATAGCGGCTTGCGGCCACCCGCGATGTCACCTCCAGCTTCAGGAAAATGTTGCTCAGGTGCCGCGCAACGGTCTTTTCGCTCAGGAAGAGTTCGACGGCGACCGCACGGTTGCTCTTGCCGGCCGCCACCAGCCGGAGGACTTCCACTTCGCGGCCGGTCAGCGGGCCGTTCACCACCCCGTCGGGCACCCCGCCGGACGCGCCGGGCTCCGCGGCTTGAACGGCCCCGATCAGCGCATCGACCATGGCGAAGGCCGGCCCGGCACCGAGCTCTTCCAGTTCCTCGCGCGCAGCTTCGAAATCCATGCGGGCGGTTTCTTCGTCGCCCAGGCGGCGGCGGGCCTTGGCCACCAGCACCCGGCAGCGGGCGGCCTCATAGGGATTCTCGAGGGTCCGCCACAGGGTCCAAGCCGTGCGCAGCGGTTTCAGTGCCGCGGCTGGCTCGCCTTCTTCGACGAGCACTGCGCCGTCCGCCTGGGCGGCCAGGGCGCGGGGCATCGGCGCCGGATACCCGGCGGCGAAGCGCCCCAGATCGTCCGCCGCGCTGCGGGCGGCCGCGAGGTCGCCGGCCGCCAGCTCAATCTCGACGAGGCCCGGGAGCAGGCGGCTCCGCCAGGTCGGGTCAGCGGCAGCAACGGCGTCGTTGATCTGGCGGCGGGCAAGCTGCACCTCTCCCCGCGCAAGGTGCAGGAGCGCCATTCCCGGCTGTGGGTCGAAGCCGGAGTCCGCCGCCGCGCGGTAGGAGGCGACGGAAGCTTCAAAGAGTCCGCGCAGCCGCTGCACCTCACCTTGGTAATAGAAGGCCCCGAACCTGGCCTGCGGATCCCCGCGGCTGCACCGTTCCTGGGCCATTGCCGCAGCAGCCATGGCGTCGTCCCATTGGCCGCGTAAAGCATACAGTTCCGCCCGGTGCGCATGGCATTGGCCGCTGAAAAGCACCAGGTCCGGCTGGTTCCGGCACCAGCGGTCGAGCGCCGCCGTCCATTCCAGGGCCCGGGGCAGGTCGAAGACGGACTGGCAGGTTCCGATGGTGACGCAGTAGATGATGCCGCAGGGAATCGCCGAGACTTCTCCTGCGGTGGCTGCCACCATCACCTCGTCGAACAGTTCCAGGCCGGCCGCCGGATTGCCGAGCATGACCTGCGCTTGCCCTTGTCCGAGCTGGGCCAGGGAGGTGACGTCCCGGTCGCGGTATGCCGTGCCGATGCCGTAGGCCTTGCCGAACAGGGCGGCGGCTTCGGCGGCCTCGCCGCCATAGAGCTTCGCGACAGCGGCGGGAATGAGGAGCAGCCCCTCGGCCGCGCCGGGCTCATCGATCTCCGCCAAGAGCCTTGTGCCGCGTGCGAGCCACCCTGAACAGGCCGCCGCCTCACCGCTGTTCAGCAGATGGACGGACAGCCATGCGGCGCAACGCACGGCTCCGGGAACGTCGCCGATGAGCAGATACTCTTCGTAGGCGCGTGTCAGTGCCTCGGTCCCGACCCGGGGATGGCCGGTGAGGACCGCGACGGTGGCAAAGCGTTCGAGGTCGGCCGCGGGAAGGCCGCCTTCGCGGTGGGCGTCCCCGAAGTGTCCGAAGGCTTCGCCCCAGCGGTGATCGTCGTAGGCGGCGCGGCCCAGGTCCAGGCCGGCTTTGGACATTGCCATGACTCCTCCGGCGCACTGCGGCCGCGCTGCTGCGGCGCGGCTTGCGTCCTTGTCTATGCGCCACGGTACGCCTGGGCCCGGCGGCCCACAATGCCCCGCCCGGGGGCTGCGCTGCCCAGGCAGGGCTGCCAGGGAAGAGCCGCTCAGGAGACGGCTGCCTAGGCGACGGGGACGAACTCCCCGTGCCCGGCATCCCGCAGTGCCGTGCGGATCCGCTCGGCGTTGGCTTCCAGCTGCGACGGGTCCGGGTTCTGGTCCGCGGAGCCGAAGTCGTAGTCGGCCATGGAGTTCGACGGCCATACGTGGACGTGCAGGTGGTCCACCTCGTAGCCGGCCACCAGCAGGCCCGCCCGCGCTGCGCCGAACTCCGGCACCAGTGCCTTGCCGATGGTCTGCGCGACGGCGGTCACCCGGCCGAGCACCTCGGCCGGCGCATCGGTCCAGCGGTCCACCTCGAGGCGCGGGACCACCAGGACATGGCCGTCGGCGAGGGGCGCGATGCTCAGGAACGCCACCACGTTCTCGTCCTTCCAGACGAAGCGGCCCGGGATGTCGCCGTTGATGATCTTGGTGAAGAGGGTGCTCATGCGTCTGCCTTTTCGGACGGGGTGTGCAGGGTCTTGGTGTCGAGGACGAAGCGGTACTTCACGTCGCCCGCGACCATGCGGTCATAGGCGCTGTTGAGCCCGGCGGCATCCACGACCTCGATGTCGCTGGCCACGCCGTGTTCGGCGCAGAAATCGAGCATCTCCTGGGTCTCGGCGATCCCGCCGATCAGCGAACCGGAGTAGGCCAGGCGGCGCCGGATCAGGAGCCCCGGGCTGACCGGCGGCATGTCGCTCGGCGGCAGTCCCAGCTGGAAGAGCGCCCCGCCGAGGCGCAGGGCGCGCAGGTACGGGTTGAGGTCGTGCGGCGCGGCCACGGTGTCGATGATGACGTCGATGCTCGCCTTGGCCGCTTCCATGGCCCCGGGGTCCCGGGAAAGGACCACCCGGTCCGCACCGAGTTCGGCCGCGGCCGCCGTCTTGGTTTCCGAACTGGTGAAGACGACTACTTCCGCGCCCATCGCCTTGGCGATCTTCACCGCCATGTGGCCGAGACCGCCCAGCCCGACGACGCCCACCACGTCCCCGGGTTCGACGTCGAAATAGCGCAGCGGCGAGTACGTGGTGATTCCGGCGCAGAGCAGCGGAGCGGTCGACGCGGGGTCCATGCCTTCGGGGACCCGCAGGACGAAGCGGCGGTCCACGACGATGGTGCCCGCGTAGCCGCCCTGCGTGATCGCACCGCCGTTGCGCGGATCCTTCACCCCATAGGTGCCCACGTTGCCGCGCTCGCAGTATTGTTCGAGCCCTTCGAGGCAGCTTTCGCATTCGCGGCACGAGTCCACCAGGCAGCCCACGCCCACGAGCTCGCCGACATGGAAGTCCTCCACCGCGGATCCAACCCGGCGCACCCTGCCCACGATCTCGTGGCCCGGCACCAGCGGGTAGGGACGGCTGCCCCATTCGCCCCGGGTGGCGTGCACGTCGGAGTGGCACAGCCCGCAGTATTCGATGTCGATCTCGACATCGTCGTCCTTGGGTTCGCGGCGGGCCAGCGTCAGCGGGCGCAAACCGCTTCCAGCGGACGTCGCGCCCATCGCGGCCGTGAGGGTGCCCCGTGCTGCCGGGGCATCCGCGGGCGCCGGTTCCACAGGAGGCTCTGCGAGAATCAGGGGCTTGCCGAGCGGAGGGGGTACAGGGCGTCCGGGAGTCATTCTCCGACGCTACCACCGGGCGCGGCACCGACGGCCACCTCGTTCGCCGCCTCGGAGGACCACTGCGAGAAGGAGCCCGGATAGAGCGCCGCCGTGAAGCCGGCGATCTCCAGCGCGGCGATCTGGTGGGCGGCGGTCACGCCGGAACCGCAGTAGACCGCGACGGCGGTGCCGCCGTCGATCCCGGCCCCGGCGAAGCGGGAGCGCAGCTGCGCCGGAGTCAGGAAGCGGCCGTCCGCCGCGAGGTTCTCCCCCGTTGGTGCGCTGACGGCGCCGGGGATGTGTCCGGCCCGGGGGTCGATCGGTTCGATCTCGCCGCGGTAGCGCTCCCCCGCCCTGGCGTCGAGCAGGACGCCCTGACCCGCCCAGGCCGCGGCGCCGGCCATGTCGATGATGGGCATCCGCCCGCGGCCCAGCGTCACGGTCCCGGGCGCGACGGGTTGCCCGCCCGTTTCGACGGGAAGGCCGGCCGCACGCCAGGCGGCCAGTCCGCCGTCGAGCAGGAAAACGGACTCCAGCCCGGCATCGCGGAGCAGCCACCAGGCACGGGCGGCTGCGGTGTTGCCGTTGTCGTCGTACGCCACCACGGTGTCGCCGTCGTTGATTCCCCAGGCCCGGGCGCTGCGCTGCAGGGCCTGCAAGGAGGGCAGCGGATGGCGGCCCTCGCCGGACACCGAGGGGTCGGCCAGTTCGTGGTGCAGGTCCACGAACGCGGCACCCGGGAGGTGGCCTGCCAGGTAGTGCTCGTGCCCGTGCGGATCACCGAGCACCCAGCGGACGTCGAGCAGCACCGTGCGCTTCCCGGAATCCATCCGCTCCTTGAGGGTGGCAACATCCATCAGTGTGCCCATCGGCATCTCCTTCGTTCCCATGGCAGGCAGGCGGTTCCCAGCATATATCCGGCGCGCCGGTAGGCTGGATCGGTGAAGACTGCAGGGAAGCAAGACAGGTCCTGGGCCAGCGAGGCCATCCGCCGCATCGAGGCCGAGAACAACCGTTCGGCAGACACCCACCTCTATTCGGTCCCGCTGCCGGAACACTGGGGCGTCGAGCTGTACCTCAAGGACGAGTCCACGCACCGCTCCGGTAGCCTCAAGCACCGGCTGGCGCGCTCGCTGTTCCTGTACGGCCTGGTGAACGGCTGGATCAACGAAGGCACCACCATCGTGGAGGCATCCAGCGGCAGCACCGCCGTTTCCGAGGCGTACTTCGCCCGGCTCATCGGCCTGCCGTTCATCGCTGTCATGACCCGCACCACCAGCCCGGAGAAGATCGCGCTCATCGAGGAGTTCGGCGGCAGCTGCCTCCTGGTGGACCATGCCTCGGAGGTCTACGCCGCGGCGCAGGAAGCCGCCAGCACGTCCGGCGGGCACTACATGGACCAGTTCACCTACGCTGAGCGGGCCACCGACTGGCGCGGCAACAACAACATCGCCGAATCGATCTTCGAACAGCTGGCCCTTGAGGAGCACCCCGTTCCGGAGTGGATCGTGGTGGGGGCGGGCACCGGCGGAACCAGTGCCACCATCGGCCGCTACCTGCGGTACCACTGCCACGGAACCCGGCTCGCCGTCGTCGACCCCGAAAACTCGGCATTCTACCCGGGCTGGCGGGACGGCGTCGCAGAATTCAGCACCGGCATGCCCTCCCGGATCGAAGGCATCGGCCGCCCTCGGATGGAACCGAGCTTCGTGCCGGCGGTCATCGACACGATGATCCCGGTGCCGGACGCGGCGTCCGTCGCGGGGATGCGGCACCTGCGCAGCCTCACCGGCCTCCAGGCCGGCCCCTCCACCGGCACCAACCTGTGGGGTGTGTGGCAGCTGATTGCCGAGATGGTGGCGCAGGGAAAGCGCGGAAGTGTCGTTTCGCTGATGTGCGACGGCGGCGAGCGCTATGCGGGCAGCTACTACAAGCAGGAGTGGCTGGACGCGCAGGGCCTGGACCCGAAACCGTACGAGGCGGTCCTGGACCGCTTCTTCGACACCGGGAAGTGGCCCGCGGGTTAAGCCCCGGATGCGTTAGACCTCCACGGACTCCCGCGGCGCCAGGCTGGTGTACGTGGTGCCGTACTTGCCGCCGATCCTGCGCACGTGGCCTTCGACCAGCCCACGGCCCAGCTCGTTGAGGAGCGCATCGTGCACCGGGTAGGCCTGCGGCGCACGCACGGCCACCACGAAGTCCACCACTTCGCCCACCTTGGACCATGGCGCATGCAGCGGCACCAGGAGGGTCTTCACGTCGATGCCGTGCGGAACCACGAAGGAGTCACCGGGATGGAAGACGTTCTCCTCCACGAGGTACCCGATGTTCGCCACCACCGGAACCAGCGGGTGGATCAAGGCGTGTTGGCCACCGAAGGACCGGACGGCGAAACCGCCCGTTTCGAAGGAGCTGTCAGGCTCGACGGCGTGTACCCGGCCGCCGTCGTCGCCCGCCTTCGCGGCGAGGTCAGCGGCGAGGCGGGCCGGGGCGTGGACCTGGAGCCCCGGGTTGCCGCGCAGCGCTTCAAGCAGCGCCGGAGCATCCACATGGTCCGGATGCTCATGGGTGATGAGCACGGCATGGGCACCTGCCAGCGCCTCCTCCGCCTCCGAGAACGTCCCCGGATCGATCACGAGCACGTGTCCGTCCTTCTGCAGGCGGACACAGGAATGCGTGAACTTGGTCAGCTTCATGGCCCCAAGACTAGCGCGCGAGGGGCCCCGGGCGAGCTTGCGAGCATGGGGAGCGCGCTTGTCGGTAGCGCGCGAGGGGCCCAAACGGACCGGGCCTTACGGTTGCCCCGAAGGGGGAGTATCCTCGGCGCAGGGTGCTTCACAGGCACCCTTGGAGTTCCTGGGGGGCTTCCATCAACAAAGGTATTTGTTATGGAGGGACTCATGCTTGCCGCCCGGTCCATCGTCGACATCCGAGCCCACCTGGACGAACCGACCTGGGCCTTTGTGGGCAACCCGGTGGAGGTCCTCATCAGCGTGGTGGTTCCTTCCGGCGCGCCGACGGGACCGACGGGAACGCTGACCCTGCTGATGGACGAAGAGGGAGCATCGCCCCAGACGCAACCCCTCCCGGGCGATGCGGCCGAAGTCCACCTCTACATCACTCCTGTCAGTACGGGCACCCGGCAGTACACCGTGGACTACTCGGGGGACGACCGCTACGAGGCCGCAACGAAGTCATTCCCGTATCAGGTGTGGACCGGCCCGCGGACGGAAACATCGCTTCAGCTCAGCACGGAAACAAGCACGGTCAGCGAAAAAGTGACGCTCACGGCCCAGGTCACGGCGGATGACGGCCGGGCATTGACCGGCTACTCGGACGGTCCCATCGTCTTCTACTCCGACGGCAGGTCCATCGGAGAGGGGACTGTCGTTCCCGGCTCGCGCGGCTGGCGGGCCACCCTGACCGCAGGCTATCTCCCTGCGGGAATCCATCAGCTGACTGCCCGGCACGAGTCCGTGATCCGCTACACGGGACCGGAGTCAAAGCCGGTGTCCCTCCGGGTCCTGGCACCGGCGAATCCCCTGCCGCTCGACGCCGCGCTCACCCCCACCGTGACGGGCCCGTACACCGTCCACATGGAGGTGGCCCTCGCCCCGCACCGCGCGGGAACCCCCGTTCCCGGCGGGTACGTCCAGTTCTATTCCGACGGCAGCGAGTTCGGGCTGCCCGTGTCCGTGTCCCGGGGAAGAGCCGCCGCCGACTACTGGCTGCCCACCTGGCCGCGGACGTTCACCTTCAGCGCCGACTATTTCGGCGACAGCCATTACGCCCCGATCCGGTTCCCGGGACAAACCCTCACGGTTCCACTCCCCTAGTCCGGGCACCTTGCCGGCCGGCTGGTAATCTTGATGTCTGCACGACGCCGACAGCGAAATGAGTCCACGCATGCCTCCCGGCCCCAAAGCCGCCACCCAAGCTCCCGGCAACACAGCGTCCGACGCCAAGCCAGGGCGGGAGCAGAGGGTCACCAAGCAGCGCCTCGCCGTCAGCGCGGCCCTCGATGAGCTGGACGATTTCGTCAGCACCCAGGAGCTGTACCGCCTGCTCCAGAACCAGGGCATCTCGGTTTCCCTCGCCACCGCCTACCGGATCCTGCAGTCGCTCGCCGACGAAGGCCTGGTAGACGTCCTGCGCAACGCCGACGGCGAAGCCGTCTACCGCCGCTGCGCGGTCACCGGGCACCACCACCACCTGCTGTGCCGCAACTGCGGCAAGGCGGTCGAGGTGGAGGCTCCCGCCGTCGAGACCTGGGCTGCGCGGACAGCCGCCGAACACGGCTACACCGAGGTGGCGCACACCGTGGAAATCTTCGGCCTCTGCCCGGAGTGCACGGCCAGGAAGGCCGCGGGCGAGCTGTAGATCCCCGCCCGGCCGCACGAACCCGCAGGGATCAGGCGCCGGATTCAGGTGCCGGCGCGTACCCGTGCAGGTGACGAAGCGGCTGTCCGCAGGATCCGGCCGTTGTGGCCACGCCGGGCCCGCACTCCCCCGATGATCCGGCAGACCACGTAGATCAGGAACGACAGCGTGGTGACATAAGGGCTGATCGGGATCCTGCTCCCGAGGGCAAGCAGGATCCCGCCCACAGTGGCGGTCATCGCGAAGGCAACGCTCAGCAGCAGCACCACCTTCGGCGAGGTGCTTACCCGCAAGGCGGCGGCCGCCGGGGTGATCAGCAGCGCCAGGACCAGCAGGGCGCCCACAATCTGGATGGACAGCGCCACGCTGACACCCAGCAGGACCATGAAGCCGATCGCCAGGCCACGCACAGGCACGCCGCGCGCTTCGGCCATGTCCGGATCCACGCTCGCGAAGCTCAGAGGCCGCCAGATCAGCGCCAGTACGAGCATCACCACGACGGCGGTCCCCGCCAGGGCCTGCAGCTGGACGGTGTCGACCGAGACGATCTGCCCGGTCAGGAGGCCGAACTTGTTCGCCGCCCGGCCTTCGTAGAGGGCCAGGAAGAGGATGCCCAGGCCCAGGCCGAAGGGCATGATGACGCCGATGATCGAATTCTTGTCGCGCGCCCGCACGCCCATCACGCCCAGGAGCAGGGCGGCCGCGACCGAACCGACAAGGGATCCGAGGACGATGTCCGCACCGATCAGCAGCGCAAACGCCGCGCCCGCGAAGGAGAGTTCGGAGATGCCGTGGACGGCGAAGGCAAGGTCGCGCTTCATGACGAAGGTCCCCACCATGCCGCCCAGCAGGCCCAGCACGGCGCCGGCCCAGATGGAGTTCTGCACCAGCTGGAGCAGCTCCCCGTAGTTCTCGAAATTGAAGATGGTCTGCAGGATCGTTCCGAAATCCATCAGTGGCCCTCCGCCGATCCTGTGTGCGCGTCGTCATGGAAGTGCGTGGTGGCGTCCGGCAGGCCGACGACGACGATCCGCCCGTTCGCGCGGATGACCTCCACATGGCTGTCGTAGAGCTCCGAGAGGACCTCGGTGGTCATGACCTCCTCCGGAGTGCCTACCCGGAACTGGCCGCCGGCGAGGTAGAGGACCCGGTCCACGTAGTCGATGACGGGGTTGATTTCATGGGTCACGAAGACCACCGCGCTGTTCCGTTCATGGCACTGCTGGTTGATCAGTGCGCTCACGGCCAACTGGTGGTGCAAGTCCAGGGACAGCAGCGGTTCATCGCACAGCAGCACCTGCGGATCGGAGGCGAGGGCCTGGGCCACGCGCAGGCGTTGCTGCTCGCCGCCGGAAAGCTGGCCCAGCGGCACTTTCGCGTAATCGCTGGCACCCACCAGGTCGAGGAGTTCGTCGATCCTGCGGTTGACGCCTTTGCCCGACAACCGCAGCCCCCAGCGGTGCCCGTCGAGGCCAAGGCCCACGAGGTCGCGGGCACGCAGCGGGGTGTCCGGTGCGAAGGATTTCTGCTGCGGGATGTAGCCGATCCGCCGGCTGCCGCGTTCCGCCGGCCGCCCGCCAAGTTCCACCTCGCCGGAATGCAGCTCCTGCAGCCCCAGCAGCACCTTCAGGAAGCTGGTCTTGCCGCTGCCGTTGGGACCGAGTACGGCGAAGAACTCACCGGGGTTGATCTCGAGGTCCAGGCCTTCCCAGAGCACCCTCTTGCCGAATTTCAGGCCGGCTCCGCGGAGGCTCACTAGGGGTGTCAACAACTATCCTCTGTCCAGGTGTTTCAAGGCGTTCCAGGTGTGGGGCAACGAACGCAAGTCTACTTGCTGGCGGCCCGCCGTCGACGTGCCAAATCCGCCGACGTGCCAGTTCCGCCGTCGTGCCGGTTCCGCCGTCGTGCCGGCTACTTGAGTGCGCCGGCCAGCGAGTCGGCGTTCCCCGCCATCCACTGGAGGTAGTCCTTGCCGTCCGGAAGCGTCTCGGTGAAGTCCACCACCGGAACACCGGCGGACGTGGCGGCATCCTTCACGGCTTCGGTCTGCGGACCTTCCGTCTGCTCGTTGTACGCGAGCAGCTTGACACCGCCCGAGGTAAACAGATCCTTGGTCTCCTTGAGCACGGCCGGGGACACGTCGGTGTCCTCCTCGATGGCGGCGCTGTACTCTTCGGGGGTCTTGTTGACCAGGCCGGCGGCTTCCAGCAGGTAGACCGGCACCGGTTCGGTGATTGCCACCGGGGTGTTGGCGTGCTTGGCCTTGATCGCGTCGAGCTTCGCAGTGATGCCAGCGAGGGACGTCTTGAACTTGCCGGCGTTGGCGGTGAATTCCGCTGCGGACGCCGGTTTCAGGGCGCCGAGCCGTGCAGCCACCGCGTCGGCAACCTTCCCCATGGCAGCCGGGTCGTACCAGACATGCTCGTTGAACGCGCCGTGGTCATGGCCATGCTCGTCAGCCGGGTGGGAGGCCCCGTCTTCGTGGTCTTCGTGCGGGGCAAGTCCGGTGGCCTCGACGGCGGTGATGATGTTTGCGTGGTCGAAGCCGGCGTCGTCGGCAAGCTTGTGCAGGAAGTCGTCGTAGCCTCCCCCGTTTTCCACCAGGATCTTCGCCTTGGACACCGCCAGCTTGTCCTGCGCGTTCGCTTCGTAGGAGTGCGGATCCTGGCTGGTCTTGCTGATGATGGAGTCCACGGAGACCTTATCCCCGCCGATGCTCCTGACGATGTCGCCGTAGACGTTCGTGGATGTCACCACCGGGATGGCTCCGTCCGCAGCGGACGACGACGGCGACGTGGCGGCAGGTGCCGAGCATGCGGAGAGGAGGATGGCCAGGCCTGCGGAGGCAGCAAGGGACAGACGGGCGACTGGGCGGCGCACGGGAAACCTCAGATCTATCAGATGAGAATCGACGACGGTTGTTGCTCCCCCGAGTCTAGCCCTAAATAGGAATGATTCCTATTTAGGGCTAGAGCTCCGACGCCGTCACTGCGGGGTCAGGCGTTGTCCACGCCTCCCAGCCGACGGATGCCGGTGGCCTGGGTGGCGTCCCTGATTTCGCCGACGAGCTGCTCGATGACGTCCTCCAGGAACAGGACGCCGAGGGTTGTCCCGGCAGGATCCACGACGCGGGCAAGGTGCGAACCGGTCCGTTGCATGACCGCCAGCGCGTCCTCGATTTCGTCGTCGGGCGCAAGGTTGGCCAGGGAACGGATCCTGCCTTCAGAGATCGGATGCCTCTGCCCCTCCAGGGGGATGGACAGCACATCCTTGATGTGCAGGTAACCGGCCAGCCCGCCGTCGTCGTCCAGCAGCGGGAAGCGCGAGAATCCCGTGCGGCTGACGGCTTTCTCCAGTTCCCGCGGCGTGGACCCCGGTTTGAGGGTCACCAGCTTGTCCACGGGCACCATGATGTGCGCGGCGGTGTGCGCCGAGAACTCCAGGGCACCGCTGAGCAGCCCGGAATCGTCGGCCACGAGCCCGTGCCGGGTGGATTCCTGCACGATGGACTGCACTTCCTCGAGCGTGAACGAGGACGTGACCTCGTCCTTGGGTTCGATCCGCATCAGTCGCAGGATATGGTTCGCACTCCAGTTGAGGGTCCAGATCACCGGCTTCACGAAGCGCGCGATATGGACCAGCGGCGGTGCCAGCAGCAGTGCAGCCCGGTTCGCCACGGAGACCGAAATGTTCTTCGGAACCATCTCGCCGAAGGTCACGTGCAGGAAGGTCACCACCAGCAGGGCTGCGGTGAACCCGGCGGCGTCGGCCAGTTCGTGCGGCGTGCCGAACGCTTCCAGCGGCTCGGCCAGCAGGTGGTGGATGGCGGGCTCCGCCACCTGCAGGATCAGCAGGGAGCACACCGTGATGCCCAGCTGGGCGCACGCCAGCATGAGCGAAACATTCTCCATGGCGTGCAGGGTGGTCCTGGCCCGCTTGGATCCCGCCTCCGCCAGCGGTTCGATCTGGCTGCGGCGTGCCGACATCACAGCGAACTCCGCGCCCACGAAGAAGGCGTTGCCGATCAGCAGGAACACGAGCCAGAGGATTCCGGTCCAGTCGCTCATGCCGCCGCCCCCTTCACGTTCCTGCCGCCCTGGCCGGCGGACGCCTCATCCGGATCGTCCGCCGGGGCCGGCCGGAAGCAGATCCGGTCGATCCTTCGGCCGTCCATCCGGGTCACCGACAGGGTTCCGCCGCCGGCTTCGACCACGTCGCCCGTCATGGCGATACGGCCCAGCCGGCTCATGACGTAGCCTCCCACTGTCTCGTACGCAGGATCGTCGGGCACGGTGAGCCCGGGAATCTGTTCGGACACTTCATCGGGCCGCAGCAGGCCCGGGAAGTACCAGTCGCCGGAGGCACTCTGCAGCAGACCGGGACGCACCCGGTCGTGCTCATCGGCCACTTCGCCCACGATTTCCTCCACGAGGTCCTCGAGGGTGGCAATGCCTGCGGTGCCGCCGTATTCATCCAGCACCACGGCAAGCTGGAGGTTGCCCTCGCGCAGTTCGGACAGCAGGGCGTCCAGGTGGATGGTCTCCGGGACCTGGAGCACCTCGGCCATGATGGCCCCGGCCTCCAGGCCGTCGCGGCGCTCGCGCGGAACAGCCACGGCCTTCTTGACGTGCACCACGCCGCGGATGTCATCCGCGGAGTCCCCGATGACGGGGAACCGGGAGTACCCGGTACGGCGGGCGGCGTCGATGATGTCGGTGACCGGCTGCCCGGCCCCGATGGTTTCCATCCTGATGCGGGGCGTCATGACGTCGGCCGCGGTCCGTTCGGCGAACCTCAAGGTGCGCGCCACGAAGTTGGCGGTACCGGCGTCGAGTGTTCCGAGCTCCGCCGAGCGCCGCACGAGCGATGCCAGTTCCGCGGGCGAGCGGGCACCGGAAATCTCTTCCTTGGCCTCAAGGCCGAAGAGGTGCAGGATCCGGTTCGAGAAGCCGTTCAGCAGCAGGATGGCGGGCTTGAACACGGTGGTGAAGACCAGCTGCGGGCGGGCCAGCGCTTTGCCGACAGGGAACGCCTGGGCGATCGCGAGGTTCTTCGGCACGAGTTCGCCGATCAGCATCGACAGCAAGGTGGCAAGCGCCATGGCGATGAAGAGCGAGACTGAACGGGCGGCAGCCTCCGGCGTGCCGATCAGCACAAGCGGGCCGTGCAGCAGTTCGCCGACGGAGGGTTCCATCACGAAACCCGTCAGCAATGTGGTCAGGGTGATGCCCAGCTGGCAGCTGGAAAGCTGCGTGGACAAGGATTTGAGGCACTTGAGCAGGGGCCGCGCAGCGTGGTCGCCGTCGTTGACCGCGCGCTGGACCGAGGTCTGGTCAAGGGCCACCAGGGAAAATTCGACGGCGACGAAGAAGCCCGTGCCAAGGATCAGAAGGAGGCCGGCAAGGAGCAGGAGCCATTCCATTCAGGCCCCACCACCGGTTCGCCGGGAAGAACGGGCCGGCGGAGGCTGGTCAGCCGTGGCCGAGGACTGGGGCGCAGCTGCGCCGGAGGCGGCAGGAGGCGCGTGATGGGCATGTGTACGGGTATTGCC
Organism: Arthrobacter celericrescens; assembly: GCF_003614925.1. GTDB lineage: Bacteria > Actinomycetota > Actinomycetes > Actinomycetales > Micrococcaceae > Arthrobacter > Arthrobacter celericrescens. The sequence goes on from NZ_QYLP01000037.1 coordinate 97,899, forward strand.
GGCGCTGTGGAACGCCCGGGGAAGGACAGCCGATCGGCTCCCCCCGCAGCGTCCAGGCCGGCACCTGGAATTACTGTCCATAAGGGCTCCAGTCTACAGCCCGGCCCGGGCTCCTCAGCCGCCGGTTTTGCCCGGCCGGCCGCGCCGCGCGGTGGTGCCCGTGGTTCACTTCGTAGCACAGACATGATTTAGGTCACCACTATTGGCAGACAGGCGCGGTCCGTCACTAGACTGGCAAGGGTCTGAGCCCGAGGGACCGGACCCTGGCCCGAGTCGTTTTTTCAGGCAATTCCACCGGGTCAGCTGGACATCAACACTCATGGAAGAGGCGTATTTCAAGTGCCAGAGCAGCCAAGCCACCGTCTACCAGAGGAATTTGGCGGAAACGAGTGGCTCGTTGACGAACTGTACGAGCGGTACCAGCAGGACAAGAATTCGGTCGACGCCAAGTGGTGGCCCCTCTTCGAATCCTTCACTACCGATGACGGCACTTCTTCCAACGGAACCTCCGCCGCCCCCGCAAACCCCGCAACCCGAGTACTTCCGGTCGTAGCACAGGCGCCGGCGCCCACGGCAACGGCGCCCGCCCCGGCGCCTGCAGCTTCGCCCGCCGCACCGGCTCCGGCCGCAGTTCCCGCTGCCGCGCCGGCCGCCCCCGCAGCACCGGCCGCACCGGCCAAGAAGGCCCCCGCCACTGTCGCCAAAGACGGCGCACAGAAGCCGGGCGCCGGGCAGGCCCAGCCCATTCCGGCCCAGCTGCCCAAGAGCACCAAGGCACCCACCCCGCCCGAGGAAGACGTCGTTTCCGTTCTCCGCGGCCCGGCGAAGGCCATCGCAGCCAACATGGTGACGAGCCTGGAAGTGCCCACGGCCACCAGCGTCCGCGCCGTACCGGCCAAGCTGCTGATCGACAACCGCGTCGTCATCAACTCCAACCTCGCCCGCGCCCGCGGCGGCAAGGTCTCCTTCACGCACATCATCGGCTACGCCGTGGTGCGTGCGCTCTCCCAGTTCCCCTCCATGAACGTGTACTACGACGAGGTGGACGGCAAGCCAGTAGCCGTCCAGCCCGCGCACGTCAACTTCGGCATCGCGATCGATATGCCCAAGCCCGACGGCACCCGCCTCCTGATGGTCCCGAACATCAAGAAGGCGGAGACCATGAACTTCGCCGAGTTCTGGCACACCTACGAGGACCTGATCAAGCGGGCCCGCAACGGCAAGCTCACGGCGGACGACCACGCCGGAACCACGGTCTCCCTGACCAACCCGGGCGGCATCGGCACCGTGCACTCGGTTCCGCGGCTCTCCAAGGGCCAGGCGGCAATCATCGGCGTAGGCGCCCTGGACTACCCGGCCGAATGGCAGGGCGCCAGCGAGAAGATCATCGCCCAGAACGCCATCAGCAAGATCCTCACGCTGACCTCCACCTACGACCACCGAGTCATCCAGGGTGCGGGCAGCGGTGAGTTCCTCAAGCTGGTCCACCAGCTGCTGCTGGGCGCGCAGAACTTCTACGACGAGATCTTCGAAGCCCTGCGCATTCCGTACGAGCCCGTCCGCTGGAGCCCCGACCTGCAGGTCGACCCCGCCGACGAGATCAACAAGGTTGCCCGCATCCAGCAGCTGATCCACTCCTACCGGGTCCGCGGCCACCTCATGGCCGACACCAACCCGCTTGAGTACGTCCAGCGCAAGCACCCGGACCTCGACGTCCTCACCTACGGCCTGACCCTCTGGGACCTGGACCGCGAGTGGCCCACGGGTGGCTTCGGCGGCAAGCCGATGCTGAAGTTCCGCGACATCCTCGGCGTGCTGCGTGACGCGTACTGCCGCACCACTGGCATCGAATACATGCACATCCAGGAGCCCAAGGAACGCCAGTGGTTCCAGGACCAGCTGGAGCACCCGTACTCCAAGCCCAGCCGCGAAGAGCAGCTGCGCATCGTCTCCAAGCTCAATGCCGCCGAGGCATTCGAGACCTTCCTGCAGACCAAGTTCGTCGGCCAGAAGCGCTTCTCGCTCGAAGGCGGCGAATCCCTGATTCCGCTGCTGGACACCATCATTTCCGATGCTGCCGACGACGGCCTCGACGAGGTCGCGATCGGCATGGCCCACCGCGGCCGCCTCAACGTGCTGACCAACATCGCGGGCAAGACCTACGCCCAGGTGTTCCGTGAGTTCGAGGGCACCCAGGACCCCCGCTCCGTACAGGGCTCCGGCGACGTCAAGTACCACCTGGGCACCGAGGGCACGTTCACCTCGGACAACGGCAAGGAGACCAAGGTCTACCTCGCCGCCAACCCCTCGCACCTGGAAGCCGTGGACTCGGTCCTCGAAGGCATCGTCCGCGCCAAGCAGGACCGCCTTGACCAGGGCGAGACCTTCCCGGTCCTGCCGATCATGGTCCACGGTGACGCCGCATTCGCCGGCCAGGGCGTTGTTGCCGAAACCCTGAACCTGTCCCAGCTGCGGGGTTACCGCACCGGCGGCACCATCCACATCATCGTGAACAACCAGGTGGGCTTCACCACCGCGCCGTCCTCCTCGCGCTCCTCCACGTACTCCACGGACGTCGCGAAGATGATCCAGGCACCGGTGTTCCACGTAAACGGCGACGACCCCGAGGCCGTGGTCCGCGTGGCCCAGCTGGCCTACGAATTCCGCCAGCGCTTCCACAAGGACGTCATCGTGGACATGGTGTGCTACCGCCGCCGTGGCCACAACGAGGGCGACGATCCCTCGATGACGCAGCCGCTGATGTACAACCTGATCGAGGCGAAGCGCTCGGTCCGCAAGCTGTACACCGAGTCCCTGATCGGCCGTGGCGACATCACCGAGGAAGAAGCAGAGCAGCTGCTCCGCGACTACCAGGAGCGCCTGGAGCGTGTCTTCGCGGAGACCCACGCCGCCCAGACTTCGCCCATCCCGATCGTCACCGCCGACTCCGCCGCCGTGTCGGGCATCGAACGCCCGATCGCACAGCAGGCGGACTCCGGAACGAACTCCCCGACGTCGACCGCCATCTCCACCGAGGTGCTCCAGCACATCGGCCGCGCCCACCTTGAGATCCCGGAGGACTTCACGGTCCACTCCAAGCTCAAGCAGCTCCTGGAGAAGCGCGAGCAGATGTCCCGCGAAGGCGGCATCGACTGGGGCTTCGGCGAAATCGCGGCCTTCGGTTCGCTCATCATGGAAGGCGTCCCGGTCCGCCTCGCTGGCCAGGACTCGCGCCGCGGCACCTTCGTGCAGCGCCACGCCGTCTTCCACGACCGCCTCAACGGCAACGAGTGGATGCCGCTGGGCAAGCTCAGCGACGACCAAGCCAAGCTGTGGATCTACGACTCCCTGCTGTCCGAATACGCCGCCATGGGCTTCGAATACGGCTACTCCGTGGAACGCCCGGACGCCCTCGTGCTCTGGGAGGCCCAGTTCGGCGACTTCGTCAACGGCGCCCAGACCATCATCGATGAGTTCATCTCCTCGGCCGAGCAGAAGTGGGGCCAGCGTTCCTCGCTCGTGCTCATGCTGCCGCACGGCTACGAGGGCCAGGGCCCGGACCACTCCTCCGCCCGCATCGAGCGTTTCCTGCAGCTGTGCGCCGAGGACAACATGGTGGTCGCCAACCCGACCACCGCCGCCTCGCACTTCCACCTGCTGCGCCGCCAGGCCTACAGCCGGCCCCGGAAGCCGCTCATCATCTTCACGCCGAAGCAGCTGCTCCGCCTGAAGGCCGCGGCGTCCGCCGTCGAGGACTTCACCTCGGGCGGCTTCAAGCCGGTCATCGGCGAGCACGAGGCCCTGCAAAACGTGGACCGCGTGCTGCTGGTCTCCGGCCGCCTGTACTACGACCTGCTGTCCAGCCGCCAGAAGTCCGGCGACACCTCGACGGCGATCATCCGTGTGGAGCAGCTGTACCCGCTCCCGCAGGCGGAGATCGAGGCCGAGCTGGCGAAGTACCCGAACGCCGAGGTTGTCTGGGCCCAGGACGAGCCCGCCAATCAGGGCCCGTGGCCGTTCATCGGCCTCAACCTGCCGCAGGCCCTTGACCGCAAGGTCCGGCTGGTGTCCCGCCCGGCGTCGGCCTCCACGGCCGCCGGTTCCATGAAGCGCCACGCAGCGGAGCAGAGCACGCTGCTCAAGCAGGCCTTCGAACGCAAGTAAACAACAAGGGTGCCCGGCCGGAGCTTCGAAACAAGCTCCTGCCGGGCACTTCTGTTTAAATGGGTAGATATGCCAGGCCGCTCCGGCGGCCGGGCACCCGGCATGGACCGCAACGTTGGTGAAGAGGTAACAGGTGGAAGACAGGAAGCTGCGCATCGCGGCTGTTGGAGACGAACTGCTCGCAGGACTCGGCGATCCCCGCGCACTGGGCTGGCTGGGACGGGTGCTCGCCCGGACACCCCAGGACTCCGTCGCCGTGGAGAGCTACTCACTCCCCTGCCCCATGGAAGGCACCGAAGGCCTCGCCGCACGGTGGCTGGACGAAGCCGGCCGCCGCTTCAGCGACTCCCACGAGAACCGCCTGGTGATCGGCCTCTCCGCCCGTGACATCGAATTCGGCCTGTCCACGGCGCGGAGCCGGCTCAACTTGGCCAACATCCTGGACGGGGCCAGCCAAAACAACGTCGAGGTGTTCGTTGTCGGCCCGCCCCCCGGCCTGGATCCGACACGCAACCGCCGCCTCGCCGACCTCAACGCCGCCTTCTCCGATGTCACCACCCGCCGCAACCACCACTACGTCGACACCTTCTCTCCCCTGCTCAACCACGAACAGTGGCGCACCGACCTCGCCTCCAACGGCGGCACTCCCGGCCAGGCCGGCTATGGCCTGATGGCGTGGCTGGTGCTGCACCGCGGCTGGTTCCAGTGGCTGAGGATCGCCCAGCCCGACTAGGAGCGGCGCCTCCTTCGGCGAAACCATTGCCATCCCCGGTATTGCGATATATCGTGACTTCATCAACGCGATATATCGCAACTCCTGGAGGGGTCATGTCAGAACAGAACTGGACCGTCACCGGTCCGCAGACGATCGACGTCGACGGCGTCCGCTCGCTCAGGCTGGGCATCGTCAAGGGCCGCTTCGACATCGTCACCCATGACGAAGCCACGGCGCGCATCGAGGTATCGGAAATCGCGGGCGATCCACTGAGCGTCACCGTCGTCGACGGCCGCCTCGAGGTCCGCCACCAGCTCCACGGGCCGCAGGGGTGGTTCCGCAACCTCATGGGAACCGTCAACAACACCAGCACCAACTCGGTTGTCATCGGCATCGCCATCCCGGCCGGCATCACGGTTGAGGCCGGCACCGTCAGCGGCGACGGCATGGTCTCCGGGACGTCGGGCACCACCAGGCTCAACACGGTCTCCGGCTCGGTGCTCTCGGATGACACCAGCGGCGAACTGCACGTGAACACTGTCAGCGGGGAAGTGATCGCCCGCGGCCACCACGGGGTGATGACAGCCAAGAGCGTCTCCGGCGAGGTGACGGCCTCCGGCGATTTCAGCAACGTCCGAGCCACCACCGTCAGCGGGGACCTCAGCTTCGACCTGCACGGCCACACGCACGACATCGCCGCCCATTCGGTATCAGGCGATGTCACGGTGCGCCTGCCCCGGGACATCGGCGCGGACATCGCCGCGAAGTCGGCCAGCGGCGCCGTCGTGATCGACGGACAGCTCCATGACCATCCCGGCAACAACGTGCAGGCCACTGTGGGCCCGAGGGAGCGGATCACTTTGGTGCGGAGCAACTCCGTGTCCGGCAAGACCTATGTCATCCACGGCAGCGCCGCAGCCACAGGTTCGACGGCGGCCGGCGGGCAGGTGCCCGGGGGCGGGTTCTGATGCCGCCGGTCTTCGCCCACGGCGCCCTCCGGCTCTACCTGCTGGCCCTGCTGGAATCCGGTCCGAAGCACGGCTACGAAATCATCAAGGCCCTCGGCGAACGCTTCGGCGGCACCTACTCCCCCAGCGCCGGCACGGTCTACCCCCGGCTCGGCAAGCTGGAGGAGGAAGGCCTGGTCGCCACGGAGAATGACGGACGACGCACCAACTATTCGATCACGCGCGCCGGGCTGGCCGAACTGGACAGCCGGCGCGCCGAGCTGGCCGAGGTCGAGGCGGGCATTTCGGCGTCGGTGCGGCGCCTGGCGGACGAGCTGCGGGAGGACATCCGCAGCAACATGCGCGGCCTGCGGGCGGACCTCGCGGCCAGTGCCGAATCGGCCAGGGCTGCGGCCGTGCCGGCGGGATTCGGCGCGGAAGCAAGCGATCCCGGAACAGTTCCGGGTGCGGGGCGGCATTCAGCGGAAAGCATCCGGCTCCTGAAGGAAGCTGAACTCATGGTGCAGTCCTTCCGGGACGACATGAGGGTGGAACTGCGCCGGCACGCCGGCTCTGCCCAGCTGACTCCCGTGGCCCTGGAGACGGTCCGCACCGTGCTGGACCAGGCGCGCATCGCCATCAGGAATTCCATGCGGCCCTGACGCCGGCCCTTGATGACGGACCGGGCGCCGGGTCCGGCACTTGTGTCCGACGCCGGCCCGCCAGTTAGCGGCCCGGCCTCGCCGCCGGTTCGCGGCCCGGGCCCCGCGTGTGGGAGACTGGAGGGCAGCTTTGTTGAGTACAAGAAACGAAGGAGGCCGGCTATGAGCAAGCGTGCACGCAAGCGTCGTGACCGTAAGCGCGGCGGCGCAAACCACGGCAAGCGTCCCAACACCTGAGTTGTTGGAGCAGACGGAAGAGCCCCGGAAACCTGATGGCTTCCGGGGCTCTTTTCGTTGGAACGGCCAGCCGGGCCTAGACTTCCGCTGCATTCATCGAATGAATGCGGTCCAGGATTGAGTTCTTGAGGTTCTCCGGAGCGGCCTCGGTGCAGGAACGCTTGACCACGGTGCGGATGACGCACTCCAGGTCATACTCCTCGGTGCACTCGGGGCACTCCTGCAGGTGCTGCTTGATCTCGGCGATGTCCTCCCGGGTCAGCGCACCGTCAAGGTATTCATAGATGCGCTGCATCCGCGCATCGTCGCAGTCGCCCAGTCCTTGGCAGCTCATTTCCGTTTCTCCTGTTTATTGCTTGCGGCGTCCCCGGCGGGGGTATCCGTGGCGCCCCTGATTCCCCGTTCGGCGGCATAGTCGGCCAGCAGTTCGCGCAGCATCTTTCTGCCGCGGTGGAGCCGGGACATGACCGTTCCGATGGGGGTGTTCATGATGTCCGAAATTTCCTTGTAGGCGAAGCCTTCGACGTCTGCGAAGTACACCGCGAGCCGGAATTCCTCCGGGATGGCCTGCAGCGCACGCTTCACGTCGGAATCGGGAAGGTGGTCCAAGGCTTCCGCCTCGGCCGAACGCAGGCCGGTCGACGTGTGCGATTCGGCCCTGGCAAGCTGCCAGTCCTCGATCGTGTCCGAGTTCGACTGCAGGGGCTCGCGCTGCCGCTTCCGATACAGGTTGATGTAGGTGTTCGTCAGAATCCGGTACAACCACGCCTTGAGGTTTGTCCCTGGGTTGTACTGGTGGAACGCCGAAAACGCCTTCGTGTAGGCCTCCTGGACCAGGTCCTCTGCATCCGAAGGGTTCCGCGCCATGCGCATCGCCGCCGAATAGAGCTGATCGACGTACTGCATGGCGTCCCGTTCGAAGCGGGCCCGCCGCTGTTCGGGCGTTTCGCTTGCGACGTCAATGACGGCGTCGGGGCCGGACTCTTCAGCGGTGTCCTGCAGGCCCGGTCGGGGCTGCTCCGCTGCTTCGTACATGGCCGCTGCGGCCGGGTCCAAGGTGCTCATTGCGTTCAAGTCTACTGTCACCCGGCGCGCGCCTTTCCCCGGCTCCCGCTCCGGTGCCGGCACTTCCTGACGGTCTTTCACCAAGCTCAAGAAAGCGGCTCCTTCCACTCGATACTGGCTTCGCAGGCGTCCGGCACGCGGACTTCCCCGCGCGCTTCCGCGCCTTCTTCTCACAACCGCCCCTCCCGGGCAAATATTCCGCAAAGATGCAAGACTAGAGGCGACTGCACCCTTGACCGTTGTGGCAAGCCATCCAGGAGGCAAGACATGTCCCTCATCCGTTTTCCCGCCCGGCCGATGCTGGCCTCAAGCTTCGTGGTCTCCGGACTCGACAAGCTGAAGAACACGGACGACACCGCCAAACAGCTCTCCCCGCTGCTGCGCCGGGCCTCGGATTCCCTCCCGTTTCCGGCCGATGAGAAGATGATCGCGCGGGTGATCGGCGGAACCCAGTTGGGTGCGGGCGCCCTGCTCGCACTGGGCAAGCTCCCCCGTTTCTCCGCCGGACTGCTGGCAGTCATTTCGGGCCTGAACACCTTCGTCGAGTGGCGCTCGGCGGACATCAGCACCAAGGAAGGCCGGCTGGAGCGCCGCGCCCAGCTGCTGAAGAACATCTCGCTGACCGGCGGGGCGCTGCTTGCCGCCGTCGACACTGCCGGCAAACCGAGCCTTGCCTGGCGCGCCGAGCACCTGGCCATGGACGCCCGCAAGGCGGGCGGCAAGCAATTGAAGAAGGCGGACCGCGCCGTCCGCAAGGCAGTAGACAAGACAGTTGGAGCATAAGAACGCATGACCGGCACCACCGAAGCCACCACCACCGCAGCACCTCTCTGGGACGCTCCTTTTGCGCACCGGCCCGTTGACGCCACAGTCACGGTGCCCGGATCCAAGTCCCTCACCAACCGCTACCTGGTGCTCGCGGCGTTGGCCGACGGCCCGTCCCGGCTCCGCGCTCCCCTGCATTCCCGCGACTCCGCGCTGATGATCGAGGCGCTCCGGGCGTTGGGGGCCACCGTGACCGAGGTGCCGGGCGACGGCAGCTACGGGCCGGACCTGTTGATCAAGCCGATCGACCCGGCGGCGCCGGCTACCGACTGCGCCATCGATTGCGGCCTCGCCGGCACGGTGATGCGTTTCGTGCCTCCGCTTGCCGCCCTGCGCAACGGTTCCTCCGCGTTCGACGGCGACCCGCACGCCCGCAAGCGTCCCATGAACACGATCATCGAGGCGCTGTCCGCACTCGGCGTCGGGATTTCCGCCCCGGATGGCGGCACCGCGTCATCCCTTCCGTTCACGGTGGACGGGAACGGTTCCGTGCGCGGCGGCCACCTGGTGATCGACGCCAGTGCCTCCTCGCAGTTCGTCTCCGCGCTGCTGCTGGTGGGCGCCCGCTTCACCGAGGGCCTGCACCTGGAGCACGTCGGCAAGCCGGTGCCCAGCCTGGACCACATCAACATGACCATCGCCGTGCTGCGCGGCGTCGGCGTCACGGTGGACGATTCCGTCCCCAACCACTGGGTGGTGTCCCCCGGAGCCATCCGGGCCTTCGACGAACGGATCGAACAGGACCTCTCCAACGCCGGCCCCTTCCTGGCCGCCGCCCTCGCCACCAAGGGCACCATCCGGATTCCCAACTGGCCTGCCCACACCACCCAGGTGGGCGACCTCTGGCGGCAGATCCTGCAGGCCATGGGCGCCACGGTCAGCCTCGAGGACGGCACCCTCACCGTGACCGGCGGCCAGGAGATCAAGGGCGCCGACTTCGATGAGACCAGCGAGCTCGCCCCCACGGTGGCCGCCCTATGCGCCCTGGCCACCGGCCCCTCCACGCTCACCGGCATCGCGCACCTGCGCGGACACGAAACGGACCGGCTCGCCGCGCTCGTCGCCGAAATCAACCGGCTCGGCGGCGACGCCGAGGAAACCGAGGACGGCCTGGTGATCCGGCCCGCGAAGCTGCACGGCGGCGTCGTGCACAGCTATGCGGACCACCGCATGGCAACCGCCGGGGCCATCCTGGGCCTCGCCGTCGAAGGCGTGCTCGTGGAGGACATCGCCACCACGTCCAAGACCATGCCGGAATTCCCGCAGATCTGGGCGGCCATGCTTGAGCAGGGCAGCGGCGCGCCCGGGGCCACGGAGCCCGGTCACTGACGATGGGACGCTCCGCACAGTCTTGGGATGAGTCCGACGTCCGGATCCGGCCGAACAAGAAGGGGACCCGCCCGCGCACGAAGGACCGGCCAAGCCACGACGACGCCGTGCTTGGCCGGATCATCACCGTGGACCGCGGGCGTTACACCGCCGTGGTCGCCGAAGACACGCCTGAGGAACGTATTGTCATCGCCGCCCGCGCCCGCGAGCTGCGGCGCAACCCCGTGGTCCCCGGCGACTTCGTGGCACTCGTGGGCGACGTCTCCGGCGCCCCGGACACCCTTGCGCGGCTGGTCCGCGTCGAGGAACGCAAGACCGTGCTGCGGCGCAGCGCCGACGATACCGACCCCGTGGAGCGGGTGGTGGTGGCCAACGCGGACCAGCTGGTGATCGTGGTGGCCGCCGCGAACCCGGAGCCGCGCACCGGATTCATCGACCGCGCCCTGGTGGCAGCCTACGACGCCGGCATCGAGCCGCTGCTGCTCGTCACCAAAGCGGACGTCAAGGATCCTGCGGAACTGCTGGCGAACTACCTCAGCCTCGACTTCCCGGTGATCATCAGCCGCACCGCCGACGCCGAAGCATCAGGCATCGACGCCCGGAGCGACGACGGCCTGTCCGCGAGGCTCGACGGCGGCGCCGTCGGCCGGCTGCGGGAGCACCTCGACGGCAAGGTCACGGTATTGCTGGGGCACTCCGGCGTCGGGAAATCCACCATGGTCAACGCCCTCACCGGCGCCGAACGCGCCACCGGCGGAGTCAACGCCGTCACCGGCCGCGGCCGCCACACCTCCTCCTCGGCCCTGGCGCTGAGGCTGGACGAGGCACCGGCCGGCAGCTGGATCATCGACACCCCCGGCATCCGCTCCTTCGGCCTGGCATTGGTGGATCCGGACCGGATCATGCACGCTTTCCCGGACCTCGAACCCGGCACCGAATCCTGTGAGCGCGGCTGCAAGCACGATGCCAACGCAGTCCGCTGCGGCCTCGACGACTGGGTCGCCTCAGGCTCTGCCGGAGAAGCGGGACCGGCGCGCCTGGCCTCGCTTCGCCGCCTCCTCGGCGCAGATCCGCGCCAGGAAGCCAAGGAAACCAAGGAGCTGGGCACCGTCATCTGACGGGCATGCTCCGCGGGGTCCCCGGACAGGCCGGCTTTTGCCGGTAGTTTGGAACCATGACCCAAGTCGACCCGAATTACAACGACGACCTCCGCCTTGCCCACGTGCTGGCGGATTCCGTCGACGCCCTGACCATGGAGCGGTTCAAGGCCCAGGACCTGCAAGTTGAGTCCAAGCCCGACCTGACCCCCGTGACCGACGCCGACCGCGCCGCCGAGGAAGCCATCCGCGGCCAACTGTCCCGCTCGCGCCCCCGGGACGCCGTCCTGGGCGAGGAATTCGGCAGCACCGGGCACGGCGCCCGGCGCTGGATCATCGATCCCATCGACGGAACCAAGAACTTTGTCCGCGGCGTTCCCGTCTGGGCCACCCTTATTGCCCTTGTCGACGGCGACGAGGTGGTGGTCGGCGTCGTCAGCGCCCCCGCACTGGGCCGGCGCTGGTGGGCCGTGAAGGGCGGCGGCGCCTACACCGGCCGCTCGCTGGCCTCGGCCACGCGGCTCAAGGTCAGCAACGTCTCGCAGCTGTCCGACGCTTCGCTGTCCTACTCGGAAATCTCCGAATGGAAGAAGCAGGGCTCGCTGGATTCCTTCCTGGACCTGGAAGACGCCGTGTGGCGCAGCCGGGCGTATGGCGACTTCTGGTCCTACTGCCTCGTGGCCGAAGGCGCCGTGGACATCGCGGCCGAGCCTGAACTCGAACTCTATGACATGGCGGCGCTGGTGCCGATCGTGACCGAAGCCGGAGGCCGCTTCACCTCCCTTGACGGCCAGGACGGTCCTTTCGGCGGAAACGCCGTGGCCAGCAACTCGATCCTGCATTCCGAGGTCCTGAAGAAGCTCAACCCGTCCATCGACGACTTGCTCTGATCCAACGCCTCCGGGCTTCGGCGAAGATTCATCGGCAGGTGTCCCCAACGCGGGACGCCTGCCGATTTTTGTTCGGCAAACCGCCCCGAATCCGCTTCCCGTAACAATCGACTTAACAAAGCCGGCCGGCTTTGGCGGCTCGCGTATGGTGTCTTAGTCTCAAAGACAGGTCACGAGTGCCAGCGTGAAACCCCGGTTTGCTGGCCGGCAACCCTCCATCGCGGCGGGGTGCCCCGGGTGACGACCCGGCCGGTCCGGAACGGATGCGGCAAGCGCGGATCCCCTGCATGCAGGGTTCCCTTGAATGAGGACTCCATGAGCACTGCCACTTTCACTTCGCCCGAACTCCACCACGACTCGCTGTCTCCGGCTGCCCGCCCGCTGGCCGCCGTCACCGGCGCCGAGCTGCAGGCACCGCTCATCCAGGGCGGCCACGTGCGCTACGCGAACCTGGACTACGGCGCTTCGGCCCCGGCCCTGACCGTAGTGTCCGCCTACCTGAACGAAGTCCTGCCGTTCTACGCAAGCGTCCACCGCGGCGCCGGCTACGCCTCGCAGATCAGCACCTCGGTGTACGAAAACGCCCGCAACATCGTGCGCGAATTCGTCGGCGGCCGCTTTGACGACAGCGTGATCTTCACCCGCAACACCACCGATTCGCTGAACCTGCTTGCCGGCTGCCTGCCCGTCGTGGACGGAAAGCACAGCGGCGAGGTGGTGTACCTCGACATCGAGCACCATGCCAACCTGCTCCCCTGGCAGCATGTGCCGCACCGCAGCATCGTGGCGGCACCCACCTTGGCCGAAACCCTGGCCAACGTCCGCGAGGCCCTCGCCCAGGGCGGGGTCAGCCTGCTCGCCGTCACCGGTGCCTCCAACGTCACCGGCGAGATCCTGCCGGTCAAGGAACTCGCGGCCCTCGCCCATGAGTACGGCGCACGCATCGTCGTCGACGCCGCGCAGCTCGCGCCGCACCGGCGGGTCGACATCGCCGCGGCGGACATCGACTACCTGGTCTTCTCCGGGCACAAGCTCTACGCGCCCTTCGGCGCCGGCGTGATCGTGGGCCGTGCCGACTGGCTTGACGCCGGAACCCCGCACCTCGCCGGCGGCGGCGCCGTCCGCGAAGCCCGCCTCGACTCCGTCACCTGGGCTACCGGCCCGGCCCGCCACGAAGGCGGCTCCCCGAACGTGCTCGGTGCCGCCACCCTGGCCAGGGCCACCCAGGTCATCGCCGAACTGGACCAGGATGAGTGGCACGCCCACGAGTCCGCGATCCGCACCCACCTCGTCGAGGGCCTGAAGGAGATCGAGGGCGTCACCGTCCACCAGATCTTCAGCGACACGGACCCCGCCGACACCATCGGCGTGGTGAACTTCTCCCTCGAGGGCTACGACGCCGGCCTGGTCGCCGCCTACCTCTCCGCAGAACACGGCATCGGCCTGCGGGACGGCCGCTTCTGCGCCCACCCCCTCCTCAAGCGGCTCGGCCTCCCCTCCGGCTCCCTGCGCGCCAGCTTCGGCCTGGGCTCCCGGCTGGAGGACGCCACCCGCCTGATCGCCGGGATCAAGGCGCTCAAGACCGAGGGCCTGGGCTGGGACTACGTCGTCGACTCAGGCCGCTGGGTTCCCGCGAACGACCACCGCAGCTACCCGCACTGGGCTCCGAACACACCCGGCACCGCGGGCGCAGCGCCCTGCAGCACCGACTGAGTGCGGTAGATTCGTAGGGTATTCAAGGACCCTATGAGGAGTGGACGCGTGGCTTTGCGATCCGGTGGACACCGCGGCGGAGCCAGGCTCCACGGCCCGAAGCTGGACCACCGCCGGCGGCGCGAGCTCGGATTGAGCTTCCAGGACGGCGGCGAGCACTACCACCGGGTCCGGCCCGGCTACCCGGACGATTCCGCGGACTGGCTGGTGCCCGACGGCGCCCGGACCGCCGCGGACATCGGCGCCGGGACCGGCAAGTTCACCGCCCTGCTGCTCGAACGCGGCCTGGAGACTACCGCCGTCGACCCTTCCGGGGACATGCTCGCGCAGCTGCGGAAGGACTACCCGGCGGCCACGGCACTCCTTGGCACGGCAGAGGCAACAGGGCTGGCGGACTCAGCATTCGACGTCGTCAGCGTTGCCCAGGCCTGGCACTGGTGCGATCCCCTCCTGGCCAGCACCGAACTGGCGCGGATCCTGCGCCCGGGCGGAGTGCTCGGCCTCGTGTGGAACCAGCTGGACACTTCGGTTCCCTGGGTCCACCGCCTCACCCGCATCATGCATGCCGGCGACGTCCACAAGCCGGACTTCCGGCCTGTAGTGGGCCCGGAATTCCGGGGCCTGGAAAGCCACCTGAGCCCGTGGGAGGATCCGGTGCTCCCCGAAGACATCATGGAGCTGACCAAGTCCCGCAGCTACTACCTGCGCGCAAATGAGGCCACCCGCGCGAAGGTCATGGCCAACCTCCACTGGTACCTGCACGAGCACCTGGGCCACGGACCGGCCGATGTCATCCGCCTGCCGTATGTGACGCAGACCTGGCGGGCGCACAAGGCCTGAGAAATCCCGGGCAGGCCGTTCACGGTAGGCTAGGACGGTGAAGACCGGTACGCCCTCATCCTCGATCGAGGACTACGTCAAGGTCATCTACTCGTTTACCGAGTGGCAGGACAAGCCCATCACTTCCTCGCAGCTCGCCCAGCGCCTGGGCGTGGCGAACTCCTCGGTCTCGGAGATGGTCCGCAAGCTCAAGGACCAGGGACTGGTGGACCACCAGCCCTACGGCGCCGTCACCCTGACCCCGGAAGGGATGCGGCTCGCGCTGGCCATGGTGCGGCGGCACAGGCTGATCGAGACCTACCTGGTGATGGAGTTCGGCTACAGCTGGGACGAAGTCCACGACGAGGCCGAGCTCCTCGAGCACGCCGTCTCCGACACTTTCATCGAACGCATGGCCCTGAAGCTGGGCAATCCGGCACGCGACCCGCATGGCGACCCGATTCCCGCGGCCGACGGCACCGTCGCCCTGCCGCACGCCCACCGCATGGCCGAACTGGATGTGGGCCACTCCGGCCGGATCACCCGGATCAGCGACGAAAACCCTGAGCTGCTGCGCTACCTGGCCGCGGAGGAAATCGACCTGGACGCCAGCGTGGAGGTCATGGGCCGCAAGCCGTTCGGCGGTGCCCTGGTGGTAAAGATCGGCAGCGGCCCGACCAGCCGCGAGTATGATCTGGCCGACGAGGTGGCTTCGGCGTTGTGGGTCGCCTCCGAGTCCGTGCACGAGGGCTGCACCCTGCACGACGCCTGATCTTTATTGGTTCTCCCCGGTCTGCGGCACCGTTTCCAATTCCGGGTTGCGGATCCCGACGGCGGACGCCGCCGCCCCGATCATGAGCAGCACCGCGGTGACCACCGCGCCCTGGTGCAGGCCCGCCGTCGTGAGCACCGGACCGGTGATGATCCCGGCGAAGGCGATGCAGATCAGGCCCGCGATGCGGGCCACCGCGTTGTTGATAGCCGAACCGATGCCCGCCTGCTCGGGCGGCACCGCGCCCAGGATGGCGGCGGTCAGCGGGGCCACCGTCACCGCGAGGCCGATGCCGAACACGATCTGCCCCGGCAGCACCTGGGTCCAGTAGTTGAGTTCCGGCTGCACCGTAAGCAGCAGCAGGAAGCCGATGCCGCACAGCACCGGGCCGAAGGTCATGAACCAGCGGGGGCCGTACTTGCCGGCAAGCCCGCCGAAGTAGCTGGAAGCCAGCATGAGGATCACGGTGGACGGGAGCAGGGCGATGCCCGCTGTCGTCGCGGTCATCCCGCCCACCTGCTGCAGGTAGATCCCCAGCAGGAAGAAGCCCAGGGAGAACGCCGCATAAATGGCCAGGGTGGCGATGTTTCCCCAGCCGAAGTTCCTGATCGCGAACAGCCGGAGCGGCAGCATGGGCGCCGGAGTGCGGGCCTCGTGCGCCAGGAACAGGACCATGGCCACCACGCCGACCGCGAGCGGCATCCACACCAGGGGGCTGCCCCAGCCGAGGTGGCCCTGTTCGATGAAGGCGTACACCGGGCCGCCGAGTCCGACGATGGCCAGCAGCGCGCCGAGGTAGTCGATGCGTCCGGCTGCCGGATCCTTGCTGTCGTCGGCGCGCAGCTTCAGGACCAGGGGCCAGACCACGGCCAGCGGAATCACGTTGGCGAAGAAGAAGAAGAAGCGCCAGGACAAGTAGTCGACCGAAAGCCCGCCGATCAGCGGGGCCACGATGGCCGCGGCGCTGGTCCACCCGGACCACTGGCCGATGGCCCGCGACTGGGCCGGCCCGCTGAAGAAGTTCACGATCAGCGCCAGCGAACTGGGAACCACGAGGGCGCCGGCCACGCCCTGCAGCGCCCGCGCGACGACCAGGACTTCCCCGGACCAGGCGAGCCCGCACAGCACCGACGTCACGGCAAAGCCGCCCAGCCCCCATTCGAGCACCCGCACCCTGCCGAAATGGTCCGACAGCGAGCCTGCCACCAGGATCAGGCCGCCGAGCGTGAGCAGGTACGCATCCACCACCCACTGCTGGATGACCAGCCCGCCGCCGAGTTCCCGGCCGATGGCGGGCAGCGCCAGGTTGACCACGAAGGTGTCCAGGAAGGCGATGAAGGATGCCACGATGGCCACCACGAGCACCCGCTTCTGCAGCGGTGTGGCAGGGGGAACCGCGGCCGCGTCACTCATGTGCACAGCCTACGCCCGGGCCTCGGCCTTGTATCCGGGCGAAAGGGGCGTAGTTTACAAAGTGGAGGCCAACGGCCTCCGGAGGTGGTCCCTCCGGGATCCGGCATAGGAGCGAGTCATGCCCGACAAATCACCACACCAGCACGAGATGAAGAAGAGCGGCAAGTCCATCAAGCAGAAGCGGGCCGTCAAGCGCGCCAAGCACGATTCCGCGACCGATACCGACCCTGTTGCACATCTCAAGCGGAAGTAAGGAGTGTCCGGGGCACGCGCCCCGGACACTTCCGTCTCAGCCCTGCCGATCTAGCCCTGGTCCGATTTAGCCCTGGCGCTCCATGGCTTCATCCAGTTCCTCCGGGATGGCAACCATGCCGAGCACCTTGCCGTCGCGCAGCACGGACATCCTGAACGGTTCCCCGAGCGCCTGCGCGAAGAGCAGCTTCTGCAGGCTTTCCGCGCTGGTGAGTGCCCTGTCCTGTGCGCTGAGCACCAGGTCGCCCGGCAGCAGCCCCGCACGTTCGGCCGGCGATCCGGCGATCACCTCAACGATCCGGAGACCTTCCTTGAATCCGGTCCGCACCACGGCGGCAACGTCCAGCGGTACTGGCGTGGTGACCAGTCCCAGGTAGGCCCGGACCACCCGGCCGTCCCGCAGCAGGGCGGCGATGATCCTCCGCGTGGTGCCGTTGATCGGAACGGCCAGGCCCAGTCCCGCGCCGGCCACGGCGGTGTTGATGCCCACCACCCGGCCCCGGGTGTCGGCCAGCGCGCCTCCGGAGTTGCCCGGGTTCAGCGAGGCGTCGGTCTGGATGACGTCTTCGATCAGCCGCGTGTGGCGTCCCGAACGCACCGGGATGGCGCGGCCGAGGCCGCTGACGACGCCGGCCGTCACCGAACCGGACAGCCCCAAAGGGTTCCCGACGGCGACCACCAGTTGGCCCACCTTCAGTGTTTCCGCGTTGCCCAGGACCGCAGGGGGTGGCGCCTGGAGGGCACGCAGCACCGCGAGGTCGGACAACGGGTCAGCACCAACGAGCTCCACCTCGCTGTGCCTTCCGTCGGCGAACAACGCCCGGCCGCTGCTCAACCCGGCCACCACATGCGCGTTCGTCAGCAGGTAGCCGTCCTCGGTGAACACGACGGCCGATCCGGCGCCTCGCCTGATGAATCCGTTGCGCCGCGCGCTGCTCATCTCAAGCGCCGCGACGTGGGCCGTGACGCTCTCGGCCACGCCCGTAACGATCAGCGAGTACGCGTCCAGCGCGTCGCCGTCGTCCGTTCTTTCGCTGTCCAACGTTCTTTCGCCGTCCATCACTGCCTCCTTGCAGGTCTACCTGCTTCAACGTGCGGGAAGGCAGCGCTAGTCCGCGTTCCGCTACGCCGTGGGTGAACCTGTATTCCGGGCGAAGATTCCGGCGAAGTTCCGGGCTGTGAGGGCACGAAAAAAGGCCCCTGTTTCCAGGGGCCTTGTTTCGTGGAGATGGGGGGAATTGAACCCCCGTCCGATGTCGTGTTGTCAGGGCTTCTCCGGGCGCAGTTTGCGTCGGATTTTCTCGGCCCCAGCCATGCTGCAAACAGCTGGCTGATCCGGGCCCAGTCATCTAAATGTCCCGCTTACCCCAATGACGAAGGCAAACAGCAGTGGCTATCTGAATGACGCCAGGAACCGGGGCGATAGCAACCCCGGGCTGACGGACTGTCTTACTGCTTAGGCAGCAAGAGCGAAGTCAGTGCGCTTAGATTCGGCACTTATTGGTTTGCAGACAGCGTTTACGAGATAATTCTGCATCCTCGGCCCGCTTCACCTGTCGCGACTAACATCGTCGAAACCGATCATCCCCGTATTTTGTTACCAATGCCGCCCGGAGCAACGGGAAGACCCGCAATTCCGTCCGGACTATCCATCATAACGCACCTCCGCGGGAAAACATTCCACGCCGGCACGGTGCGGTCTAGCGTTTGTTGCGTTCGCGCATTTCGCGCAGCGCCTCGCGGTTGTCCTGCTTTTCCCGGAGGGTCTGGCGCTTGTCATAGTCCTTCTTGCCTCGGGCCAGGGCGATTTCGACCTTGGCACGGCCGTCCAGGAAATAGAGCTGCAAGGGCACCACGGTGAAACCGGATTCCCGGATCTTGCCGGCGATCTTGTCCAATTCTTCGCGGTGCAGGAGCAGTTTGCGACGGCGGCGCGCGGCGTGGTTGGTCCAGCTCCCCTGGTTGTACTCGGGGATGTGGATTCCCTCCATCCACAACTCGTCGTTGTAGAAGGTGCAGAAGCCGTCGACCATGGACGCATGGCCTTCGCGGAGGGACTTCACTTCGGTTCCCATGAGGGCGATGCCGGCCTCATAGCTGTCCAGGATGTGGTAGTTGTGCCGGGCCTTGCGATTGGTGGCCACTACCTTACGGCCACTTTCCTTGGGCACGGTAGAACTCCTTGGTCTGTTGAGATTCCCACCAGTCTACGCCAGCAGGAGGCCCGGAATGCCGCGTCCCGCTTTGGCGGTGGATGCCGAAGCGGGGGCGGAGCTAAAGCAGGGTCATCGGGTCGACGGCGGCCGAGTCTAGCCAGGTCTCGAAGTGCACGTGGCAGCCGGTGGAGTTGCCCGTGGTTCCCGAGTAGGCGATCAGCTGGCCGCGGCTGACCTGCTGCCCCTCGGAAACGACCACGCTGGTGTTGTGGTAGTAGACCGTGGTCAGCGAGTGTCCGCCGATGACGCCGTGCGAGATCTTGACCCGGTTGCCGCCGCCGTCGTTGCCCCAGCCTGCCGAGAACACCGTTCCCGCGGCCGTCGCGTAGACCGGGGTGCCGCAGGCGGCACCGAAATCTAGGCCGGTGTGCATGTATCCGCCCTGGCCGTAGAAGTCGATCGTCCCGGGAGGCGTCGACCGCCAGCCGAAGCCGGAGGTGATCGGCACGTTCGCAGGCACGGGGTGGATCAGCCCGAAGGCCGAGTTCGCGGGCACCACCGGAGGGTTGTACGGCTGCACCGGCCGGTTTTGCGCCCGTGCTGCCGCGGCCGCTGCCTCGGCGATCCGGCGCTGCTCGGCCTCCCAGGCTTCACGCAGCTTGCGGTCGCGTTCGGCGATTTCGGCAGCCACGGTGGCCTGCTGTTCCTTCACCTGCGCAAGCTTGGCCTGGATGCCGGGCTTTGCCGCCTGCAGCTGGCTGTTCAGGCGGGTGGTGTCGGCAATGAGCTTGTCGACTTCGGCCTTCTTGGCGGCGGCTTCATCGCGGGCGGCCTTCTCGCGCGCCAGGGCGGCGTCGGCCTTCGCCTTCAGGTCACGGATTTCCTCCTCGACGGCCGCGAGGCGCGCCTGGGAGTTCACGTTGGTGGCGTTCTGCTGGGTCAGCTTGGTCATCGCAGCATTCTGGCTGCGCATGGCCTGGTCGGCGAGGTCCATGGTTTCGGTGAGGCTGCCGCCGTCGTTCGATCCGAACAGCAGCGCAACGTTGGTGGGCACGCCGCCGGACTTGTACGCCTGGGAGGCGATCTGGCCGATCAGCTTCTTCGTCTCGCTGATCTTCTGCTTGTCGTTTTCCAGCTGCTCGGTGATCTTGGCCTTGTTCTGCTGGGCCAGGTCCACGCGCGCGGCCAGGGCTTCGACTTCCCGGACGGCGGAGGCCACGCGTCCCTGCGCCTCAAGCAAGGCCTGCTGCGCGCCGGGCAGGCGGCCCTGGTAGATCACCAGGTCGCCGGCGGCCTTGGCAATCCTGGAGTCAACGAATTCCAGGGACTGCTCCACCCGTGCGGCTTCGGCCTCGAGGGCGGATTGCTTGTCCTCAAGTTCGTCGGCGCGGGCGATCGGCGCCGCGGCACCGAGGCCGGCAGCAAGCGCCACCGCCAGGGCGGCGGCCACGATTTTCATCCGGTGCGCCGCAAGCCGCAGCTGCACCGGCAGCGGGACCCTTCCCGACGCCGGCAGGGCACTTTCTTGCTCTTCGCTGCGGTTCATCGTTACACCTTCAGGTATCGGCGGAGGGTTAGCAAGGAGGCGATCCCCGCCAGTCCGCCGCCGAGGGCGATCAGGACGGGCGCGACAACGAGCACTTGGGCGGAGGAAATGAACGGGGTGTTCAGGAACTGCCGCGACAGGTCGCCGTTGAGCCAGAGGGTCACGAGCCACAAGGTACCGGAAGCCAGGAGCGCTCCGATCACAGCCGCGATCACGCCTTCGAGGATGAACGGCAGCTGGATGACGGTCTTGGAGGCGCCGACCAGCCGCATGATCCCGGTCTCCCGGCGCCGGCTGAACGCCGACAGCCTGATGGTGGTGGTGATGAGCAGCACCGCGCAGACGATCATGACGACGGCGATCCCCATGGCAACCACGGAGGCCCCGTTCATCCAGACGAAGATCCGCTCAAGCACCTGCCGCTGGTCACTGACCGTCTCCACGCCCGGCTGGGAGGCGAAGGTCTCGCTGATGATCTGGTACTTCTCCGGATCCTTCATGTTGATCCGGAAAGACGCCGGGAGCTGGTCCTGGGTCACCGAGTCCACGATCGGCGAGTTGGAGAACTGGTCCTTGAAGTGCTGGAACGCCTCAGCCTGGGATTCGAACTGGAAGTCGCTGATGTACTGTTTGACGGCGGGCGACTCGAGCATCTTGCCCAGGTTCTCCCGCTGTTCGTCGGTGACCGCACCCGATGCGCAGCCGGCCGACGTCGACGACTCGTTGCAGAGGAAGATCGCCACCTGCACCTTGTCGTACCAGTAGCCCTTCATCTGGTTGATCTGCATCTGCAGCATGCCGGCGGCGCCGACGAAGGTCAGGGACACGAAGGTCACCAGGATGACGGAGACCACCATCGACAGGTTGCGGCGCAGGCCGCTGCCGATTTCGCCGAGGATGAATGCGAGCCTCACTGCTGGCCCCCCGGCGCGCGGTCGAGTTCTTCGTCGCTGGCGTCCTTGAGGAGGCGGGACTCCCCCACCACCGGGATCATGGACGTATAGAGGGCCTTGGCCTCGTCGCGGACCACCACGCCGTTGCGCAGTTCCACGACGCGTTTGCGCATTTCGTTCACGATGTCGTCATCGTGGGTGGCCATGACCACGGTGGTTCCGTTCTGGTTGATCTTGTCCAGGACGCCCATGATGCCCATCGAGGTGATGGGATCCAGGTTTCCGGTGGGCTCGTCGGCCAGCAGGATGCCGGGCCGGTTGACGACGGCGCGCGCGATTGCGACGCGCTGCTGCTCGCCGCCGGAGAGTTCGTGGGGCATGCGCTTTTCCTTGCCCTCAAGGCCGACCGTCTTGAGGACCTCGGGCACCGTTTCGCGGATGATGCTCCGGCTCTTGCCGATGACCTGCATGGCGAAGGCGACGTTGGCGAAGACGTTCTTCTGCGGCAGGAGGCGGAAGTCCTGGAAGACGACGCCGATCCCGCGCCGCAGCCGGGGCACGCGCCAGCTGGAGATGTTCGCGACGTTCTGGCCGGCGACGTACACGGACCCCGAGGTGGCGCGGTCTTCCTTGAGGATCAGCCGCAGGAAGGTTGATTTTCCGGACCCGGAGGCGCCGACCAGGAAGGTGAATTCCCCGCGCTCGATCTCGAGGCTGACGTCATCCAGCGCCGGCCTCGCATTGGGGTCGTAAACCTTGGTGACGTTCTCAAATCGGATCATGACTCTTCGGCAACCCCGACGGACACGCCGCATCGCGCGAAGCTCCAACCACCGGTGCGGGGGCTTTTCGTTTGGGGAAGAGGGGCACCGGCCCTTCGACTATACGCAGGCACTCCCGGCTAGCGCAGGGCTTGCCGGGGCGTGTCGCCGATCCTGAGCCGATCCTGTGCACATCCTGCGCCGGGCCTGCGCAGATCCTGCGGCCATGCTGCGCCGGGCCGGACAGATGCCCGGATCCCCGCCAGGCAGGTCCGGCCTACTCCGCGGCGTTGCGGTTTCCGGTTCGCCAGCGGATGCCGGCGTCGATGAAGTCGTCGATGTCGCCGTCGAGCACGGCCGAGGTGTTGCCGACTTCGTGCTCGGTCCGGAGGTCCTTGACCATCTGGTACGGGTTGAGCACGTAGGAGCGCATCTGGTCACCCCAGGACGCCTTGACGTCGCCGGCGAGGGCCTTCTTCTCGGCGTCTTCCTGTTCCTTCTTCAGCAGGAGGAGGCGGGACTGCAGGACCCGCATGGCGGCGGCGCGGTTCTGCAGCTGCGACTTCTCGTTCTGCATCGACACCACGATTCCCGTGGGGATGTGGGTCAGGCGCACCGCGGAGTCCGTGGTGTTGACGGACTGGCCGCCAGGACCCGAGGAGCGGAAGACGTCCACCCGGATCTCGTTGTCGGGAATTTCGATCGAGTCGGTCTGCTCGATGAGCGGGATGACCTCGACGGCGGCGAAGGAGGTCTGGCGGCGGCCCTGATTGTCGAACGGGCTGATCCGGACCAGGCGGTGCGTACCGGCCTCGACGCTCAGGGTGCCGAAGGCGTACGGGGCCTTGACCTCGAAGGTTGCCGACTTCAGGCCGGCTTCTTCGGCGTATGACGTGTCCATGACGGAGGTGGGGTAGCCGTGGCGTTCGGCCCAGCGGAGGTACATGCGCAGCAGCATTTCCGCGAAGTCCGCGGCGTCCACGCCGCCGGCGCCCGCGCGGATGGTGACTACGGCTTCGCGTTCGTCGTATTCGCCGGAGAGCAGGGTCACGACTTCGAGGTCGGCCAGGGCTTTCCGGATGGATTCGAGTTCCGTGGCAGCTTCTGCCAGGGAGTCCTGGTCGCCTTCGGACTGACCCAGTTCGACCAGCACCTCGAGGTCGTCGATGCGGCCTGCAAGCTTGTTCAGGCGCTCCAGCTCGGACTGCCGGTGGGACAGCCTGGACGTGACCTGCTGCGCCGACGCGGGATCGTCCCAGAGGTCCGGCGCCCCGGCCTGCTCGCTCAGCTCGGCGATCTCAGCCTTGAGCTTTTCGACGTCGGACACCTGCTCGATGGAGGTGTAGGTGGAGCGAAGGGCGCGGATTTCCGCGGAAAAATCAATCTCAGCCATGGTTGTTCAAGCCTACGCCATCCGAAGGGGCCCGGTGTGGTGCCGGTGCGAGCGTGACGAACCGCGGACGTTCCGCTGGATGGGCCACTGCCGGGCGGGCGGGCCGCTGCCGGCTAGGGCGTGTCTCTTTATTGGCGTAGCCAGATCAGGACTGCGTAGAGTGCGACGCCGGCCCGGTAGGTTTGGGCGAGTTTGTCGTA
>NZ_QYLP01000035.1 GCF_003614925.1 Arthrobacter celericrescens
CGGGTTGCTGCCCGCAGGCAGCAACCCGGCCGTCGTCGTGATCAGGGCCTGTTGCCAGCGGTCCGTCAGTCGTCCGCGTCCGGATAGTCCTCAAGGTCGCTGTACCGCGACTCCTCGGTTTCGACCTCCAGGATCTTCAGCAGCTCGGTGTCCGGGTTGAGCATGATCGCGGCCTCGTCCCGGCGGTGGCGCAGCACGGTGTCCAGGTAGGACTGCACGGTTTCGGCCAAGGGGATGTGGCGGTCCTGCTTCTGGCTCATGTACCAGCGGTGTTCGAGAACTTCGTGGACCACCTCGGCCGGTTCCAGCTTGCCCGCCAGTTCGCGCGGGATAGAGCGCACGATCGGTTCGAAGATCTGGCTCACCCACATGTGGGCGCTGTACTCCTCGTCCATTTCCGGGTTGTTGTCCGCCCGGAACTGGTCCATGTCGTTGAGCAGGCGGCGGGCCTGGTTCTCCTGGGCATCCAACCCGGTGAGGCGCAGCAGCCGCCTCTGGTGGTGTCCGGCGTCGACCACTTTGGGCTGCAGCTGGATGGTGGAACCGTCCGCGGTGGTCTTGATGGCGTATTCCTCGACGTCGAAGCCGAGTTCGTTCAGGCGCCGGATGCGGGCGCCGACGCGCCAGCGTTCGCCCAGTTCGAAGGATTCCTTCCCGGTGAGCTCGGCCCAGAGCCGGCGGTAGGAGTCCATGATGAGCTCGGAGGTGGCCACGGGGTCCACCTTCTCCTCGATCAGCCCGCCGTCCAGCAGGTCCATCAGCTCGCCGGCGATGTTCACACGGGCGATCTCCAGGTCGTACTCGCGCTGGCCGGTGGACAAGTCCGGGTACAGTTCGCCGGTTTCGGCGTCCACGAGGTAGGCGGCGAAGGCGCCCGCGTCACGGCGGAACAGGGTGTTGGAGAGGGACACATCGCCCCAGTAGAAGCCGATCAGGTGCAGGCGCACCAGCAGGAGCGCCTGGGCATCGATGAGGCGGGTCAGGGTGTCCTTGCGGAGCATCTGCGAGAACAGGGCGCGGTACGGCATGGAGAACTTCAGGTGCCGGGTGACGAGCACGGGGTTCAGCGGCTTGCCGTCGGGCGTGGTGCGGCCGGTGATTACGGCGACCGGCTCAACGCAGGGCACGTCCAGCCGGGCGAGCTTGCGGAGCATGTGGTACTCGTGGCGCGCCACGTGTTCGGAGGTTTCCTTGATGGCGATGACCGAGCCGCCCAGGTGCGCGAAACGCACGATGTGGCGGGAGATGCCGCGGGGCAGCGCGGCGAGGTTTTCCGCCGGCCAGTCCTCCAGCGCGATGTGCCAGGGGAGGTCCAGCAGCTCAGGATCGGCGGCGGCCGCGGTGATGTTGAGCGAGCCGATTACGCTCGCCGGGGGAGCGGTGTCCTTGGCGCTGGCGGCCTCGGTGCGCGGCAGCTTGCCGATCTGCGCGTAGTCGGTCGGTTCGTCATGCCACTGGGCTCCGCTTTGCTCGGTCATGGTGTCAATTCTTCCGTATGAAGTGTGCGGCTAACGCCGACGGCGGCCCATCCGTGTGGAGGAGCCGCCGTCGGTTATGCGGTTGTTGCTTTGTGGGTGCCGGTGGGGATCAGTCGCCCAGGCGCAGGCCCGTCTTGGTGTCGAACAGGTGCACGTGGCCCTGCTGCGGACGGACGAAGATGGCCTCGCCCTTCATCGGGGGGCGGCGGCCGTCGACGCGGGCCACGATGTCGTGGTCCTTGCCGTCCAGCGTGGTGTGGCCGTAGACGTAGGCGTCGGCGCCGAGTTCTTCGACGACGTCGACCTCGACCTGGAGGCCTTCGCCGGCACCGACAGTCTCGAGGTCTTCCGGACGGACACCGAGGGTGACGGTCTTGCCGGTGGCGTCTTCGAGGACATCGTGCTTGACGGGGTAGACAGCGCCGCCGAACTGCACGCCGTCGCCGACGACCGGAAGTTCGAGCAGGTTCATGGCGGGGGAGCCGATGAAGCCGGCCACGAAGACGTTCTGCGGGCGGTCGTAGAGGTTGCGCGGGGTGTCGACCTGCTGCAGGAGGCCGTCCTTGAGCACTGCGACGCGGTCACCCATGGTCATGGCTTCGACCTGGTCGTGGGTCACGTAGACCGTGGTGACCCCGAGGCGGCGGGTCAGGGAAGCGATCTGGGTACGGGTCTGGACACGGAGCTTGGCGTCCAGGTTGGAGAGCGGTTCGTCCATGAGGAAGACCTGCGGGTTACGGACGATCGCGCGGCCCATGGCAACACGCTGGCGCTGGCCGCCGGAGAGGGCCTTCGGCTTGCGGTCCAGGTACTGCTCGAGGTCAAGGAGCTTTGCGGCTTCGCGGACGCGCTCTGCGCGCTCTTCCTTGGAAACGCCGGCGATCTTCAGTGCGAAGCCCATGTTGTCCGCAACGGTCATGTGCGGGTAGAGGGCGTAGTTCTGGAAGACCATTGCGATGTCGCGGTCCTTCGGCGGAACGTCGGTGACGTCGCGGTCGCCGATGAGGATGCGGCCGGAGTTGACGTCCTCGAGGCCTGCGAGCATGCGCAGGGAGGTGGACTTACCGCAACCGGAGGGTCCGACGAGGACCAGGAATTCGCCATCGGCGATGTCGATGTTGAGCTTATCGACGGCGGGCTTGTCTGTGCCCGGGTACAGACGCGTAGCGTTGTCAAAAGTAACTGTAGCCACAGTTCTCATTTCCCTTCACCGGCAGGTACGTGCCGGACGATCCGTTGTGAATGGTTCTTTTTATTCAGTTGGACTCCCCGCCTTCTCGCGCCTGGGGCGCTCGGGGCGGGGAGCTCATGCGACGCCGCACGGTGTCTGTGCGCCGCGTCACAAAAGAGAGTATGCCAGAAATCGACCCAGGCGAAGCAAATGTTACGTCGGTCACACTTCCGGGCGTTCCGCGCTGACGTTCTCGCGTCGCTCCCGGAGCACGGCTTCGAGGAGTTCTGCCACGTGGACCGGCGCCTCGACCCGGAATTCGGCCTGCGTGAAGTCCAGCCCCACCTTGACGCCGATGTCCCCCGGGTGGAGCCTGGCCAGTGCGTCCTCGTCCGTGACGTCGTCCCCGGCGAACAGCACCGCCGTCGCGCCGGTGGCCTGGCGCAGGAAGGCCAGCGCTTCGCCCTTGGAAGCGTGGACCACGGAGGTTTCCAGCACCCGCTTGCCGTTCTTCAGGTACACGCCGTGCTTGTCCTGCAGCACAGTGCGGGCCGCCTCGACGGCGTCCTCGGCCACGTCGTCGTCGGCCAGCCGGGTGTGGAGCACGACGCCGGCCGGCTTGTCCTCGAGGAGGGTCCCCGGGGCGATGGCCACGATTTCGGCCAGGATTCCGCGGACCTCCGCCAGCAGCGCCTCCTGGTCCGGGTCCAGCCGCAGCCCGGCGGAGCCGGGCCCCAGCCAGGCCTCGGCGCCGTGGCTGCCGATCAGCAGGGTGGCGGCAGGAGGGGCGGCGACCGCCCGCAGGCTGGACAGGGCCCGCCCGGAGATGAGCGCCGTCGTCGTGCGGGGCAGGGCGGCAAGCTCAGCGAAAGCCGCAGCCGAGCGCGGAAGGGGGCGGGCCTCGCCTGCGTGGTCGACGATCGGCGAGATCGTTCCGTCGAAGTCCATGGCCACCAGCAACTGCTCGGTTTCCGCGATGGTGCGCACGGCGTCGAGGAGGCCGGGAGAGAGGCTCAGGGGCGGCTTGTTCTCAGCTGTCATCACGGACCACCTTCTCTGCCAGGGCGGCGAGGAACTCCGAGGACCAGTGGTCGACGTCGTGGTCCAGGATCTGCTTGCGCATGGTGCGCATCCGGCGCCGGGACTCGTTTGCCGGCAAGTCGACCGCCCGCATGATGGTGTTCTTGAGCCCGTCGATGTCGTGCGGATTCACCAGCAGGGCCTGCTTGAGCTGGTCCGCCGCGCCCGTGAATTCGCTCAGGACCAAGGCGCCGGTGTGGTTGGTCCGCGCGGCGACGTACTCCTTGGCCACGAGGTTCATGCCGTCCCGCAGCGCCGTGACCAGCATGACGTCCGCGGCGAGGTATAACGCCACCATTTCCTCCACCGGGTAGCTGTGGTGGAGGTAGCGCACCGCGGTGTTCTGCATGGTGTCGTAGGTGCCGTTGATGTGGCCCACCGTGCCTTCGATTTCCTCGCGGAGGATGCGGTACTGTTCCACGCGCTCACGGCTGGGGCTGGCCACCTGGATGAGGGTGGCGTCCGTGACTTTCAGGCTGCCGTCCTGCAGCAGTTCCTCGAAGGCCTTGAGCCGGTGGCGGATGCCCTTGGTGTAGTCCAGGCGGTCCACGCCCAGCAGGATGGTCCGCGGGTTGCCGAGGTCCTGGCGGATCTGCCGTGCGCGCTCGACGATGTCCGGGCGTTCGGCCAGCTCGCTGATCTGGTCCACCGCGATGGAGATGGGGAAGGCCTGGGCCCGGGCGATGTGCGTGACCTCGCCGGAGGAATCCCGGACCTGCACCTGCTGCTGCTTGACACTCGCGCCGAGGAAGCGGCGGGCGGAGCGCATGAAGTTCGCGGCGTCACTGGGGCGCTGGAAGCCAACCAGGTCCGAGCCGAGCAGGCCTTCGAGTATCGCCTGCCGCCAGGGCAGCTGGGCGAAGATTTCCGGCGGCGGAAACGGAATGTGGTTGAAGAAGCCGATCTTCAGGTCAGGCCGCACCCTGCGCAGCATCTGCGGGACCAGCTGAAGCTGGTAGTCCTGCACCCAGATCGTGGCGTTCTTGTCGGCGGACTGCACGACGGCGTCGGCGAACCTTTGGTTCACGCGGCGGTAGGCGTCCCACCAGGTCCGGTGGAATTCCGGCGTGGCGATCACGTCGTGGTAGAGCGGCCACAGAGTGGCGTTGGAAAAGCCTTCGTAATACAGCTCAACATCGTCCGCGCTGAGCTGTACGGGGACCAGATCCATGTCATCGTGGCTGAACGGTTCCACCGCTTCGTCCGGGGCGCCATGCCAGCCGACCCACGCGCCGTCGCTCTTTGCCATCAACGGGGCCAGCGCCGTCACCAGGCCGCCGGGCGAACGCCGCCAGCCGTCGCCGTCGTTCGCCGCGTCTTCAGCGGAACAGCGGTCAACCGGCAGCCGGTTGGAGACCACCATGAAGTCGTATTTGGCCGGCGCCGGCGACGGTCTTTCCTTCGCCTTGGCCGTGAGTTTTTCGCTTGCCGGTTTCTGCATTGCTGCCCCCTGGGATGGCTTGTGACTCACATCCCACCCTACCGGCGGGAATCATCACCCACATCCGCTCGTTCATTGGACGGGGGTTGGTGCCCTCAGCTTTACCGGTGGTCTTCACCCGTAAACTGGCCACAGTGCCATACCCCAGTAACAGCCACCGAGCGACGAGGAACTGATGAGCCCCGCAAACGAACCACGCCTGTCCAAGGCAGAGCGCACCGCCCAGGCCCGGGAACGCGCCCGCGAGATCCGCGAAGCGCAGCTTAAGAGGGACAAACGGAACAAGCTGCTCATCGGCTGGGGCATCGTGGTTGCCGTTGTGGTGATCATCGGCATCATCGCGGTGACCGTCATGCAGGGCATCCAGAACAGCGCCCCCATCGCGGACAAGGGCCCGACGCCGGCCAACGGCAATGTGCACGGCGGCGTGACGCTGCTGAAGGGCTCCGAAGTGGCCAAGTCCGAGGCCGCCAGCGTCGACCTCGCCTCCATTCCGTCGGCTCCCGCGACCAAGCCCGCCACCGTCGTCGCACCCGGGGCGGAGGCGGAGGCCGGAAAGCCGGTCAAGGTCGTGGTGTACATCGACTTCATCTGCCCCATCTGTAAGCAGTTCGAAACCGCGTACAACGAGACGCTGACCAAGTTGCGTAACGAAGGCAAGATCACCCTGGAATACCGCCCCCTGGGCTTCCTGGACCGCCAGTCCACCACCAACTACTCCTCCCGCGCAGCCAATGCCGCTGCCTGCGTGGTGAACGCTTCGCCGGACAAGTACTCGGACTTCGTGAACCTGCTCTTCGAACGCCAGCCTGCTGAGGGTGGTGCCGGAATCTCCGATGACGAGCTCAAGAAGATGGCCACGGAGGTGGGTGCTGCCAGCATCGATTCCTGCGTGGAGAACAGGACCTACCGTCCCTACGTCAAGGTCATCACGCAGGAAACCCTGAACGTCGGCGTCACCGGCACGCCCACCGTCTTCATCGACGGCAAGCAATGGAACGGCCAGGCGACTCCGGACTTCGTCGGCGAGCTGAACAAGGTGATTGCTGCGAAGAAGTAGTTCCTGGCGCGTCATGCGGGCCGTGCGCTTTTGGTTTCAGCGCGCGGCCCGCAGCCGCGTTTTGGGACGTAGCCCTCGCGATGGGCTACCCTTGTTGAGCGTTCTTTTTTGACGCATCGTCCCGGGTATTCCCGGGGCACGCCTCCTTAGCTCAGTTGGCCAGAGCACCTGTCTTGTAAACAGGGGGTCGCCGGTTCGAATCCGGCAGGGGGCTCCGAATATGGCTCTGACCTGCGGGTTTAGTAACTCGGGACGGGTTCTCTTGAACGCTTTGGGGCCGGACTCACCTCTTTAACTCGCCCTAGTCGGGTGGGGGTTTGGTTCCCGTTCGGCGAGACCGCCAGCATCGAGGCCCCTCACGCGGTCATTTAACAACCACGCGCGACACCGTTCAGCTGGACCAAAATCGCCAAGTACCTCGACGGCAAAGTCACCTACAAACCAGCCACCAACAATGCGAAACTGGACGAAGAGTTGATCGTGCCCGAGTGCCAAACGCATGCCATCAAGGGGGAAGACTTGTCCAGCAACCCTTCGCCGCCCCCGCCCCCGCCTCTGTCAGGCGGCAGGGAACGAACACCGACGCCGCCCGAAGGCAGCAAGAGCTTCATCGTGACGTTGCTGCTTGCTTACTTTCTCGGTTGGTTCGGCGCGGACCGGTTCTACCTCGGAAAGACCCGCTCGGCCTTGCTGAAGCTCTTCACCTTCGGTGGCTTCGGCTACTGGGTTGTCATCGACCTGTTGATCACGCTCTTCGGCGGTCAGCGCGATGTATGGGGCTTCCGCCTGGCGGGATATGGCAAGCATAAGAAAACAGTCTGGATCGTCATCGGGGCGATCTTCGGTTCCGGCATCTTCCTCGGTATTGGTGCCGCCACGATCATGGCTGCCTTCGACAGCAAGGGTCCGACGGCGTTTGGTTGGGTGCTCCTGGCAATCCTCGCGGCAGGCGCCGGCAGTACGGTCTGGGCCCTCCGCCGTCGTTCACGTGGCAAGGCTGCGATTGCAACACGCGAGGTTGACCCGGCACCACCGCTCATCCGTGCCCACATCTCGAAACTCATGGAGCTCCGGCAGCTGTATCTGATGCGTGCGGCGAATGGCGACAGAGTGGCGCCGGGGCTGATCGTGCGGGTCGATTCAGTCGTCGGGAATGCGAGCGAGCTGTTCCGTCGGCTGGGCGTCAAGGCTGACAAGGCACAGCGGGATCGCGCCGCGGTCGAGTACGAAGACAAACTCAGCAAACTCGCCGCCGCTCTTGATCGTGACTACCTTCTGGACGTGCTTGCCAACCCCCGTCTTTGGGAAAATCCGGACCAACACATCCGCGAGGTGCAAGGGGCCATCGAGGCAGTGGATGCCCAGCTTCTGGCCAACATCAGGCAGCTGAATGCCCACCGCGCGCTGGTGTTCCAAGTCGCGCTCGGCGGCCTCATTGGCCCACGCAAGGCGATGGATGACTGGCAGCGCGACTTCGACAAAGCGTCGGGCGCCGAGTAGGCCGTGAATCCACCGCCCGCGCGAAGTTTGCGTGGCCGGACCTCGATTCACCAATAGGACTGAGGCCGGGGACTTTGGGTCCCCGGCCTCAGTGCCCACGAAACCCCGCCTGAACCTGCGGAAACGCAGGTGCAGGCGGGGTTTTCCTTTGCCCGCCGCGCGGCCGCCTCGGTCCGGCCGCACTGTCACGCGCAGCAGGCTTTGACCCCCGACCTGGCCACGGCACCCCCGTAAAACCGCGGAAGACCGCCGTCGGGCACGCTGAAAAGCTGCGCCGCGTGACGCCCCAGGAGGCCTCGGCCCACGAAGCCAGCTAGAAAGCGATCCAAGATCATCTATTGCGTGATCGATGATCACATCTTAGAGTTGTGTGACGGGCATTACCCACAGATGCTGAAACTCCCCTCGCCGGACCACGCGTAACCCGCGTGCCGGACCTTGGTCATAGCGCGTACCAGCGTCCCAGCGCCCCTCCTCCACGTAGCAAGTCAACGGTCCCCGGCTCCCTGCCGGAGCGCCGGTTCGAAAAGGAAAGTTCAAACAGATGAAAGATGTAGTCATCGTCGGCGCAGGGCTGGCCGGTCTCTCGGCCGGATGGCGCCTGCGGCACTGGGACACCCTCCTGCTGGAGTCCAACGAGCGCGTGGGCGGCCGGATCCGCTCGGAACGGCGCGGTGCGTACTGGCTGAACTGGGGCGGGCATGTCTTCGCCGGTGCAGGATCCTCCACTGATGCGCTGCTCAACGAGGTCGGTGTATCGGCGGTGCAGATCCCCGGTTCCCTCCAGGCCCTGTCCATGAACGGCAAGTTCATCCGCAGCGGCCACATCGCCACCTACCCGTTCCGCATCCCCATGTCCCTGCAGTCCCGCATCGACACCTTCCGTGCCGGCCTGAAGGTCGTGGGCGGTGTCGCCAAGTACACCGGCGTCGTACGGAAGCGGGCGGGGGAGTCCGGCGCGCAGCGGCAGCAGCGCATCTACGATTTCGAGAACAGCAGCACCTTCGAGAACCTGATCGGGGACATTTCCGAGGACGCAGCCGCGCTGTTCAAGACCACCGTGACCCGTTCGGCCGGGGACATGGACCAGATCTCCGCCGGCGCCGGCATCGGCTACTTCAGCCTCGTGCTCGGCTTCGGGCAGGGCCTGAGCCAAGGCATCGTGGGCGGCCCGTCCACCCTGACTGAATCCATCGCCGTCGCGCTCGGTGACCGCGTCCAGCTCGGCGCCGTGGTGCGGGAAGTCGTGCACAAGAAGGAATCCGTGCTCGTCCGCTACACCCAAGGCGGCGTCGAGAGGGAAGTCGAGGCCCGCACCGTGATCCTGGCGACCACCGCGGACGTTTCCCAGAAGATCGGCGTGGACCTGCCGGAGGAACTGCGCGGCGCGCTGGGCCAGATCAAGTACGGCCCGCACGTCAGCACCGCGTTCCTCACGGATGAAACCTCGGCCCGCCCGTGGGACGACATCTACGCCATCGCAGCCCCCAAGCGCTCCTTCGCCATTGCGCTGAACCAGGCGAGCATCGTCCGCGGCTCCGAAACCGTGCGCAAGCCCGGCGGCAGCTTCATGACCTTCTCCCCGGCGAGCCTGGGCAAGGCGCTGCTGGACAAGCCCGAGGAAGAAGTCATCCAAACCCACTTGAAGGATCTGGACGAGGTGCTCGGCCACGGATTCGCCGGCAGCGTGGTCGAGGCGAAGGTGGACCGCTGGAAAGTGGCTTCCCCGTACTGCTTCCCGGGCCGGGCCAAGCTGCAGTCCACGCTCATGCGCGGCACCGACCGGGTCTTCCTCGCCGGGGACTATCTCGGAACCCTCTACACCGAGAGCTCCATCACCACCGGCTTCTCCGCAGCCCAGGAAGCCGCCAGCGTCCTGGCCACCCGGCGCCAGGCTCCGGCCCGGGACAACCCGGGCCGGCCCGGTATTTCGGCCGTCGCCTGACGGCCCCACCTACCTACCTGTAACACCCACTGAAAGAGGAACATCCCATGGCCAAAGAACTCCGCGGCGTCTTGACCGCACTTTCCACCCCGTTCAACGAAGACGGAACCATCGACGTCGAGACCCTCCGGAAGGTGGTCGACCGCTCCATCGACGGCGGCGTCGACGGCGTGGTGGCCGCCGGCTCCACCGGCGAGGTCGGCGCGCTCTCCTCCGAAGAGCGCCTGCTCCTCATCGAAACGGTCATCAACCAGGCCGGCGGCCGCGTCCCGGTCATCGCCCAGACCGGCGCGACCTCGACGGCCGAAGCCATCCGCCTGTCGAAGGCCGCCGAGAAGGCCGGCGCGGACGCGCTCATGGTCATCACCCCCTACTACGAGCCGCTGTCCCTGGAAGAAACGGTGACGTACCTCAAGGACGTCGCGGCCGCCGTCGAACTTCCCATCATGCTCTACAACATCCCGGCGGTGACCGGCGTCAACCTGGACCCCGCCACCGTGCGCTCGCTGGCCGAGGACGTGCCGAACATCAAGTACATCAAGGACTCCAGCGCGAACTGGGAACAGGCCCTCCAACTGATCCACCACCACTCCGACGTGATCGGCACCTTCATCGGCTGGGACGCCTACATCTACAGCGCCCTGGTCGAAGGTGCGGCCGGCGTCATGGCCGGCACCGCCAACGTGGTGCCGGAAGAAATCGTGGCCGTCAGCGCCCGGATCGCAGAGGGCGACCTCAACGGCGCCCGGGAGCTCTGGAACGCCGTGTACCCGGTGATCGACGCGCTCCTGTCCGTGCCGTTCATCCCGTCCGTCAAGGCCGGCCTGGCCCTGCAGGGCCTGCCCGCCGGATCGCCCCGCCGACCCACGGCCGACCTCAACGCCGAAGACCGCGCCCGCGTCGAGAACGCACTCTTTGCCCTGAAACAGAACCTGACCGTCCTCGAACACAAGGTGGGATAACCATGGACTTCGGTGAACTGCTCTCCGGAATTTCCGACGCAATCTGGGCACCGATGGCCTATGTAGTACTGGGCCTTGGCGTCATATACTCCGTGGCGACCAAGGGCGTCCAGTTCCGGCGGATCCCGGACATGCTCCGCCAACTCAAGGAAACCGAAGGCAGCGAAAGCGGCGGCCTCTCCTCGTTCCAGGCCCTGGTGCTCGCCCTGGCCAGCCGGGTCGGCGTCGGCAGCATCGCCGGCGTGGCCACGGCCATCAGCGCAGGCGGCCCGGGCGCCCTGGTCTGGATGGCCGTCACCGGCCTGGTCGGCTGTACGGTCGGCTACGCGGAAGCCACCCTGTCCCAGGCCTTCAAGCGCCAGGTTCAGGACGAGGACCGCCGCAACGCCAACGAGGACATCGGCGGCATGCCGTACTACATCAAGTACGGCCTGAAGCTGCCCAAGGTGGGCGCACTGGTCGCAGTCCTGGGCGTGATCGGCTACGGCTTCGTCTTCCCGGGCCTGCAGGTCAACACCATCGCGGCCAGCGCCAACCTGGCCTTCGACCTGCCGAGCTGGATCCCCGCCGTCTTCGTCACGGTCCTGATCGCCCTGGTCATCTTCGGCGGCACCACCCGCCTCGTGAAGGTCACCCAGGCCCTGGTGCCGGTGCTCGCCATCGGCTACCTGCTGCTGGCCCTCGCCGTCATCGGGATCAACATCGGCAGTGTGCCGGCCGCGGTCTCCCTGATCTTCCAGTCGGCCATCGGCGTCCACCCGCTCCTTGGCGGCATCGCCGGCGCTGCCGTCGCCTGGGGCGTGCGCCGCGCCGTCTTCGCCTCGTCAAACGGCCTGGGTGAAGCCACCTTCGCCGCCGCGGCGGCCCGCACCTCCCACCCGGGCAAGCAGGGCCTGGTCCAGACGTTCAGCATCTACATCGACGTGCTGCTGATCTGCATGGCCACCGGCCTCATGATGGTGGTCTCCGGAAAGTTCAACGTCACCGACGGCTCCGGCGGCTTCCTTGTCAACAACCTGCCAGGCGTGCCCGTCGGAGCCAACTGGGTCCAGGCCGCCATCGACACCCTCATCCCGGGCTGGGGCGCCGGCTTCGTTGCTGTCGCGGTGCTGCTCTTCGGCTTCACCTGCCTCCTGGCCTACTTCTACGTGGCCAACTCCAACCTCCTGTACCTGCTGGACGGCAGGACCGGCCACGGTTGGAAGAACGTCCTGAAGATCGGAACCATGGCGATCGTCTTCTTCGGATCCGTGGTGAACGCGAAGCTCATCTGGGCCGCGGGCGACATCGGCCTCGGCCTGATCGCGTGGGTCAACCTGATCTGCCTGGTGTTCCTCTTCCCCTTGGTCCGCAAGATCTACAAGGACTACGAACGGCAGCGGAAGCTGGGCCTCGACCCCACATTCGATCCCAAGGCGCTGGGGATCGAGGGCGCTGAGTTCTGGGAACACGAAAACGAAAAAGCGGCCGCGGCCGTCAAGTAGCCACTACTTCCAAAGGAGAACCATGACCACCGAAACAGCATCGTTCACCGTCCGCCGCATCGGCGAGGCGCCCGCGCCGTCCCTGCCGCCGTTCGGCCAGTTCATCGGCGGAACGTTCGTCGCGTCGACGTCGTCCGGCACCACCGCCGTGGAAAACCCCGCCACCGGGGAAGTCCTGGCGCAGGTCCCGGCCGGTACCGTCGAGGACGTCGACGCCGCCGTTGCGGCTGCCGTGGCAGCCAAGACGGAGTGGGCGGCCAAGACGCCCAAGGAACGGTCCGCCGTCCTGCTCCGGCTCGCCGACATCATCGAGGACAACAGGGAACTCCTCGAAACCCTCGAATCGGCGAACACCGGCAAGCCGGCCGCCGTCGCCGAGGACGACATCTCCAGCGCGGTGGACACCTTCCGGTTCTCCGCCGGTGCCGCCCGCGCCTACACCACCCTCGGCGCGGACGACTACGCCGAGAACCACACCTCGGTGATCTTCCGCGAACCCGTGGGCGTCGTCGGTGTGATCACCCCGTGGAACTATCCGCTGCTGATGGCCGCATGGAAGATCGCCCCGATCCTGGCCGCCGGCAACACGATGGTCCTCAAGCCCTCGGGCGAGACGCCGCTGACCACGCTCAAGTTCGCCGAACTCGTCGCCGGTGAACTGCCCGCCGGCGTGCTGAACGTGGTGACGGGTTCCGGCGGGGTGGTCGGCAACCGTATCTCCGAGCACCCGGACGTGGACCTGGTCGCCATCACGGGCAGCGTCGGCAGCGGCCAGAAGGTGGCCGCCAGCGCCGCCGGCACCGTGAAGCGCGTCCACCTTGAGCTGGGCGGCAAGGCACCCGTGGTGGTGTTCGACGACGCCGACCTCGAGGCCGCGGCGAAGGGCGTCCGGAGTGCCGGGTTCTGGAACGGCGGCCAGGAATGCGGCGCGGCGTGCCGCGTGCTCGTCCATGAGTCGGTCGCGCAGAAGTTCACCGAACTGCTGGTGCGGGAGGTCAGCGAAATCTCGGTCGG
Organism: Arthrobacter celericrescens; assembly: GCF_003614925.1. GTDB lineage: Bacteria > Actinomycetota > Actinomycetes > Actinomycetales > Micrococcaceae > Arthrobacter > Arthrobacter celericrescens. The sequence goes on from NZ_QYLP01000035.1 coordinate 13,136, forward strand.
CACCCCCGGTGCCGGGGCCGACGTCGAAATCGGCTCGATGATCTCGGGAGCGCACTACAAGAGGGTGCTCGCCGCGCTCGAGGACGTCCGCAAGGACGGGCACACGATCGCCGTCGGCGGCAACGCGATGGAGGGCCCGGGCTACTTCATCGAGCCGACCGTCGTCACCGATGTGCCGGCCGGTGCCCCGATCACCTACACCGAGATCTTCGGCCCCGTGGTGTCCGTGGAAACCTTCAGCGACGACGAGGAGGCCATCACCCGCGCCAACGAGACGGTGTACGGCCTGGCCGCCTCGGTCTGGACCAGCAACGCCTCCCGCTCGCTGTCCGTGCCGCGCCGCCTCGACTTCGGCACGGTCTGGGTGAACTCCCACCTGGTCATTGCCAACGAGGTCCCGTGGGGCGGCTTCAAGGGGTCGGGCTATGGCCGGGACCTGTCCATTTACGCCCTGGAGGACTTCTCCCGCACCAAACACGTCATGTACAACCGCGGCTGAGTCCGGCCGCAACCCCGACCATGCACTCCGGTATCCCCGGGGTGCATGGTCATTTAAGGCTCTTCTCCACGATCGGCAGGCACTCGTTGCGGCTGTGCTCCACGTGCGCGAACGCCAGCGCGGCCGCGAGCTCGGCATGCCCGCCCAGGATCGCCTGGACGATGGTGCTGTGCTCGTCGTGCTGCACAGCCTGGTCCCGGTCCGCGGCCACGTGGAAGAGCCGTCGGAGCTGGCCGTTGACCGGCGACATCAGCCGCTTGAGCAGGCGGCTGCCGCTCAGTTCGAGGATGTCCTCGTGGATTTGGGCGTTGAGGTCGGCAATCAGCCCTTCGTCGCCCTTCATAAGGGCCTTGCCTGCGTCGGCCAGCAGGCCCGTCAGCCGCTCCGCGTCCGCTCCCGCGGCACAGGCCTCGGCCGCCAGCCGCGCGGCGAGGACTTCGAGGCTGGCCCGGACGTCGAACAGTTCCGTGACGCCCTGGACGGTCAGGTGGGTCACGACGGCGCCGCGCCGGGGGAGCGTTTCGATGTAGCCCTCGCTCTCGAGCTGGGGGAGCGCCTCCCGCACCGGGACGCGCGACACCTCCAGTTCCAGGGCGACGTCGCGCTCGCGGATCCGCTGCCCGGGCGGGTAGGTGCCATCGATGATCCGCTCGCGGATCCACTCGTAGACGCTCCCGGTGCGCGACGCCGAAGGCCCGGTCTCCATCGCCTCTGCGCTCATCAGGGACTCCTTTGCTCACTGCACGCGTCCCGCTATGTACTCGACGGCGCGGCACTTCCTTTGGCATGCCAATAATCCACCCGAGGCGGTGAATCCGGCAAGTTTTATCAGCACGATCTCTGTTTGGCATGCCAGAAGTGTTCTATCGTGATCTTGATAACACTATGGAAGGAGACTCCTTTGGCCCTTATCCTCAGCGCTTCAGAGCTGGCTGCAGCGGTTGACATGGAAGCGACGATCCAGGCGCTGGAAAGCAGCCTGGTAGACCAGGCGACCGGTGCGGCCGCCCAGCCCGCCCCGCTTTCCATGAAGCTTCCAGACGCCGATTCCCGCTATCTGGTCATGGCCGCGGCCTCGGCGCCGCGCGGCCTGGTCGCCTCGAAACTGCTCAGCGACATCCCGGACAACGCCCGGATGGGGCTGCCGTCCCAGCGCTCATCCATTGTCCTCGCAGACCGGTCAACGGGCGAGACCCTTGCCCTGCTCGACGGGCGCGTCCCCACCCGGATCCGGACCGCGGCCATGACGGCCGTGGCTTCCCGCCACCTCGCCCGGCCCGACAGCCGCGTCCTGGGGCTGGTCGGCGCGGGCGCCTTGGCCGTGGCGCACGTGGAAGCAATGCGGGCGGTGCTCCCGATTGACACCGTGGTGGTCTGGTCCCGCACGGCCGCCACCGTGGACTCCTTCCGCCGGGCCGTGGAACTCCACGGTGTCGAGGTTGTCCGCGCGGAAGGCCTGCCCGAGGTCATGGACGCCAGCGACGTCGTGTGCACCCTGACGCCGTCAGTGTCACCGATCGTCTTCGGCCGCTGGTTCGGTGAAGGCCTGCACGTCAATGCGGTCGGCGCCCGCCCCCGCCCCGACCACCGCGAGGTCGATGCCGAGGCGATGGCGCGTTCGCGGGTGGTGGTGGACAGCCTGGAAACGGCGCTGGCCAAGTCCGGCGACCTGCTCCTCGCGGTCGAGGAAGGGGCGATGCGGGTCGAGGACGTGGCCGGCGAGCTCGGCCAGGTGGTCGCCGGCTCGGTGGCCGGACGCGAAAACCGCGAGCAGGTGACCCTCTTCAACTCGGTCGGCATGGGGCTGCAGGACCTGGCCATCGGGCGGCTTCTCTACGACGCTGCCGTGGAACGCGGCCTCGGCCTCAAGGTCGACCTCTCCGCCTAGGCGGTTCAACTGCCTGGCATGCCAAAACTGTAAAATGTCACCTTTTACTAGTGACATTGCACACAAATAATGGAATCCTGTATGCCAAGGGCGGTGAATGGACGCTCTAGCTCCCCAAACAGGATTCCCGTTCTCCCCAATAGAAAGGCAATGTGATGGCAACGACGCGGTCACTCCTTGAACGCATGGACGGCATGCCGGTAGGCAAACCGCACATCCAATTGGCGTTCATCGGAGGCCTTGGTCTGCTCTTCGACGGCATGGACGGCTCGCTCGTCTCCTACATCATGCCGATCATCAAACCGCTCTGGCACCTGGACGGCGCCCAGGCCGGACTCATCGGCAGCTCCCTGCTGATCGGTATCTTCATCGGTGCGATCGGCGCAGGCGCCCTTGGTGACCGGATCGGCCGCCGCAAGGTGATGATGTATGCCCTGGCCCTCTACGCCACCGCAACCGTCGTTGCCGCGTTCTCCCAGAACTGGGAGTTCTTCTTCATCATGCGGGTGATCGCAGGCATCGGCATCGGCGCCGAGGCCGCCATCATTCCCACCTTCATCGCCGAATTCATCCCGAAGAAGCGGCGCGGTTTCTTCGTCGGCGCGGTGGCCGGGTTCTTCGCGCTCGGCTACGTCAGCGCAGCGCTGATCGGCACCACCGTCGTCGCCGGTTCTCCCGAGGGATGGCGGATCGGCCAGCTCATCACTGCGGTCCCGATCGTGATGCTCCTCTGGTGGCGGCGGGTCCTTCCCGAGTCCCCGCGCTGGCTCCTCACCCGGGGTCGCGACGCCGAAGCCGAACAGATCGTCCAAGGCCTCGAAGAAGGACGCCTCGTCCGCACCAGCGGCTCCGGTGTGGTCGCCGTCAAGGCAGAGACGCCGAAGGCACCACCGCTGTTCCAGCAGGCGGACCTGTGGCGGCACGGCAACGCCCGCCGCACGGCGGTCATCTGGCTCCTCTGGGTCTCGGTCACCTTCTCCTTCTACGGATTCTTCGTCTGGATTCCCTCGCTCCTCGTCGCCAAGGGAATGACAATCACGGGCAGCTTCACCTACTCCCTGATCATCACCATCGCGCAGATTCCGGGCTACTACAGCGCGGCGTTCCTGAATGAACGGCTCAGCCGCCGCGTGACCATCGCAATCTACCTGACCGGCGGCGCGGTCTCGGCGTTCCTGCTGTCCCAGGCGCCGGCCGAGGGCGCGGTCCTGGCTTTCGGATCCCTGCTCTCCTTCTTCATGAACGGCTGCTACGCCGGCCTCTACGCCTACACTCCCGAGGTCTACGGAACCAGGCTCCGCGCCACCGGCATGGGCAGCGCTTCGGCCTTCGGCCGGATCGGCGGCATCACCGCACCGATCCTCATCGGCGCGGCCTACCCGGTGCTGGGTTTCGGCGGCGTGTTCACGATGGTCATGGCGGTCCTGGGCGGCGCGGCTCTGGTGGTCCTCGTCTTCGGTGTCTCCACGAGCGGCCGCTCCCTTGAGGAAATCGACCAGCGCGCCTCCGGGAAGGCGGGAATGGCGACGGCGGCAGTAGCCGGCCCGCTCGACCCCGCCAGTCCGCTCGACCCCGCCAGCCCGGCGGCGCCGGCGGGGGAAAGGAAGCACCATGCCCGTTAGGACCGACCCGGGGCAGTCCCGCTCCCAGTCCGTCGTCCTTCGCAATGCACGGATCCTCGACGTCGAAAGCGGCGAGCTGGGGGCGCCACGGACCGTCGTGGCCCGCGACGGAAGGATCGCCGAAATTTCGGAGAGCAGCCGGACGGTCGCGGACGCCGTCGAGATCGACCTCGGTGGCCTGACGGTGCTGCCCGGCCTGATCGATGCGCATGCCCACGTCACCCAGGCGTCGGGCGACTTCAACGAAATCCTGTCCTGGACGCCGTCGTACCATGCGGCCCGCACCGCCCGGGTGATGCACCAGATGCTCCTGCGCGGTTTCACGCTGGTCCGCGACATGGGCGGGGCGGACACGGGGCTGTCCCGCGCGGTGGAGGAGCGGCTAGTCACTGGGCCGCGGCTCAAGGCCGGCGGACCGATCTTCGCCCCCACCGGCGGGCACGTCCTCACGAAGGTGTGCGACGGCGAGGTGGACCTCCGCCGGGCCCTGCGTGCGGAGTTCCGCGACGGCGCGGACCATGCCAAGCTCACCCTCTCGGGCGGGGTGGTCTCGAAGATGCGGCTCGAGGCGCTCGGCTTCTCGGACGCGGAGGTGGTTGCCGCCGTCGACGAGGCCCGGCTGGCGCACCGCTACATCGCCGCGCATGTCTACACGGCGGAGGCCGTTTCGCGGGCCCTGCGGCTTGGCGTGCGCACCATCGAGCACGGCAACCTCCTGGACGGTGAATGCATCGACCTGTTCCTGGAAAAGGGGGCCTTCTACGTGCCCACCCTGGCCACGTACTGGGCCATCCTGTCTGGAGCCAGCGGACATGGACTGGACCCGGTCAAGAAGGCTGCGGTGGAGGAGATCTTCGAACGGGGCATCGAGTCGTTGGCCAAGGCATCGGCGGCCGGTGTCCGGATCGGCTACGGGACGGACCTGCACGGTGCCGGGCTGGCCCATCAGCTCGAAGAATTCCGCCTCCGTGCCCGGGTGCAGACACCGTTGGAGGTGCTCCGTTCGGCAACGCTCGTTGGCGCGGACATCGTGGGGGAGGGCGGCAAGGCAGGGGTGGTGGCCGAAGGCGGCTACGCGGACCTGATCGCGGTGGAAGGGGATCCGCTCGCGGACATCGGTGTGCTGGCGGACGGGCGCTCGCTGAAGCTTATCCTCAGCGACGGCGATCCGGTGCCGATTCCCTGACAGCCCGGCTGCCCGGGGCCGGCCGCTGCGCGAAGCGGCGGCCGGCCCGGGCCATGACCAGGGCGGTCAGCAAGGCCGCGGCGACATGGCTGACCAGCATCAACTCCTGGAAGTCGTGCGGGNCGACATGGCTGACCAGCATCAACTCCTGGAAGTCGTGCGGGGCCGCCGGGGCGACCGCGTCCGGAAACGACGGCTGGAGCATCACGTGGGAATGCGGCGACGGCTGCTGGTCCGCAGCGACGCCGGCGAAGAGCAGAAACGCCACGTGGAGTCCCTGCTGCGCCAGTCCGCAGAGAAGGAGCAGCACCCACACGGGCAGCCGCAGCCGGGACAACAAAGAAGCGAACATGCTCAGCAGCGCAGCCAAGGCAAGGAGCGCCGGCGGCCAGGGCAGTGCCCCGCCGGAAGCCAGATGGGCCAGCAGCCCCATCCCGGTGGCAACGGGGCCCAGCAGCCACGGCAGGTAGCGGACTGCCTGCATATCCCTTGATTCCATGACCACTCCATGGTGCACGGGTAGGACAGGTAAAGGGAACAAGTATCGCGCAGGTAATGACAGCTGGCAGGGCACCGAAAAACGAGTACAAACTACTCGGGCGTATGTTCCCACGCGTCCCTATTGTTTCTAGCAGCACGCAGGAAGCGTGTAGGCATCACGGGATGCCATCTGTCACGAGCTGGGCGGTGGAGATGGTGCACAGTTGGGGCGCGTCATGTGCCAACGATCCGAGTGCGCGGATTTCATCAGTTGAAATGGCCGGCCAGAACGCAGAGGTCTTGGGGACTACAGGGACTCCGGGATCGGAATTTCCATAACTCATTGAGGAGTGAAGAATGAAGCGAATACTGGCCGCGGCTGCTGTTGCGGGCATGGTTTTCCTCGGCGGGGCCATGCCCGCCAGCGCTGCCCCTCCCGACGGACAACTCTGTCCGGAATGGGACTCGGGCCGGATTGACGTGACCGGCGACCACACGTCGATCACGTTGACGGCGCCGGCCGGCATGGTCATCACCGCGACCTGCGTCAAGGCGGGTTCCGCGAACCAGGGCCTCGGCGCTGAGATCACCTACTACGATCCCGGAGTCACGAGCGTGACCGTCTGGCACACCTCCGGCAAGGATCTGTCGCACTACTCAGTCATGTACGGTCCCGGCGGTCCCTCCAGCTAGGCGGACACGACTGAGGGAAAGAGGAAGCTTCCGCGGGCATGCCCGTGGAAGCTTCCTGCTTTTAACCCGGATGGGTTAAAAGGGCCTGATTCGGGGCCGGAACTGCCGCCCGGGAAACGATAATGTTTTCTTGGACACACTATTCGTTGAAGCCGTGTACTATGCCCTAAACTCCTTCACTGAGGTGCCGGAATGGCACTGTGCAGCAACGAAAGCGAACCACACTAATGGCTACCGATTACGACGCCCCACGCAAGACTGAAGAAGAGTCTCCCGCCGAATCGCTCGAGGCCCTTCAGGCGTCGCGCGGCTCCGGTGCCCAGACTGCTGTCATCGATGTTGACGAGAACGACACAGCTGAGGGCATCGACCTTCCGGGCGCCGATCTTTCCGGCGAAGAACTGACCGTTGTGGTTGTCCCGGAACAGTCCGATGAATTCACGTGTTCGTCCTGCTTCCTGGTCCGTCACCGCTCGCAGATCGCCTTGGAGAAGAACGGCCTCAAGTACTGCCACGACTGCGAAGGCTAAGCTCCCGCATGCACTTAACAGGCCCCGCCTGCCGAATTGCCGGCCAGGCGGGGTTTCTTTTTGCCGGGGTTCCTTTCCTGGAACGGATCCATTAGCAGCGGGGTCTTGTATTACCCAGGGCAGGCTCCTACCCTCGGTACACGATCGTTCGAGGTTTCACAGTGGGGGTGACCGCCATGTGGCAGAACATCGTGCCCATGACCGTCCTCCAGCGCGCCCTGCGGGTTCTCCTCGGTTCCCTTTTCTTAGCTGTCGCCTGGGTCTTCGCCAGCGCCGCCTCAAGCTTCGCCTCGGACCTTTCTTCCTTGGTCTCCGACACGACCCGGATAGTTCAGGACCAAGGGCCTGTGTCCGTGGATTCCACAGACTCTCTCGCGGGAGCGGTCCTCGAGCAGACCGTCGAGCCCCGGACCGTCGAGCCCCAGACCGTCGAGCCCCGGACCGTCGAGCCCCGGACCGTCGCCGACGTCGCGGCGACGGTGACCGGCGTGGCCGGCCAATCCGTAGCCCGTGCGTCATCCGTGGCGGACAGTTCGCTGGCAGCACTCGAAACCACCACCCGGAATCTGGCCTCCAGCGCGACATCGGTGACCCCAACAGCAGTGCAGCCTCTCGCCGAGCCGGTTGCCGCCGTCGTACGTTCTGTCGTCCATGACACGGCCACGGCTGTGAAACCGGTCCTCACGAAGGCGGCGTCCTTGCCGGCCCGCGTTGTCAGCGGTGTTGTGCCGGGCGTGGTGACGGTGCCGGCTTTGCCCGCGGTTCCAGCCAAGCCCGCAGCGGAATCGGCCGCCGGGGCTTCGGGAAACGTTGGCCCGGCGTCGCGTCCTGCGTTCGGCGCGGAGCAAGGCCCGGGCTTGGAGTCCTCCGAATCCCGCTCCTTGGGCACACGGCTCGTCGGGATCCCTGCGCCTTTTACTTCCGGGCAGCCGTCCGGAATGGCAGCGCCGGATCCTTCGAGCCGCCCGGACGGCCCTTCCCTGCCGTCGTCACCGCCCGCGGGAGCGGCGGGCAGCGCAAACTCCGGAGGAACGCCCACCGCCCAGGCCGCCGCGACCTTCGATACTTTCGCCGTGCCGTTTAACGCGGCCAGCGAGCTCAGGACCGGCTCAAGCGGACCTGACCCCCAAGCCCTCAATCGCCACCCTGGTTTTTCTCCTGACTGAATGATCACCCGCGGTCCGCTGTGACCGCATCAGCCATGTCTGCCTGAACAAGGCGGACGATCATTCAAGCTCATTTCAGGAGAAGAACGACATGCAAAACTTCATGCGCAGGGGCCTTTATGGTGCCCTGCTTGCAGGCGGAGTCATGCTCGTCGGGGCCGCCGCGGCATCCGCTGCGGACACGTCCGACAGCCAAGGGGGAAATCTGCAAATAACCCTTGGCACAGCGGCTCCGGAACAGCAGTCCGACGGCGTTGTGAGCGTCCAGCTCGGAACCCTCGGGACGGGAACGTCATCGTCGTCGACGAGCCAGCCAACAAATGCGGTGGTCTCGCTCGATGGCCTGGCAGCGCCTACCGGCACGCCGGCTATCACCACATCCGGGACGCAGACCCGGCCCGCTGACGCGGCGGTGTCGCTTGGTTCGCAGGACGCCGGGACGGCGGGTCCGGCGGCGGGTGGCACCGCAGCGGCGGCTCCAACAGCCGGGACGGCAACAGTCTCGCTCGGTAGCGTGGCGGCGCCCACCGCTGGCACGCCGCGGGTACCCGCGATTGGCACGGGGACGCTTGGCGCCGTCGGTGGCACGGGGACAAGCGTCCTCGGCAATTCCGGCGGATCCGCAACCGGAGTTCTGGCCGGAACCGGAGCCGGCGTCCTTTCGAACACAGGCGTCCTTGGCAATACAGGACTCCTTGGCACCGCCAACTCCGGCGGAAAACAGAACGGTGGAAGCAATGTTCAAAATGGCGCTGACAACACGAACAGAGCCGTTCCCACGGTGGTTCGGTTCCTCAACGGCCTGCTGGGGGGTCTCAGCACAGGGCGTAGTGATGGTGGGAGCGCTGGCGGCACCGGCGGAGACCCGGGATCCGGCAGCGGATCTGCTCCGGGGATTGATGTTGTAGCCGACGGCGGCACGAAGGGTTCGGGCGCCGCGAACGGCACCGGGGCCGCCACCCTTGCGGTGGTCCCTGGCGCAGGCGTGGCAACGCCCCTCGGCCTGTGCACAGCGCTCGCTGCTTCGATTGCCCGGCCCCTCGGCGCCGACCTCTGGGTGGTGCTGATGGGCCTGCTTGTCGGGTTCGTGGTGCTGAGCGCACTGGCAAAGCGCGTGAAGCCGTTCGCGGGCGTCGCCAAGGCAGCCCGGTAATCCACCTCCAGTAGCCGGTCCGGGAGGTGGCCCCGTTGCTGGGGGACGGGGCCCCCTCACCGGCGACGGCGAGACATGGACGGCCAACTTAAGGAGAAAGGAGAGCCGCCCCGAAAACCGGCGGGCCGGCGTCGTTATCCCGCATAACGAACGGGGTCTCGAAAGCCCCGCAGCAGCCCGGAAAACGGCCAAATAAAGCCTCCGGGATGACACTCCGTGACCCGTCCGCGGGCCGTTTAACAGTTGTGCGCCGAAGCGGATACGAGCCGTCTTTACGGGCCAAAACGCTCCTAACCTTGAGGTATCAATCACTCAAGGGAGGTGGCCCACAATGAAAAAGGTTTACACCTGGCTCGCAGCACTGGCCATGGCTGCCGGTCTTGGTCTCATCGCTCCGGGGCCCGCTTCGGCGGCCTCATACTGCGGCATCACCTGGGGGTCGTTGGCAAAGACCAACGCCGCGATGTCCGGTGCACAAGTAACAAATGTCAGAACAGGTCAGCAGCCCTGCTTCGACCGCCTGGTAATCGACCTCAACGGCAAAGTCGCCGGCTACACGGTCAGGTATGTTTCCCAGGTGGTCCAGGACGGCTCGGGGTTTCCCGTTCCACTTCGGGGCGGCGCCTTCATCCAGGTCACGGTGAACGCTCCTGCGTACAACACCAGCGGCCAGGCCACGTACAACCCTGCCAACAAGAAGGAACTGAGCAACGTCTCCGGGTACCAGACCTTCCGGCAGGTGGCATGGGCGGGCAGCTTCGAAGGCTATACCTCGCTGGGCCTGGGCGTCCGGGCACGGCTCCCGTTCCGGGTCTTCACCCTGGCAGGGCCGGGAACCGGTTCACGGCTGGTGGTGGACGTGGCGCACTTCTGGTGAGCCGCCAAGCCCCTGAAAAGGTGACGCTGGACGAATGACACAGTGAAGCCCTGGCCCGGATATCCGGACCAGGGCTTCTCTGCGAGCAAGCGCTCAGGCTGCGCCGCTCTTTCCGACGCTGTGCTGTTCAGACGCGCGGCTCAGACGTCGAAAGTCACTCTGGAACCACCAGCGCGGGGGTGTCCTTGCGGATGGTTTCGCCCTTGAAGAAGCCGGGGCGAAGACGGGCCTGGATGAGCATGCAGACCACGCCCAGGGCCAGGATGCCGACGCCGAGGATGAACACCAGGCCCACGCCGCCGACTTCCGAACCGCTGCCGAACTCCGGCGCCCAGCTGTCCATGGCAGTCTGGAAGAACACCACGAACAGGCCGATGCCGCCGAGCACCGGGCAGAGTCCGCGGAGCACGAAGTTGCGTGCGCTGCTGAAGATGCTGTTGCGGAAGTACCAGGCGCAGGCGATCGCGGTGAGTCCGTAGTAGAAGCAGATCATCAGGCCCAGGGCCAGGATGGTGTCGTTGAGGACGTTCTCGCTGATGACGTGCATGATCGCGTAGAAGCCCGCAGAGAGGACGCCAGCGGCGATAGTGGCGAATCCCGGCGTCGAGAACTTTCCGCTCATGTGGGCGAACGGCTTGGGCAGGGCGCCGTAGTGCGCCATGGCCAGCAGGCTGCGGGACGGGGCGGTCATGGTGGACTGCAGGGAGGCCGCGGAGCTCGACAGCACGGCCAGCGACATCAGGATGGCCAGCGGGCCCATGACGGGGGAGGCCAGCGCGGTGAAGATGTTTGCGTGGTTCTCTTCGTTGTTCAGGCCCACGCCGGAGTCGCCGACGCCGGCGAACATCATGGTGGCGATGGTCACCACGAGGTAGATGCCCAGGACGGCGAGTGCGGTCAGGGTGCCGGCGAGGCCGGCGGTCTTCTTGCCGTTGGCGGTTTCCTCGTTGACGGTGAGGCAGACGTCCCAGCCCCAGTAGACGAAGATCGACAGGGAGATGCCGGCCGCGATCTGGCCGAAGCTTTCAACCTTGCTGACATCGAACCAATCCCAGCTGAAGGCGATGGCGGTTTCCGAGGCGGACCAGTTGGCGAAGGCCATCACGGCGAAGAGGCCGAGGGCGAGGACCTGGAAGCCCACCAGGCCGTACTGGACGATCTTGGTGGTGTGCAGGCCGCGGTAGCTGACCCACACGGACAGTCCCACGAACACCAGGCAGGTGATGACGTTGAGCAGCTTGTCCGAAGCGAGGTCGGCGATGCCCGGATTGCCCAGCAGTTGCGAGAGGAACAGGTAGAAGAAGTCCACTGCCACGCCGGCCAGGTTGGACAGCACGATGATGTTGGCGGCCAGCAGGCCCCAGCCGCCCATCCAGCCCACCCATGGTCCGAAGGCCTTGGTGACCCAGGTGAAGGTGGTGCCGCTGTCCGGCGAGTCGGCGTTGAGTTCGCGGTACGCGAGGGAGACGAGGATCATCGGGATGAAACCGATGAGGAAGATGGCGGGAAGTTGCAGGCCTACGGTTGCCACGGTGGGGCCGAGGGCGCCGGTCAGGGTGTAGGCGGGGGCGATGGTGGAGATGCCGAGGACGACGACGGCGAGCAGGCCGAGCTGCCCCGTCTTCAGTCCTTTGCCGCTGATTTTGTGCTCGGAGCCGGCGGCGCTGCCGCCCCGGTTGATTGTCTGGCTCATATGGGCCCTTTCTAGCTGGCCGGGCGTCGTCGGGGAGGACGTTGGGTTGCCGCGCAGCCATTGAGATAGGAATCACTAAATGAATAGCGTTCATTTAGTATGGACGCAGAGGAGTCCCAATGCAAGCTGGATCACTTTTTTGCTTGTTTGTTTGGCCTGTGCAGGATTGCCGAACGGCCTCCGGGGCGGGGTTCCGCCGCGGAGGCTGCGCCTAGTTTTCGACCGGGAAGGCCACGCCTTCGCCCACCACACGCAGGCACAGTTCCGTGCCCGGCTTCGTGATGGATGCGTTCCAGTGCCGGATGGTGATGACTTCCCCGCCACCGGGGAAGCGGTGGTCGGAGGCGGCGGTGGACTTCGGAGCCAGGCGGATCCGGACGGTGGTTTCCGGGCCGAAGTAGTCGGTGTCCACCACCACGCCGCGGATCGGGCCGTCCGGGGCGATCCGGATCTGTTCGGGCCGGAGCATCAGCTGCACGGCGCCCTGCGCCGGCGGGCGGCGCACCGGGATGCCGCCCAGTGAACAGGTCGCCAGCGAGCCTTCCATCCAGGCGTCCAGGATGACCGCATCCCCGAGGAATTCCGCGGTGGCGCGGTCTGCCGGCCGGGTGTAGACCACGAAGGGGTTGCCGATTTGGGCCAGCTTTCCGCCGCGCATGATCGCTACCTGGTCGGCGAAGGACAGCGCTTCGGCTTGGTCGTGGGTGACCAGGATGGTGGTGACTCCGGCCTCGTTCAGGACGTTGGCCACGGCCCGGCGGGTGGCTACCCGGAGGCCGGCATCCAGTGCCGAGAACGGCTCGTCGAGGAGCATCAGCTCGGGCTTGCGTGCCAGCGCCCGGGCGAGGGCGATGCGCTGCTGCTGCCCGCCGGACAGCTGGTGCGGGCGCCGCTTCGCCATGGCGGCGTCGAGGGAAACCATCTCGAGCAGCTCGGCGACCCGGGCGCGCACGGCCCGGCGGCCGCCGTCGAGCGCTGAGTGGTCAAGGCCGAAGGCGATGTTCTGCCCCACCGTCAGGTGCGGGAACAGCGCGCCGTCCTGCGCCACATAGCCCACGTGCCGCTTGTGGGCCGGCTGCCAGGCGCCGTTGCCGGCCACCTGCCGGCCGTTGAGGCCGATCGAGCCGGTATCCGGGTGCTCGAAGCCCGCGATCAGGCGCAGGAGGGTGGTCTTGCCCGATCCGGAGGGCCCGACGATCGCGGTGGTGCCGCCCTTCGCGACCGAGAGGTTGACTCCCTTCAGCACCGACTGGGTGCCGAAGTTCTTGGTGACATCCGTGATGTCCAGGTGCGGGTCCGTGGTCGAAGCGATGGCCGGGGCGATGCGCGGAGCGGGAAGGCGGGAAGGGGATTGTTCGGTCACTGTCCGGCCACTTTCTTGGACTGTTGGAAAAGCAGGTAGGTCATGGGTGCCGAGAGCAGGATCATCAGCAGCGCGTAGGGGGCGGCGCCGGAGTAGTCGATCTCGCTGCTCTTGCTCCAGAATTCGGTGGCCAGCGTGCTGGTGCCGTTGGGGGACAGGAGCAGGGTTGCGGTCAGTTCGTTCACGATCGCGAGGAACACCAGCGCGGCGCCGCCGGCAGCGGCCGGCGCGCTCAGGCGCAGGGTGACCTTCAGGAACGCCACCCATGGGGACTTGCCGAGCGAACGGGCTGCCTCGTCGAGTTCCTTGGGCGCCTGGGCCAGGCCGGAGCGCAGGTTCACCAGGGAGCGCGGCAGGAACAGCAGCACGTAGGCGGCGATGAGCAGCCCCGAGGTCTGGTAGACGCCGGGCAGCAGCCGGATGCTGATGGTCACGAAGGCCAGGCCCACCACGATTCCGGGCAGCGAACTGGTGACGTAGTTGGAGAGCTCAAGGGTCTTGCTGAACCAGCCGGGGTTCCTGACCGCGAGGTACGCCAGGGGGAACGCCACCACTGTGGTCACGAGGGCGCCGGCGAGCCCGTAGCCGAGGGTCTGGAGCAGGGCGGGGATGAACTCGGCTGCATCCCAGATGGCGCTTCCGCCCAGCAGGACCCAGCGCAGCACCAGCCAGCACGGCAGGCCGAAGGCGAGCACGGTAAGGGCCAGCAGGGCCAGCTGCGAGGGCAGCTGGAAGGCACCGAGCGGCAGGCGGGTGGCCTTGGCCTGGGCGCCGGAACCGATGCGGGCGTAGCGGGCGGTGCCGCGGCTGCGGACCTCCACCACCAGCAGGCCCAGGCAGAAAAGCACCAGGACGCTCGCCAACATGTTCCCCGCGGTGCCATTGAAGGTCGACTGGAACTGGGTCATGATCGCCGTGGTGAAGGTGTCGAAGCGGATCATCGCGAACGCACCGTATTCCGCCAGCAGGTGGAGGGCCACCAGCAGGGCACCGCCGGTCATGGCGATTCGCAGTTGCGGCAGCACCACACGGAAGAACACGGCCCAGGGTCCGAGGCCCAGCGAGGCTGCGGACTGCTCGATCGCGGGGTCAAGCCGCCCCAGCATCGCAGCGGCCGGAATGTAGACCAGCGGGAAGTAGGACAGCGTGGCGATCAGCACGCCGGACCAGATGCCTTCCAGCGAGGGCACCGCGGAGATCCACGCGTAGCTGTTGACGAACGCCGGAATCGCGAGCGGCGCGGCCAGGGCGACGGCCCACACCCGGTGGCCGCGCAGCGCGGTCCGCTCCACCAGCCAGGCCCCGCCGACACCCAGCACCACGCACAGGGGAACCGTGAAGAGGATCAGCAGGATGGTGTTCCCCAGCAGCTCACCCACCCTCGGCCGGAAGATCAGTCCGGCGGCCGTGTCCCAGCCGGTGGCCGCCGTCATGTAGGCGACGTAGCCCAGCGGCAGGAGCGAGAACAGTGCGATCAGGACCGCGGTGACGGAAAGGGCTGGAACGCCGAAAGGCGGGCGAGGACGCTTGCCCTTGCCCGCCGTCGTCGTGCTCCCCTGGGAAGCGGAAGCCGATGGAACGGTGCTCACGGAATTAGAGGAGTCCCGCCTCGGTCATCATGTCGGTGACCTTCTTGGAGTTCAGCTTGGCCGGATCGACGGTGGGTGCCTGGAGGTCCTTGATCGGAACCAGCTTCTCGTTGGCATCCACCTTGGAAGCGATGGAGTACTCGAAGGACGTGCCGTCCCGGAGGATCTCCTGGCCCTTCTTGCCGGTGATGAACTTCAGGAAGGCCTGGGCCTTTTCGGCGTTCTTGGAGGACTTCAGCACACCGCCGCCGGAGACCGACAGGAACGCGCCCGGGTCCTGGTTCTTGAAGTAGTACGGCGTGACGTTGTTGGAGTTCTCACCCGTGCCGGCCTGGTCGCCGTAGTAGTAATAGTGGTAGATCAGGGCGGAATCGATCTCGCCGGTGTTGACCGCCTTCATCGCGGTGCGGTTGCCCTTGTACTCCTTGGCGTTTTCCTTCATGCCCTTGAGCCATTCCTTGGTGACGGTCTCACCCTTGAGCTCGAGCAGGGCCGAGACGATCGCCTGGAAGTCGGCGCCGGAGGTGGACGCGGACCACTTGCCCTTCCACTCCGGCTTGGCCAGGTCGAGCATCGACTTGGGCAGCTTGTCCTCGCTGATCTTGTTCTTGTCGTAGACGAACAGGGTGGAGCGTGCCGCGATGCCGGTCCACTTGCCCGTGGAAGGGCGGAACCCGGCGGGGACCTGGGCCAGGGTGGCCTTGTCGACGTCGGCGAACAGGCCGGCGTTCTCGACCTGCGCCATGGCGGGGGAGTTTTCCGTGAGGAAGACGTCCGCGGGCGACGCGGCGCCTTCCTGGATGATCTGGTTGGACATCTCCGTGTCCGAGCCCTGGCGCAGGGTGACCGTGATGCCGGTCTCCTTGGTGAACTCCTCGATCCAGTCCTTGGTCATGCTCTCGTGCTGGGCGTTGTAGACCGTGATGTCGGTGGGACCGGCCGGGCTGCTGCTCTCTGCAGACGGGGTGGAGCCGCCGCAGGCGGCCAGGCTGAGGGCAGCGGCGGCGGCAAGGGCAATGCCGGCCAGCGCGTTCTTGCGGATCATGGATGCTACTTTCTGCGAACAGGAGCCGGGGGCTGAAGAGCCAAGGAGGCCACCGGAGATTAGGGTAGCCAAACCTTTGAACCCATCAAGCATGCCCCAAGTTCGCCGGAATCGCACATATTACGCAAAGCCAATGTGACGTAAATAGCTCGCGGGGTGGTTTGCCGGCCCAACTAACTCGCAGTTGTTGTCGTTTTCAGCGCCCAAAACGACAACTATTGCCAGCCAGTTGGGTGGTCGCCTCAGGAATGCGTGGGTTCCTCCACCAGTGCCGTGGCGATGCTGTCCGCGTCCTCGAGCGCCGCGAGGTACCGTTCCGCGTCGAGGGCTGCGGCGCATCCGCTGCCCGCGGCGGTGATGGCCTGCCGGTAGCGGTGGTCCACGGCGTCGCCGCAGGCAAAGACGCCGCGCAGGTTGGTGACAGTGGTGGGGGAGGCCACCTTGATGTAGCCCTCGTCGTCCAGCTCCACCTGCCCGGTGAGCAGTTCCGTGCGCGGCACGTGGCCGATGGCCACGAAGATCCCGGTGGCCGCGTGTTCCCGCTTCTCCCCGCTGCGGGTATCGCGCAGCGTGACGCCGGTGACCTTGGCGTTGCCGTGGATGGCGGTGACGGCGGAGTTCCAGGCGAAGCTGATCTTGGGGTTGTCCTTGGCGCGCTGGGCCATGATCCGGGAGGCGCGCAGCTCTTCGCGGCGCACGACGACGGTCACGGACTTCGCGAAGCGCGTCAGGAACGTCGCTTCCTCCATGGCGGAGTCGCCGCCGCCCACCACGATGATGTCCTGCTCGCGGAAGAAGAAGCCGTCGCAGGTGGCGCACCAGGAGACGCCGTGGCCGCTGAGCTTCTTTTCCTCGGGGAGGCCGAGTTCCTTGTACGCCGACCCGGTGGCGAGGATGACGGCGGGCGCCGCATACGTCTCCCCGGCTCCGATGGCCACGCGCTTGAGGTGGCCTTTCAGCTCCACCGACACGGCGTCGTCGAACACTATCTTGGCGCCGAACTTCTCGGCCTGCTCCTGGAGCCCGTCCATCAGTTCGGGGCCCTGGATGCCGCCCGGAAAACCGGGGAAGTTCTCCACTTCGGTGGTGTTCATGAGGGCGCCGCCGGCGGTGACGGCGCCGGCAACCACCAGGGGTTCAAGGCCGGCGCGGGCCGCGTAGATGGCGGCGGTGTAGCCGGCGGGGCCGGACCCGATGATGATCAGCTGTTCGGTGCTCATGGTGCCAGTGGAGCAAGAACCGCGCGTCCGATCAAGGGGTGTGGGGGATGATGGAGAACATGCCGCGTAAACCTGTTGCCCGGGACGCCGTCCTGGATGCCTTCGAAGCCCTCCTGATCGACGAGGGGGAGCGGGCCGCCACCCTGGACGCCGTGGCCAAGCGGGCCGGCGTCTCCAAGGGCGGCCTGCTCTACCACTTCCCCAACAAGGAGGCGATGATCGGCGCCCTCCTCGAACGGCTCGACCGGCTGGCGGAGGCGGACATCAACGCGATGAAGTCCGCCCCGGAAGGTGCGGCGGTGTACTTCGTCAAGTCGTCGCTCTGGGACGACACTCCCATGGACCGGGTGTTCGTGGCGGCGACCCGGCTGGCTGAAGTCGCCCACGAGGAAACCCGCCGGCGCTTCGCGGGGATCCAGCAGCAATGGCTGGACGTGCTCGCCGAAGAGATCGGCCCGGACCTGGCCAAGGCCGTCCGCTATATGGGCGACGGGCTGTACTTCAACGCCATGCTCGAAGGCAGCCACGGGGAAGCCGCCGCCCACCGGGAGGCCGATGTCGAGGCCCTGATTTCCGCCGTCGAGATCCTCCGCAAGGGCTGAACGGGCCGCGGGCCGCTGCCCCGTCACGGCGGCCCCGGAAGACATTTGCGAACCGGTCCGCTCCATAGGACAATTGAGCCCTGTGGCAACCATCACCGGTTGCTGCGCGTAGCAAGACACACAAGTGAATACGCCTCTGATCTGCGGCGGGAGAGTCCTGCAGACACGTGATGCAGGCGCCGTAGGAGCAAATCCTCCCCAGGAATCTCTCAGGCCCATGTACCGCCGCAGCAAGGCAACTCTGGAAAGCAGCACGCTGTCCCTGCGGGACAAAGGGCTCACCGACGGTGCAAGCAGATTCGTCTGCGGAATCTCTCAGGTCCAAGACAGAGCGGGGAGGAACCCAACCACTGTGGCGTACCCAGCGCCCTCTTCGTCAATGGAGTTCCTTCGTGACTGTTAGTTCAGCATCAACCACCTTCGTGGACCGGCATATCGGCGCCCGCCGCCAAGCCGATATCGACCACATGCTCAAGACCGTCGGCTATGACAGCGTCGACTCGCTCGTGGACACCGCAGTTCCCAATGACATCCGCCAGGAAACCGCCCTCTCCCTCGGGAAGGCCCTGAGCGAGGTCGAGGTGCTGGCCGAGCTGCGCAAGCTCGCCGCCAAGAACAAGACCGCCGTGCAGATGATCGGTCAGGGCTACTACGACACCGTGACCCCTCCGGTGATCCGCCGCAACATCCTCGAAGCCCCGGCCTGGTACACGGCCTACACCCCGTACCAGCCGGAAATCTCCCAGGGCCGTCTCGAAGCCCTGCTGAACTTCCAGACCATGGTGGAGGACCTCACGGGCCTGCCCATCGCCAACGCCTCGCTGCTGGACGAAGCCACCGCCGTCGCCGAGGCCGTGCTGCTCATGCGCCGCGCCAACAAGAAC
Organism: Arthrobacter celericrescens; assembly: GCF_003614925.1. Taxonomy (GTDB): domain Bacteria; phylum Actinomycetota; class Actinomycetes; order Actinomycetales; family Micrococcaceae; genus Arthrobacter; species Arthrobacter celericrescens. The sequence continues at coordinate 31,626 of NZ_QYLP01000035.1, forward strand.
AAGGCCGCAGCAGCCGGCAAGACCGTCGTGGATGCGGACGTCCTGCCGCAGACCATCGCGATTGTGCAGGGCCGCGCCGAGGCGCTTGGCTTCGAGGTTGAGGTCGCCGATCTCTCCAAGGGCCTGCCCGACGGCGACATCAACGGCATCGTGCTGCAGCAGCCCGGCGTGTCCGGCCGGGTCTGGGACCAGACTGAGGTCATCGCCGCCGCCAAGGAGCGTGGTGCGCTTGTCACCGTCGCAGCCGACCTGCTGGCTCTGACCCTCATCACCCCTCCGGGCGAGCAGGGCGCGGACATCGCCGTCGGCACCGCCCAGCGCTTCGGCGTCCCGCTGTTCTTCGGGGGTCCGCACGCCGCTTACATGGCCGTGCACAAGGGCCTCGAGCGCCAGCTCCCGGGCCGTATCGTCGGCGTGTCCAAGGACAACGCCGGAGTCCCGGCCTACCGCCTGGCCCTGCAGACCCGTGAGCAGCACATCCGCCGCGAGAAGGCCACCTCCAACATCTGCACCGCGCAGGCGCTGCTGGCCATCACCGCCTCGATGTACGCCGTCTACCACGGCCCGGACGGGCTGAAGGCCATCGCCGAAACCGTGCACGGCAACGCCCGCACCCTGGCCGCCACCCTGCAGGCCGCCGGCCGCGAACTGGTCAGCGGGTCCTTCTTCGACACCATCACCGTCAAGGTGCCGGGCAAGGCCGAGCAGGCCATCGCCGCGGCTGAGGCACGCGGCATCAACCTGCGCCGCATCGACGCCGACACCGTGGGTGTCTCCGTGGATGAGACCACGACGCCGGAGGTCCTCTCCGCGGTCGCCGTCGCTTTCGGTGCCGGCCCGTTGGTTTCCGCCACCGAAAGTGATGCGTCCGCGCTCGAGCTGCCGGCCGCCGTCGTGCGCAGCTCCGACTACCTTCAGCACCCGGTGTTCAACACCCACCGCTCCGAAACCCAGTTGCTGCGCTACATCCGCAAGCTCTCCGACCGCGACCTGGCGCTGGACCGCACCATGATCCCGCTGGGCTCGTGCACCATGAAGCTGAACGCCACCGCCGAGATGGAAGCCATCTCCTGGCCGGAATTCGCCTCGATCCACCCCTTCGCCCCGGAATCCCAGACCGCCGGCTGGCGTGAACTGATCGAAGGCCTGGAAGCGGACCTGTCCACCATCACCGGCTACGACCAGGTCTCCATCCAGCCCAACGCCGGCTCCCAGGGCGAGCTCGCGGGCCTGCTGGCGATCCGCGGCTACCACCTGTCGCGCGGCGACGAACAGCGCAACGTCTGCCTCATCCCGGCCTCGGCCCACGGCACCAACGCCGCGTCCGCCGTCCTGGCCGGCATGAAGGTGGTTGTTGTGGCCACCACCGCCGAGGGCCTGATCGACCACGATGACCTGCAGGCCAAGATCGACGCCAACAAGGACGTGCTGTCCTGCATCATGATCACCTACCCGTCCACCCACGGCGTGTACGACGGCGACGTCCGCGAAGTCTGCGACGCCGTGCACGCGGCCGGCGGCCAGGTGTACGTCGACGGCGCCAACCTCAACGCCCTCGTCGGCCTTGCCCAGCCGGGCAAGTTCGGCGGCGACGTCTCGCACCTGAACCTGCACAAGACCTTCTGCATCCCGCACGGCGGCGGCGGCCCGGGCGTCGGCCCGGTCGCAGCCAAGGCCCACCTGGCACCGTTCATGCCGAGCGACGCCAACAAGTCCGCGCACGAGGACGGCCACGGCGTGGCGATCTCCGCCTCGCGCTACGGTTCCGCCGGCGTGCTGCCGATTTCCTGGGCGTACGTGAAGCTCATGGGCGGCGAAGGCCTCACCGAAGCCACCAAGTCCGCGCTGCTGGCCGCCAACTACGTGGCCGCCCGCCTCAACGAGTACTTCCCGGTCCTCTACACCGGCGAAGGCGGACTCGTGGCCCACGAGTGCATCCTGGACCTGCGCGAACTGACCTCCCGCACCGGCGTCACCGCCGAGGACGTGGCCAAGCGCCTCATCGACTTCGGCTTCCACGCACCCACCCTCGCGTTCCCGGTGGCCGGCACCCTGATGGTCGAACCCACCGAGTCCGAGGACCTGGGCGAGATCGACCGCTTCATCGAGGCCATGATCACCATCCGCGCCGAGATCGAACAGGTCGCCGCCGGCGACTTCACGGTGGAGGACTCCCCGCTGCGTAACGCCCCGCACACCGCGGCCGCCGTCGTGTCTTCGGACTGGAAGCGCGAATACCCGCGCGAGCAGGCCGTCTTCCCGGTCAAGTCGCTCAAGCAGGACAAGTACTTCCCGCCGGTCGGACGCATCGACGGTGCCGCAGGTGACCGCAACCTGGTCTGCGCGTGCCCGCCGATCTCCGAGTTCGAGAACTAAGCCGGAACCGCAAAGGACATTCACATGAGCAAGCACACTGCCCTTTACGGCACCCATGAAGCACTTGGGGCTTCCTTCACGGACTTCGGCGGCTGGCAGATGCCGCTGAAGTACACCTCCGAACTGGCCGAGCACCACGCCGTCCGCCAGGCCGCCGGCCTGTTCGACCTCTCCCACATGGGCGAGGTCTGGGTCACCGGCCCGGACGCCGGCGCGTTCCTGGACTACGCCCTGGTGGGCAAGCTGTCCGCCGTCGTGGACGGGAAAGCGAAGTACTCGCTGATCTGCAACCCCGACGGCGGCATCATCGACGACCTCATCACGTACCGTTTCGGTGCGGAGAAGTACCTCGTGGTCCCCAACGCGGGCAACGCCCCGACTGTCGCGGCGGAACTCGCCGCCCGTGCCGAAGGTTTCGACGTCGTGGTGGAGGACGCTTCCGATACCACCTCCCTGATCGCCGTGCAGGGCCCGAACGCCGAAGCCATCCTGCTGAAAATCACAGGCGACTCCCAGCATGACCTGGTTACCGGGTTGAAGTACTACGCCTTCACCGAAGTCACCGTTGCCGGCCACGACGTCATCCTGGCCCGCACCGGCTACACCGGTGAGGACGGCTTCGAGCTGTTCCTGCCCAACGGGGAAGCCGCGGCCCTGTGGGCCTCCATCACCGAGGCCGGCGCCGGCCTGGGCCTGATCCCGTGCGGCCTGGCCTGCCGCGACTCGCTGCGCCTGGAAGCCGGCATGCCGCTGTACGGCAACGAGCTCTCCCTCGAAGGCAACCCCTTCGAGGCGGGCTTCGGCCAGGTGGTGGCGCTGTCCAAGGAAGGCGACTTCGTCGGCAAGGAGGCCCTCGCGGCGCTCAAGGCTGCCGGTGCCGGGACCACGTCGGGCCGGCGCCTGGTTGGCCTGAAGGGCCTGGGCCGGCGCGCCGCCCGCGGCCACTACCCGGTGCTGAAGGACGGCGCCGTGATCGGCGAGGTGACCTCCGGCCAGCCGTCCCCGACGCTCGGTTACCCGGTTGCCCTGGCGTACGTCGACGTCGAGCATTCCGCCATCGGCACCGCCCTGGAAGCGGACCTTCGCGGCAAGGCGGAACCCTTCGAAGTCGTCGCGCTGCCGTTCTACAAGCGCGCCAAGTAGACCCGACCTAGACCACAAGTTTCGAACGTAAAGGAAAATGAACATGGCAAAAGTTGCAGCTGGACTCCAGTACTCGGAGGAACACGAATGGGTTGCCCGCGAAGACGGCAACGTTGTGTCCGTAGGGATCTCCGCCGTGGCCACTGACGCCCTCGGCGACATCGTCTACGTGGACCTGCCCGAGGTCGGCTCCACCGTCACCGCCGGCGAAACCTGCGGCGAGGTCGAGTCCACCAAGTCCGTGTCCGACCTGTACTCCCCGGTGACCGGCGAGGTCACTGAACTGAACACCACCGCCGTCGACGATCCTGCCGTGATCAACAGCGACCCCTACGGTGCCGGCTGGCTCTTCAAGGTGGCGGCCGTGTCCGACGGCCCCCTGCTCTCCGCCGAGGAATACGCTGCCAAGAACGGAGGCGAACTGTGAGCACCGCTGCTGGAACCGCCGCCTTCGAACAGGTCGTTTCCCCGTCCCTGGACGCCCTGCTGTCCGAGCTGGACCCGGAAATCGCCGCGAAGATCGACGACGAACTGGGCCGCCAGCGCGGCGGCCTGGAAATGATCGCCTCGGAGAACCACACCGCCGTGGCTGTCATGCAGGCCCAGGGCTCGGTGCTGACCAACAAGTACGCCGAGGGCTACCCGGGCAAGCGCTACTACGGCGGCTGCGAGCACGTGGACGTCATCGAGCAGCTGGCCATCGACCGCGTCAAGGCCCTGTTCGGTGCCGAGTACGCGAACGTGCAGCCGCACTCCGGTGCGCAGGCCAACGCCTCCGTGATGCACGCCCTCATCAAGCCGGGCGACACCATCATGGGCCTGAACCTGGCCCACGGCGGCCACCTGACCCATGGCATGCGGATCAACTTCTCCGGCAAGCTGTACAACGTGGTGCCCTACGGCGTGCGCGAAGACAGCCACACGGTGGACATGGCCGAAGTCGAGGCCCTGGCCCTGGAGCACAAGCCGGCCCTGATCGTCGCCGGCTGGTCCGCCTACGCCCGCCAGCTGGACTTCGCCGAGTTCCGCCGCATCGCGGACCTGGTGGGTGCCTACCTGATGGTGGACATGGCGCACTTCGCCGGCCTGGTTGCCGCAGGGCTGCACCCGAGCCCGGTGCCGCACGCCCACGTCGTCACCAGCACCACGCACAAGACCCTTGCCGGTCCGCGCGGTGGCATCATCCTGAGCAACGACGCCGAGATCGCCAAGAAGATCAACAGCGCCGTCTTCCCGGGACAGCAGGGCGGCCCGCTGGAGCACGTCATCGCCGGCAAGGCCGTGGCCTTCAAGATCGCCGCTTCGGAAGAGTTCAAGGAGCGCCAGGCCCGCGTGCTGGCCGGTTCCCGGATCCTGGCCGAGCGCCTGGTCCAGCCGGACGTCGCAGCCAAGGGGATCTCCGTGGTCTCCGGCGGCACCGACGTGCACCTGGTCCTGGTGGACCTGCGCAACTGCGAACTCGACGGCCAGCAGGCCGAGGACCGGCTCGCCGCGATCGACATCACGGTCAACCGCAACGCCGTGCCCTTCGACCCGCGCCCGCCGATGGTCACCTCCGGCCTGCGGATCGGCACCCCGGCCCTGGCCACCCGCGGTTTCGGCGAAGCAGCCTTCCGTGAAGTCGCGGACATCATCGCCGAAGCGCTGATCGCCGACGCCGACGCAGACCTTTCGGCCCTGCGCCACCGCGTCGAGGTCCTCGCCGAAGCACACCCGCTTTACCCGGCTGTCGCCAACCTCGGCTGACAACCAACGACCTTCCAAGCCAACAGCATGCCGTTCCACACGACGTGCTGTTGGCAACCGTTGGGGCCGGTATCCGGAAGCGTGCGTCCAAGGGAGCATCACGTCCGCGCAGCGGGCGTCTTTGCGACCGAGCACGCGGAGGATGCCGGTTCCAACGGAACCCGAGAAGTAACCATCTAGTTAGGAACCGACATGGCTGTTGGCGTCTTTGACCTCTTTACTGTTGGCCTTGGGCCCTCGAGTTCCCACACCGTGGGGCCGATGCGGGCTGCCGCGGTGTTCGCGGGGGAACTGAAGGACAGCGGCAAGCTCGCGCAGGTCGCCTCGCTGCGGGTGGACCTGTACGGGTCGCTCGCCGCCACCGGCCATGGCCACGGAACCATGACGGCCATCCTGCTGGGCCTGGAGGGCTACTACCCCGAGGTGATCCTGCCCGAAGAGGTCGAGGAACGCCTCGCCGCGATCGCGGACACCGGAACCCTGCACCTGGCCGGCTCCCAGGATCCCGACGGCGGCGTGGCCCTGCCGTACGGCGTGTCCGACATGGTGCTGCGCCCCCTCACCGTGCTGCCCCGCCACACGAACGGTATGACCTTCACGGTCAGGGACGCCGACGGCGAGGTGCTGCACGCCGCCACGTTCTTCTCCGTGGGCGGCGGCTTCATTGTGCGCGAGGGTGAGGAGGACGCCGCGCAGAAGGAGCTGGACGAGTCCAAGAAGGAACTCCCGCTGCCGTTCCGCACCGCAGCTGAACTGCTCGGCCACTGCGCCTCCAAGGGCCTGGGCATTTCCGAAATCATGCTCCTCAACGAGCTCGCCTCCCGTTCCGAGGAGGAAATCCGTGAAGGCCTGCTGCACATCTGGTCCGTTATGGAAGGCTGCGTCCAAAAGTCGATCAAGCGCGAAGGCGTGCTGCCCGGCGGACTGAAGGTCCGCCGTCGGGCCCCCGACTGGCATGACCGCCTCCTGAAGGAGGACAAGGACAACGACCCCAAGTACTGGCAGGAATGGGTCAACCTGATCGCCTTGGCCGTGAACGAGGAGAACGCCTCGGGCGGCCGGGTCGTCACCGCGCCCACCAACGGTGCCGCGGGTATCATCCCTGCGGTGCTCTACTACGCCCTGCACTTCGCCCCGGGCATGGACAAAGCCAGCCAGGAGGACCGCGACGACGTGGTCGTGAAGTTCCTGCTGGCTGCCGGTGCCGTGGGTGTGCTCTACAAGGAGCAGGCCTCCATTTCCGGGGCAGAAGTGGGTTGCCAGGGCGAGGTCGGTTCGGCGTCGTCCATGGCTGCGGCCGGCCTGGCGGAGGTCATGGGCGGCACCCCGGCGCAGGTGGAAAACGCCGCCGAAATCGCCATGGAGCACAACCTGGGCCTGACCTGCGACCCCATCGGCGGCCTGGTGCAGATCCCGTGCATCGAACGCAACGCGATTGCCGCGGCGAAGGCCATCAACGCCGCCAAGATGGCTCTGTGGGGCGACGGCTCGCACCGGGTGTCCTTGGACGAGGTCATCGTCACCATGCGGGAAACCGGCAAGGACATGAGCTCCAAGTACAAGGAAACCGCGATGGGCGGCCTGGCCGTCAACGTGGTGGAGTGCTGACGCTGTTTATCGCCTGACCCCTGTTTATTGTCAGGGGTGGGTGCCATGCTTTTTCCCATGAGCGGGGGATACGACAGCGGGTTCCTGCGGGCCGGCCTTGAGCTGCCCAGTCCGTCGGTGACGACGATTCTTCTGGACTACACGCACTTCTCGGTGCGGCTCCGTCCTGACCGGAAACTTGCGGCGATTGTCGGGGTCAACATCAACGGCAAGGAGCTGGAGGCCTTGGCCCGGGAAGGAACCTGGCACTTCGATTCCAGGGTGCCCAAGGAACAACAGGCCGGCCCTGAGGTCTACAAGAACAACGCCTTCGACCGCGGCCACCTGGTGCGCCGCCTGGACCCGGTGTGGGGCGACGAGGCCACGGCCCGGACGGCCAATCAGGACACCTTCGCATTCACCAACGCGGCCCCGCAGATCGACGACTTCAACCAGGGCAAGCAGCTGTGGGTGGGGCTTGAAGACCATGTGCTGGGGCACGCGGACACCTACGACGCCAGGCTGAGCGTCTTCACCGGACCGGTCTTCCGGGACGACGATCCGCCGTACCGCGGGGTGCACGTGCCCCGGAAGTTCTGGAAGATCGCCGCATGGACCAACGAGGCCGAACTCGGCGCCGTCGGTTTCGTGGTGGACCAGACCTCCCTGCTGGACAAAGTGGAGCTGGAGAAAGCCACCCGCAAGCGGTTGCTGGAGGACGAGCCGCCCCCGCTCGGTCCTTTCCGCACGTTCCAGGTGCCCATCCAGGAAATCGCGGACCTGACCGGCCTGTCCCTTGACGGGCTCGTCGACGCCGACCGCCTCGCCCGCGGGCAGCGCGCCTTGGGCGAGAAGCCCAAGGCCGTGTTCCTGGAGAGCGCCGCCCAGATCAGGCTGTAGGCGGGACGCCCGGCGGGCGGCGTCGTCGGGTGCCGATAGACTTGTGGCTGCGCTTCTCCTGTACGCGACTGATTGGACACGGCCCCCTTGCGAGAATTCACCGCCCGCTTTGCCACTGCCGAGGAAATTGCCAACTGGGATGCCTTGGTGACAGCCAACCCGAACGGCGGAAACCTCCTGCAGTCCGAGGCCTTCGCCGAGGTGAAGCAGCACTACGGCTGGAAGCCCCTCCACCTGGCCTACGAAGGCCCGGACTACACCAGCTACAACCTGGTCCTGGAGAAGTCCTTCCCGGTGCTGGGCAAGCTCTGGTACCTCATCAAGGGCCCCGACGTTGCCGAAGTGGCGGACATCGCCGGCATCGTCCATGCCAACGCGGAGTTCGTGAAGCGCAGCAAGGCCGGAGTGTTCGCCATCAAGATCGAACCGGACATCGTGCTCACCGACGAGGCCCGTTCGGCCATCGATGCCACCGGGCTCGTCAAGACGCCCAACCTGCAGCCGAACGATTCCACGGCGCTCCTGGACATCTCCCTTGAGGAGCAGCCGCTGCTCCGCACCCTCCACTCCCGCGGCCGCAACGCCGTGCGCCGGGCCATCCGCGAAGGCGTCGAGGTGCTCAACATGGACCCCACGGAGGAGAACTTCCGCGCCATGTACGGGCTCATGACCAACACAGTGGAAGCCAAGTCCCAGGTGCGGGTCCGCGAGTTCGACTACTACAACCGCTTCTGGACCAACTTCATCAAGCGCGACCAGGGCCGGCTGCTGTTCGTCTATGAAAACGGCGTCCCCTCCGTGGGTGCCTTCGTGATCAACTACGGCCGCAAGGGCACCTACAAGGACGGCGGGTCCCTGCAGCAGCGCGGCCAGTACGGCGACTCGCACCTGGTGCAGTGGACCGCCATCAACCAGGTCAAGGAGCTGGGCTGCACCGAGTACGACTTCTGCGGCACGCCGCCGGCGGACAAGGTCAAGGACAGCTCCCACCCCTTCCACGGCCTGGGCCTGTTCAAGACCAGCTTCAGCAAGACGGTCACGGACTTCGTGGGATGCTACGACCAGGTCCTCAGCCCCCTGAAATACAAACTCTGGACCGTTGCAGGAGAGCGGATCGCCCGCCAGCTCTACACGCGCCGCACCGGGCAGCAGTTTTACTAGAATCGCAGCAGCAAGCCGCTGCATGGCCTTGATGGCCGCACAACCTGGAGGAAGACCCGCTTGACCGACCGCCCTGAAAACAAGTCGGACGCAGGCAGCCGGCCCCAGACGGACGGACTGCCCAAGACCCAGCCGATCCGCCCCTCGCAGGTCCAGCAGAACATCAGCGCCCGGCGGATGCTCCGGCGGCTGGTGCAGGGCGAAAACCCGCCCACTGCTCCGCTGAGCATCGTGGACCGGCTCGCCGGCAGCCCGTATGCGAACCCGACCATCCAGGTGGGCGGGGTGGATGCCTCCGCCCGGAAGACCATCGACTTCGCGCTGCACCTGGCCGAGACGATGTTCCGTTACGGTGCCGGCGCCTTGGAAGTGGAAACCAGCATCATCGCTGTGACCGCCTCCCTTGGCCTGAAGTACATCGAGGTGGATATCACCAACCAGTCGGTGGCCATCAACTACTCGCCCAAGGACCAGACCCCCTTGACCCTGATCCGGGTGGTGCGTTCCTGGACCAACAACTATGCCGGGCTGGCCCAAGTGCACCAGTTGGTCTCCGACATCGTGGCCGGGGGCGTGGGCCGCGACGAAGCTGTCCGCCGCCTGAACGACATCATCCGCAAGAGCAAGCCCTTCCCGCGCTGGATGGTCACTGTGGCTTTCGGTGTGTTCGCAGCGGCCTTCGTCGGAGTGCTGGGCGGGGGGCCCGGGGCTTCAGCGCTCGCCTTCCTCTCGAACCTGCTCGTCAGCCTCCTTGCCCGGCAGCTCGGGCGCTGGCGGACTCCCGATTTCTATGTGACGGCGGCGTGTGCCTTCCTGGTGACCTTCATCGCCGTCATGCTCCGCTGGGCCGGGGCGGACATCGCCCCCTCGATCGTGGTGGCGGGCGGCATCCTGCTGCTCTTGCCCACGGGCCGGCTCGTCTCCTCGGTGCAGGACGCCATCAACGGCTTTCCTGTCACGGCGGCCGGGCGTTTCCTATCCACGATCCTGACCTTCGGCGCCATCGTGGCCGGCATCGCCGTCGCCCTCGTCCTGGGCGACCGCCTCGGCAGCCAGGCGATCGACGTCACCCAAACCTTCCCGGACGCCTATCCTTTGTGGGCGCAGGCGCTCCTGATCGGCCTCGCGGTCGTGGCGATCGGCATCACGGAACAGACCCAGCTGAAGTTGCTGCTGCCGACGGCGGCAGTTGGCTTGGTGGGCTTCTTCGTGCTGTGGGGCGCCACGGCGCTGGGGCTCGGGGGCCGGTTGTCGCCGGCCCTGTCCGCCGTGGTGATCGGCTTGCTGGCCCGCATTGTGGCCCTCCGGCTCGGTGCGCCGCAGCTGGTGGTGGCTGTTCCGGCCGCGTTGATCCTGTTGCCCGGCCTGACCATATTCCGTTCGATGTATGTGTTGACGATCGAGGAAGCGGACATCCTTGCCGGGACCGGGGGCATGCTCAATGCCGGGGCGATCGTCCTGGCAACCGCCGCGGGAATCGTGCTCGGCGACAACCTCGCGCGTCCGCTGACCAGGAACCTGGCCAGCAACGAGCGGCGCAGGGTCCGCCGTCGCCGGTAAGGCGCGCAGCGGTGCCACAGCGGTGGTGAGCCGCCGCCAACCGCCGTCGGACGGCTAGAGGATCTGGCCTACCGGGAGCTTCTTTTCAGCCTGGAACTGGTCCTCTACCCGGCCCTGAGCCCAGTAGCCGGAAAGCGACACCTGGCCGCGCTCCAATTCATGCTCGCGGAAGAATATGTCGCGCAGGCCCTTCATGTAGCCGCGCTCTCCGTGGGCGAAGACGTGGACGCGTCCGGGCAGCCACTCGGCGTTGCGCACGGCATCGAGCAGGAAGCTGCCGGAGCCGGCGGGTACTCCCTCGCGGAAGAGCCAGGAAAGTTCGACGCCGGCCGGCGCCTTGATCTCCAGCACGTCGCGTTCGCTGTCCACTTCGAGGAACGCCAGGCCCTTGGCATCGGCCGGGAGGGACTCGATCGAGGCGGCGATGGCCGGCAGCGCGGCGTCGTCTCCTGCGAAGAGGTGCCAGTCCGCCGCGGGATCCGGGTTGTAGGCGCCGCCTGGGCCGGTGAAGACCAGGCTGTCGCCGGGCTTGGCCTGCAGCGCCCACGGCCCGGCCAGTCCCTCGTCGCCGTGGACCACGAAGTCGACTGCCAGTTCCTGTGCCTCTTCGTCCACCCACCGCACGGTGTAGGTGCGGGTGTAGGGCCACTGCTCCCGCGGCATGGTGTCCCGGATCTTCCACAGGTCCAGCGGTTCTTCGTAGGCGACGCCGGGCTGCGGGAACACGATCTTGACGTAGCGGTCCACGAAGTCGTTGTTCACGTAGCCGGCGAATCCGGGACCGCCGGCAATGACTCGCACCAAGTGCGGCGACAGCTGTTCGGTGCGCAGCACGGTCAGGTTGACCTGCGGGCGGGAGGTACGGTTCGCGGAGGAGGTGGCCGGAAGGAAAGTCACCCGTTAAGCCTAAGGGCTGTCCGGAAGGACCTGCGCGGTTAGGGCCGCGGGGGCAGTTCCCAGTTGACCGGCCCGGCGCCCTGGTCGGCAAGAAGCTCGTTGGCCGTGCTGAAGGGCCGCGAGCCGAAGAATCCGCGCGAGGCGGACAGGGGGCTCGGGTGTGCAGATGAGATCGACGGCGTCCCGTCCAGGAGCGGCCCCACCGCGGCGGCGTCCTTCCCCCAGAGGATGGCGACCAGCGGCTTGCGTTTCCCGTCCGCGGTGCGGCGGCCGGCGACGGCGATGACGGCCGCCGTCGTAATTGCCTCCCAACCCTTGCCCCGGTGCGATCCGGCACTGCCAGCGGTGACGCTCAGGACCCTGTTCAGCAGCAGCACGCCCTCCTTGCTCCAGGCGCTGAGGTCGCCGTGGGTCCGCGGCGGCAGGCCCAGATCGGATTCCATTTCGCGGTAGATGTTCGTCAGGCTCCGGGGAATGGGCCGGGTAGCCCCCGAGACCGCGAAGGAGAGCCCGATGGGGTGGCCCGGCGTCGGGTACGGATCCTGGCCGAGGATCAACACTTTCACCCCGGCAAGGGGTTGGCGGAAGGCACGGAGCAGGTCGGCTGCGGCCGGGAGCACCTCGGCTCCGCGGGCCGATTCGGCCGCGACGAAGCCCAGCACGGCGCGGAGCTCCGGCTCCACCCCTGCCAGCGCCTCCGCCCAGTCCGGGGCCACGAGCGCGGACAGCGGCAGGCCGCGGAGCTCCTCGAAATCCGCGGAGCTGTTTCCGGCGTCGAGTTCAAACAGCGCTTCATCGCTTCCCACGCCTCCATTCTTCCCGCGCAGGGACCGGCGGCGAAACGGCCCGGCAAATGACATGCCTGTTATTTGCCCGTTACCATGGGGAGGGATTGTGTTGGCAAGCGTCGAAGGAGTGTGTCGTGGCAGAGCCCGCGCAGGAACCCATGGCGCCGGGAGCCGGTGCATGGGCGCTGGATGACCTCACCGCAGAAGTCCGCAGCGACTCTCCGCTCGGCTCGCGGGAGCAGCAGATGCTGGCCCTGGAACGCCAGTGGTGGAAGTACGCAGGCGCCAAGGAACAGGCCATCCGGGAGCTGTTCGACCTCTCGGCGACGCACTACTACCAGCTCCTCAACGCCCTTATCGACTCCGAGGATGCGCTGGCCCACGACCCGATGCTCGTGAAGAGATTGCGTAGACTACGTACGTCACGGCAGCGCGCCCGCACGGCCCGCCGCCTCGGATCCGACGCCTGAGCCCCGCCGCTTGGGTGCAGGGCTGATTCCCGCAGCAAGCAGCAAGGACACCGCTTCATCATGACCAAATTCCCCCGCGATGAATTCGACCGTGTGCCGCAGAACTCCTCGCGCCAGGGTGTCCACCGCGTCATCACGCCGGCCTCCCGCCCGGCATTGTGGCCGGTCCTGGTCCTCGGAGCCCTGGCTCTGGTGGTCGGCCTGACGGCGTTCATGTTCCTGCCGAAATCCGCGCCCACGGCCTCGCCGAGCCAGGAGGCCGCCTCGCAGCAGCCCACGGCGTCGCCCTCCGCGAGTAGCGCCCCCAGCGCAAGCCCGAGCGCGACCCCGACGCCTAGCGAGACGCCGACGAGCACCGACCCTGTCGACAAGACCACCCCGGTGGCGGTCTACAACGGGGCCGGGGTCAGCGGCCTCGCCAGCAGGGTCTCCACTACGGTGCAGAACGACGGCTGGGCGTTGTCCGACGTCGGCAACTGGCAGGGCGCCCCGCAGCAGGCCTCCGCGATCTTCTACAACGGCCCGGAACAGAAGGGCAACGCCGAAGCCCTCGGCAAGCTCCTGGGCATCACAGCGCTACTCGACACCGCCGAGTACCAGGTACCGGTCGTCGTCGTCCTCGGCCCCGGGTATAACTAATCCCCACCGGCTCCCACATCTCGCTTCGCTCGATGCGGGTCCCTCGCCGGCGTGGGCCCACCACCGGCTCCCACGGGCACTCCGGTTACGCCTGAATAACATTGCTTCCCGACACCGGCCTGGCACCTCCCCGCGGCGGTGACCTTGGTTACAGTGGATGAAGCCGCTCCGGAGATCCCGGAGGCGGCTCGCAAACTGAAAGTGTGGGGAACATGGCTTTGGGAACCGTCAAATGGTTCAACGCCGAAAAGGGGTACGGCTTCATCACCGTCGATGAAACCGGGGACGACGTTTTTGTGCACTGGTCCGCCATCCAGATGGACGGCTTCCGCGCCCTTGAAGAAGGCCAGCGCGTGGAATTCGAGCTCGGCGAAGGCCAGAAGGGGCCGCAGGCAGAGAGCGTCCGGTTGATCTAGTGCAGTCAGCCCTCGGCCGGCGTCCAGCGCCCAACGGTGGAATGTGGGCCCTGGCACTTGCTTCCGGCCTTGTCCTTGCCGTCTCCGCCTGCGCGCCGATCGGAAATGCCCGGTTGGACTCCGTGGAAGCCAGCGGCGACGGGACGCTGCGGATCGGCCTGCTCCTGGACAATACGGGTGACTCAGCGTTCCTGAACGAGTCGGAGCTCGCCGCCGCGAAGCTCGCCGTCAAGCAGATCAACGCGGCGGGCGGGCACAAGGGCCAGCCCGTAGAGCTGCTCCCGCCAAACGCCACGGCGGACTCCGCAGAATTCGGCCGCGACGCCGGGGCCCAAGCGCACTCCCTGCTCGATGCCGGCGCCGACGTCGTCATCGGACCCAGCGACTCCAGCCACGCCCCGGCAGCGATCGACGTCCTCTCCCGCGCCAAAGTGCCGGTGATCTCGCCGGCCAACACGGCGACAGCCTTGAGCAGCTACCGGAGCGGCGGATACTACTTCCGCACCTCGGCTGCCGACTCCGCGCAGGGGAGCGTGCTCGCGAAGCTTGCCCACGACGGCGGTGCGAAGCGCCTTGCCGTGCTGCACGAAGACAGCGACTACGGCAAGGAGGTCTCCGCGGCAGTGTCGGATGCTGCCCGGCGGCTTGGCATGGAGGCGCTGCCCGCGGCGGGCTTCGCCGACGGCAAGGCCGGATCCGCAGTGGCGACGCTCAGGGACGCTGCGCCGGACGCCGTCGTCGTGGTTGCGCGCCGCGGTGCGCAGGGAGCCCTCACGGAACTGCTCAACGCGGGCATCTCCGGGAAGAAACTGCTCCTCAGCGACGGCGCCATCCGCCAATACGGCAGCGAAGTGGGCGCCGGTGGACTGGACGGCGCCCGCGGCGTGCTGCCGGGAACCTCCCCGGGGACGGACTTCCAGAACGAACTGGTGGGCATCGACCCGGGACTGAAGGACATGACCTTCGCCGCCGAGACGTTCGACGCCGTGAACCTGGCGGCTATTGCCGCCTCCGCTGCGGAGGACGACGCCGGAGCCTCCATCGCCGCGTCCCTCACCACGGTGTCCGGCGGGGTGCTGCCGAAGGCCGCCACCGGGAAGGACCGGACCACGTGCGGCACGTACGGGGAATGCGTGACTGCACTGAAGGCGGGCAAGACGCCGGATTACGACGGCGAATCCGGTGCCATCGCCTTTGATGCCAACGGCGACATCACCTCGGCGAACTACATGGTTTTCGGCTACGGCCCGGACAATACGGCCAAGATGGTGGGCAAGGAAACGGCCGCACGCTCCGCCGCGTCCTGATCTGCGGATGATCACCCCTGGCGAACACGGCCCCGCCAGGCCCGATCCGTCCGGCCTTGTGCTTGCACTCTCCCCGGGTGAGTGCTAATTATTGACTTAGCACTCACTGGCACTGACTGCTAATCCTCGCCGGTTGACGCCGTCGATGGAGCCGCAGTCGCCAGGGATCAAGAAAACCTTGCCGAGGTGAGGTCCGGACTGCGCGGCGTACAGAGGCCGCAAGGAACTGGCCGTCCGTCGCGGGCACCGCTGCAGGGCTCCTTCTTAACGACTGTCCCGAAAGGACTACCGCCGTTATGGCCAAGATCATTGCATTTGATGAAGAGGCACGCCGCGGTCTCGAGCGGGGTCTGAACACCCTCGCCGACGCCGTCAAGGTCACCCTCGGCCCGCGTGGCCGCAACGTCGTCCTGGAAAAGAAGTGGGGCGCCCCCACGATCACCAACGATGGTGTTTCCATCGCCAAGGAGATCGAACTCGACGACCCGTACGAGAAGATCGGCGCCGAGCTGGTCAAGGAAGTTGCCAAGAAGACGGATGACGTCGCTGGCGACGGCACCACCACGGCTACCGTGCTCGCTCAGGCCCTGGTCAAGGAAGGCCTGCGCAACGTTGCCGCCGGTGCCGACCCGCTGTCCCTCAAGCGCGGCATCGAGAAGGCCGTTGACGCCGTCATCGCCGAACTGCTGAACTCCGCCAAGGAAATCGAGACCAAGGAAGAGATCGCCGCCACTGCATCGATCTCCGCCGGCGACTCCGAAATCGGCAGCCTCATCGCCGAAGCCCTGGACAAGGTCGGCAAGGAAGGTGTCATCACCGTCGAGGAGTCCAACACCTTCGGCCTGGAGCTCGAGCTCACCGAGGGCATGCGCTTCGACAAGGGCTACATCTCCGCCTACTTCGTCACCGACGCAGAGCGCCAGGAAACGGTCCTCGAAGACCCGTACATCCTGATCGTCAACTCCAAGATCTCCAACGTGAAGGAACTCGTCACGGTCCTGGAGAAGGTCATGCAGTCCAACAAGCCGCTGCTGATCATCGCCGAAGACATCGAGGGCGAGGCCCTGGCCACCCTGATCGTCAACAAGATCCGTGGCACCTTCAAGTCCGTCGCCGTCAAGGCCCCGGGCTTCGGTGACCGCCGCAAGGCCCAGCTGGCCGACATCGCCATCCTCACCGGTGGCCAGGTCATCTCCTCCGAGGTCGGCCTCAGCCTCGAGAACGCCAGCCTCGAACTGCTGGGCCAGGCCCGCAAGGTTGTCGTCACCAAGGACGAGACCACCATCGTCGAAGGTGCCGGCGACGCCGAGCAGATCGCCGGCCGCGTGGCGCAGATCCGCGCCGAGATCGAGAACTCCGACTCCGACTACGACCGCGAGAAGCTGCAGGAACGCCTGGCCAAGCTGGCCGGCGGTGTTGCAGTCATCAAGGCCGGTGCCGCAACCGAGGTCGAACTCAAGGAACGCAAGCACCGCATCGAGGACGCCGTCCGCAACGCGAAGGCTGCCGTTGAGGAAGGCATCGTCGCCGGTGGTGGCGTTGCCCTGATCCAGGCCGGTGCCAAGGCATTCGCCAACCTGCAGCTCGAAGGCGACGAAGCAACCGGCGCCAACATCGTCCGCGTTGCCATCGACGCTCCGCTGAAGCAGATCGCCTTCAACGCCGGCCTCGAGCCGGGCGTTGTGGTGGACAAGGTCCGCGGCCTGCCCTCGGGCCACGGCCTGAACGCCGCCACCACGGTCTACGAAGACCTGCTGGCTGCCGGCGTCAACGACCCGGTCAAGGTCACCCGCTCTGCCCTGCAGAACGCTGCCTCCATCGCCGGTCTGTTCCTGACCACCGAGGCCGTCGTTGCCGACAAGCCTGAGAAGGCTGCCCCGGCCGGCCCCGGCGCCGACGAGATGGGCGGCATGGGCGGCTTCTAGGCCCCCAGCGCCTTCCGCGCACCACGCACGACGGCGGTTCCCACTTCGGTGGGGGCCGCCGTCGGCGTTTTGCCGGTCCGCTGTCCGGGGCCGCCTTTCCCCAGCGGGTTTCGCTGTCAGTCCCGTCTGGCAGGATTGAAGGCATGACGATTATTGCTGCCGCCGACGGCTCCGCCCTCGGCAATCCCGGGCCTGCTGGCTGGGCCTGGTACGTTGACGACTCCTGTTGGCAGGCAGGGGGCTGGCCGCACGGCACCAACAACCAAGGTGAACTGATGGCGGTGCTGGACCTCTTCAGGTCCACCGCCCACCTGCCCCAGGAGGACCTCCGGATCCTGTGCGACAGCCAGTACGTCATCAACTGCATTACCAAATGGATGGCAGGGTGGAAGCGCAAAGGCTGGCGCAAGGCTGACGGCAAGCCCGTGCTCAACGTGGACCTGCTGAAGGAAATCGACCAGGCCATCGCAGGCCGCAAGTACACCTTCGAATGGGTCAAGGGGCACGCAGGCCACGACCTCAACGAGGCCGCTGACGAACGCGCCCGCGCCGTGGCCTTCGCCTACCAGCAGGGAACCGCCGCGCCCGTCGGCCCCGGATTCCCCGGCGCCGCGCAGAAGGTGCCCGCCGGCGGTGCCGTGCCGGATGCCGCCGCAGGTGCAGGCGGTGCAGCCACCGTTGCCGCAACCCGAACTGCCGCGCCCGCAGCCGCCGCCCGGACTGCCGCTCCTGCCCGCCTGCACGCGGAGCCGGCCCTCTTTGGTGAGTCCGGCCTCTTCGGCCAGGCGGATCTCTTCAGCGAACTCGACGACGAGATCGTTTCGTCCGGCGAAGTCCCCGCCGAGGACATTGTGCTTGGCCTGGAGCGGGAACTGCTGCGCCCCGACGTCCGCGCAGACATCGGCAGGAGGGGCGTCCTCCTGCACCCGGACTTCGCCGAGATCGGCAGCTCCGGGCGCTACTGGACGAGGGATGCGATGCTGATGGCCCTCGAGGAGGATCCCGGGGAGGCCATCGAGGTGGAACTGCTGAGCGCCGACCGGCTCAGCGAAAACTCGATGCTGCTCAACTACCGCAGCCGTTCACGTGCCGGTGCGTCCCTGCGCAGCTCGCTCTGGCTGCTCGACCGGGGCCAGTGGCGGCTCCGCTTCCACCAGGGGACGCCCGAGAGCTAAGGGGACGTCCGGGAGCTTACGGGGGAGCTGCGGGGCCTGCCTGGGGGATGGCCGGCCCCGCAGGGCTTTGTTGGCGGAACGTCGTGGGTTGCCGACGGAGTCCGCGCCGGCGGTGCGCCCCTGTCAGTAGGTGAACCTCTGGGTGTTTCCCTGCTCGGTCTGCAGGTAGGCGGCAGCGGCCATGGACAGCGCGAGGTTGATGGAGGCCAGGGACGCTTCCACCTTGTTCTGCGTCAGCGTCCATTCGGCAATGAGGCTCTGGAAATTGTTGGCAGCTGTGCCTTTCCACGTGGCGTTGAGCTCGTCGAGCCCCCGCTTCATGGCTTGGACGTCTGCCCTGATCCGGTCCTCAGTCGCCTTGACGCTGGTTGATTTCAATTGGAGCAGTTCGGTATCGACGGAAATGACGCTCATGGCGTTGCCTTTCGACTCTGGCGGGTCCGCTGATGCGGCTGGCTGTGGTCCACGCCAATGAGCCTAGGTCCGGGCATTGCAGCCCTCCAGTGCCCGGAGCCGCTATGTGGACAACTGCCGCAATTCCGCCGATCCGGGCGCCGTATCGGCTAGGAAACGGGCCCGGTTGCGGCGTCGGCGGCGTCCTGGCCTCGACCGGAGTGGCCTTCGCCAGGAAGTCCCCGCTCTGAAAGTTCCTGCCCGGACAGGCCGTCGCGGCGGGGGAGGCTGACCACCAACGTGGCCCCGCCGCCGTCGGTGTCTTCCACCCGGACGGTACCGCCGTGGGAGGCGACGATCGCTGAAACGATCGCCAGGCCCAGCCCGCTTCCGCCGGTCTCCCGGGTCCGGGACGTGTCCGCACGGTAGAAACGCTCGAAGATCCGCGGCCTTTCCTCCACAGGGATGCCGGCGCCGTGGTCCCGCACCTCCAGGACCGAAATCTCGCCGGCTTCGGTGTTCCGTACCCCGACGCCGATCTCCACGGGCGTCCCTTCGGGCGTGTAGCGCAGGGCATTGCCCACCAGGTTCCCCAGCACCTGGCGCAGTTTCGCCTCATCGCCGAGCACCGGAGCCGCAACCGCCGCGCCGCCGTCGATCCCGGTGAGCGAGAACGCCCGGCCGGGGGAGTTCGCCCGGGAGTCCAGCACGGCGTCGTTGGCCAGCAGCCGCAGGTCCACGGGGTTGAGCTGCAGCGGCCGCTGTTCGTCCAGGCGGGCAAGCATCAACAGGTCCTCGACCATCGATCCCATGCGCTTGGCTTCGCTTTCGATCCTGCCCATCGCAGTGCCGACGTCTTCGGGGGTGGCCAGGGCGCCGTGCCGGTAGAGCTCGGAAAAACCGCGGATGGTCACCAGGGGAGTACGCAGTTCGTGGGAGGCATCGGCGGCGAAGCGCCGCATCCGGCCCTCCGAGGCCGCACGTGCGGCGAAGGACGTCTCAATATGGGCGAGCATCGCGTTCAGTGATGCGCTCAGCCGGCCCACTTCCGTGGCGGGGTTTTCGATCTCCACGCGGCGGGACAGGTCCCCGGCGGCGATGGCCGCGGCAGTCTTCTCCACGCGCACCAACGGCCGGAAGGACCGGCCCACCGTCCACGTGGCGATGAAGAATGCCAACACCAGCGTCAGCAGCCCGACGCCGACCACCACCAGCGTGGCATGCTCCATGACCTTGTCCACCGGGGTCAGCGGCAGGCCCACGGTTACCACCGCGTTCTGCCCGGTGCTGGTGTCCACGACGACGACGGCCACCACGCGCCAGTTGTTCCCGTCCGTGCCGCGCACCTGGAAGGGCTGGAGGCCGTAGCTGCGGGCAGTATCAGGGGAGAAGCTGGTGATAGCCGGGTGGATGTCCTTGTCGCCGCCGAAGGGGTACGGGGCGGCCCCGGGGCTGAAAAGCATGAGGGAGTAGTCGGTGGGGACGGCGGGATTGGGTTCGAGCTTGTCGAAGGAACGCTGCTGCCGTGCGAGTTCGACGGCGGCCCGCAGCTTGTCGTCCACCTGGTCCTGCAGGTAGCTCCGCACCAGGGTCAGGGTTCCGGCGCCCGTCGCGGCGAGTGCCAGGAGCAGCAGGCCCATGATGATCGCCACGAGCTGTGACTTCAGGGAGGCCGACCTCCAACGTTCGCTCAAGGTCAGCGCTTCTCCGCTGTCCGCAGCACGTAGCCTACGCCGCGCTTGGTCTGGATGAGGCCTGCCGAGTCCGGATCGATGTCCACCTTGCGGCGCAGATAGGAGATGTAGGACTCCACGATCGAGGCGTCGCCGTTGAAGTCGTATTCCCAGACGTGGTCGAGGATCTGGGCCTTGGACAGGACCCTGTTCGGGTTCAGCATCAGGTAGCGGAGCAGCTTGAACTCGGTGGGCGACAGCTCGATCACGGTGCCGCCGCGGCGCACCTCGTGGGCGTCGTCGTCGAGCTCCAGGTCGTCCACCCGGAGGACGGCGTCGTCGTCCTCAAGCGGCTGCGTCCGGCGCAGCACCGCGCGGATCCGGGCTACCACTTCGTCGAGGCTAAAGGGTTTGGTGACGTAGTCGTCCCCGCCGACAGTGAGTCCGGTGACCTTGTCCTCGGTGTCGTCCTTGGCGGTCAGGAACAGCACCGGGAAGTGCTTGCCCGAGGCGCGCAGGCGGCGGGTGACGGTGAAACCGTCCATGTCCGGGAGCATGACGTCCAGGACCACGAGGTCCGGGGCATGCTGCTCGACGGCGGCCAGCGCCTCGCGTCCGTTGGCTGCGGCGACAACGTCAAAACCTGCGAACCGCAGCGAGGTGGAGAGCAATTCGCGGATGTTCGGTTCGTCGTCGACAACAAGGAGCTTGGCTTCAGGACCGTTCTTCTTCATGCATTCATGGTGCTCCCAGTAACTGTGAGTTTGCTGGACGCTTGTTGTGAGGAACATCCAGGTTCCTGGACTGCGGGCCGCCTGGACTGCCGCCTGGCCTGCCGCCTGGATACGGACACGCCGGGGCGGGAAGGCAAAAATGTCAGTGCCCGGTTCCACACTGGAGCCATGACACAGCAAGCAGCACCGAAGACCGGTTCCACCACCGAATACCACGTCCACTACCTTGACGCGGAGTCTGGACGCCTCGGGCATGAGACCTTCGACGGCCTGGCCGAGGCCGAGCGCTTCGCGGACTCGAAGCTGTCCGCCCCGGAATCCTGGGCTACGGTGGATGCCGTTCCGGCGGCCCGTGCGGGACGCCTGGTGGCTTGAAGACCGCCTTGGTTTTCCGCGCGTTGGTTTTCCCGGCGCGTTAGTTTCCCAGCACCAGCCCCGCCGCCAGCGCGGTCATCGTCACGGCGATGCCGCCGTCGAGGATCCGCCACGAGGCCGGCCGGGCGAAGAACCCCCGGAGCAGGCGGGCCCCGAAGCCCAGCGAGCAAAACCACAGGATGCTGCCCAGCACCGCTCCCGCGCCGAACCACCACTGCAGCCCTTCGCCTTGGGCATTGGCCACCGAGCCCAGCAGGACCACAGTGTCCAGGTAGACGTGGGGGTTGAGCCAGGTCAGGGCCAGGATGGTGGCCAGCGCCGGGGCCAGGCCCGTGGCGCGGGTCTTGGTCGCGAGGGCTGTCGACCCCGGCGCGGCGGACCCCGCCCCTGCAGGCCCGGTTCCCGCAGTCAGTCCGCCATCAGCCCGCCCGTCGCCGTCGTCTTCCCCGGGAAGCAGGGACTGCGGACGGAAGGCGCGCCGTGCCGCCATGGCCCCGTAGCAAAACAGGAACGCGGCACCGACGTACCGCAGTGCCACCACTACGGCCGGCGCGGCAGTCACCAAGCCCCCCATGCCGAGGATCCCGGCGGCGATGAGCGCAGCGTCGGAGACCGCGCACACCGCAACGACGGCGGCCACATGCCGGCCGAGGAGGCCCTGCCGCAGCACAAAGGCGTTCTGGGCTCCGATGGCCACGATGAGGGCGAGTCCGGTGCCGAGGCCCAGGACGATTGCATGAATGATTCCGCTGATTTCCACCCCATCGACGCTACGGTCGCCCACGTGGTTAGACCAGCTAAAGATTCTTAGCATCCCTAAGATGATCTTATGAGCCGCTTTTCCTCCGAGCAGTTGCGCACCTTTGCCGCCGTCGTCAGCGAAGGCACCCTCGAAGCCGCCGCCCGGCACCTCCACGTGACGGCCTCGGCCGTCTCCCAGCGCCTCAAGTCGCTGGAGGACAGCGCCGGCCAGGTCCTGCTGCGGCGCAGCAATCCGGTCGAGGCGACAGCGGCCGGGGAAGTGGTGCTGCGCCTGGCCAGGCAGATGGCGCAGCTTGAGGAGGACGCAGCACGCGAGCTGGGGCTCACTGCCGGGTCCCCGGAGCATCACAGCATGCCCATCGCGATCAACGCGGACTCCCTCGCTGTCTGGTTTCTGCGCGCACTGGCAAGGATGCCCGCCGGGCTGGACGTGGCCTTCGATCTGCGCCGGGACGACGAGCAGCATTCTGCGGGCCTGTTGCGCTCGGGCGATGTGATGGCGGCAGTGACGGCCACCCCCGAAGCGGTGCAGGGGTGCCGTGTGGAACCCTTGGGCACCATGCGCTACCGGGCCGTGGGCGCGCCGGATTTCGTCGAACAATGGCTGCCGGACGTCGGTGATGGGAGCCCGCTGGATCCGCAGCAGCTCAATGCTGCTCCCGCAGTCGACTTCGACCGGAAGGATACCTACCAGGACGTTTTCCTCGACGGCCTGTTCAGGAAATCACGCAGCCGTGCGGCGCGGCCGGCGCGGCCGGCGCGGGGGCCGCGGCACTACGTTCCGGCGTCGCAGGACTTCTTCGACGCCGTCCGCCTGGGCCTCGGCTGGGCCCTCGTCCCCGAAATCCAATGCCTGCCGGAGGTGGATGCAGGGCGCCTGGTGGAGCTGGCACCGGAACGTCCCTTCGACGTTCCGCTGTACTGGCAGCGCTGGCGCACGTCGTCGCCGCTGCTGGACACCGTCAGCCAGGTGGTGCGGGCCACCGCGGCCGACTACCTGCTGGGTCCTGAAGCCGCCGGGCCGCGCCGCCGATGAAGCCCCCGGCAAACGAGGGACCCCGGCCTGCGGCCGGAGTCCCTCGGATTCATTGCGCGGCTTGTTGCGAGCCGGTATTTGTTGCGAGCCGCGTATCAGCGGTTCAGGTGGTGCCTACTGCGGGATGTTGACGTTCGCCGGGTGGTTTCCATGACTCTTGTCGTCGTAGGCCGCTCCGCCGAGGCCGCACAGCTGCGCAGCCGTCAGGCCGGAAGGCGCCGCCGCGAGCGAGGCCTTGTCCACGCCGTCAACGGTCACCGTGCTGGAGTAGAGCGAGTTATCGGCTTCCTTGCACACGAGGACAATGATCTTGAAGTCGCGTGGATTGACAAAGGTGAGGGTCACCGTGGAACCGCCCGTCACCGTGACAGCCTGCGGCGCTGCGGTGTCGTGGCCCGGAGGCGTCGTGGTTTCCACCACCCAGTAGTTGCCCACCAGGATGTTGGTGAAGGAGCACTTGCCGTCAGCACCGGTGGTGCAGGTGGTGGTTGTCGCTGTGTCCTCGGCACCGAGGGTTCCGCCCACAGGGGCATTGTCGTTGTACAGCGTGAAGACGGCGCCCTGGAGCGGTGAAGCCGGGCTGTCGTCATCCTGCTTGACTACGTTGATCGTTCCACACCGGGATTCGCCGGCGCTGATCGGTGCGATGAAGTCCTTCACTGCCGAGGTGAAGGAGTCGGACGAGCGGCTCTTCAGGTACGCAGATGCGAACGGCAGGCAGGCTCCCGGCGGGATGAGGCCGGCATCGGTCAGGTTGATGGCGGCTTCGCCGAAGGTCCGGACGCTGAGGGTGCGCGGGGCGTTCGGGGCAATCGGGTCCGTGACCGGAACAGAGTTGATTGAGCCTTCGAAGAACCCTGTCAGGCTGTGGACCTTGTCCCAGCAAGGAACGGTGTTCGAAGCTTCGCACACCGTCCGGGGATTGCCGGTGGTTACCCAAAGGTGGTAGCCGAGGATGGGGTTCACGCCGCCCTGGGACAGATCGTACTTAATGAGGACGTCACCGGCCGAGCGGACCGGAGTGACGCCGTTGCCCGAGAGGACGCTGGACTTATTGAACTCGAAGTCCATGTTGGTGGTGCCGTTTGGTTCCTGGACACGCTCCCAGGCGAGGTAGAGGAAGTCATCGCCGTTTTCCGGGATGAGCCGGGTATAGAAGCGAAGCAGGTCGCTCTTGTTGTTCGGAATGGAGCCGTCGATCACGCTCGGTACGGCGTCGTCTTCCTTGGTGCCATTGCCGAAGGAATCATCGGTCTGGCCCGTGTCCTTGTCGAGCCCACATCCGAGGACGGTTCCGGGCGGACAGTCGATGCCTGCGTTGGCCCAGTCCATGGCCTCGTCATCGACGACGAGGTTGCCGTCCGCGGCATCGAAGCTGCTTCCGGAGAGGTTTGCCTGGGCGGCGGTGGTGCCGCTCAAGGCCAGCGCAAAAACGGCCAATCCGACGCCGATTTGTGCGCGTGTCTTTCTGTGCATAGTGATCGCTTCCCAACATTGAGAACGCTTCATAATGCCCGGTCCTTGCGGGGCCGGGCGCCGCAGTCCGTGACCGCGGCCGCGCACATTGCCGGACGTGCCGGTGCCCGGAGGGGAGAAACGGGGAGAGAGTGCCAGGCGTCGGCCGGAATGAGTGGGTGGCAATGCACGCAGAAGGCGCCTTGCGGCGCTGGCCCAGCCTGTCGGCGGGGCCTGGCGGACTCCTCTGAGTCAAGTCCGTCCAGCGACACACCCCCCGGCGGGTCGATTATAGCGTTGCGATAACGGCCGGACAATCGGCGATGCCCGCCCTTTTGCGGTTATCTGACCGTACTGGCCGTGCCCGGCTTTCAGCCCGCCGCGCCGACGTCTTTAGCGTCCATGATCCGGTAGGCATAACCCTGCTCGGCCAGGAAACGCTGGCGCCTCGCGGCGAAGTCCTGGTCCAGGGTGTCCCGGGCAACCAGGGCGTAGAACCGCGCCGCCCGGCCGTCCTTCTTGGGACGAAGGAGCCTGCCGAGCCGCTGGGCCTCCTCCTGCCGGGACCCGAAGGAGCCGGAGACCTGGATCGCCACGGAGGCCTCGGGCAGGTCGATGGAGAAGTTGGCCACCTTGGACACCACCAGGGTGTTGATCTCCCCGGCCCGGAACGCGTCGAACAGTTTCTGCCGCATGCGGACGGGGGTTTCGCCCTTGATCACCGGGGCGTCCAGGCGCTGGCCGATTTCGTCGAGCTGATCGATGTACTGACCGATCACCAGCAGCTGCTCGCCCACGTGAGCGGCAACCAGCTGTTCGACGAGCGCGGTCTTGGTTTCCGACGTCGAGCACAGCCGGTACTTGTCGGCGTCGTCGGCCATCGCATACGCAACCCGCTCGTCCCGCGGCAGGTCCACCCGGACTTCCACGCAGTCCGCCGGGGCGATGTAGCCCTGGGCTTCGATGTCCTTCCACGGCGCGTCGTACCGCTTGGGCCCGATGAGCGAAAACACCTCGCCCTCCCGGCCGTCCTCGCGGACCAGGGTGGCGGTCAGGCCAAGCCGGCGCCGGGCCTGGAGATCTGCCGTCATCCGGAAGATCGGCGCGGGCAGGAGGTGGACCTCGTCGTAGATGATGAGGCCCCAATCGTGCCCGTCCACGAGTTCCAGGTGCGGGTAGATCCCGCCCCGCCTGGTCGTGAGCACCTGGTAGGTGGCGATCGTGACCGGCCGGACCTCCTTGACCGAGCCGGAATACTCGCCGATCTCGTCCTCGGTGAGCGTGGTCCGCCGGAGCAGTTCGTCCTTCCACTGCCGCGCCGCCACCGTGTTTGTCACCAGGATCAGCGTGGTGGTGCAACCGGTGGCCATGGCTGCCGCCCCCACGATCGTCTTGCCCGCCCCGCAGGGAAGGACGACGACGCCGCTGCCGCCGGCCCAGAAGTTCTCCGTGGCCAGTTTCTGGTAGGGCCGCAGCTGCCAGCCGTCCTCGTTGAGGCTGATCAGGTGCGGCGTGCCGTCCACGTACCCGGCGCGGTCATCGGCCGGCCAGCCCAGCTTGAGCAGCAACTGCTTGAGCTGACCGCGCTGCGAAGAGTGCACCACCACGGTTTCGCCGTCGATCCGCGGTCCCAGCAGGGGAGCGATCTTCTTGGCGCGGATGACCTCCTCCAGGACGGGATAGTCGTCCGTGCGCATCACCAGTCCGTGCTGCGGGTCCTTCTCCAAGCGGAGCCGACCGTAGCGGGACATGGTTTCCTCGACGTCCAGCAGCAGCGAATGCGGCACCGGAAAACGTGAGTACCGCAGGAGCGTGTCCAGCACCTTTTCGGCGTCCAGTCCCGCCGCCCGCGCGTTCCAGAGCCCGAGCGGGGTGAGCCGGTAGCTGTGCACATGCTCCGGGGCGCGCTCCAGCTCGGCGAACGCCGCAATGGCATGCCTGGCCTCGGTGGCGAGTTCATGGTCCACTTCCAGCAGGATGGTCTTGTCGCTCTGCACAATCAGCGGACCGTCGCTCACTGAAGCTCCCTTACTTGTGTGGCTTGGCGGCCTGCCCGGCCGCGGGTTCGACGTCGACAATCCGGTGGATCGACAGCACCCGTTCGGTGTCCCGGGCAGGGTCGAACACCCGGACCCTACCACCGGAGACGGACACAGGAACAACCGTTTCGCTGTTGGAATTCCCTTGTCCGTCCACCACGTTCATGGTCACGGCCTGCTTCAGGCGGATGGCGCGCTGCAGCGCCTCAAGCCCCAGCTGCGCGGCCGCCTCGCCGGAGGTCTCCGCCGCCCCGCCCCGCCGGTGCCGCAGCACCGCAAGCTGCGCTTCGACGTCGTCCTCTGCGGGAGCCGAGCGCGGCGCCGAATAGACCGGACGGGCACTTCCGGCGACAGCGGCGGTCCGCTTATAACGGACGACGGCGGGCTCGGGCTCCTGCACGGTGGGGGACAGTCCCAGCTCGCGCAGCACCCTCGCGGTCTCCCGGGGGCTCGCCGCCGAGGTGAGCACGGTGGGTGCGATCCGGACCAGGCCCAGGCTTGACGCGCCGGCCTCGAGAAGGAGTTCGGCGATGGCGGCTTCGTCGTCGCTCTGGATGAAGCTGGCGCTGCTCGCGACGCGCAGCCTGCCGTGCCTGGACGCGGTGTCCTGCACCAGGTACTCCAGTGGCTGGGGTACGTCCGTGGCGGAGTGCTCGCCCAGGAACTGCAGGATGGACGCGGCGTCCTGGCCGGCGTCGAGCGCCCTGCGGATGGAAGCCTCGGAGAAACGGTAGATGGTGGCGGGGCCCTGCCCCTCGGCATCGGCGAGCAGGGTGAGGCGCTCGCCGAGTCCCGGCGCCAGGTACCCCGGCGCCACGGCAGTGAGGTCGGCCTGCAGGAGCACGTGGTTGACGGCGGCCGGCAGGTGCTCGCCGAGGATTTCCAGGGCCCGGTCCGGCTCTTCGACGGCGATTGCCGCGCCGAGCTGGGTGAACGCGCCGGAACCGATGAGCCCCAGGAGTTCCGCCTCGCGCAGGATCCCTGGCACCAGGGAGCTGAAGCGGCGGGCCATCCGGGGCTGTGACCACTCCGCCCGTTCCAGGACGGAACGCGCGTCGAGGACGGGGGCCCGGCCGTCGGGCGCGGAGGCCTCCACCGTGAGTTCCTGCAGGATGTCCAACACGCGACGCCGGATCAACGGGGCGTCCGGGCGCTGGGCCTCGGCGGACAGGGCGTTGATGGTGGTTCCGGCGGAGTTCGGCCTGCCTTGGTGGCCGGCGGATGCCGACACAGCCTGTCCCACCAGGGAGGGCGCCCGTTCGCTTGCCAGCCAGGCGTTGACCACCCAGAGCCATTGTTCCTGGCGCGGCAGGGCGAGCCACTCCAGGCCCTGCGGCTGGATCCAAGTTGAGCTGTCCACGTCCAGGCGCAGGAGCCCGGCCAATGCGGCGACTTCCAGGAAGAGGCCGGTCTCGCGGATTTCCAGCCGGAGCCTGTCCGCGAGGCGCTTCAGTTCGCGCACGCCAACGCCGCCGCTGCGCAGAGTGGCGAGCGGCTGCTCGCGCACGGCCGCGAGCAGTTCGCCCAGGAGCCGCAGGGCCTCGGCGATCGCGCCGAGGGCCGCGTTCCGGCGGAGCAGGGCGCTAGTGAGGCCCAGTTCGGGCTGCGGGGCCTGCACCGTGAAATGGTCCACGATCATGCCGTTGCGCAGGGCCAGCCCCACGCTGTGCGGAAGCTCCACGTGGGAGGCGTCCAGGGGGACCAGCAGGCCGCGGGCCAGCAGCCAGTCGACAGGGCCGACGTCGGGTCCTTCGTTGCCGATCGAGGCCATGCGCTGGGCCTGGGGCACGGCACCCATGGCCCAGTTCCCGAACTTGTCCAGCAGGGCGCGGGTCCGCTCCGGGGCGCCGGCGAGGATGTGGTCCAGGGCCTTGGGTCCAGAGGTCCAGCGCTGCAGGGCGAGGGCGGCCTCCATGGGGGTGGCCGCCTCCGGGACGCCCGCCCCGCTGCGGCGCAGCTCGGCAACCAGATGGACCACGCGCTGCGCGAAGGCAGGCTGCAGCCGCACCAGTTCCGTGTAGCTGCGGCCCAGGCCCGCCGGGTAGATGCCCACCACGTCCTTCAGGCTTCCCACCGGAAGGTAGAAACGCTGCCTGGACACGGGCGGATGGGTGCCGGTGGGCGGCTCGCAGCGGTGGATGAGGGCCAGGTCCCCGAGCCGGTGGAGGATGGCCTCCAGCGCCGTCAGCGTGGCCCCGGCAATTGCCTTCTTCAGTCCTGCGGCGGAAACGCCGTGGCCGGTGTCCGGGTTCGTGCAGAGATGCACGGCTTCGAGGACCTGCATCTCCGGCTTGGTCAGGCGCTCCAAGGCGCGCTGCACGCTCACCCGCGCGCTGGCCCGTGCAGCGAGGGCCGCGAAGTCCGGGGCCGCCGGGGAAATCAGGTCCGGACGCGCGGCGAACAGGGCCCGCAGCGAGTCGTCGCTGCGCGCTTCCAGGTCCTTGCTGAGCGCGCGGATGAGGGACATCACTTCAACGTTACCGCCCGCAGGACCCAGCGTGCCCTGCCTTATTTCCGGCGGCGCTGGACCACCGCGTCCACCACCAGGACGAGCATCGCGAGAAAGGCAAGCGGCAGGCCGTAGAGGGCAAGCGACGTCATCCAGGCGGGGGCGGCGCTGCCCGCGGCGGCGATCGCCATGACCCCGCCCACGGCGGCGAGGGACAGCAAAGCGACGACGGCGGCGGCGATCGTCAGGGGGCGGCGGTAGCCGGTGATACTCATGGAAGCAACGCTAACAGCCCGTCCCAAAGCACGGGATCGCTGCCCGGCACGATAACCTTGAGGGAACAGACCAACACGGAGCAGGCAATCGCCCCTGATCCCGCAGGAACCCTGCGGATGCGGTGAGCTGCCGGCCGTGTCTCCACGCAAGAACGAAGAAGGTTGAATACGTGCCCACCGGCAAGGTCAAGTGGTATGACAAGGACAAAGGTTTCGGCTTCCTCGCGGCCGAAGACGGCCAGGAAGTCTTCCTGCCCAAATCGGCGCTGCCCGCAGGCGTGAACGAACTCAAGGCCGGAACCCGGGTCGAGTTCGGCGTGGCCGACGGCCGCCGCGGCGCCCAGGCCCTCGGCCTGCGGGTGCTGGACAAGCTGCCGTCCGTTGCCAAGGCCAAGCGCATGGGCGCCCGCGAGCTCGCCCCCGTGGTCCAGGACCTCGTGTCCGTGCTCGACAAGCTGTCCGGCAGCCTCTCCGCCGGCAAGTACCCCGACGGCGCCAAGGGCAAGGCCATCGCGGCTGTCCTCCGCAAGGTTGCCGACGAGCTCGAGGCCTAGGCCACCCATGACCTCCGAATCCGTAGAAGCCGGCCAGGCCGACGCTCCCGCAGCGGCGGACGGGGGCTCTTCCGCGCGGAAAACCGCTGCGGCCACGTCCCAGGGAGCACCGGCGAAGGCTCCGGCAGCCAAGCCGCGCGCCGGCGTCCCGGTGTGGCGGGTCGGCAAGCCGGACGCCTTCCTCGCTGCCGCCGTCGACGTCGCCCGCGATGCGGTGGCCACCATCGCGAAGGACAGCGAGATCGGCCCGCACATCGCGGCGAAGTCCGAGGGCGAACGGGTAGTCACGCACCTCTTCGAGTCCCGGCTGCCCGGCTACGGCGGCTGGCAGTGGTACGCCGTGGTGACGCGCAATTCCCGCTCCAAGACGGTCACCGTGAGCGAACTCGGGCTGCTGCCCTCGGAGGAATCCATCCTGGCCCCCGAATGGGTCCCGTGGGCCAAACGCGTCCGCCCCGAGGATGAGGCCCCGGTTCCGGAGAGCGATTCCGACGACGACGGCGAGCCCGGTTCCGAGGCCGACGAACCGTCCGCTGGCGCAGACGCAGCCGACGGTCCCGAAAACGCTGCCAGCGGCGCCGACACTTCGGAAGACACCGACGAACCCGACGAGGAACCCGACGACGATGGCGGCGACGGCGAATCCGAGGCTGAATAAGTCTTGGGGTGTCCTGCAGGTGATCCGGATGAAGGCGGCAACTGATGTCCACCTTCAAATCCCTGCACATCCGCAACTACCGCGTCTGGTTCCTGGGCGCCTTGGTCTCCAACGTCGGGACCTGGATGCAGCGTACTGCCCAGGACTGGCTGGTCTTCGACCACCTCAGCAACCATGACGCCGGCGCCATGGGCATCACGCTTGCCCTGCAAATGGGTCCACAGCTCTTCCTGGCGCCTTGGGCGGGGCTGCTGGCGGACCGCTACAACCGCCGCCGCCTGCTCTTCCTGACCCAGGGGCTCATGGCCCTGCTGAGCACGGGCCTGGGAATCCTGGTGGTGGCCGGGGCCGGGCAGCTGTGGCACGTCTACGTCTTCGCCCTCCTGCTGGGACTGGTGTCCGCGCTGGATGCGCCGGTCCGCCAGACCTTCGTCTCCGAACTTGTAGGCGACGATTCCCTGGCCAACGCCGTGGCGCTCAACAGTGCTTCGTTCAATGTCGCCCGCATGATCGGCCCGGCCGTCGCCGGCGTGCTCACCGTGGTGGTGGGTCCGGGCGGGGTCTTCCTGCTGAACACCGTGACGTTCCTGGCGATGATCCAGGCCCTGGCCCTCATTCCCATGGGCACCCTGCGTGTGCAGCCCCGCGCCGCGGCGGGCAAGGGCCGCATTGTTGAGGGCCTGCGCTACGTTCGCCACCGCCGGGACATCGTGGTGGTCCTTGTGGCGATCTTCATCATGGGCACCCTCGGGCTGAACTTCGTCCTGTTCATCGCGGCGATGGTGGGCACGGAATTCGGCATGGACGCCAGCGCCTTCGGGCTGATGAATTCGGTGATGGCCATCGGCTCGGTGGCCGGCGCGCTGCTCTCGGCCCGGCGGGGACGGCCGCGCCTGCGCCTGATCTTCGGGGCCGCCGGGGCCTTCGGTGTGGCCAGCCTCCTGGCGGCCCTCGCCCCCGATTACACCTTGTTCGGGTTCGCGCTGGTGCCCGTGGGACTGTTCGCGCTGACCATGATCACCAGCGCCAACGGCTACGTGCAGTCGACCACCGATCCGGTGATGCGTGGCCGCGTCATGGCGCTGTACATGGCGATCTTCATGGGCGGGACACCCATCGGGGCGCCGCTGGTGGGCTGGATCGCCAACGTCGCCGGCCCGCGCTGGTCCCTCGGCGTCGCCGCGGCCGCCGGCATCTCGGCCGCCGTCGTCGGGCTTGTCTGGATTGTCAGGGCGCGGCAGCTCCGCCTGCGGTTCGACCGGAGCGCAAGGGGGCTGCGGGTCTTCCGGATCGCCTCGGTGTCGACGGGAGCAGCCCAGGCTTCCGACAGGCAGGCTCCTTAAACAGAAAGCGCCGCCCCGGAAACCCGGAGCGGCGCCGTCCAGTAGTTGTACTACTTGCGCAGCTCGCCCACCACGTAGTCGATGCTGGCCAGCAGCGCCGAGACGTCATCGGGCTCGATGGCAACGAAGGTGGCGATGCGCAGCTGGTTGCGGCCCAGCTTGCGGTACGGCTCGGTGTCCACGATGCCGTTGGCGCGCAGCGCCTTGGCGATGGCGCCAGCGTCCACTGAGTCGTCGAAGTCGATCGTGGCGATGACGTTGGAGCGGTCTTCGGCCTTGGCCACGAACGGGGTGGCGAATTCGGAGGCTTCGGCCCACTGGTAGACACGCTGTGCGGAGTCTGCGGTGCGCTTGGCAGCGAAGTCCAGGCCGCCGTTCTTGTTCAGCCACTGGACCTGGGCGTCCAGGGTGACCAGCGTGGTCAGCGACGGCGTGTTGTAGGTCTGGTTCAGCTTGGAGTTGTCGATCGCGGTCTGCAGGTCCAGGAAGTCCGGGATCCAGCGGCCGCTGGCCTTGACGCGGGCGGCGCGCTCCAGCGCGGCGGGGGAGAACAGGCCAAGCCACAGGCCGCCGTCGGACGCGAAGTTCTTCTGCGGGGCGAAGTAGTACACGTCGGCTTCGGCGACGTCGACGTCAAGGCCGCCGGCCGCCGACGTGGCGTCCACCAGGACGAGCGCGCCGTCGTCGGCCCCGGCAACGCGCTTGACCGGAGCGGCGACGCCGGTGGACGTCTCGTTCTGCGGCCAGGCATAGACGTCCACGCCGGCTTCGGCAGACGCGACGGGGCGGGTGCCCGGCTCGGACTTGATGATGGAGGAGGCCTCCAGGAACGGGGCCTTGTTGGTGGCCGCGGCGAACTTGGAGCCGAACTCGCCGAAGGACAGGTGCTGTGCCTTCTTCTCCACCAGGCCGAAGCTGGCGACGTCCCAGAACGCGGTGGAGCCGCCGACGCCGAGGATCACCTCATAGCCTTCAGGAGCGCGGAAGAACTCGCTGAGGCCTTCGCGCACGGAACCCACCAGGTTCTTGACCGGTGCCTGGCGGTGCGAGGTGCCGAGGATGGTTGCGGAGGCTGCGGAGAGTGCTTCGATCTGCTCCGGGCGCACCTTCGAAGGCCCGGCGCCAAACCGGCCGTCGACAGGCTTCAGGTCTGCCGGGATAGTGATGCTGTTCTCGCTCACGGTTTAGCTCCAATGGTGTAGCGGCCTGGTGGTTCGTGACGGGTGGCAGAAGTGCGCCATCGCCTCCCCAATTCTGCCTGACTTCGCCGGGAGCTCAGAACCGGGGTGTCACAGTGCGCCACGCCCCGGCAAATGTGCCCCGCACACCGCCCCGGAATTATCAAGAGTAATTCCAAATAAGCTAAGATGGAGCCTGGAGTCCGGGCCGGAATGCCCGCGAATCGGCCGCCTGTCCGCTTGCGGTACGGTGGAAAATACGCAAGATACTGTGCTCGAGGAGCTGAGCTGGATGACGGATTTGATCGATACCACTGAGATGTATCTTCGAACCATTTTGGAGCTCGAAGAAGAGGGCATCGTGGCTCTTCGTGCCCGCATCGCCGAACGCCTCCGGCACTCCGGCCCCACGGTTTCCCAGACGGTGGGCCGCATGGAGCGGGACGGGCTCGTCGTCGTCTCCAATGACCGCCACCTCGAACTGACTCCGGCCGGGCGCAAGCGTGCCACCGAAGTCATGCGCAAGCACCGGCTCGCGGAACGGCTCCTGTCGGACGTCATCGGCCTGGACTGGGCCTACGTCCATGACGAGGCATGCCGCTGGGAGCACGTGATGAGCGAACGCGTCGAGCGCAGGCTGTACGAACTGCTCGACCGGCCCACCGAGTCCCCCTACGGAAACCCGATCCCGGGGCTCGAAGCGATCGGTGGGACCCCTGCACTTCCCTTCGGCGACGGCGTCGTCAACCTCCTGCAGGCCATGGACGACTACGCTCCGGACGCCCGCGTCGTAGTCAGCCGTCTGGCCGAGCCGATCCAGGTGGAGCCCGAACTGCTGGTGCAGTTGGACGAAGGCGGCATCCGCCCCGGCGCGCAGGTGTCCCTGGCCCGGGTAGGGGAGTACATCTCGGTCCGCGTCCCGGGCATTGAGGGCGCACTGGAGCTTCCGCCGGAAGTCGCCGCACACGTCTTTGTGACCGTCGCCTGACCCCTCGGCGAAGATAACGAATTTATTACTGAGGGTGTTAATCACCTATAGTTGGGTACTAGCGCTGATACCAAAGCGTTACCTGATCCGGAGTCGAACTCTGCCAGCGGAACAGGTGGATTAATCCGTTCATTGGCAGGGGCGGGGGAACCATCACTGGTTGCCGCAAGGCAGCCTTGGGGTGAAGTCCGCACGGGAAGCATGTAACGCAGGGCCTTTCTGGGATACCTCTGTGCCGCGTGCCTTCCTGCGGGCCAGGTCTGTGCACTCTCTGACCTGAATCCGACAGCTAACCTCGCAGGCTTCCAGAGAGGAACCTTTTGACCACGCAGAACACCAGGGGTCGCAGGCGTGCGTCCGGCCCCGTTGCTGAGCTGCGGCCACGGGCCGTCGCAAGGGCCGACCAGCCCCGTGAATCCCGCCCGGTAACCCGCCGTCGCAGGAGCCCCCTGCAGCAGGTGGCAGACTTCGCCGCCGCGAGCGGCGTGGGTCAGAAGGCCGGCGCTGCGCTGGCCGCCACCGGGCTCATCCTGACTGTTGCCATCCCGGGCTCGGGCGGCCTCAACGCTACCTCCGAGGCCGGGTCCGCCGCCGCGCAGGCGATGGGTTCCCAGCCCGAGATCCCCGTTTCCGCCGGCGCGAAGGTCGACTTCAGCCGTATGGCCGTTTCCACGAAGGCCGATCCGGACGCCAAACTGCGCCAGTTGCTCAGCGCGCAGTCTGCCGGTTCGGTCCAGGCGGCATCGTCCCAGGGGAGCTTGGGTGCGCCGTTGACCAGCATGGTTTCGGTTTCGCCCTTCGGTTACCGGATCAATCCGTTTACCGGCGGCTACGGCGAATTCCACCGCGGCCGTGACTTCGCGGCCCAATGCGGCACCGATGTCTTCGCCGCGGCTTCGGGCACGGTCACCTTTGCCGGCTGGCACCCCTACGGCGGCGGCAACCGGGTGGTGATCGACCACGGCAACGGCCTGGAAACCACCTACAACCACCTGTCGTCGTTCAACGTCTCGGTCGGCCAGAGCGTCAACCGCGGCGACGTCGTCGCCCTCAGCGGCACTACCGGTGCTTCCACCGGCTGCCACCTGCATTTCGAGGTCATGGTCAACGGCGAAGTCGTCGAGCCCCAGGGCTGGCTGTAACCCGATCTGATGGTGACCTCTCGCATGATTGTCACCGTCCGTGACCTGAATGTGACATTCGGTCTGAATTGCTGTAGCGTCTAAACCGCATCAACTTCTAGAGAGTTGATGCACTTGAGTGGATTGCCTAGCTCTGCCACTGCTCAAGGATCCGTTCGCAAAACATCGTCTGGCAGAGGCGGGGGACCCACTTCCGGTCATCACCACGGTGACCTTGGGGTTAAGTCGCAGATCTTTTCCACTACGGAACTGCCCTGCGGCCGGATGACTCCCATCCGAATCCGACAGCTTACCTCGCGGGCATAGGGAGAGGCTTCTACGTGTCTTCACGCACTATTCCTGCGCGCCACCGCGCCGCAGCCCCCAAGACTGCACCGCTTGCCGTCATCGCCAAGACCGTTGGCAGCAACGCCGGTAGCATGGGCCGCCAGGCGGCGGTCATCGCCGCAGCGTCCGGCCTGGTCCTGACCAGCGGTGTCGCCGCCAACGCTGCCGAGTCCAACGTTGCCCGCGAATCCAGCGCTGCTTCCACCTTGGAAGTCCAGTCCGTCGCCCAGGCAAGCATCTCCGCCGGCTCCAGCGTCGCCATCAAGTTCGAGCGCCCCGCCGTCAAGACTGTTGCCGCTCCGGTTGTCGAGGAAGCCCCGGTGGCCGTCCAGGAAGCCGAGGCCCCGGCCCAGGCTACCCAGACCACTGAGGCAAGCACTCCGGTTGCCCAGGTTTCCGTGACCACCGCCGCCGCCGCTCCGGCCGCCAAGGTCACCAGCGGCAAGGGCGCGGCCATCGCCGCAGCCGCCTACGCCCAGCTCGGCGTTGCACAGGACTGCACCGCCCTGGCCAGCAACGCCCTGGCCGCCGTCGGCATCAACTTCCATGGCTGGCCGGCAGACTACCTGTCCCTCGGCCGCACCGTCAGCGCCGCCGAGGCCCAGCCGGGCGACCTGATCTACTACCAGAACGGTGGCATGGGCATGGCCCACATCGCCGTGTACGTCGGCAACGGCCAGGCTGTGCACGGCGGCTGGAACGGTGGAACCACCGCCCTCTACAGCGCCAACGTGGGCTCCGGCCCGGTCTTCATCCGCGTCGGCGGCTGATTTTCGATACCTCCGTGCGAGGCCCCGCAGGTCCCCGACCCTGCGGGGCCTTCGCCGTTAATACCGGCCTTCCCGCCTGCCCAAGGGAGGCCGTTGCCGACATGGCCGGCACATGAACATTGCCCGACACCTCCTGTGAGCGGGCGCGTGGATTCGTTGTTCCGGCCATTGCATGTTTACTCTTGAGGTGTCGATCCACAGCCCGTACATGCAGAGGGCAGCCGGCCCTCGCGCCCCTGACGGGTGCGGCCGTGAAGAGGTACGTGCATGCGCACACTCGTTCTGAATGCTGGATATGAACCGCTGGCGGTAGTCACCTTCCGCCGGGCGCTGGTCCTTGTGCTCACCGGAAAAGCGAGCGTAGTGGCCGAAGGCGACGAGCCTGTCGTCGGGCCACGGGAGATTCTCGGACGTCCGTCCGTGATCCTCCTCAACCGCTACATCCGGCCACGCTACAACAGGATCACCGCGGTCACCCGCCGTGGCGTCTTGCGCCGCGACGGACACCGTTGCGCCTATTGCGGCAAAACAGCCCACACCATTGACCACGTCCACCCCAAATCCAGGGGCGGCGCGGATTCCTGGGAAAACCTGGTGGCGGCGTGCCTGCGCTGCAACAACGCCAAGAGTGACCACACGCCGGCCGAGATGGGCTGGAAGCTGCGTTTCACTCCGGCGGCCCCCACCGGGACCATCTGGCAGATCAAGGAGCTTGAGAAACCTGCTCCTGCATGGGATCCCTTCCTGTTGCCTGAATCGGCTGCCTGACGCTTGGCGTCACCCACGGCCGCGAGCGGCCGGCTTCCGGCGTGCCCGGGTACGCTGGGCGGGTGGAGTTCGATGCGGTGATCCTCGCGGGAGGCAGGTCCTCCCGCCTTGGCGGCGTGCCCAAGTCCGGGCTGGTGTACGACGGCGCCACGCTCCTTGAGCGGGCACTGGCCGCAGCGGACGGCGCAGGCTCCCTCGTCGTCGTCGGCCCGCGTCCGGAAAAGTTGCCGCCCGGAGCCCTGACGGTCCAGGAAGACCCGCCCTTCGCCGGGCCCGCCGCGGCGATTGCCGCGGGACTGGAGGAACTGGGACGCGGCGAAAAGCCCCCGGCCCCCTGGGTCCTGGTCCTGGCCTGCGACATGCCGCACGCCGCGACGGCAGTGGCGCCCCTGCTGGCCGCCCTCCGGGACCATCCCGGAACCGACGGCGTGCTGGGACTGTCCCCCGACGGCAGGAAGCAGCCGCTCCTGGCCGTGTATGCCGCAGACG
This sequence comes from Arthrobacter celericrescens, assembly GCF_003614925.1. Classification (GTDB taxonomy): domain Bacteria; phylum Actinomycetota; class Actinomycetes; order Actinomycetales; family Micrococcaceae; genus Arthrobacter; species Arthrobacter celericrescens. Next base: position 69,124 of record NZ_QYLP01000035.1, read on the forward strand.
CCCTGCGCCGGGCTGTTGCGGCACGGGCCGCGGAAGGCACCTTAACGAACGCCCCCGTGTTCAGACTGCTTGCTAGTCTTGATTTGCTGACCGCAGCCGTTCCCGAACACGCCGCCGACGACGTGGATACCTGGGACGACGCCGCTGCGCTCGGCGTGCACGGCAGCCCGCCGTGACACCAGGTGCACCGGACGTGGAGGCGAATCGTGAAGAGCCAGGAAGAAACCCTCGAAGAATGGTGCAGGACCCTGCTTCAAGCCTTTGAGCTCGAAGACACCCAGATCGACATCGACGCCGTGCTCTCCCTCGCCGGTGTCGCTGCGCATTCCGTGGTGCGCCCGGCCGCCCCGCTGACCACCTTCGTGGCGGGCTTCGCCGCCGGCGTTGCCGCCGGCACCGGCCAGGCTGACCAGAAGACGTCGATGGACGCCGCGACGGCCCTGGCCCGCAAACTCTCCAAGGACTACGCGGCCGTTGAATCCGGAACGGGCGCATCAGGCACTGTTGAATCCGGCACCGGGGAGACCGACGCCGGATGACGGACGCCGAGGCCGCGCACGACCACGGCCACCTGGACCACCTCTGGGACGAAGCACGGCAGCTCGCCTTCGACTGCGCAACCCCCATCCCCGCCGGCCCCCTCCCCCTGTCTGACGCACTGGGGCGCACCCTGGCCGAAGATGTCCTTGCCCTGCAGGACCTGCCGCATTACGCCTCGTCTGCGATGGATGGCTGGGCCGTCAACGGAAGCGGCCCCTGGATCCTTGCCGAGCCCGGGCACCGCCTCGCGCCCCACCAGGCAAGCCCTATTGTCACCGGCGGCTTGATCCCGCCTGGAGCCAAGGCGGTGCTGCGCAGCGAAAGCGGCGTGATCGCCACCGACGACGACGGACTGCCGGTCCTGGCGCTCGGCGGAAGCGCCAAGCCGGGGGAGCCCCGCAACGGCCAGCACGTCCGCCGCGCCGGCGAGGAAGCCGCCGCCGGCGACGTCCTCATCAAGGCCGGAACCGTCCTCAACCCGGCGCACCTGGGCGTGGCCGCGCTGGCCGGCCGCGACGAACTCACCGTCCTCGGCAAACCCCTGGTCAAATTCCTGTACACCGGTTCCGAGGTGGTCACCGAGGGTGTCCCGGTACCCGGCCAGGTACGGGACACCTTCGGCCCCCAGCTGGGGGCCGTCGTCGAACTCCTGGGCGGCATCCGCGGCGGCCAGGCGAGGGCCGGCGACTCCTATGAAGAATGGCTCGACGCCCTCCGGGAGGGCGAGCCGACCCCCGAGACGGCGCCGGCCGACGTCGTCATCACCACCGGCGGCACCGGCCGCTCGGGCACGGATCACCTGCGCAAGGCAGTGGCGGAGCTGGGCGGGCGGCTGCTGATCGACGGCATCGCCATGCGTCCGGGACACCCGGCCGTCCTGGCGGAACTGCCGGACGGCCGCTTCGTGCTGGGCTTGCCGGGCAACCCGCTCGCCGCGATGATGGCACTGTTCACCGTTGGGGGGCCGTTGCTGGCAGCCCTTGGCCATGGCAGGCTGGACGAGATCGGTGAGGTTCCGTGCGGAGCCACGCTCGACCCCATGCCGGGCCGCACGCGCCTGATTCCGTTCAAGTTCGTCTATGGCCTCGCCTCGCCGGCCCAGCACGCGGGCTCCGGCATGATGCGCGGCCTCGCAGGCGCGGACGGCGTGATGGTGGTTCCGCCGCACGGCGTGCAGCTCGGGGCCCTCGTCCAGGCTTTCCCCTTGCCGTGGGGGCCGCCGCTGCCTAAACCGAAGGCGCCGGAGGAGAAGCCCCGGAAGGCGGCAAAGCCGGCGCGGAAGGCCCCCTCCGGTCCCGTGGACTGGAGCGCGCTGGACGACTGAACCGGCCAGGCTTGGCCGGACCCGGCGGCTGCCCGGATGGCGGGCGCCGGGTGGCATCCCACCTGTGTGCTTGCCATGATGGAGCTATGAACCGCAGGCTCCCCAGCAGGACAGCGTGACGGCTTCGTCAATCATGTTTCAACCCCGGAGGGCAGCTGAATGGGACGCGTTACCCAGCGACGCAAGGTGCACAAGTTCGTGCTGGACGGCTCCGCGCAGGCGGCCGAGCATCCGGTCCGGTACCGGGAGGACGTGCTCGCCGTCGAGGAACCGCTGGAGATCCGGCTCGGCCGGATGTCCTTCTCCGTCACCATGCGCACCCCCGGCGACGACTTCGACCTGGTGGCCGGATTCCTGGTGTCCGAGGGCGTGATCTGGGACTCCGCCCAGCTGGTTTCCCTGCGCTTCTGCGCCGGCGAGGACGAGGACGGCGTGCAGACCTTCAATGTGGTGGAAGCGCAGCTGCGGCCCGACGTCGTCCTGCCGGACACCGGCCGGAAGGTCTACACCTCGAGTTCCTGCGGGATCTGCGGCACCGATTCGATCGAGGCCGTGCGCAAGACCCTGCGCCACAACACCGCCGACGACGGCCTGCGGGTGCCGGTCGAAACCGTCGCCGCCCTGCCGGACCGGCTTCGCGAAGCCCAGGCCGTGTTCGACAAGACCGGCGGCGTCCACGCGGCAGGGCTGTTCCGGATCCACGAGGACGGATCCGCGGAACTGCTGTGCCTGCGCGAGGACGTGGGCCGGCACAACGCCGTCGACAAGGTTGTGGGCTGGGCCCTCCGCGAAGGAAAGCTGCCGCTGTCCGGCACCGTGCTGCAGGTTTCGGGACGGGCCTCCTTCGAACTGGTGCAGAAGGCCGCACTGGCTGGAATCCCGGTGCTCGCCGCCGTCAGTGCCCCGTCCAGCCTGGCCGTGGAGCTAGCCGAGGAAACCGGCGTGACCCTGGTGGGCTTCAGCCGCCGCACCAGCCTGAACGTTTACGCGGGCAGCGGGCGGCTCCTGAGCGGCGTCAGGTCCCCTGCCTGAACCGCGAGCGCAGAGAGAGCCGGCAATCACTTGGCGATTGGCCTTCGACGACGTAGATTTTTATCCATCGAATTGAAGCGCCATCCCGAGGGGCAGGACTGTCCACACCATGACAAGCCTGCTTCCCATTGAAGCTCACGGCCCGGCCACGAAAACGATGGCGGGGCGCTAGGGGGATCTGAATTGCACGACGACCGGCGACTGACCGAGAAGCGTCTGGACCGTTTTGTCCGCGAGCGGATCACGCCCGCCATCTATGGCCGCACCGTGCCCTTGACCCTGAGCAGCTGGGACGTCCCGGGCGAGCCGGTTCCAGCCTCCGAGGCCATCCACCAGGACTACGCGCCCCTCGACCACGGTTCCGCCTGGGGGCGGGCCTGGAGCACCAAGTGGATCCGGCTGCAGGGCGAAGTCCCGGACGACTGGGGCTCCGCGGAAGGCACCACGGTGGAGGTCGTCGTCGATCTCGGCTTCAGCAATGACGCTCCCGGCTTCCAATGCGAAGGCATCGCCTGGCGTCCGGACGGCACCATCATCAAGGCCATCTCACCCCGCAACCAGCACGTGCCCCTGAAGCTGCTGGGCGGCGGTATGTCCGTGGACTTCTACGTGGAGGCCGCGGCGAACCCGGACCTGAGCCAGGGCTGGACCTTCGCGGCTACGCCCCTGGGGGACAAGGCCACGGCGGGCGAGGAACCGCGCTACCGGCTCGCCCGGATCGCCATCGCCGAGCTCAATGAAACAGTCTGGGAACTCAGCCAGGACATCTGGACCCTCAGCGGGCTCATGCACGAGCTGCCCGTGGAACTGCCGCGCCGCCACTCGATCCTGCGCGCCTTCGAACGCATGCTGGACATCATGGACCCGGACGACATCGCCGGAACCGCTGCCGCCGGCCGGGCCGCCTTGGCCGGGGTCCTTGCCAGCCCCGCCTACGCCTCGGCGCACGAGCTGCTCGCCACCGGCCACGCCCACATCGACTCCGCCTGGCTGTGGCCGGTCCGGGAGACCATCCGCAAATGCGCCCGCACCTTCTCCAACGTCGTGGCGCTCATGGACGACAACCCGGACTTCGTGTTCTCCTGCTCCTCGGCGCAGCAACTGGCCTGGATCAAGGAGTTCTACCCCGAGCTGTTCGTGCGGATCCGGGAAAAGGTCAAGGCAGGCCAGTTCATGCCGGTGGGCGGCATGTGGGTGGAATCGGACACGAACATGCCCGGAGGAGAGTCCATGGCCCGGCAGTTCCTCGAAGGCAAGAGCTTCTTCCTGGAAGAGTTCGACGTCGACTGCCAGGAGGCCTGGCTGCCCGACTCCTTCGGTTATTCCGGGGCCCTGCCGCAGATCGTCAAGTCGGCTGGCTCCCGCTGGTTCCTGACGCAGAAGATCTCCTGGAACCAGGTCAACCGGATGCCACACCACACCTTCAACTGGGAAGGCATCGACGGCACCCGGCTCTTCACCCACTTCCCGCCCGTGGACAGCTACAACTCCGAACTCCACGCCCGGGAACTCGCCCACGCCGAACGCAACTACCGTGAGCACGGCCGGGGAAGCATGTCCCTGGTGCCCTTCGGCTATGGCGACGGCGGCGGCGGACCCACACGCGAAATGGTGGCCGCCGCGCACCGCACCGCAAACCTGGAAGGCTCGCCGAAGGTCCGGCTGGGCACCGCCAGGGACTTCTTCGAGCGGGCGGAGGCCGAATATCGGGAGCTCCCGGTATGGGTGGGGGAGCTGTACCTGGAGCTGCACCGCGGAACCTACACCAGCCAGGCCAACACCAAGCAGGGCAACCGCCGCTCGGAGCACCTCCTGCGGGAGGCCGAGCTGTGGTGCGCGACGGCGTCCGTCCGGAGCGGCTACCGGTACCCTGCCGCGGAGCTCAAGAAGTTGTGGCGGCTGGTGCTGCTGCAGCAGTTCCACGACATCCTGCCCGGCAGCTCCATCGCTTGGGTGCACCAGGACGCCGAACGCAACTACGCAGCCATCGCCCGGGAACTCGAGGACATCATCGCCGGCGCGGCCACGGCGCTGCTCGGCGAAGGGGAGACCCCTTTCCTGCTCAACGCCGCGCCCTACGCCCGCGACGGCGTCCCCGCCCTGGCCGCGGCCGAAGCCACGGAGCCCGGCCAGGCCGTGGAGGCCACGGAACAGGACGGCGGCTACGCACTGGACAACGGCATCATCCGCGCCGTCCTGGACGCCAACGGGCTGCTGGTTTCCCTGACCGACCACGCCAGCGGGCGCGAAGCCATCGCCCCGGGACAGGCCGGCAACCACCTCGAACTGTTCCGCGACACCCCTAACGAGTGGGACGCCTGGGACATCGACGAGTTCTACCGCCGCAACGTCCGCTCCCTGGCCGAAGCGCGCTCGGTACGGCTCGAACGCGACCGCGGGGACGCCGTCGTCGTGGTGGAACGCGAGGCGGGTTCCTCCACGATCACCCAGCGCATCACCCTGGCGGCGGGCGCGCCGTCCCTGGATATTTCCACCGCGGTCGACTGGCAGGAGCGGGAGAAGCTGCTGAAGGTGTCCTTCCCGTTCGACGTCCGCGCGGACCGTTCGGCCTCGGAGACCCAGTTCGGCCACGTGTTCCGGCCGACCCACAACAACACCTCCTGGGAAGCGGCGAAGTTCGAAATCTGCGCCCACCGCTGGCTCCACGTGGGCGAGCCCGGCTACGGTGTCGCCGTCGCGAACGGTTCCAGCTACGGCCATGACGTCACCCGGGCCGTCCGGGCCGACGGCGGCACCACCACGAACGTGCGCGTCTCGCTGTTGCGGGCGCCCAAGTTCCCCGACCCGCAGGCCGACCGCGGCATGCACGTCCTGGAGCTGAGCGTCCGGCCGGGTGCCGCGATCGCCGACGCCGTCGAGGAAGGCTACCGCCGCAACCTGAAGCCCCGGACCGTGGCCGGTGCCAGGCCCGCCGAAGCGCTGTTCACGGTGTCGGGGAAAGCGATCGTTGTAGAGGCTGTGAAGCTTGCCGAGGACGGGTCGGGGGACGTGATCGTGCGGCTTTACGAATCCCTCGGCGAACGGTCCGGCGGGGTGGTCACGGCGAACTTCGAGTCCCGCGCGGTGCAGTCGGTGGACCTGCTGGAGCGGCCCATGGACGCGCCGGGCGTGTCGGGCGGAACGGACAACGCAATGCTGACGCTCCGGCCCTTCCAGCTGGTCACCCTGCGCTTCAGCCGCTGATCCCCGCGGGCCGGCCCAACTAGCTCGCAGTTGTTGTCGTTATGACATGAAAATTCGGTGAGGCGGCGTGCACTATCCAGTCTGGTGCAGGGGTTCCAGGGTGACATGGT
>NZ_QYLP01000034.1 GCF_003614925.1 Arthrobacter celericrescens
ACAAGAGAAGCTGCGGCCGGCGGAGAACCCGCCGGCCGCAGCTTTTCCGCGTTCAGGGCGGAACCGGCGCGTGCCCCGTAACCCGAATCTCATGCGCATCGCTGGCCACATGCTCTTGCCGCGGGGTGCCCGCCGGGTGTCGAATCGTGTAAACGCCCGGCGGCAGCTCCAGGAGGCACCGATGTCGGTAAAGAGTGGAAGCGGACAGAGCAAGGGAAACGTCCAGGGCAAGGAGCGCGGCGACGCCTCGGCCGGGCTCGCCGTGGAACAGCCCGGCATGATCCGCAACATCGCCCTCGTAGGGCACTCCGGTGCGGGCAAGACCATGCTCGTCGAGGCGCTGCTCGCCGCCACCGGCGTGATCTCGCGCATGGGATCGATCGTGGACGGAACCACGGTTGGCGATTCGGACCCTGCCGCCGTCCACCAGCAGCGCTCCGTCGGCCTGTCCGTGGTACCGGTCCTCCTGGACGGGGTGAAGGTGAACCTCATCGACACCCCCGGCTACGCCGATTTCACGGGAGACCTGCGGGCGGGCCTGCGGGCAGCGGATTCGGCCCTGTTCGTCGTATCCGCGGTCGACGGCGTGGACGCGTCCACCGTGGCGCTCTGGCAGGAATGCGAGCGGACCGGGACGCCGCGCGCGGTGGCGATCAGCCGCCTGGACCACCCGCGCGCGGACTACGACGCCGCCGTCGCCGCCTGCCGGGAGGCATTCGGCGAGTCGGTGCTGCCGTTGCAGGTGCCGCTCCGGGAGGGCGGGGAGATCACCGGGCTGCTGGACCTGCTGAGCGGAACGGTCACCGGAACCACCGACGACGGCGGGCAGCCGGTCCGGCGGGCTGCGGACCCGGCGGAACTCGCCGCCGTCGAGGGTTCCCGGGCGGAACTGATCGAAGGCGTCATCGCTGAAAGCGAGGACGAGACCCTCATGGACCGCTACCTCGGCGGTGAGGAGATCGCCCTCGAAACCCTGCTGGCGGACCTGGAAACCGCGGTCGCCCGGGGCTCCTTCTTCCCGGTGCTCGCCGTGTCCGCCGGCACCGGTCTCGGGCTGCCGGAACTGCTGGATCTGCTGCACCGGGCGTTTCCCTCGCCCCTGGAACGCGAGGTCCCCGAGACCACGGGACTGGACGGCGCCCCGCGCAAACGGCTCGGCTGCGACCCGGACGGCCCGCTGCTCGCCGAGGTGGTGCGGACCAGCGTGGATTCCTTCCTGGGCAAAGTATGCTTGGTGCGGGTCTTCTCCGGGACCCTGCGCGAGGACACCGCCGTGCACGTGGGCGGCAGGGGATTGTCCGAGCGCGGCCACCCCGACCACGACGCCGACGAACGCGCCAGCCACCTGTATTCGCCGTGGGGTCCGGCGCTGCGGGCTGTGCCTTTCAGCGTGGCCGGGGACATCTGTGCGCTCAGCAAGGTGGCCACCGCCGAAACCGGGGACACCGTGTCCGCCAAGGACGATCCGCTGCTGATCAAGGTCTGGGACATGCCCGAACCGCTGCTGCCGCTGGCCGTCGAAGCCGCCGCCCGCAGCGACGAGGACGCGCTCGCCAAAGGACTGGCGAAGGTGGCCGCCGGGGACCCCGCGCTGCGTGTGGAGCGCAACTCCGAGACACACCAGCTGGTGCTGTGGTGCACCGGGCAGGCGCATGCCGACGTCGTCCTGGACCGGCTCCGCGAGCAGGGCGTCAAATTGCAGACCGTGGACGTCGTCACCCCGCTGCGGGAAACCTTCGCCGTCCCCGCGAGTGGCCACGGCCGGTACGTGAAGCAGTCCGGCGGGCACGGCCAGTTCGCCATCTGCGACATCGACGTCGAACCCCTCGAACGCGGCGGCGGCTTCGAATTCGTGGACAAGGTGGTGGGCGGCGTGATCCCGGGCCCGTTCATCACCTCCGTGGAGAAGGGCGTGCGGGCCCAGATGCAGAAGGGCGTGGCCGAAGGGTTCCCCGTGGTGGACATCCGGGTCACCCTGCACGGCGGCAAGACCCACAGCGTGGACTCCTCCGACGCCGCGTTCCAGGCCGCAGGGGCCCTCGCCTTGCGGGAAGCCGCCGCGGCCGGGCGCATCCAGCTCCTCGAACCGGTCTCGTCCGTGGTCATCCTGGTCCCCGACGACTACGTCGGCTCCGTGATGAGCGACCTGTCAGCGCGCCGCGGCCGTATGACGGGAACCTCGTCCGGGGACGGCAACACCGAAATCACCGCTGAAGTCCCGGACCAGGAACTGCTCCGCTACGCCCTCGAGCTCCGGGCGTTGACTGCAGGAGGCGGCACCTTCCGGCGCAGCTACCTGCGCCACGACCCCGTGCCCTAGCCGCGCCGGGTACACCTAGATGGCGCCGGTGGAACCCGCGACCCCGCCCAGCAGCGGCGCCATGCTGCGCCACTTCGCAATCTCGCAGCCGTCCGTGCGGCTGAAGCGGCAGTCCACCCGGTTGCCACGGAAGGTGCCGGTCACGGTGGCCGTCTGCGGCCCGCCGTAGACCTGGGTGCAGCGGCGGTCCGGCCGCGGCACCGGGAAGAAGATTTCCTCGCCGTACTGCTCGACGGCGGCAAGCGCCGCCCGCGGGTCCGGCACCGTGGATCCGGCGGCCGGTTCGCCGTCGGCGGCCAGCAGCACGAACTCCTGTTCCGTGGCACCCGGCGCCTCCCGCAGCGTTACGGTCAGTTCGACGTCGTACCGGCTCATGGTTTCCCTTCCCCCGGGTGTCCTGCGGCATTGAGTAGTTCCAGCACCGGCTGCAGTTCGGCCAGCAGCCGGCCCCGCAGCTCCTGGGCCTCCGCGGCGAAGGCCCGTTGCTGCCCGACGTACTCGTTCTTGCCCTCCGGGGTCTCGATCCGGATGGCAGGGTAGCCCCATTCGCTGAGCTCGTAGGGAGAGGCCTGCATGTCCATGGCCCGGATCCGCCAGGACAGCTCGAAGCAGTCCATCACCAGTTCGCTGGGCAACGCGGGCACCAGCTTGTACGCCCATTTGTAGAGGTCCATGTTGGCGTGCAGGCAGCCGGGCTGCTCCATGAAGCGCTGGTTTTCACGGGTGGGCGTGATCTCGTTCAGCGGCACGGCATCCGGGGTGTAGAACCGGAAGGCGTCGAAATGGGAACACCGGATCCGGTTCTCTTCCACCACCGTGTCCGTTCCCTCCGAGCCCAGCCGCAGGGTGAGGTACTCGTGGCGGAGGCTGAACTTGTCCTGCCGGTAGACCATGGCCCATTCGTGGAGCCCGAAGCAGGCGAACTGGGCGGGCCGGGCCGAGGTCCCGGACAGGATGATGGCGGCGAAGCGGAGGGCCTCGGCGCGGTCGGCCACAAAGCTGCCGCGGTCGAAGGCCACCGCCGTGCTTCCCGCCGGCAGGCCAGCTGCCGCCAGCCCGGCGTCGTCGAGCAACGTGTAGTACTTCCAGTCCGCGCGTTCGGCGGCCCGCCGCCCGCACAGCACCGTGCCCTCGCCCGAATGCCAGCGCAGCAACTGGCCGGGTTTCTGCGTGTAGTAGGTGAAGAGGAAGTCCTCCACCGGGTGCTTCTTGCCGGCGGAACGGCGCTCCAGGTAGGGGTCCGCGTAGCGCCGGACGCGTTCGTGGTGGGCCGCTTCCAGGGGCAGCCAATGCTCCTCCGGAAGCAGCCGCAGCTTACTCGCCAACGCCACTGGAGCCGAGCACCGCCTTGGCGCCGTCCCAGGCCGCGATTTCGCAGCCGTCCGTGAGCTTGTAGGAGGACTCGACGCCGATGCCGTCCACGGCCCCCGTGACCAGCGCGGTCTTCGGCCCGCCGAATTGATCGGTGCAGTTCTGGTCCTTGGGCCTCGGGGCCCGGGTGATCAGTGAAGGGTTAGCCCTAAGGGCGGCGCAGGCCGCGGCGGCGTCCGGGTGCTTGCTCTCGGCGGCAGGCACGCCGCCCTGGCAGACCAGCGTGTAGCTGGTGGGGTCGGCGCCGGGGGAGGGCGTGATGAGGATGGAGAGTTCGGCGTCGCCCTTGCCCGGGCTGGCGGGCGTGCCGGAGGACGGTGCGGGGACCGGTTTGGTGCCGGGGGACTCGGTCTCGTCGGGGAGCAGCCCGCCGGGGCTTCCCGTGCCGGGGCTCCCGTCCGGCGGAGTGCTTGAGGCTGTGGTGCTTGCCGGGGCCGGGGTGGTGGGGGCGTTGCCGCCGGTTCCCGGCGAGCAGGCGGCCAGCCCGACGACGGCTCCCCCGACGGCGGCGAGGGCCAGGGCGGTGCGGAAGATTCGCGGTCGCATGTGGGGCTCCTTGCTTTCTGCCATTTTAACCCGGGTGTTCTATCCGGGCTGGGCGGCGTGGACCGGCGCGGGCCGCTGGGTGGCGGCGATCAGGCCGGTCATGGCCGCGTGGAGGTCGGCGACTTCTTCCCGGCTCAGGCCCAGCCGCTCCATGATGGTGCCGGGCACCGCCGTCGCCTGTTCCCGGAGCGCCGCCCCGGCGTCGGTGAGCGTCACCGCGAGGGCGCGTTCGTTGCCGGGGACCCGTTCGCGGGTCAGCAGACCGGCTTCCTCCAGGCGCCGCAGGATGGGCGAAAGGGTGGCGGGTTCGTGCAGCAGGGCGTCGCTGATGTCCTTGAGGCTCCGCGGGCTGCGCTCCCAGAGGGCAAGCATCACCAGGTACTGCGGGTGGGTCAGGCCCATGCGTTCCAGGACTGGTTTGTAGATGCCCACGACGCTGCGGGAGGCGACAGTGAGGGCGAAGCAGAGTTGGCGTTCGAGGAGGAGATCGTCCTCGGCAGGCGTGGACATGTTCCTCCTTGGTTCGGCCGGGCTTACCGCACCAGCTTATCTCGTCGCACTAATTATTAGTACACTAACAATTAGTGTACTCTTGAGCTACCAGGGACCCCACGGAGGGAGCAGGAGTTGGCCAAGGAATCATTCGCCCAGCGGTTCATGCGCGCAACCGGGCGGCTGCGCGTTGTGTTCGGCCCGGCACACAGCAGTTCGCTGGACCATGAAATGACCGAGGCCAACAGGATCCTGCTGCGCCAGCGCCAGGCCGAGACCCTGCAGTGGGAAACCAAGCACCGGGCGGACGGCAGCAGCTACGTGGTGCCGAAGAACCCGGGGGACAAGTCCCTGCGTTAAAGGTTCCAGTGCCCTCGCGGCCCGGCACCGCCCGCCTCATTCCGGGATGCCGGGCGTATCATTGACTCACTTGAACCACTCGGGAACGGCGTGACCGTCGGACCCCGTTGCGGGGAAGGAGGTGGGATGTTGTGGGACGTGTGCTGGACAGTTTCATGCATGTGACGGCGCGTCTGCAGGCTGTGTTCGGACCCGCTACCCAAGGCGATACCGATGCGCCCGTGATTCACAAGCACGACGACTTCGAGCAGGCCTCGGAAGAGGACCTGACGCATTTCGTGGTCGAAACAGACGCCGAGGGTCACCACTACGCAGTGCGTGATGACCCCGGGCCGACCACTACCGACTACGGCTAAGCAAAACAAAAGGACCGGAGCAATGAGCTGCTCCCCGTAAGTTGGGCTGAGAGACCAGTTCCGACTTACGGGGAGCAGTTTCGTGTTGAAGAGCAGCGCCGGCCTCGGACGGGAGCGTTGTCAGCCTTCGAGACGGGAGTGTTCGCCCAGACGGTGCCACGTACGGTTGTGGTGGACCAGCGCGTCACCAGGCTCGCCCGGCAGAGCGTCGCGTTCGATGTGCGATGTCAGCGCGCGAGCGACGACGATCGTCGATGTTCCGGCCTGCATCCGATCAACGGTGGCGCAACGCACCCAAGCGCGGACATTGTCGAACACCGGTTCGCCAGTGCTCAGCCGTGTCCAGGACTGTGCCTGCGCGAAGCGATCGATGCCGCCGGTTGCACCCAGCTTCGCCACCTCGACGTCGTGCACGTCGAGGAAATGCACGATGACCGTCGCAGCGCGTGAAAGGACATCGGAGGCCGAGGACAGCGCCGAGATCGAGAAGACGAGCAGCGGAGGGTCGGCGCTCACCGATGCGACGGATGACGCCGTGAGGGCAACGGGCCCGTCACCCGCATCCGCCGAGATGACGGTGACGCCGGCGGGGTGCCCGCGGAAGATGGCCTTGAAATCCTCCGCCGGCAGGGACGGCGCCGAGGCGTGCTGGATCGAGTCGATGAGTGCGTCGGCGGCGGTAATTTCAGGCGCGTGCACTGACGAGCTCCTCGCGGAGGATGGCCGCTCCCGCGCTGAGTGCACTCAGCTTGTCCAACGCGACGTGACGGGGGAACGGTGCCATGCCGCAGTTCGTGCTGGGCACGAGCTTGTCGGCGTCGACGAACTCGAGTGCCTTGCGCAGCGTCTCTGCGACCTCTTCCGGCGTCTCGACGGTTTCATTCGCCACGTCGATGGCGCCGAGCATGACCTTCTTGCCGCGCACCAGCTCGACGACGTCCAGCGGGACGTTGGAGTGGTGGGACTCCAGCGAGATGGTGTCGATGGAGGAGCGCTGCAGCAGCGGGAACGACTTCTCGTAGTGGCGCCACTGGGCACCGAGAGTCGCCTTCCAATCGTTGTTCGCCTTGATCCCGTAGCCGAAGCAGATGTGCACCACGGTCTCGACGCGCAGCCCCTCGCAGGCGCGCTCCAGTGCGGCGACGCCCCAATCCGAGACCTCGTCGAAGAACACGTTGAACGCCGGCTCATCGAATTGGATGATGTCGACCCCGGCCGCCTCGAGTTCCTTCGCCTCCTGGTTGAGGATGGTCGCGAACTCCCACGCCAGCTTCTCACGGCTGCGGTAGTGCGCGTCATACAGGGTGTCGACCATCGTCATCGGGCCGGGAAGGGTCCATTTGATCGGGCGGTCGGTGATCGAGCGGAGGAACGTCGCGTCCTCGACGAACACGGGCTTCTCACGCTCTACGGCGCTGACGACGGTCGGCACGCTCGCGTCGTAGCGGTCCCGGATGCGCACGGTCTCGCGCTTTTCGAAATCGACACCGCTGAGGTGCTCGATGAAGGTCGTGACGAAGTGCTGACGGGTCTGCTCGCCGTCACTGATGATGTCGATGCCGCGTTGCGTCTGCTCCTGCACGGCCGCGCGCATGGCGTCCTGTTTGCCTTCGCGCAGCTCGGCGCCCTCGAGCTTCCAGGGCGACCAGAGAGTCTCCGGCTGGGCAAGCCAGGAGGGCTTCGGAAGGCTGCCGACGATCGAGGTCGGAAGAAGCGTGGGGGTCATGGCGGGTCCTTCGGTTCTCATGCGACGGGAGTGGGGTAAGCGGAGGCCCACTGATCGAGCAACTCGCGGTTCGGGGTGATGAAGTGTTCCTCGGTGTACCTGCCCTGCGTTACGCCGAGTCGGGCGCGCTCGTCGCGGTCGTAGGAGATCAGTGTCCGTGAGAAATCCTGTGCGCCCAGGCTTGGTCGATAGACAGCCGGTGCGGCGGAGTTCGCGTTGTAGATCTCGGGGCGGTAGATCTTCTGGAACGTCTCCATCGTGCTGATCGTGCTGATCAGCTGCAAGTCGGTGTAGTCGTTCAACAGGTCGCCGCGGAAGTAGAACGCCAGCGGCGCGACGCTGCCATGCGGCATGAAGTAGCGCACGCGCAGCCCCATCTTGCCGAAGTACGCGTCCGTGAGGGAGCCGTCGTCCTGCTGGTACTCGAGGCCGAGAATCGGGTGGCTTTTGCCTGTGCGGTGATAAGTCTTGGAGGTGGAGACGCTGATGCAGATCACGGGCAGGTGCGGGAAGCGCTGCCGGTAGGCATCGGAGTCGAGGAAGTGCTGGAAGAGCTTGCCGTGCAGGTCTCCGAAATCCTGTGGGAGGGCAGGCTTGCCCGAGCCGTCGCTCGCGGCGGGCAGCACCACGCTGAAGTCGTAGTCACGCACGTACGACGAGAAGTTGTTGCCCACGATGCCGTGGCTGCGGGTGCCGGTCTGCCGGTCGACGACGCACGTGTCGAGAACCTCGAGCAGAGGGAACTGCTGCTCCTCGCCGTCTGAGGCGAAATGAACGTTGGCCGAGACGATCTCGAGCTCGAGGGCATAGCGGTCACCGTTCGGGTTGTCCCAGTGCGCGAGGGCGTTGAAGCGGCGATTGATCATCGTCAGGGCGTTGCGCAGGTTTTCCTGACGATTCTCACCACGGGCCAGATTGGCGAAGTTCGTGGTGATGCGCGAGCTCTCGGAGGGCGTGTAGTCCTCGTCGAAAGGGGTGGTGGTGATGCTGAAGGTGAATGCGTCTGCCATGGTGGCCAATCTGATGGTGAAGGGCCTGGGCTGGCCGTCGGAGTCGATGTGTCCATCATGCAGCGATTTCGCTGATATCAGGTAACTAGGCGTGACTATGGAATTGTATAGACTGAATCTATGGTTCAGAGTGTGAACGGCCTGACGCTGCAGCAGCTGCGGTATTTCATCACGGTCGCGGACGAGGGGTCGATCTCCGCGGCCGCCGATCTGCTCTACGTCGCACAGCCGACCATGTCCGCGGCGATGAAAGAGCTCGAAGCCCGTGTGGGGCGCACGCTCCTCGTCCGCTCGGCGAGGGGAGTCGCGCTCACCGCTGACGGTGCGGAGTTCCTTGGCTACGCCAGGCAAGTCGTCGAGCAGGTGGAGCTGCTCGAGCAGCGCTACCTCGGCCGGCCGCCGTCCCGTCGTCTGCTCGGGGTATCGACGCAGCATTATTCGTTCGCCGTGGATGCGTTCGTCAGGATGGTCCAGGCGAGCGGGGCCGATGAGTACGAGTTCTCCCTGCGCGAGACGCGCACCGAGGAGATCATCGAGGACGTCCGCACGCTCCGCAGCGAGATCGGCATCCTCTACCGAAACGACTTCAACCGAAAAGTCCTCGACAAGCTGCTTCGCGAATCCCGGCTCGTGTTCCACCCCTTGTTCCTCGCCGATCCGCACATCTTCATCTCGCGCAGCAACCCGCTCGCGTCCCGGCGGCGGGCAACTCTCGAGGATCTCGAAGATCTGCCGCGGCTCACCTTCGATCAGGGGGCGAACAACTCGTTCTATTTCGCCGAGGAGATCCTCTCCACACTTTCCAGCAAGCGCGACATCCGGGTCTCCGACCGTGCGACCATCTTCAACCTCATGATCGGCCTGGGCGGGTACACGATTTCGACGGGCATCATCAGCGGCGAGCTCGATCCTTCGATCGTCGCCATCCCACTCGAAGTCGACGAGCGCATCGAGATCGGCTGGATTGATCACGCCGCGGTTCCGCTGACGGAACAGGCGCGGCGCTATCTCGCAGAAGTGCGGGCGGTCGTCACGGGCTTCGGGGTGGAAGTGCTCGGCTGAAGGCGTCGAGGGGGTCGTGAGGGGAACAGGGATTTCCTCAACAAAGCCAAGGGGCCTGGGCCCGGTGGAATACCGAACCCAGGCCCTCGCGGCCGAACATCTATTTGCCGTTAGCGGGCTGAGCCCGCCTTAGCGGCCGGTGCCGCCGTAGACGGTGGCCTCGGATTCGCCGTCGAGCTCGAACGCCGCGTGGATGGCGCGTACGGCGTCGTCCAGCTTGTCGGCGCTGGTGACCACCGAGATGCGGATCTCCGAAGTGGAGATCATGTTGATGTTGATGCCGGCGTCGGACAGGGCCTTGAAGAAGGTGGCCGAAACACCCGGGTGCGAACGCATGCCGGCACCGATCAGGGAGAGCTTGCCGACGTTCTCGTCGTACTCGATGCTCTCGAAGCCGATTTCGCCCTGGGCAGCGCGGAGGGCGGCGAGGGCGTCGGCGCCTTCAACGATGGGCAGGGTGAAGGAAATGTCCGTGTGGCCGGTGCCGTGGGTGGACACGTTCTGGACAATCATGTCGATGTTCGAGTGCGCATCGGCGATGACCTGGAAGATCGCCGCGGCCTTGCCGGGGATGTCAGGGACGCCGACAACGGTGACCTTGGCTTCGGACCGGTCGTGGGCCACGCCGGAGATGATTGGCTGCTCCAAGGCAACTCCCTCTTGAGTGGTGATCTTGTCATCGGCACCGGGCAGGACCCAGGTGCCTTCGTTCTGGCTGAATGAGGAGCGCACGTGCAGCGGCACGCCGAAACGGCGGGCGTACTCCACGCAGCGCAGGTGCAGGATCTTCGCGCCGGAGGCGGCCAGCTCCAGCATTTCCTCGCTGGAGATGGTGTCGATCTTCTGCGCGGACGCCACCACGCGCGGGTCAGCGGTGAACACGCCGTCCACGTCGGTGTAGATCTCACAGACGTCGGCATCCAGCGCAGCGGCCAGGGCGACGGCGGTGGTGTCCGAACCGCCGCGGCCCAGCGTAGTGATTTCGTTGGTGCTGCGGCTCATGCCCTGGAAGCCGGCCACGATGGCGATGTGCTCTTTGTCCAGGGCGGTGCGGATGCGGTGCGGGTCGACGTCGATGATGCGCGCCTTGCCGTGGATGCCGTCGGTGATCATGCCGGCCTGGGAGCCGGTGAAGGACTGGGCGGACGCGCCGAACTTGTTGATGGCCATGGCGAGCAGGGCCATGGAAATGCGCTCGCCGGCGGAGAGGAGCATGTCCATCTCGCGGGCGGGGGCGGAGTCGGTGACCTGGCCTGCGAGGTCCAGCAGTTCGTCGGTGGTGTCGCCCATGGCGGAAACGACGACGACGACCTCGTTGCCTGCCTTCTGCGCGTCGACCACGCGGCGGGCAACGCGCTGGATGCCTTCGGCGTCAGCCACGGAGGAGCCGCCGAACTTCTGGACGATCAGCTGTTTGGTCTTGGCAGGCTGCGCGGCCAGTTCATCGCTTTTCACTTCGGTAGTGGGCATACTCATGCGCGCACCCTCACTGCATCACTTGGGAATCGAAAACACCGCACGGCCATTTACGGCATGCCAGCGTGGCTTATTCGGCCAGTTTATCGCCGTGTGTCCCGGGCCCGGGAATTGTGACCAAATCTCGGCCCCTGGGTGGATGTGCGTGACTTTCGCCACGGCGTACGATCGAGGCACGATGCGGCCTGCCGGCATGTCCGCCGCGCAGGTTCAAGCTCTGTAGGGGGAAACAGAGGTGGAGTATGTCCGTTTCAGAAATTCCTGAGACAACCCGGGCGCCTCTTGCGTCCGGGGTTTCCGCGGTGGGTGTCTCCCGCCGCTTCGGTTCCGTCCACGCCGTCGAGCAGATGGACTTCGAGGCCCCGGCCGGGCGGGTCACCGCGCTCATCGGCCCCAACGGGGCTGGCAAGACCACGCTGCTGCTGATGCTGGCTTCGCTGCTGCAGCCGGACAGCGGCACCATCACAGTGGATGGACTGGACCCGGCCAAGGACAGCGCGGCCGTGCGGCGCCGGCTCGGCTGGATGCCGGACACCTTGGGCGTCTGGGAGTCCCTGACCGCCCGGGAGATCCTGGTTCAGATGGCGCGCTTCTACCGCCTGCCCAAAGCCGGGATCGATGCCCGCGTGGCCGAACTACTGGCGCTGGTTCGGCTGGAGGAACTCGCCGACCAGCCCGCCCGGGTGCTCTCGAAGGGCCAGCAGCAGCGGCTCAGCCTGGCGCGCGCCCTGGTCCACGACCCCTCCGTCCTCCTCCTGGACGAACCCGCGGCCGGCCTCGATCCCGGCTCCCGGGTGGAACTGCGGACGCTTTTGAGGAACCTGGCCGCGGCCGGGAAGTCCATCGTGGTGTCCTCGCACGTGCTCAGCGAACTCGATGAAATCGCCGACGGCGCCGTGTTCGTCAACCAGGGCCGCACCGTCAAGCAGCAGACCATTGAAGAAGCCGCGCAGCAGGGCCGCCGCTACGCGATCACCGCCCTGGACCCGGCCGCGCTCGCCGCCAAGCTCACCGAACTGGGGCTTGAGTTCAAGGCCGGAAGCGGCCGCCGTCCGTCCGTGTCCCTCCTGTTGAGCCACGACGACGGCGCTGCCGCCCTGCTGCGCGACCTCGTCACCGCGGGGATCGCCGTCGTGTCCTTCGGGCCGGCGAGCGGCGCCCTGGAAGAGACGTACATGAGCCTGGAAACGGAGCGGAAATGAGCGCGGAAAAAACTCTCCCGGGGCCCGCTTCGGCTCCGGACCCCGCTGAGGTGCGGGGCGCCGTCGCCGGTTATCTCGGCGGGATCCGCGACGTCGTGGTGCTGGAGATGAAGCAGCGGCTGCGTTCGCGGGGCTGGTACATCATGCTGGGCATCTGGTTCGTGGTGATCGCCCTGGTGACGGCACTGACCTGGGCCGGCTGGAACGCCTCCATGGAGGTCCGCTACTCGACGCCCGTGCCGGACGGCATGCCCCAGCCGGACGGGCCGGGGTCAGCGATCTTCGAAGTGGTGCTGGCGTTCGTGCTGCTCTTCGCCCTGCTGGTCGCACCGGCGCTGTCCGCCAACGCCGTCAACGGCGACCGGGCCGGCGGCACCCTGGCGATCCTGCAGGTCACCCTGCTCACGCCCGGGCAGATCCTCTGGGGCAAGTTCTGTGCCGCCTGGCTGGCAGCGATCGCCTTCTTGGCCGCCAGCGCGCCGTTCCTGATCTTCGCGGTGCTCCTAGGCGGGCTGACTCCCGGGCACGTGCTGGTGTCCCTGGTGATGCTGGCGGTCGAGGTGGCCGTGATCTGCGGGATCGGCGTGGGCATTTCGGCGCTCGCCGGGAGACCGCTGTTCTCGATCGTGGTCACCTACCTCACGGTGGCGGCGCTGGTGGTCGGCTCCCTGATCGCCTTCGGCCTGGGCGTGCAGCTGACCCAGGGAACCATCAAAGCCAACCAGGCGCAGTACAACTCGGCGGAGTTCGGACCCGGCGCCTATCCGGGTTCTCCCGAGTACACCTGTTCGGGCCCGCTCGTAGAGCAGGACGCGCTGCGCACCGAACGGGTCGCCTGGCTGCTGGCCCTGAATCCCTACGTGGTGGTGGCCGACGCCATCCCGTACCCGGAACGCAAGACCCCGTCCTACTACTACTCCGGCGGCATGATCGAGAACATCAGCCAGGGTGCCCGGGCGGCGCTCGCCGGTCCCGAGGGCACCTACGCCTGCGCCAACGGGAAGGTGCAGCCGCAGTACCTGCAGCAGACCACTCCGTTGTGGCCGCTTGGCCTTGCGCTGCAGCTGGGCCTGGCCGGGCTGCTGCTCTGGCTCGGCTGGCGTGCCCTCCACACACCTGCCCGGCGCCTGGCCGCGGGCACCCGGATCGCCTGAACCGCCATGGCCGCCGGCCAGCCGCCTGAGGACGAACCCCGCTACGAGCCGATCGGCCGGGACGTGTACGACGACGGCGGGCGGGCCGGGGCTGGCGGCGGTTCTGCATTGGAGGACGACGGCGGCGGCAGTCCGCCCAGCGTGCCGTTCCGGACGGTTGCGGCCGGCGCGGTGCGTGGTGCCTGGGCGGACACGATGGCGTCGTTCCGGACCGTGTCCTTCTGGATCGTCCTTGTCGCCGCGGTGGCGGGGGCGGGTCTCTCCGCGTACCTGCTCCTGGTGTGGTTCGGTGTTGTCGGTTGGGAGGCGGCCGGGCCCGTGGCGCTGTTTCTCCTGGCCGGTGGCGGGCTCTCCCTGGCCGCCGCGGTCCTTGGCTCGGTGTGGGGATTCGCGCGGGGCCGGACCGGGGCGCCGGGGTCCGAGGGGTCTGGGTCCAAGGCGCCGGGGTCTGGGGCTCAGACCATGCCGGTCCGCCTGCTGGCGTGCTTGATGCGGGGACTTGCGCTCGCCATTCTTGGCGTCGCCCTGCTGCTGGTGCTCCGCCTTCTCCTGGGTGCTCCGGGTCCCGTCGAGTTTTCCGTCGATCCCGCCTCGGGATTGCCGGAGACCCCGGCGGGGGGCATTCCGGCGCCGCCCGGCCTGGAGCTCCTGGCACTGCTGACGGTGCTTTTCGAGGTGGGTGTTTTCGCGCTGCTCGGCATGGGGTTCCGGGCGTGGTTCACGGCCCGGCTGCCTGGGGCCGCACTGACCGTGGTGTCGACGGGCCTGTTCGCTGTCGGGAACTTCGCCGCGGCGTTCTTCCTGCTGCCGGGAACGCTGGTCACCGAGCGGACTTCCATCCCGGTCAACGTGGAGCGGGACCGTGTCGGCCGCTACCTCTCCTACGACTGCGTCGGGGATCTGGTGCGCAGTGCGCCTGTGCTGCACAGCGAACGCGTCATGTGGCTGACGGCCGGGAATCCGGCCTTGCTCTACTGGACGCTCGCCTCGGAGCAGGTGCCGACGGAGGGTGAACTGGGCTGGTTCCTGGTGTCCTTGCAACAATCCACGGTGGGGCCGGCCTACGATGTCGCCTGCATCAACGGGGTGCCCAGCGACGCGGCCCAGTCCGGGTTCCCCTTGTCCACCATCGGAATCGCCGGACAGCTGGCGGCCGCCGCCGCGGTGACGGGCGCCGGTGTCCTGGCCGGCCGCCGTCGGGCACGTTCCGGCTCTTAGCGGCCGGACAGCTGTATCAGGACAGGGCGTTGCGGCGTCCTTCGAAGGCACGGCCCAGCGTGACTTCGTCGGCGTATTCGAGGTCGCCGCCCACTGGCAGCCCGGAGGCGAGCCGGGTAACCGTGATGCCGATCGTCTTCAGCATGCGGGCCAGGTAGGTGGCCGTCGCTTCGCCTTCGAGGTTCGGGTCGGTGGCGATGATGATTTCCTGGATTTCGCCGTCGTTGAGGCGGGTCAGGAGTTCGCGGATCCGCAGCTGTTCGGGGCCGATGCCGGCGATCGGGTTGATGGCGCCGCCCAGCACGTGGTACCTGCCGCGGAAGGACCGGGTCCGTTCGACGGCGAGCACGTCCTTGGATTCCTCGACGACGCAGATGACGGTGGGATCACGGCGCGGGTCACGGCAGATGTTGCAGGTTTCCTGCTCGGTGACGTTTCCGCAGACGGTGCAGAACTTCACCCGTTCCTTGACCGTGGTGATCGCGGCGACCAGGCGTTTCATGTCCTCGGGGTCGGCCTCAAGGATATGGAAGGCGAGGCGCTGGGCCGACTTCGGCCCGACGCCGGGGAGCCGGCCGAGCTCGTCGATCAGCTCTTGAACTGCACCCTCGTACACAATGTCCTCGTTTTTTCAGTGGAGTTGTTGGCGTTGGTTGTCGTGCGGCTATTTGCCCGGCGCGCGGTCAGCGGCGCATCAGGGGAGTGCCGTCCAGGGAACGCTCTTCCAGGAGTCTCCCGCCCAGAATACGCTCGACCGCAGCCCGGCCAAACACACCCGATTCCTCGATGGTTTCGTCGTCGGCGCTCGGGATGTCCTCGACCATCGTGGCCGTTGCGCTTGCGGACCTCGCAGGCACTTGGATGCGTCCGGCCAGCGCTTCCGGGCTGTTCGAAAGCCGCTGGTAGAGGCTCTGCCTACCGGGCGCGTTGCCCCCTGCCTCAGCCGTGGGTGCGGGAACGGTCGCCCAGCTGCTCGCCGGAGCCGCGGCTGGTGCCGGGGCCTGCTGCGCGGACGCTAGTGCAGGAGGCTTCTGGGCGGTTTGCTGGACCGGCACCTGCTGGGCTGGTGCCAGCGCCGCGGCGGGCTCGTACGCCGGTGCGGTGGAGTTGCCACCGGCCTGGCCGGATTCTGCGTGGTCCGGCGCCGGATCTGCAGATGCAGACTCGGCGGCGACATGGGTCCCGATATTGCTGCTCGTGCCCACCACCCACGAGCCCGGCGACTGCTCAACTGCGCGCGACCACGGGTCACGCGAGGTGTCGGGCGAGGGGGCGGCTTCCTGGGTGGCAACGGCGGAAGGAACGACGTCGGCAGGCGCCGGCGGTGCGGTGGGTGCGGCGGGTGCCGGCGGCGCGGTGGGTGCGGTGGGTGCGGACTGCCAGCCGGAGTCCGACGGCGGAACCCAGTCCATGGGCGGTTCCTCGTCCAGCGGCGGGGCGTCTTCGTCGCGCGGGGGACCCCAGTCGTCGTCGGAATACGAGTAGTCCTCGGACGGCGGCTGTTCAGTTGACGGGGCCTCGGCGGACGGGGCTTCGGCGGGCGCGGCGGCGGTGGCAGGCGCTGGGCTGGCGGGAACGGCAGCGCTCGCGGGCGCCGGGCGCTCGGCTTCTGCTGGCCGTTCAGCTGGTGCGGGCCGCTCAGCCGGTGCGGGCCGCTCAGCCGGTGCAGTGCGTTCAGCGGGAGCATCAGCCGGTTCGGCAGCCGCAGGACCGGCCGCGGGCGCGAGGCCCCAGGCGGTGTCGACCTCGGAAGCCACGGGTGGCGTGGAAGCAGCAGCCGGCATGGCGGGCGTGGCCGCCGGCACCTGTGCCGGGGCTTCCGGGCTAGCCGGGGCTTTTGGGTTTGGCGCAGAGCTCCCTGAACTTGTCGCGCCTGCCGTGGCCGTGATCTGGCAGTCGATGCCGATGGTTTTGTGGATCGCCTGGCGCAGGTTTTCGGCGTGGTCGGCCCGGCTGAATGCGGTGGCGAGGCCGTCCGTGGTGAACGCAAGCACCAGGGTCTGGCCGTCGAAACGTGCCACCTGTGCGTTGGCGCCGACCAAGGCCCAACTGCTCCGCTTGATCTTGCTCAGCGTCTGCAGGATGTCCTGCCAGGCACGGCGGACCACCTCGACGTCGGCGCCTCCACCGGGTGCACCTCCAGCCGGCGGCGCAGGCTGGGCGGGAGCAGCCGGCTGGGCGGGCGCGGGTGCCGAAGCAACAGGCTGGGCGGGCGCGGGCGACGGAGCCGGGGCCTGGGCGACTGGGGCAGGAGCAACAGGCGCCGCCGCAGTTTCCTGCGGTCCGCGTGCGGCCGGAGGCCGCTGGCTATCCTCGATGGGCCAGTCGCTCGTACTGACCCGCGGCGCGGAGATCCGGCCTGCCGGGACGTTCGCCTCGGCAGCGGTTGTTTCGGAGACCGGTGCCTGGGCCGCTGGAGCGGCCTCAGGCGCTGAGGCAACCGGAACCGGAGCGGCGGCTGGCACCTGCACGGGCTCCGGCGTCGGGCTCGGAACGGAAACTGCCGGAACAGGAACTGCAGGCGCTGCTGCAGCCCCGGACTCCGCACCAGCCGGAACCGCGCTGCCATAGCTGAGGCGCCGCTCGACGCGGTCGATCCGGGCAGCGATTCCCCGCTCGGTCTGCTCGGCGCCGGGCAGCAGGATCCGCGCGCACAGCAGCTCGAGGTGCAGGCGCGGCGAGGTAGCACCGGTCATCTCGGTGAGCGCGGTGTTCGTGACATCCGCGGCACGGGAAAGTTCGGCGGCACCGAGGGCCTTGGCCTGGCCCTGCATACGGGCGATCTGGTCGTCCGGCATGCCGCGCAGGATGGCCTTGGCGCTCTCCGGCATGGCCTGGACGATGATGAGGTCCCGGAAGCGCTCCAGGAGGTCCTCGACGAAACGGCGGGGATCGTGCCCGGTCTGGATGACCCGGTCCACCGCGCGGAAGACCGTGGCGGAGTCGCCGGCGGCAACGGCCTCGACGACGTCGTCCAGCAGCGAAGCATGCGTGTACCCGAGGAGCGCGACGGCGAGCTCGTAGTCCAGCCCGTTGCTCCCGGCGCCGGCCATGAGTTGGTCCAGCACGGAGAGCGAATCACGGACGGAGCCCCCGCCGGCACGGATCACGAGCGACAGCACGCCGGGCGCCACAGGGACGTTCTCGGCGGCGCAGAGCTGCTCGAGGTACGCCATGAGCGGTTCCGGGGGCACCAGCCGGAAGGGGTAGTGGTGCGTGCGGGAGCGGATGGTGCCGATGACCTTGTCCGGCTCCGTGGTGGCGAAGATGAACTTGATGTGTTCCGGCGGCTCCTCGACGATTTTCAGGAGCGCGTTGAAGCCAGCCGAGGTGACCATGTGGGCTTCGTCGATGATGAAGATCTTGTAGCGGTCCCGCACCGGGGCGAAGGTGGCGCGTTCGCGGAGGTCGCGGGCGTCGTCCACACCGCCGTGGCTGGCGGCGTCGATCTCGATGACGTCAAGGGAGCCGGAGCCGCCGCGGGCGAGCTCGATGCAGCTGTTGCACTTGCCGCAGGGCGTGTCCGTGGGGCCTTCGGCGCAGTTGAGGCAGCGGGCCAGGATGCGGGCGGAGGTGGTCTTGCCGCAGCCGCGCGGGCCCGAGAAGAGGTAGGCGTGGTTGACGCGGTTCTTGCGCAGCGCCGTCATGAGCGGCTCGGTGACATGTTCCTGCCCGATAACGTCCGCGAACGAATCCGGGCGGTATCTACGGTAAAGGGCAGTAGTAACAGTCACAGGAGAAGCCTAGCTTTGGGGACTGACATTTAAATGTGAGACCCCTCATGCACCCGCCAGAGCCCATCTACCCTTGCTACCTTCCGGTCCTGGGGGAGTTCAACAGGATGACGCCACATGAGGGGCCGACGACAAGCTTACCCGAACTTTCAGCGGCACCCGAATCCGCCGTCGGGCACTGGAACCCGGGCAGCCGAAACTACAGCGCGGCGACCGTCGCGGCCGCGATTCCGAAGGACATGGTCATGCCGATCCCGGACGTCACGGTGACCACCGTGGTCCGCGCGTCCACGTCCTCCACCAGCAGCGGGGTCAGCGGGCTGCTGGCGTACACGCCCTGCCAGCGCTGCGTGACCTGCAGCGTGGTGCCCAGGATTTTCGCGATTTCGTCCACCAGTCGGGTGGTCCACCACTCGTCCTGGAAGGGCCCGATCGTCTGGCCGTACACGTGGCTGTCGCCCAGGATGAGGCTGCCGTCGGGCCGCCGAGTGAACATCACGTTGGCCACCATGTCGATCAGTTCCGGGCTGTGGCCGTGGATTTCCCGGCGGACCGCCTCCGCGCCGGGCATCGCCGTGAAGCCGTCGTAGCGGGTCATCGAGGTGCCGGTGAGGACCGCAGAATCGAGGGTGTAGCCGGCCGGTGCCGGTGCGAGGGCCATCTGCAGGGCGCAGCGCTGCACCTGGTAGCGGGTGGCCAGCTCGGGGAAGAGGTAATCCATGTCGTGCCCCACGCAGACCAGGACCTTCTGCGCGTGGAAGTCGCCGCGGCTGGTGGAGACGGTGCCGTCCCGGATGTCCCGCACCGAGGTGTTCCATTCGATCCCGACGCCGGCCTGGTTCTGGAGCCAGCCGGCGATCTCTCCCGCGGTGGTGCGGGGATCGACGCGCAGGTCCGCGGGCAGGTGCGCACCGCCCACGATCGCAGGGTCCGGATCCCCGCCGAGCACGGAGCGCAGTTCACCGGCGGTCAACAGTCGCACGGAGTCGCTGCCGCGTTTGCTGTTCAGCTCCTCCAGCACCTGCTGCTCCGCCGCGCTGCGGGCCACCACATAGGCACCGGCTTCCGGGGCCCAGAAACCCACGGCCTTGGCCGCGGCCAGCCAGCCCTCGCGGGAGCGGTAGGCGGTGTCCAACAGCACGCCGTCCTGGGCCGTGATGCAGCAGTGGCCGAAGTTCCGGATCGAGGCGCCGTTGGGCCGGGCATCGCGTTCGATGATGCGAACCGTGTAGCCCTTGCGGTGCGCCTCGAAGGCATGCGCCAGGCCGACGATTCCGGCGCCGACGATGATCAGGTCCGTGTTGCCCTTGGATGTGTTCATGGTGCGTCCTTTCGTGGGGCCGGGGGCGGTTAGCCCAGCGGCCAGGCCTTGATGGTGCTGATCAGCTCGACGAAGCGCTGCTCCACCGGGGTCAGCGGCTGGTCCGCCATGCGGACCAGGGTGACCGGACGACGGCGGGGCGCCGGGTTGATCTTGAGGCGGACCAGTTCCCCGGAGCGCAGGTCCTGGGCCACCACGTGTTCGGAAATGAGGGCCAGTCCGAGGCCCGCCCGCACGGATTCGCGGGCCGCCTCGGCGCTCCAGATGGTCCAGCTGGGCGAGTCCTTTAGGCCCCAGTCGGCCAGTGCCTGGTCCTGGTCCAGCCGGGTGGAGGAGCCGATTTCGCGGAGCAGGAACCGCTGCCCGGCCAAGTCTTCCGGGGTGAGGGTCCGTCCGGCGAGGGGGTGTGCCCGGCTTGCGGCGACGATGAGGGCCTCGTCGAAGATCTCCGTGCATTCGAGCTGCTCATGGTCCACCTGGCCCGCGCAGATGGCCAGGCTGACCTCGCGGTTGATGATCCATTCGGCCACCTTCTCCGCGTTGCCCACGCGCAGTTCCGTTCGGATCGTCTCGTTCTCGGCGAGGAAACGGCTGAGCACGCGGGGGAGCAGGTAGGACCCCAGGGTGCTCGTGCCTGCCACCGAAAGCTTCCGGTCCGCTTGCCCCTGCGCCGCGGCAACCTCGCCGTCCACCTCCTCCAGGATGCCGAGGATCCGGCGGGCATGGTCGGCCAGGACCAGGCCGGCCGCCGTCAGCGTGGTCCCGGCCGGTCCGCGGTCCAGCAGGTGGGCCGCAAGCGAGGTCTCCAGGCTCCGGACATGGGCCGACACCGATGGTTGGCTCATGTACAGGAGGCGGGCAGCAGCGGAAATGCTGCCCGCCTCTGCAACGGTGACGAAGATTCGCAGGCTCTGGATGCTCAAATGCATGGGAACAAGCTAACTGACGGTCCGGCGTCGGGATCGGTGACGGGCAACGGGGCTCAGGCCGGGAAGCTGATGCAGGCCGAGCGCCATTCCATGTAGAACTCCCACGTTTCCGGGGAGCACTCGGGTGCACCGTACTGCGAGAGCTTCGCGCCCATGTGCGGCAGGTGCGGCCATGCGCCGACGCCGGGACGGTTGACGTGCAGCATGCCGGCTTCGAAGCCCTGCAGGGCGTCATAGGCGTGCGCCCGGTTGTTCGTGAAAATGGTCCCGGACATGCCGTACTTCACCGAGTTGGAGATCGCCATGGCGTGGCCGAAGTTCTCGGCGTCGATCACGGAGAGCACTGGGCCGAACACCTCCTCGGTGGCCAGCTCCGAATCCGGTGCGACGTCGGTAATCAGGGTGGGCTCCATAAAGTAGCCGTCCGCAAGTACCCCGGCGCTGGCGCGGGAACCGCCCGTCCGGATGGTGGCGCCGTTGGCCCTTGCCGTGCCGATGGCCGCGAGGCAGGCGTCCAGCCGTTCCTGGTTCACCACCGGGCCGAGCTTGGTGGATTCGTCCGTGGGGTCTCCGATCCGCAGTTCCTCCATCCGGCCAAGCACCTTGCCCACCAGCTCTTCGCGGACGCGGCGGTCCACCACCACGCGGCTCGTGGCGCTGCAGCGTTGCCCGGCCTGCCCGAAGGCCCCGAGAAGGATGGCGTCGGCGGCGAGGTCGAGGTCGGCGTCGGCCAGCACGATCACCGCGTTCTTGCCGCCCAGCTCCAGCTGGGTACGCGCCAGCCGCGGCGCGGCCGCCTTCTGGATGGTCAGGCCAACCGGCAGCGAACCGGTGAAGGAAATGCCGCGGACGTCCGGGTGCCCGCACAGGGTTTCGCCGGGCTCCCGGTCGCCCTGGACCAGGTTCAGCACGCCCGCCGGCACGCCGGCCTCATTGAAGATGTCCACCAGCAGCGCCGAGGTCAGCGGCGCCAGCGGCGAGGGCTTGAGGACCGCCGTGCACCCGGACAGCAGTGCGGGTGCCATCTTCCAGACCGGGATCGCCAGCGGGAAATTCCACGGCGTGATGAGCGCGACGACGCCGATCGGCTTGCGCCAGGTCATCGCCAGGGTGCGCGGCTCGTCGGCCGGGAGGGTGGAGCCGGAGAGGCGGCGGCCCTCGCCTGCGATGTAGCGCAGGATGTCGATGGCGCGCTGCGCCTCGCCGCGGGATTCGCGCAGGCACTTGCCCTGTTCCCGGGTGACGACGGCGGCCAGTTCCTCCTTGCGGCGGGACAGGATCTCTGCGGCGGCGAACAGGATGTCGCCGCGCTTGATCGAGCCCAGTGCTTCCCATTCCTTGCCTGCCTTCGCTGCGGCGCCGACCGCGTCGAGGGCATCCTGCGCGGTGGAGTCCGGGAAATGGCCCACGATGTCCCTCGTGTTGGCCGGGTTGGCGTTGGCGAAGGTCTTCCCGGCCGAGGACGGACGCCATTGGCCGTCGATGTAGTTCTGGTGCAGTTCGGTGGAGCTCATTCGTTCCTCTGTTCCGGCAGCGGCGCTGCTGCCATGTTGAAGGGTACTGGGGTGCGGGGCGGCTCAGGCGGCGCTTGGCCGCTTGTTCCAGGAGGGGATCAGGATCAGGGCGGCGGCCAGCGCGGCGGCGGCAAAGACGTAGAAGATCACGACGCCGGGGAAGAAGCCCGGGAGCAGCCCGCCAAGGATTGCCCCGAGGGAGCCGCAGCCGTTGATGAAGCCGGTGGCACCGGCGGCGTACCTGGAGGTACCGAAGTCGACGGCGGCCACGCCGGAGATCATGGCGTCCGCGCCGTAGACAGTGAGGCCCACGAAGGAGAGCAGGCCGATGAAGAGCGGCAGCGATCCGGTGGCCGTGACGGGCTGCCAGAGGGCCAGGGCAATCACCAGCAGGCCCAGGCACAGCACGCTGGGCGGCACGCGGCGGGCGTTGAAGAGGGTGTCCGAGGTCCAGCCGACTACGATCGGGGCGATGAGGCCGGTGATGCCGAAGGCCACCGGAACCATCACCGCAGTGATCGAGTCCAGGTGCGGCAGGGCATCGAGCACCAGCACCGGGCCCCACAGCAGGATGGCGTAGCGGGCGGGCTTGAGCAGGAAGTAGACGATGCCCAGTTTCAGCACCATCGCATCGTGCTTCGCGGCCGCCAGCAGGTCCCTGGGCGAAAAGCGGTCCCCCTTGACCTTGACCACCGGCACAGGTGCGCGGGTGTGCGAACGGACGTAGTCGCCGTCGAGCGCTGAGTCATCCTCATCGATGCCCGGCAGCCCCACCTCCTGCGGGTTGTTCCGCTGGAAGACGGCGAACAGCACCAGGGCAAGGGCGATCGTGGCGGTGCCGGCGAAGAACGCCCAGCGCCAGCTGTCGAAGATGGAGTAGGCGATCCAGCCGGTGAACGGGGTGGCCACCAGGCCGCCGAAGGCGTAGCTCGTGGAGAACAGGCCCATGGCCCGGCCGCGCTTCCTGACCGTGAAGAAGGAGGCGATGTTCTTGCACAGGCCCGACCAGCCCGTGGACTGGGCCAGGCCCTGCACGATCATCAGCGGAACGAACAGCCAGACGGCCGGAGCGATGCCCATGAACAGGGCGGCGACGCCAGCCATCACCATGCCGCCGGCCACGACGATCCGGGTGCCGAAGCGCTCGGCCACCGCGCCCCAGATGAACTGCCCGACGGCGTACGCGGCCAAATAGATCGAGTCCAGTACGCCGAGGGTCTGGCGGGAGAGGAAGCCTTCGTCGAGGATGCCCACCTTGGCGGCGGAGAAGGCGGAGCGGGGGAAGTAGAAGGCGGCGTAGGCCAGCTAGGAGAGGGCGAAGATGCGGATCTGCCACTTGAACAGTTCCTGCCGCTTGGTCGACGTCTTTGTCTGCTTTGCCGGCGGGCTTTCCTGCTGGAGTGTCGGGGTTTCTGTTGAGCCAAATTCGGACATGTCAGCGTCCTTTCGTCATGCAAACCTTGGGGGAGTGGTGGGCCGGCCGGGCCGGCGCCGGTTCCCTCCCAAGTGCTGCGTTGGGGGGAGGGAACCGGATGACGTGCTGGTGCTCTCCTTTTGCTGTTGGTCCGCAGTCCTAGACCGACGCCGCCACGTTCGCCGCCACGTGGCTGGTGGCCACCCAGTAGGCGTCGTAGTTGTGCAGCACGGCCTGCTCCCCATTGGGGCCGCTGCTCGCGGTGTCCTCCGGGGCCCCCAGCACCCGGTTGACGAAGAACGGGATCGCAAGTTCGCCCAGGCCGCCGTGGGAGCGCAGCGGCACTTCCAGGTTGCCGAGGTCGTGCCAGGCGGCGTACCGACCCAAGGCGGTGTCCTTGTCCGACAGCACCGTGATGTCCCCCATCCGGTCCAGCGGCATGGCGAACAATTCGGCGGCGTTCTCGGAGGTGTCCGCGTACGAGATGCCGTCGCGTCCGCGCAGGGCCCGCAGCACGGCGTCGCGGTCTGCCCCCTGCGGCAGGTAAACGTTCGCGAACGACCCAAGCGCCCCGTGGTGGACCGTGTACGGATCGGTGATCGGCAGGATCACCCGGCTGCCGCCGTCGGGCGTTTCACCACTGACGCCGAGCACCCGGTTCACCTCTTCCTCGAGGTAGATGACCCGCGGGGTGCCGTCCTCGTGGTGCTTGGGGCTCATGCCGTGGTCCGCCGTGATGACCACGACGGCGCCCAAGGCGTCCAACTGCGAGGCGTAGCTGTCGATCATGGCGTAGAAGTCGTTGGCCACCTCGGTGCCGGGGGCGTTCTTGTGCTGGATGTAGTCGGTGA
Source organism: Arthrobacter celericrescens (assembly GCF_003614925.1). GTDB lineage: Bacteria > Actinomycetota > Actinomycetes > Actinomycetales > Micrococcaceae > Arthrobacter > Arthrobacter celericrescens. Next base: position 24,057 of record NZ_QYLP01000034.1, read on the forward strand.
GGGTCAAGTACATGATGTCGGGCGCCTGCTCCCGCAACAGCTTCACGCCGGCGGCCAGCACGAATTCGCTCAGTTCCGCCGAGTAGACGCCCGGCAGTTCCATGCCGACCAGTTCCAGGACATTCCCGACGCCGTTCTCCGCCACCGTGGCGGTATCCGCTTTTTCGGCCGAGAAGCAGATGCCCTTGTTGGACGGTTCGACCAGCTCCCCGGAGCCAGCCGGGTCCAGCCCTGGTTGGGTGATGCCGGTGGCCAGCAGCCTGCGCAGCTTGTCCTTGGCGGTCACGACGGCGACACTCAGCCCCGCCGCGGCGGCCGCCGCGAAGACGGTGGGGACCCGGAGGAACTTGGGGTCGTTCATGAGGACCTCCTCGCCGGTGGCGGGGTCCAGGATGTAGTTGCCGCAGATGCCGTGGACGGCCGGCGGGCGGCCCGTGGCGATGGACATGTTGTTCGGATTGGTCAGGGTGGGGATGGCGCAGTGCGCTTCCCAGGACGTGCCTTTGGAAGCGACGATTTCCTTAAGCCACGGCATCCGGCCCGCAGCGATGGCGAGCTCATGGTAGGCCGGTTCGCTGCCGTCGATGCAGATGACCACCACCGGTGTTCCTTGGTGCACGTACTGCCGGCCGTTGACTGAGAACGATGTGTGGGGCATGGAGGAACTCCTCTGTTGCTGGGGGCTTTTGCTTGGGCCTGCCCGGGCTGCTGGGCGCCGGTGGCTGTGTGCCTCAAACTCTGCCCGGCGGCCTGGTCCGACAGAAGACACCAAACAGCTATGCGGGGTATCAGCGCAGACTATGGGGCTGTTGTGGCGCCGTGGGCCAGGCGGACCAAGTCCGCAAGAATCGCCGGAAGGACTGGCACCTCCGCCGACTCAATCTCCGGCAGGGACCACCAGCGGCTGCCTTTCAGCGAAGCCCGTTCCGCCGTCGTGAACTGGACGTCCTTCACCGCTTGGGTGCCGGCCGGGAGGGTGGCATGGAAGAAGCTGTCGCGCTGCAGCGTGCGGACGCCTTGGAATGTGAGGACGAATTCCGAGGTTCCCACTGGTCCGTGGACCGATTCGATGCTCAGGCCGGTCTCCTCAAGGAGTTCGCGCCGCGCAGCCTGCGCGGGATCCTCGCCAGGTTCCAGACCGCCGCCCGGGGTGATCCACCAACTGCCTTTGCCGGGGTCCGCGGGGTCCGAATCTTCCATCAGGAGGAGCCTGTTCTGCTGGTCGAAAAGCAGCACGCGGCCGCCCAGGCGCAAGGGCAGGTCAGTGGTGGCGTCATTGCCGGGAAAATCCATCCCGGCAGCTTGCCAGCTTTCTTGGCCCGCGCGGAAGGAGTGTCCACGGGGCGGCTGCTTGCCTGCCTTCGCTGGGTCGCTAAAAAGTCAGACCCCCTTGCTTCAATAAGTTCATGGAGACCACCACCAGCCTGGACGGGAGGACGCCGCAGCCTGCCGCGGCGTTCGACCCGTTGGACGTGCTGGACGGGCTGGTCTCCACCTTGGAGTCGGTGGAGTCGGCGATTGCCGGTTTGCAGGCGTTGCGTGAGTACGCGCTGGCAATAGCGTCCAAGGTGGCGGAGGTGATGGCTGCGGAGGACATGGACGACGGCGGCAAGAATGGCGGCGGCGCGCCGGCCGGGTTCAAGGGTGCGCGATGGGACGCGGCAGAGCTCGCCCACCGCGCCGTGGCGGCGGAGATCGCCACCGCGACCCGGGCGAACGACCGCACGATCCAGCGGCAGATGGGCCAAGCCGTGGAGCTTTTGGACCGCTTCCCCGGCGCGTTCGGGGCCCTGGCGCAGGGACGGATTAGCCTGGCCCATGCCCGGGTGATCCAGGACGCCGGGTCCGGGCTGGATGATCCTGCGGCTTTGGCGCGGTACGAAGCCGTGGTGGTGGAATGCGCGGAACGGCAGGCGCCTGGGCGGGTGCGGCGCCTGGCCGTCCGGGAGGCCGAGAAAGCCCAGCCCGAACCGCTGATCACTCGGCATGAACGGGCCTGTGAGGAACGGCGGGTCTGGGTCACGCCCCTGCCCGACGGCATGGCCGAACTCGCCGCAATCCTGCCCGCGGCGGTCGCATACGGCATCCACGACCGGCTTACGAACATGGCCCGTGCACACGCAGACATGGCAAAGAGCCATGCCGATGCCGATATGGCTCAACACAGCCAACCCGGGGCCTTCGGTCCGGCGTGGCCCACGCACCAGGCCGGCCCCGCCGTAGGGGACCGGAACCCTGTAGCCGACCGAACCACCGATCAACTCCGCGCCGATCTCTTGTCGGATCTGTTGTTGCGCAGCGCGCCGGCCGGGCACGACACCCCGGACGGACTCCTGGCAGCGATCACCGGCCGGGTGGATGTCACCGTCCCCGTCCTGACCCTGATCGGCCAAGAAGGCGCCGCGACGTCCAATGGCTCAGCTGGCAGGGCTTTCCGGACCGACGCATCAGGCAACACCGCCAGAGCCGGAGCCCCCGACACCGTGGCCTCACAGGTCCCCGCCGAGCTCGACGGGCGCCATCCCATCGACCCCGCCACCGCCAGGATCCTCGCAGGCCAGGCCACCGTCTGGAACAGGGTCCTTACCGACCCGTACACCGGTGCGGTGCTGGCCGTGGACAGATACCGGCCCGGCGAAGACCTCAAACGCTTGCTTGCGGCCCGCGACACCAGATGCCGCTTCCCCTGCTGCGGCATCCCCGCACGCGAGCTGGACTTGGACCACACCCACGACGCCGCCCTCGGCGGGGCAACGGAAGCCGGCAATCTCGCCGGACTGTGCCGGCGCCACCACATGCTCAAACACCACTCACGATGGAACGTCCGGCAAACAGGGGCCGGAGTCCTCGAATGGACCAGCGCGACAGGCCGAACCTACACTGACCATCCGCCGGTCCCCGCAACCCACATTCCAGCCGCCGCCCAAAGACTACGAGCGGCGCAAGGTGATGCCCCCAAGCCTGGCGATGCAAGCGACCCGCCGCCATTCTGAGTTGAGCGCAATCGAAGCCGCCATCTACCGCCACCCGTCCACCGGCCAGGTCATGAACGCCGGCTCCTCGTAAGGGTGCGCAGCGCGCAGGGCCCGCACCACGCCGTCGAGCAGTTCTTCCTCCACCACGCACTCGATCCGGAGCTCGGGCACCTGCTCGGGTTCGTTGACGGCGCCAATGAAGGGTTGGGCCCCGGCCAGGGGAGTGAAGCGGCCGGTGCCTGGGGTGGTAAACGCGCAGTGGCTGTAGTCGCCGATCCGGCCGGCACCGGCGCCTCCGATGGCAGCCAATAGCGCCTCGCTGTGCGGCAGCGGAACATAGACCACCAGGGCGTGGAGTTGATTCATGCCACCATCCTGCCAGCGGCCCCGGAATCATGCGGAAAACAGGTCAAAGGAACGTTTCTCATTTCCATTGCCAAACCGGACGGTCTCATCGGAACATTGGTATGTACACCGATTGGGGCAATCTCAAGGTTGTGAGGCGTAGGGCCTGTTGGGGAGGCCGGACCCGGCGTCTCAACGGAGTACCGCAGGAATGGGCGCATTGGGGGCGTCCATTTTTTCGTTAAGGCGTGAGGTGGCCCGGCGAACCCCGATGCGACGCCGCAGGGGCCGCCCGGATGGCCCGATTGGGAGATGCCGGAAAACTCGGGTACAGTAAGACCTGCTTTTGATTCAAAAGCGCTGGAGAATTCGCCTAGCGGCCTATGGCGCACGCCTGGAACGCGTGTTGGGTTAACGCCCTCGGGGGTTCAAATCCCCCATTCTCCGCGGTGAGGCCCCGGTCCTTCGTTTGAAGGACCGGGGCCTTTTGCGTCGCCAAACGACGAGCGTCGCCGAGCGATCAGTGTCGCCGAGCGATCAGTGTCGCCGACCGCGCCGTCGCTACTCAGCTCCGCGCCGTCGCTTAACATTCAGCTCCGCGCCGCCGCCACCCGCTCCAGCACTTCGCGGCAGGCGAGGATGGCCGGATGGATCCGGCCGGCCTTGCGCGTGGACGTGAAGATGGTGCGGTGCGGCAGCTCGGGAAGCTCCAGCAGCTGCACGGACTTCTCGCGCCCCGTCCAGACGAGGTCCGGCATGAGCGCGACGGCGTTGCCCGACTCGATCAGCCGGACCTGGGCCTGGAGGTCCGCGGTTTCGTAGCGCACGTCCGGTTCGAAGCCAGCGGAACGGCACGCCTGCTCGGCCCAGTGACGGGATGCGGCGCCGTGCGGTTCCATGACCCATGGAAGCGACGCAGTGTCCGCCAGCGACGCGATGTTCTCGCCGCCCAGCCCCACCGGGGGAGTGGCCAGCCGGACCGGGTCGCTGGCCAGGGTGGCGCGGTCAAGGCCGGGATGGTGCGGCGCAGCATGGCCCGGGTACTGCTCGGCCACCACGATGTCGAAGTCCCGAGCCCACGTCTCGTATAGGGCAGTCTCCGGCTCGCGCTGGGTCATTTCCACCCGCACCTCGGGATATTCGCGCTTCATGATGGTGAGGAAGTCCGGCATCAGGGCCAGGGCGGCGGTTTGGAACACCGCCAGCCGGACCGTTCCGGTCACGGTCGAAAGCGACGCGGCAAGGTCCGTCTCGGCCGCCTCCAGGGTGGCCAGCAGGGTCGCTGCGTGCTCCACGAGGATCTCCGCCTGCGGCGTGAGCTGCACACGACGCCCGGACTTGCGCAGCAGCTCCACGCCGGCTTCCTTCTCGAGCAACGTCAGCTGCTGGGACACCGAGGACGGGCTGTACTTCATGGCGTCCGCCACCTCGGCCAGGGTCCCGCGGATCTTCAGTTCATGCAGCAATCGAAGCCGCCGGACGTCCAACATGGACCCTCCAAAATTGCTCAGAAAATCTAATGAATATCGTTCGGAAAAGTTCGCTTTTCCTAATCTGATTGTAGATCCATACTGGTGGAAACGAAGCACCATCCCCTAAGGAAATACGCGCATGAGCACACCAACCCGGGAATCCCGCGCCGCCGGAAACCACGGCCTTCCGGACGCCGGACACTTCCAGGAACTCGGCAACGAAGCCACCGCCTTGGTCCGCCACTGGCTCACCGAAGCCTCGAAGATTCCCGTCGACATCTCGGCCCAGCGCCTGGCCGGTGTCCTGAAGGACCCCAACGGCCTTGACTTCACTGTGGGATTCGTCGACGGCGTCATCCGCCCTGAGGACCTCTCCGTCGCCGCCCGCAACCTGGCCATGCTCGCCCCGAAGGTTCCGGCCTTCCTCCCCTGGTACATGCGTGCGGCCGTGCGCGCCGGCGGCATCATGGCTCCGGTCCTGCCGCAGGTGGTCATCCCGATCGCCCGCAAGGTCCTGCGCGAAATGGTCGGCCACCTGATCGTCGACGCCACCGACGCCAAGCTCGGCCCTGCCATCGCCAAGATCAAGCAGGACGGCGTCCACCTCAACATCAACCTGCTTGGCGAGGCAGTGCTGGGCGAGCACGAAGCCGACCGCCGCCTCGAGGGAACCCTCAAGCTCCTGGCGCGTGACGACGTCGACTACGTCTCCATCAAGGAATCCTCCACCGTGGCCCCCCACCCGCTCTGGGCCTTCGACGAAGCCGTGGACCACGTGGTGGAGAAGCTGACTCCGCTGTACCGCCTGGCCGCCTCCTTCCCCAAGCCCAAGTTCATCAACCTGGACATGGAGGAATACAAGGACCTCAGCCTCACCATGGCCGTGTTCAAGAAGATCCTGGACAAGCCCGAGTTCAAGGACCTCGAAGCCGGCATCGTGCTTCAGGCCTACCTGCCGGACGCACTGGCCGCCATGCAGGACCTCCAGGCATGGGCCGCCGCACGCCGCGCCAACGGTGGTGCTCCCATCAAGGTCCGTGTGGTCAAGGGCGCCAACCTGCCCATGGAACAGGTCCAGGCCTCCATCCAAGGCTGGCCGCTGGCCACCTGGAGCACCAAGCAGGACTCGGACACCAGCTACAAGAGCGTCCTGAACTACGCCCTCACCCCCGAGCACATCGACGCCGTCCGCATCGGCGTGGCCGGCCACAACCTCTTCGACATCGCCTTCTCCTGGCTGCTGGCCAAGGAACGCGGCGTCACCGGAGGCATCGAATTCGAAATGCTCCTCGGCATGGCCACCGGCCAGGCAAGCGCGGTCCGCAAGGACGTCGGCAGCCTCCTCCTCTACACCCCGGTGGTGCACCCGGGCGAGTTCGACGTCGCCATCGCCTACCTGATCCGCCGCCTCGAAGAGGGCGCCAGCCAGGACAACTTCATGTCCGCCGTCTTCGAACTCAGCGAGAACGAGAGCCTCTTCGAACGCGAGAAGCAGCGCTTCTTCGCCTCCCTCGCCGAGCTGGACGATTCCGTGCCCGCCCCGAACCGCACCCAGGACCGCAGCCAGTCCCCGGTTCCGGCGCCGCAGGACGCCTTCGCCAACACCCCGGACACCGACCCCGCCCTCCCGGCCAACCGCGCCTGGGGCCGCGCCATCCTCGAGCGCATCCCGGGCTCCACCGCCGGCAACGCCGTGGTCGAATCCACCAAGGTCGCCTCGGCCGAGGAACTGGACCGCATCATCGCCACGGCCGTCTCCGCGGCAGATAAATGGGGTGCCCTGCCCGCCGCCGAGCGGGCCGCCATCCTGCACCGCGCCGGCGACATCCTGGACGCCCGCCGTGCCGAACTGCTGGAGGTCATGGCCTCCGAAACGGGCAAGACCATCGAACAGGGCGACCCGGAAGTCAGCGAGGCGGTCGACTTCGCGCACTACTACGCCGAGCGTGCGAAGGACCTGGAAACGGTCGACGGCGCCACGTTCGTCCCGGCGAAGCTCACCGTGGTGACCCCGCCGTGGAACTTCCCGGTCGCCATCCCCGCCGGGTCCACCCTCGCGGCGCTCGCCGCCGGCTCCGCCGTCGTCATCAAGCCCGCAAAGCAGGCCCGCCGCTCCGGTTCCGTCATGGTGGACGCCCTGTGGGAGGCCGGTGTGCCCCGCGAAGTGCTGGCACTCGTGCAGCTCGAAGAGCGCGAGCTCGGCACCCAGTTGGTCTCGCACCCGGACGTGGACCGCGTGATCCTTACCGGCGGCTACGAAACCGCGGAACTGTTCCGCTCCTTCCGTAAGGACCTGCCACTGCTGGCCGAAACCTCCGGCAAGAACGCGATCATCGTCACCCCGCACGCGGACCTGGACCTCGCCGCCAAGGACGTCGTGTACTCGGCCTTCGGCCACGCAGGACAGAAGTGCTCCGCCGCCTCGCTGGTGATCCTGGTGGGCTCCGTGGCCACGTCCACCCGCTTCCGCAACCAGCTGCTGGACGCCGCCCGCTCACTGCAGGTGGGCTACCCGGACCAGGCCACCACCCAGATGGGCCCGATCATCGAGCCGGCCAAGGGAAAGCTGCTGCACGCCCTGACCACCCTGGGCGAGGGCGAAAGCTGGGCAGTGAAGCCGGAGAAACTGGACGAAAGCGGCCGGCTGTGGTCCCCGGGCATCCGCTACGGCGTCAAGCGCGGCTCCTACTTCCACCTCACCGAATTCTTCGGGCCCGTGCTCGGCGTGATGACCGCAGCCACCCTCGAGGACGCCATCGCCATCCAGAACGAGATCGAATACGGACTCACCGCTGGCCTCCACTCGCTGGACTCCGAGGAAATGGGCACCTGGCTGGAGACCATCCAGGCCGGAAACCTCTACGTCAACCGCGGTATCACCGGTGCGATCGTGCAGCGCCAGCCCTTCGGCGGCTGGAAGAAGTCGGCGGTAGGCGCAGGTACCAAGGCCGGCGGCCCGAACTACCTGATCGGCCTGGGCAGCTGGGTTCCCGCTGAGCCCGCCGCCAAGCCCGGAGCCACCCTGACCGGCCCGGCCGCGGCAATCCTCGCCGCCGCCAAGACCACTGTGAGTGCGAAGGAAGCCAGCGCCCTGCAGCAGGCCTTGCACAGCGACGCCGCAGCCTGGGCCGGGGAGTTCGGCACCGCCAAGGACGTCTCCGGACTGAGCGCGGAACGCAACGTCTTCCGCTACCGGGCCTTCCCGGTGACCGTCCGCCTGTCCGAAGGCGCCCCGCTCGCCGAACTGCTGCGCGTTGTCGCCGCCGGCGCGGTGGCCGGTTCGGCCGTCACGGTGTCCTCCGCCGTCGAGCTGCCCGACGCCGTCGTGGCCGCCTTCGCCGAAGCGGGCGTCACCGCCCGGATCGAGAACGACGCCGAATGGCTGGCAGCGGCGGCCCGGATGGAAGGCGGACGCATCCGCCTGATCGGCGGGGACTACAGCGCCCTGGCCGACGCCACCGGCGGCCGGCCCGACGTCGCCGTCTACCACGGCCAGGTCACCCCGGCAGGCCGCGTCGAGATGCTGCCCTTCCTGCACGAGCAGGCTGTCAGCATCACGGCACACCGCTTCGGTACGCCGAACCACCTTTCGGATGCGCTGATCTAGCGGGAGGAAATCTAGGCCACGCCCAGGCGCAACAGCCGCGCCCGGGCGGCCTTCTCGCTGGAGCTCTGCCGTCCCAGGCCGAGGCGCACGACGGCGAGCACCAGCCGGGCGGGCAGCACGGTGGGCAGCGGGATTGGACCCAGGTGCGGCGTCCGCAGGCCGAGCAGCTCCCGGTACCTCGGGTCCAGGCTTGCGACGGCGGCATTGAAGAGGATGCGGTACCCGGCCCGCAGGGAGGGTGCCAGGGGAGGGTTGCGGATGAACTCCACGGTTTCCCGGAGCCGGGCATCGGAACGGAGCTCGCCCGAGGCGTACCAGCGGTCCATTTCCTCGGCGACCCCGGCGACAGTCTCCGGAGGGTTGATGACTCCCATCAGCCGCCCGGCCTGCGCCCACTCCCGCACGTACGCGTCGGCGCCGCCGGGGATGGAGCCGCCCCAGATGCGATGGACGGAAACAAAGGAGTCGGCGTAGGTGGCGTGCACCCAGCCGAGCAGTTCGGGATCGAGGGCGGAGTAGCTGCGCGGCTTGCCCTGGTTGTCGGTGTACGTGCCGTGCACGAAGCGGTGGACCTGCCGCACCTTCGCCGTGGCCTCCCGTGCGGCGGCCTCGGAGCCGTAGCTGACCGTGAAGATCCAGCGGATGGTGCCGGCCAGCCGGCCCAGCGGATCCTCCCGGAACGCGGAGTGGTCGTAGACCCCCGCGAGGGCGCCGGGATGCAGGGACTGGGTCAGCAGGACCCGGATGCCGGAGATGATCGTGGCCATGGATCCGTGCACCGCCCACACGGCCGAGCCGGGACGGTGGTAGCCGGGGTCGTTGCCCTCGGCGAGTGCCAGCACCCAGTCAGGGATCCCGTGCGGGTGGCCGGTGAAGGTCGTCCGCAGTTCGCCCCGCCATTTCCGGATGAAGCTGACCATCACTCATTTTGTGCCCGGGGCGGCCTCCCGGCAAAGAGGCACGAACGCAAAAGGTGGCCGCGGCACTCACGCCGCGGCCACCTTCCGCAATCACTCCCGCAGTCAGGCTGCCGGCTGCTCAGTAAGCACCCGGCGTCGGCGTCCCGGGGAGGCTGCCACCAGCAGCGCGGCGATCGCGACGGCGGCACTCAGGATCAGTCCCGGACGGTACTGTTCCAGCATCGCGGCCGCGTCCGGGGCGCCCGCCGCATGGCCGTGCCCGCTGACGATCGCCGTGGTGACAGCGAGCACCAGGGCCGCGCCCACCTGCGTACTCGTCTGGATCAGGCCGGCGGCCAGGCCCTGTTCGGAGTCGCGGATCCCGGCGGTCGCCTGGACGTTGATGGACGGGAAGGCCAGGGCGAAGCCGATGCCGAGCAGGATGATCGAGGGCAGGATGTCCAGCACGTAGTTGGGCGTGGTGCCCACTCGCAGGAACAACACGTATCCCAGGCCCAGGGACACCAGCCCGGTGAGGATCAGCGTGGTGGCTCCGAACCTGTCGATCAGCCGGTCCGCGAACGGGGCGCTCGTGGCCACGATCAGGCCAGCGGGGAGCAGGGCCAGGGCCATGCCCAGCGGAGACCAGCCCAGCACGGACTGCAGGAACAGGGTGACGATGAACTGGAAGCTCAGGTAGGAACCGAACAAGCCGATCGCGCTCAGGTTGGCCTTGGCCACCCAGCCTTCGCGCAGGATGCCGAAGCGGATCAGCGGGTGCTTGACCTTGTTCTCGATTACGGCGAACGCCGCCAGCACCGCGGCGGAGACTGCGAACCCGGCGATTGTTGCCACAGATCCCCAGCCCTTTTCCGGAGCCGATACCAAGGTGTACACGAGGCCGAGCATGCCCAGGGCGAGCGTTACCGCGCCCCAGATGTCGTGCCCGCTGTTTTCCGCCGTCGGCTTGTCCTTCGGGATGTACCGGAGGCCGAGGAGGACGACGACGACGGCGATCGGCACCGAGACGAGGAACGTCCAGCGCCAGCTGAGGCTGGTCATGAGGCCGCCGACCACCAGGCCGAGCGAGAAACCGCTCGCCCCGAAAGTGGTGAAGATGGATAGTGCCTTGTTGCGCTCGCGGCCTTCCGCGAAGTTGGTGGTGATGATGGAGAAACCGGTGGGCGCCGTGAACGCGGCCGCCAGTCCCTTGACGAAGCGGGTGGCGATCAGGACGGTGGGGTCGTTCACCAGGCCGCCCAGCAGGGAGGCGGCAGCGAAGACGCTGAGGGCGATCAGGAAGATCCGGCGCCGGCCCAGAAGGTCGGCGAGGCGGCCGCCCAAGAGCAGCAGGCTTCCGTAGCCCAGGACGTAGGCGGACACGATCCACTGCAGGGAGTCGGTGCCAAGTCCGAGTTCGTGGCCAATGGAGGGAAGGGCGACGCCCACCATGGAAACGTCCAGGCCGTCGAGGGCGAGGACGGTGCAGACCACCATCAGCAGGAGCCACTGGGCGCGGGTCCAGCGGACGGCATCGTGGAGTTTTTCGGCAGATCTTTCGAGGGTGTTCGTCGAAGTCATGGCATCAAGGTATATGACGCGTCATTCAATGACAAGGAATATGACGCGGAATCTTATGACGTGGCATTTAAATGTGCCATGAACTAGAATCGGGGCATGGCAACGACAGACCGCCAGTTGGTTGAGCAATGGCGCAGCATCCAGGACGCCTACTTCCGCACCTCCTGTGCGATCGACCGGGCGCTTGAGGCCAAGTTCGATATCGGCCTCAACGAATTCGAAATCCTGGACCTCGTGGCGGAGAGTTCCGAGACCGCATGCCGCATGAAGGCCCTTGGGGAGCGCACCCCCATGACGCAAAGCGCCGTGTCCAAGGTGGTGGACCGGCTCGAAAAAGCCGGGCTCCTGGCCCGGCATTCCTGCGCGGACGATCGCCGCTCCCTGTTCCTCGAACTGACCGCCGCTGGCCGCAAGCTCCACGAGCAGGCCGCCGTCGAGCACCGCGCCCTGCTGAAGGAAAACCTCAGCTGAGCGGAGCGCTCCCCGCGGGGGGTTCCTTTTCCCTTCCCGTGACGTCAGAATAGGCGTGTGCGTCCGGGCTAGGAGGGCGCTGCGTTATGGGGAGTGCAAGTGGGTAAACACCACGAAGCCGGCCAGGTGTTCGTCTTGGTGCGGTCGAAGGCTTTCGGACGATCCTTGTTCTGGAGCCTCTTCGGAGTCCTGATGTTGCTGGCATTTGGTGCCCAGGGCCCCCTACCCATGGCGTCATCCCAAGCCGAACCTGTCGCGAGCGGCACGGTGGGCCCGTACCTGCTGGACGACGGCGGCCCGACCACCTCCCCGACGGCCGGTGCCGACGCGATCCTCTCCTTTGAACGGACCACCGTGGATACCGTCGCGAAGAGCGGCAAACGCCACCTCAACGTTGCGTCACGGGACCTGGACAGGCCGGGTAAGGGCAAGCTCTACGCTCCCCTCGAGGATCTGGTTCCCACGTCCCCTTTCGGCCTTCGCATTGACCCGCTGAGCGGAAAGCCCGGCGAGTTCCACTGGGGCCGGGACTTCGCGGCCGCCTGCGGTGCCCGGGTCTACGCCGCCGACGCCGGTGTGGTCCGCGCCGTCGGCTGGCACTTGTGGGGCGGCGGAAACCGGGTGGAAATCGACCACGGCAACGGTCTCATCACCACTTACAACCACCTGCAGGCGATCGGGGTCACGAAGGGCCAGTCGGTCAAGGTGGGGCAGGTCATCGCCAAGGTCGGCACCACAGGATCCTCGACCGGGTGCCACTTGCATTTCGAGACCATCGTCAACGGCACGCACACTGATCCCGCCGCTTGGACCCTCATCCCGATCAGGCAGTCCGACCCGCTCGACAACCTCCCGATGGTCAGCTTCGCCCCGGGGTCGGGAACCACGGAGGCCGAAGCGCCGGCCTGGGCGGTTCCAGTGGAGGCGGCCCCTGAGCGGGAAGTCATCGGCGGTGAGCAGGAGGCCCGCGTCACGGCGACGCCAACGGCAAGTCCTACGGCTACGGCTACTCCGAGTCCGACGGCAACCAGTACTGCTACGCCGACGCCGACTCAGACCCAAACTCACACAGCAACGCCGACGCCGACGCCCACAGAAACCCCGACGCCAACAGAAACGCCGACGCCCACAGAGACTGCGACGCCGACACCGACCGCCACCCCAACGCAGAGCACGCTTCCCGCACCGGCCCCGACAGCACCCGCCCCGACCGTGACCGAGACGCCGGTCCCCACGCTGACCGAAACCCCCGTCCCCACGCTGACCGAGACCCCCACGCTGACCGAAACCCCCGTGCCCACGAGCCCGCTGCCTAGTACGACCACGCTCGAGGTGAGTCCGTCTCCGTCGGAGACGCTTCCGGAATCAACGGCTCCGACCCCTTGAGCGGCTCCCCGACAGGTTCCCGCAGCGACGCCGTTTTCGGCTGCGTCCTTCCCCCGCATTAGACTCGGACCCATGTCTCCTCTCCACTCCATCCCGCTCACCTTCAACGACGGCTCTGAAGGGGACTTCGGGCGCTTCGCCGGCAAGGCCGTGCTGGTGGTCAACGTGGCTTCCGCCTGCGGCTACACCAAGCAGTACGCGGGACTGGAGGAGCTGTATGGCAAGTACCGTGGGCAGGGCCTCGAGATCCTGGGTGTGCCGTGCAACCAGTTCGGCGGCCAAGAGCAGGGCAGCGACGCCGAAATCGCCGAGTTCTGCCAGCGCAACTTCGGCGTCACGTTCCCGCTGATGAGCAAGAGCAACGTGCTCGGCAAGCAGCAGCACCCGCTCTACACCGAGCTCACCCGGCCCGCGGACGGCGCCGAACGGCAGAAGGTGAAATGGAACTTCGAGAAGTTCCTGGTCAGCCGCGACGGTGAGTTGCTCGCCCGCTTCCCGTCCGCCGTCGAGCCCGATTCCGCAGAGCTGATCGGCGCGCTCGAAGAAGCCCTCGCCTGACCTCGGGGCACCCCGCCGCACAGTCTCGACATCGGCCCCTCCCGGGAACACACTGGGCATGACCGCGCGGGCGGCCGCGCGCTCGGAACCCAAGGAGGATGCAGGCGATGGACAACAAGGATCTGGTGCAGAAGGCCGGCAAGGAACTTTTCATTGACCGGGACCCCAGCGCAATCGACCGCTGGTGGGCAGCCGATTACCGCCAGCACAGCGCCATGGCCGGAGATGGCCCCGGGGCGCTGCGCGAACTTGTGGCGAATGTCCCCGGGGACTTCCGTTTCGAGCCTGTACGCATACTCGCCGACGGCGATCTCGTCGCCGTGCACAGCACCTACCACGGCTTCGGTCCGGTGCCGCTGGTCGCCTTCGATATTTTCCGGATCGCCGACGGGAAACTTGCCGAACACTGGGATGCGCTGCAGCCAGTAGTGGAGGAGACGGCAAGCGGCCGCAGCCAGGTGGACGGCCCGACGGCGGTCACCGCACCCGAGCAGACCGAGGCGAACCGCGCCCTCGTGCTGGGCTTTGTCGAGGCAGTGCTCAGGGACGGGCAGGCCGAACGGATCGGCGAGTTCATCAGCTCCGAGCGGTACCTTCAACACAATCCGTCCGTGCCGGACGGATTGGACGGACTCGGCGCCGCCCTCAAGGCCTGGGCCGAGCAGGGCATCACCGTGCAGTACACCACGGTGCACCGTTCAGTGGCCGAAGGCGAGTTTGTCCTGACCCAGTCGGAAGGGCTGCTGGGCGGTAATCCGACGGCGTTCTACGACCTTTTCCGGGTGGACGGCGGGAAGATCGTGGAACACTGGGACGTCGTGGCGGAGATCCCGGAGTCGGTTCCGCACGGCAACGGGCTTTTCTAGGCCCTTCTAGGCTGCGGTGATCTTCAACGGGAGCGAGCGCCAGCCGCGCAGGGTGTTGTGCAGGTACGGCACCGGGTCCCCGGCCGGTTCGATGCTCCTGATCCGGGCTGCCATCTCGGTGAACAGCACGTCCATTTCGAGGCGGGAGATCGGCTGCCCTACGCATTGATGGATGCCCATGCCGAACGCCAGGTGTCCGCCGGCATTGCGGTCGATCCGGAATTCGTCCGCGGTGTCCCCCCACTGGCGGGCGTCGCGGTTCGCCGAACCCACGAACAGCAGCACCTTCGACCCGGCCGCCAGCGGAACGCCGCAGAACACCGTGTCGGTGGACACGGTCCGGAAGAAGGATTGGAAGGGCGATTCGAAGCGCAGTGCCTCGTCGATGGCGAACTTTGCCAGCCGCGGATTGGCATGCAGCGCCGCCCACTGTTCCGGGTGGGCGGCCAGCGCCTGCACAGTGTTCCCGATCGAGAACACCGTGGTGTCCAGCCCGGCCGAGAGCATGGCGCGCACCAGCAGCGCGGCCTGGTCCGCGGTGATTTCGCCGCGGTCAGCCGCAGCCCAGATTTGCGCGCCCATGCCGTCCGGAGCAAGGCTTTCCCGGGCGCAGTTGGCCATGACCCATTCGTGGGTGCCGGCGCCCTTCTCGAAAAATGAGCGGGAGCGCTCGTCGTCGGGCCCGAAGGCGCTGAAGTTCATGGCGCCGTGCGGCAGCAAGTTCTCCTCGCGGCCCTCCCGGGGGATCCCGACGGCGTCGCCGAACACCCGGAGGGGGAACAGCTCCGCAAGCTCCGTGACGCCGTCGAACGTCCCTTGTTCGATCAGCCGGTCCACCAGCTCCTTGGCGAAGACCTCGAACCCGGCCCGCAGGGAGCGCACGCCGCGCGGCGAGATCACCCCGGCCATCGCCGCACGCATCGGGCCGTGGACAGGCGGGTCGGACTCGAGGATGCCTTGCGGGCGCCACGCGGGCTCCTTGTGCAGGTTCTTAGGCCCCACGCCGGCGCCGGAGATGAAGGTGCGGTAGTCCTCAAGGATTTCGCGGCACTCTGCGAAACCGGCGAAGGCGGGAACCCCGTACTTCTCCAGCCACACCGCGGGACCGGCCGCGCGCATCCGGTCGAACAGCGGGTACGGATCGGCCAGGTTCCCATCCGTGTAGGGGTCGTCCGTGAAGACGGGAAGGGCCTGCGGGGGAGTCGTCTGTGACATCGGTGCCTCATTCCAGTCGCTTCGTCGCTGCGGGGCAGCGGATGTGTGGCCTCACGGTATCCGCCGCGGACGGACGGTGATAACAGCGATTCTCATTCTGCGGGAATACAGTTTGTCCAAGCGCCTGAATGCCCCGCACGATCTACTGCGTAACGGCCCACGGCGGAACGGAAGGACGGGCAGTGGCAGGACAGGCATCATTCGAGCGCGGCCTCAGGATCCTCTCCGCCGTCGCCGACGCCGGAGACACCACCGTTGAAGCCGTCGCCGCCAAACTGGGCATCCCGGTCAGCAGCACCTACCGCTACTTCCGGCAGCTGCGCGAGCTCGGCTTCGTCCAAGAGGACGCCGGGCTGTACCGACCGGGCCGGGCTCTGCTGTCCCTCTCCGGACGGCACCTGACGCAAAGCCACCTGGCCGAGGTGGGCACGGCTGTGCTCAAGGACATCGTGGACACCGTGGGCGAAACCGCCGTCATGGTGATCCGGGTGGGCACCCGCGCCATGTGCCTGCGCCGGGTCGAACCGGACAAGGCCATCAAGTACACCTTCGCCGTCAACGAACTCCTGCCGCTCAGTGCGGGAGCAGGCCCGCGGGCGCTGCTCGCCTGGGCGCCTGCCGACGTCGTGCGCCAGGTGCTCGACGGCGGACTGCCGCGCTTCACGGACAACACACCCACCGCGGAACAGCTGCAGTCCAGCCTCGCGCAGATCCGCACCTCCGGCTGGGTGGTCTCCCGCGGGGAACTCGACCCCGGCGCCGTGTCCGTGGCGGTTCCGGTGATGTTCGACGGCGAGGCCGTCTGCGCGCTTAACGTTGCCGGGCCGGAGAGCCGCTGCGGCTCGCGCACCTGGCTGAACAACACCCTGAAGACCATGAATGAGGCAGCGGAGAACCTGGCGGCGTCGCTGGGAACCCTCGCGGGCCAAGGAACAACACGCCGATACACAACACAGGAGGCAGGCGATGACGCCGCACACTCTGCTTGAAGTCGAGACCGGACCGGTGGTCCTGGGCGCCGCCCGGGCCACCCTGGAGGAACTGGTGCAGGTGGCGCGCCACCGCCGGCCGGTGGTGGTGGACGAAGCCGCGCTCGCGCGGATGAAGCCGAGCGAGGAATGGCTTGGCGGCGTCATGGAACGCATGGAAGCGGGCGAAGACACCGCCCCGATCTACAGCATCAACACCGGCTTCGGCTCCCTCGCCGGACGCAAGGCCTTCGACGAACCCTCGGACGCCGCCGAGCTCTCCCGCCGCCTGGTCATCTCCAACGCAGCCGGCGTGGGCCGCTACGTGGATGAGGAAGTGGTCCGGGCAACCATGTTCATCCGGATCGTCAGCCTGACCCAGGGCTACTCCGGGGTGCGGGCGGACATCGTGAAGACCCTGGCGGAGATGCTCAACCGCGGCGTGCACCCGGTCATCCCGGAATTCGGTTCCCTCGGTGCTTCCGGTGACCTGATCCCGCTGGCGCACATCGCGATCGTGATGTCCCGCTCCCACCAGGGCGAGGATCTGGAGCTGGATTCGGGCGAGGCCTTCGTGGACGGCGCCGTGGTGTCGGGCCTCTCCGCCATGAAGCACGCGGGCCTCGAAAGGCTTCCGCTCGGCGCCAAGGACGGCCTGGCCCTGCTCAACGGCACCTCCTTCTCCTGCGCCCAGGCTGCCCTTGCCCTGTACGACGCGCAGAACCTCCTGGAAACCGCGCAGGTCACCGCGGCCATGAGCATCGAGGCCCTCATGGGCTTCGGCGACGCCTTCATCGACGAACTGCACCAGGCCCGCGGCCAGCGCGGACAGATCGAGGTGGCGGCACGGCTGCGCGAACTGCTGTCCGGCAGCGGACTGGTGGACGGCGGCGCCGGCACGGACCCCATCCGCCAGCCCCCGCAGGACGCCTACTCGCTGCGCTGCATCCCGCAGGTGTTCGGCCCGGTCAAGGACACCCTGGACTTTGCCGCAGGCATCATCGGCAACGAAATCAACGCCGCCACGGACAACCCGCTGATCTTCCCGTCCCTGCCGTCCAGCCGCAGCCTGAAGGCCGTCTCGGGCGGCAACTTCCATGCCGAATACGTGGCCTTCGCCGCCGATTTCATCTCGATCGTGGTCACCGAGATCGGCAACATCACCGAACGCCGCCTCTTCCGGCTGGACGACGGCACCCTGAACCGCGGCCTGCCGGACATGCTGGTGGCCAGCGAACAAATCGGCATGGACTGCGGCTACATGCTGCCCCAGTACCTCGCCGCGGCCCTGGTATCCGACTGCAAGACCCTGGCCCACCCGGACAGCGTGGACTCCATCCCCACCTGCGCCAACCAGGAGGACCACGTCTCCATGGCCAACAACGCGGGCCGGCACACCCGGCAGATCGTGGCCAACATCGAAACCGTGGTGGCCGTGGAACTGCTCATGGCGGCCCAGGCCCTGGAACTGCGGATCGGCCTTCCTGCCACTGCGGGTGCCAAGCCCGGCCCGGCCAGCCTCGCCGCGCTCGCCTTCCTGCGCTCCTCTGCCTCCGACGACGGCCGTCCCATCGACCACATCACCCAGGACGTGGTGCTGTACCCGCGCCTGCGCAAGGCCACCGAACTGGTCCATTCCGGCGCCGTCATCCGGGCAGTCAACACCGCGATCGGGGCCGGACAATGACGCTACAGGCGGCCGAAGCCGCGGCAGCAGCGAAAGGCTTCACCCGCCTGACGGTGGGCAGCGTGCGCGAGGAAGCGGACGGCGTCGTCTCCGTCCTGCTGGAGGATCCCGACGGCGGCGCCCTGCCGGACTGGGAGCCCGGCGCCCACATCGACGTGCTACTGCCGAACGGGTTGCTCCGGCAGTACTCGCTGTGTTCGGACCCGGCCGACAACACGGGCTGGCGGTTTGCGGTGCTCCGCGAAGCCGACGGCCGCGGCGGCTCCACCTACATCCACGACAGCCTTCGTCCGGGCGACGTGGTCGAGGTCCGCGGGCCGAAACACAATTTCCAGGGCAGCACGCCGGCCCAGGGGGTGGCGCTGTACATCGCCGGCGGGATCGGGATCACCCCGCTGCTGCCGATGATCCGCGCCACTGAATCCGCCGGCAGGCCGTGGCGGCTCCTGTACCTGGGGCGCAGCCTCCGGTCCATGGCGTTCCTCGACGAACTCGCCGCACTCGACCCGGACGGCAGCCGCCTCCGGATCCACGCCAAGGATGAGTCCGGGGCCCTGGCGCTACCCGCCTATCTTGCGGACGCCACCGGCGCTGCCGTGTACGCGTGCGGACCGGCGAGGCTCCTCGACGAACTTCGGGCGGCGCATGCCGCGGGCACCGTGGCCGGGCTGGTGTTCGAGGACTTCGGCGGTTCACCGCTTCCGGGGGAAACGCCCGACGGCGGTGCCCGGGGAGAAGCGGAAAACGCGCCATTCGTCGTGGAAACCGCGGACGGCACCGAGGTGGAAGTCTCGGCGGCCGAGAGCATCCTCGATGCCCTGCACCGGGCCGGCGTCCCCGCCCTGAACTCGTGCCGGAAGGGGACATGCGGCACCTGTGAAACCCCCGTCCTGGACGGAATCCCGGAGCACAGGGACGGCATCCTCAGCGAGGAAGAGCGCGAGGCGAACGACACCATGATGATCTGCGTTTCACGCTGCCGCGGCGAAAGGCTGGTGCTGGACCTCTAAGGTCCACCGAGCCCCGATAATTTTCCAACATTCCCCCTGTAGGTCATCCTTTGTTCCCCGGATTTCTGCTTTCATTGCTTTATATGGGGGGATGACACTGGAGGCGCCGCCTCCTCATGGACCGAAGGCAGCCATGGAGTTCATCGAGGCCGAACATCCTCGGCCGGGACACGTCCTTCTGCACCTGAGCGATCCCCATCTGCTGGGCGGCCCGGGACCCTTATACGGAGCGGTTGACAGCGAATCCCGGCTTCGGCAGGCTTTCTCCGAGGTCCGGGCCTCGGGAATCCGTCCCGACGCTGTGATCTTCACCGGGGACCTCGCGGACCAGGGCGAACCCCTCGCTTACGCCAAGCTCCGCGGAATCGTGGAGCCCGCCTGCCAGGAGATGGGAGCCCGGGTCATCTGGGCCATGGGCAACCACGACGACCGCGCCAACTTCCGCGCCGGCCTCTTCGACCAGGACGCGAACGAAGCGCCGGTGGATCACAGCTACTTCGTCAACGGACTGCGGATCATCACCCTGGACACCACGGTGCCCGGTTTCCACCACGGCGAGCTCAGCGCCCGGCAACTCGACTGGCTCGCCCGGGAGCTGGCCACGCCGGCCCCGGACGGCACGATCCTCGCCCTGCACCACCCTCCGGTGCCCAGCGTGCTGGACCTGGCGGTCCTGGTGGAGCTGCGCGGCCAAAGCGAGCTGGCCGCCGTCGTCCGCAATACGGATGTCCGCACCATCCTGGGCGGGCATCTGCACTATTCAAGCAGCGCGATGTTCGCCGGCATCCCGGTCTCGGTCGCTTCGGCCACCTGCTACACCCAGGACCTCAACGTTGCCCAGGGTGGCACGCGCGGCCAGGACGGGGCGCAGGGCTTCAACCTGGTCCACGTCTACCAGGACACGATTGTGCACTCGGTGGTCCCGCTCGGCAGTTTCCGCACGGTGGGCGAGTACGTCAGCCCCGAGGAAACCCGACGGCGGCTGGCGGCGGCCGGGATCTGGATCCCGGAGCGCCCGGGCACCGAAGCGGCGAACCGCTCCCAGCGTCACTTCTCCCAGGGCGCCTTGATGGGGAAGTAGTCCTCCAGGAAGTCCGTCACCAGCTTGGCCCGTTTTTCCGCGGCCACCTCCGGGAAGCTGCCGTCATTGAGGCAGAAGAAATCCATGTTCCGCTTGGCAAGCAGGGTGGGCAGGTAGTGGAGTCCGGACCACATGGTGGTGTCCACGTACTTGACCTTCGCCGCCGTCTGCGTCACCGCGCGCCCGGTAAGCAGCGAGTAGTAGTGGTAGAAGGAGTTGGTCACCGAGATGTTGTCCGCGGCACGGAAAGTGCTTGCGGCGGTCTTGGCGAATTCGGCGGGGAACTCCTGCTCCATCCGGGCCGCGACGCTGCGCCGCAGCGGTGCCGCGGTGTGCTCCAGGTGGCGGGTGGTGACCCTGCCGAAGCGCTCCCACAGCAGCTTCCGGTTCATCCGCGCGGCGTTTTCGAACCCGCTGCGTTCGGCATCGTTCTCACCCAGCCCGATCCGGGTCTCGGCCTCGATGAACTTGGTGATTCCGCCCGGGGTGAAGAACATGTCCGGGCCTACGGGCCTGCCGAAGAACATGTCGTCATTGGAGTACAGGAAATGCTCCGAGAGGCCCTCGATGTGGTGCAGCTGGCATTCGACAGCCTGGGAGTTGTACGTGGGCAGCACCGAGGGGTCGCTGAAGAACTCCTCGCTGCGCACGATCCTCACCCGCGGGTGATCCGCGAGCCACGCGGGGACCGGGGAATCAGTGGCAATGAAAATCCGCCGGATCCACGGCGCGTACATGTACACCGAGCGCAGGGCGTACTTGAGTTCGTTGATCTGCCGGAAACGGGCCTCGTGCGCGTCCCCTTCACCCAGGACGGCACCTTTCATCTGGGCGCGGCGCGCCGCCACGTACTCCGGGTCGTTGCCGTCCACCCAGGAAAAGACGATGTCGATGTCGAAATCGATGTCCGACGCATGGTCTGCGAACATGTTCTCGATGGTCGGCCAGCTCAGCCCGTGACGCTCCACGGTGCCCCGCACGGCGTCCTGGCGCAGCATGGTGCGGCGGGTCAGCGAGTTCTCCACGGGGAGGATCAGTTGGCCCCCGTCGAACTCCCAAAGTTCCAGCTGGACCCCGAACGATGGTCCGTAACTGAGCCCGCTTTCGGCCACCACGCGCGGCCGGAAGAGCCGGAAAATCCGGGCCTTGCGGTTCGTGGAGAGCTCGCCGTCGGCTACCAGCAGGGTGGACTTCTTGCGGGCATCGACCGTCATGGCGTAGAACGGCTCGTTCCGGCAGGCCTCGGCCAGCGCGCCGCGGAGCTTCTTGCGTTCCCTCCAGTCGACGGCGATCACGGGCCGGTGGTCGTTGCCGCGGACCAGGATGAAATCCAGGCCGGCGGAGTCCAGCACCGCACGGACAAACAAGAGATCTTCCACCATGGCCTGCTGCGGCGTCGTGTCATGGTTCAGCAGGGCGTACCGCCCGCGGTGGCGGACGACGTCGGGCCGGTTCTTCAGGCGGGCGACGAGCGCCGGGGAGGTGGGCTCGGGAACAACTGCCTCGTCCTCCGCGGCGGGACTGCCGAAATAGCTGACGTGCT
Organism: Arthrobacter celericrescens; assembly: GCF_003614925.1. GTDB lineage: Bacteria > Actinomycetota > Actinomycetes > Actinomycetales > Micrococcaceae > Arthrobacter > Arthrobacter celericrescens. The sequence goes on from NZ_QYLP01000034.1 coordinate 45,721, forward strand.
GGTTGATCTCCGTGATGGGGTCCTCCGAGCGTCGGTTGGTGGGAAATCAGTGGCCTCCGGGCTCAGCCGGCATGCTCCTGCCGCCAGGTCCGCAGGAAGGCTCCGCCGGCGTCGTCGTGGATGACATCCTCGCCAAGCCCCAGATTGGCCGCAGTAAGAACATCGTACGGCTTGGCGGGAACGCCGTCCGCCGGGCGGACGTCCAGGTGTTGGACTTCGTGGTCGTTGTGGTGGAGCCAGTCGGCCATGGCGTAGTCGGTGCGGGAATCGCCCACAGTGCGCCAGGCCTGCGGCGTGATGCCCTGCGCTGCCAGCAGCTCGACGGCGCGGCTGGCGCCGAGGTCCTTGCCGAGGCGGACGGATTCGATGTCCGTGGAGATGATGGTGGGGTCCAGGCGGTAGTCGCCGGTGTCGTCGGACTGCGGCGAGTGGTGGTCCAGGATTGCGGCGGACAGGCCGTGCCGGCCCAGGAGTTCCAGGGCGTCGGCATCGAACAGCTTCTGCTCGGCCAGGTAGTCCTCGCTGGGGACGTCCACGTGCTGCTCCACGGACACCATGGCCCGCTTGGTCTCGTCGAAGAACATGTGGGCCGAGTAGTCCTCGGCCACCATGCGGCGGATATCGTCCCCGTAGGCCTTCGGCACGGCGAGCTCGTGGTCGACGTGCACAGGGCCGGCGCCTGCGGACGTGTAGCTGAACCACACGGCGCCCTTTTCGCAGATCGCGTGGACCACGGTGTCGGCGGGCATCCCGGCCGCGATCATCGGCGCCATGACCTGTTCGCGGATGAAGGCATCGGAACGGCCGGTGTTGAAGATGACGGGAATGCCTGCCGCGGCCAGTGCCACCAGGTCGGCGATGATGTCCGGCTTCACCTCACGGGTGACGGGGCTGGCCACCGGGCCGTCGACGTCGAGAAGCAGCGCTAGGGCCGGGGTTGCGGGGTGGGCGGTGCCGGAGTTCGGAGCAGTCATGGCACTATTTTGTCGCAGCCGCGCCCCGGATGCGGCGGTGTGACGGGACCGCGACGGCGTTGGTCACCGTTTGGCCACAAAGCGGCGGGCGCGGGGAGGCGAAAGTTTCTTTGGCCGCCGTCGTTATTTAGGCTTGCAACGTGATCTTCAAAGCCGTGGGCGAGGGACGCCCGTACCCGGACCATGGTTTTTCGACGCCCAAGGACTGGGCCTCGCTGCCGCCGCGGCCGGTGCGGCTCGACGAACTGGTCACCACCAAACGGACGCTGGATCTTGAGGCCCTGCTGGCCGAAGACTCGACCTTCTTCGGCGACCTGTTCCCGCACGTGGTGCAGTACCAGGGGGTCATGTACCTCGAGGACGGGCTCCACCGGGCCGTCCGCACGGCCCTGCACCAGCGCACCGCCATCCACGCCCGGGTACTGGTCATAGATGCCTAGGAAACCGAAGGACCCCACCCGCCTGCACGGCCACCACGTGGTGACCGGTCCGGAACTGCGCGCCACGTTCTCCGAAGAGCAGGACCCCGGACACCCGGCACGCTTCCGCCGCCGGCTGTTCCACGGGGTCATCCTCACCCTGCTGCTCGGGCTGATCATTGCCGCCGTCGTCGGCGCCTGGGCGGTGATGAGCGGGGTGGTGAAGCTCCCCGACGCGGTGGCCAGCAAGACGCCGCAGGCCACTTGCCCCACCACGAGCTACCGCTACCTCCCGAACAGCAAGGTGACCGTCCACGTCTACAACGCCACCGGCCGGACCGGACTGGCCAAGAGCATCGCCGACCAGCTGAAGGCCCGCGGGTACAAGGTGGGCAAGGTGGACAACGCGCATACCCGCTACAGCGGCGGTTCAGCGCAGGTCATCTCGGGGTCCGCCGGCCAGGCCGCCGCGTTCAACATCCAGCGCAACGTCGCGGGAACCGACTACTACCGGGACGACCGCACGGACGCCTCGGTGGACCTGGTGCTCGCTCCCGGGTTCAAGGAACTCGTGAAGCCCGGCCTCGTTGACCAGACGCCGGGCAAGCTCAGCTGCCCGCGGGAGACCCGCCGGATCGCCGACGACGCCCCCCAGCCGGTGCCGCAGTCCGCGGCACCCTAGGGCTGCTTCAGCCGGGCGGGCTCACTCCGGCTGCTTCAGCCGCAGTACTTCTTGAAACGCAGCGGCGTGCCGCCGTCGTCGAACCTGGCGCCCGCGCCGAGCTGGATGAACCGGACCGTCTGCCCGAGGTGATCTTCGAAACCGCTGTCCGCGGCGTTGCCGCGCGCCGCGCTGGAGGAGAGCGTGCCGTGGATGAGCCGGGCGAGCTGCGGAACGTCGGCCTCGGGCAGGTAGCCGGCCGCGACGCCGTCGCGCAGGATGTCCTCCAACAGCAGGTTCAGTTCGCTGACGTGGTGGGCGAGCTTGGCGAACGAGCCGGGGGAGAGGACGGCGGCCATGGCAGGCCCGGGCGGCAGGTGCCGGCGGCTGAGGTCCTCCACCTGGGCGCGGACGTAGAGCGCCAGCCGGTCCACCGGATTGTCCAGCTCCGCAAGCGAGGAGCGCAGGTCCCCGAGGAAGCGCTCGGTCTCGTCCAGGGCGTACGCGATCAGGAGCTGCTCCATGTCCGCGTAGTAGTTGTAGACGGCGGTACGCCCCACCCCGGCGTGCCGGGCGACGTCGGTCATGGTCAGCCCGGGCAGGCCGTGCGTGAAGAGGAGTTCCCCGAATCCCGTCAGGATCCGGCGTTGGGTCTCGGCGCGCTGTGCCGCGTTGCTTGCGGCGGTGATCCTGGGCATAGAGACACTTTACAGGGATCTGTCAGCAAACCCCCGCTTTGCCTCCGCGCCAGTTCGCGCTAGGTGGTTGGCTTAGATGGCGCAGCCGTCCGGGCCGCAGGCCTCGGCGTCGGAGCTGCCGACGGCGACCAGCGGGTTGGCCTCCTGCCACGCCTGGGCCAGTGCCTGGGTGAAGACCTCGGCCGGCTGGGCGCCGGAGAGGCCGTACTTGCGGTCGATCACGAAGAACGGTACGCCCGTGACGCCGATGGCGCGGGCCTCGGCGATGTCGCGGCGGACGTCCTCGGCGTACTTGTCGCCTTCGAAGAGTTCGGCGATGCCATCCGCGGGCAGGCCCAGCTCCAGGCCCAGGCCGGTGAGGTACTCCTTGTTGCCGATGTCCTTGCCATGCTCGAAGTGGTCGCTGAGCAGGCGTTCCTTGGCAGCGTCCTGCTTTCCGTGCGCGGCGGCGAGGTGGATGAGGCGGTGGGCGGCGAAGCTGTTGGCCACCACGACGGCGTCGAACCGGTAGTTCAGGCCCTCGCCCTTGGCCTGCTCGGCCACGTGCTCGAACATCCGGCTGACTTGTTCCGGGGCCAGGCCTTTGCGCTTGCTGAGGTAGTCCAGTTCGGTGCCGTCGTAATGCTCGGGGATACCGGGGTCCAGCTGGTAGCTGCGCCACTGCACCTCCACGGAATCGCGGTGCGGGAACCCGGCGAGGGCGGACTCAAATCGGCGCTTGCCGATGTAGCACCACGGGCATGCGACATCGGACCAGATCTCAATCTTCATGAAGGCGGTAACCGCCGCGGCCTCCACGGCATTCCGCCCGAAGGAGTCGGCTTGCTCACAGCGCCTCACACACAGCACCACACGCACCGCCTCACGCACAGCGCGGCCTGTTGGCAGCGCGAGCGGGAGGGGATAGCGTCACAGCCAACAGGCGCCCACCCAATGAAGGAGGCCCGGCCGTGACGATTGTCGACAACGCCGTCTATGTGGACGGCCGCCGGACGGCGGATCCGGAAGGACTCGACGAGACCTACTTCCTGCTGCGCCAGCGCGAAGGCATGGCGTGGATCGGCCTGTACCGGCCGGACGCCGAGGAACTCCGTTCGGTGGCCGGCGAATTCGGCCTCAGCGCGCTCGCCGTCGAAGACGCCCTCACCGGCCATCAGCGGGCGAAACTGGACTACTACGGTGAGATCCTCTTCGTGGTGCTGCGGCCCGCCCGCTACCTCGACGCCGAAGAGAAGGTGGATTTCGGCGAAATCCACATCTGCATCGGCCCGGACTTCGTGATCACGGTGCGCCACGCGGAATCGCCGGACCTCCACAAAGTGCGCCAGCGCATGGAGTCACAGCCGGAGTTCCTCGCACTGGGCCCCGATGCCGTGCTGTACGCCATCCTGGACCAGGTGGTGGACGAGTACGAACCCGTGGCGGCGGGGCTGGAGAACGACATCGACGAAATCGAGGACGGCCTGTTCGGCGGCGATCCCGAGGTGTCCCGGCGGATCTACGAGCTGTCGCGCCAGGTGATCATGTTCCAGCGCGCCACGGGCCCGCTCACCGGGATCCTGCAGACCCTCGCCGCGGGCACCCCGGACCACTCCCTCGCGCCGGAGCTCGTGGATCCGCTCCGGGACGTGCTGGACCACGCCCTGCGCCTGGCCGAACGGATCAACTCCTTCCGGGCGCTGCTGCAGAATGCCCTGATGGTCAGCGCCACCGTGGTGGCCCAGCGCCAGAACGACGAGATGCGCCGCCTCACCGAATCCAGCTTCGCCCAGAGCGAGCAGGTCAAGCGCATCTCGTCCTGGGCGGCGATCCTCTTCGCCCCCACCCTGGTGGGCACCATCTACGGCATGAACTTCAGCGTCATGCCCGAACTCGAGTGGGTGTTCGGCTACCCCATGGCGTTGGGCCTGATGGTGGGCATGGGCCTGGTCCTTTACTGGACGTTCAAGCGCAACAAGTGGATCTGAACTACCGGAGTCCAAGCTCCATGACTAAGTCGTGCTCAACAGTGGTACCCAGCCGGAATGATTTGGTGCCCACCTTCCGGAATCCGCTCTTCTCATAGAAGCGGATGGCCTTCGTGTTTTGGTCGTTAACCCCCAGCCACACGCCTGCCACGCCCAGGGCGGCCGCCCGCTCAACCGTGCTTGCCATGAGCCTGCCCGCAGCGCCCAGGCCGTGATGGTCCGGGTGTACGTAGACCTTGCTAAGCTCCGCGGAGGGTAGGAGGGTCAGCGCTGCGGCCACGTCCGGATGCTGTGCCGTGCGGTTCACCAGCATGCTGTAGCCGTGCAGGCCGTCCCCGCCGTCGATCACAAGGATGGTGATGTCCGGATCGGCGAGGTACTGGGCGAACTTTCCGGCACTGAGGGTGTCGCGGAGGCGGGCTGCGACGTCCTCTGGTGAGGACCCCGGCGGGCAGGCGAGCGGAAAGGTGACGGCGGCAAGCTCGGCCAGCGCGCCGTCGTCGAGCGCTGTCGCGGTGCGGATCGTCCCGGTCACATGTCCTCCTGCCCGCCGGCCGCGGCGAGGTAGCGCCGGATGCTGTCAACCACCAGCTGGTGGTCCTCGTCGGAGGCGAGCCCGGACACGGTGATCGCGCCGATCACGCCTGCACCGCGGACGCGGATCGGAAACGACCCGCCGGCCAGGGTGTAGTCCTCGGGTGCGAGCCAGCCGCCACCCAGGGGGTCGTAGCCGCTGAACTGTTCGGTCAGGAATGCGGTGCTGTGTTCAAAGCGCAGCACCGAGGCGGACTTCCGGCGGATCCATTCCTCCTGGTCGGCCGTGGCGCCGGGAAGGACGCAGCGGAACAACACGAGGTTGTGCCGGCGGATATCGATGGCCACCCCGAAACCCGAAGAGACCGCGTGCTCGGCGATGAGCGAGCCGAGCCGCCACGCGTCGTAATTGTCGAAGCTCGCAAAGACCAGTTCCTCTTCCTGGGCCCGGAGCTCGGCGAGTCGCAGCGAGTCGCTCATGCCCGGTCCGCCTCGTAGCTGAGCCCGATCTGGCGGCGGACCTCATCCATGGCGGCCATGATCGCTACCGTTTCGTCCGGCGGCAGGATGGTGCCCGCCGTTTCGCCGGCCGCAACCAGCCGCTCCAGCTCGGCCGCCTGGAACTGCATGCCGCGGCTGGTCACGGGCTGCTCGAAGCGTTCCACCACGCTGCCGTCCGCGGCAAACACGGTGAACGGCACGGGGTTGTACCAGGTGTGCTCGACGTCGATCCAGCCGTCCGTCCCGATCACCAGTGCCCGGTTGGCGCTGGCCGCATCCAGTTCGCAGTCCACCAAAGCCTGCGCACCGCCGTCGTACTCAAAAATTGCGGCAGTCTGCCGGTCCACGCCGGTGGCCGTCATCGAAGCGCTCGCGTGGATACGGGACGGGGCGCCAAGGATGTCGAACGCGAAGGAAACGGGGTAGATGCCCAGGTCCAGCAGCGCGCCGCCGCCCAGCGCAGGGTCGTTCAGCCGGTGGGCCGGGTCCCTCGGCAGGCTCTGGTTGTGGCTGGCCACCACTTTCCGGACCTCTCCGATGGTCCCGGCAGCAATGATGTCGCGGAGCCGGACCATGTGCGGCAGGAACCGGGTCCACATGGCCTCCAGCGCCACCAGCCCCTTGGACGCGGCGAGGTCAAAGATCTCCTGCGCCTCGCGGGCGTTCATCGTGAACGACTTCTCCACCAGCACGTGCTTTCCCGCGTTCAACGCCAGCAGGGCATTCGCGTGGTGCATGGGGTGCGGAGTGGCGATGTAAATGACATCAACGTCCGGGTCAGCGACGAGCTCCTCGTAGCTGCCGTGGGCTGTTGGGATGCCGTGCTGCCCGGCGAACGCCTTGCTCGAGTCCAAGGAGCGCGAGCCCGCGGCCTGCACCGTGAAGCCGTTCTCGAGGAGGTCCTGGGTTTGCAGGCCCGCGATGAAGCCGGTTCCAAGGATTCCCCAGCGGATTCTTCCATCGGAAAGTGACACGTGTTCAGTCCTCTGTTTGGGTAGCGGGCGGGTAGGCCACGAACGCGAAGCGCTCCGAATCCGGCGACCAGCTGTTGACGTTGAGCGTACCTTGGCCGCCGAACAGCGGCCATGTGTGCAGCGGGGTTTTCCAGTCACCCGTGGAGACGAGTACGACGGCGACCGGCAAGTCCGCGGGGTGGCCCTGGGTTCCGCCGGGGAACCGGATGTAGCTGGCCAGGCGGCCGTCGGGGGAGAGGTGCGGGAACCAGTCCACCGTGCCGCTTTCGAGGAGCCGTTCGAAGCCGGTCCCGTCAACGCGGATCCGGGCCAGCTGGGCATGCCCCGGGTCCGTGCTGAACGATTCGGTGTTCAGGTACAGCCACTCGCCGTCCGGCGAATACTCCGGGCCGTCGCAGTGGCCCGGGCCAACATCAACCTGCCCGACGTCGACGGCGGCGGCAGCACCGCCGTCGGACGCTATGGTCATCAGGCGGCCGGGCCGCGTGAAGTCCCCGCCGTCGATCCCCACGTACGCCAGTTCCTTCCCGTCAGGGCTGACGCCGTGGAGGAAGTGGAAGGAACCGTCCTCCTTGGTGATGCGTTCGGCCGTCCCGCCAGAGAACGGGGCCCGGTAGATGTGGCCGTCGTTGGCTGACAGGAAGATGGTTTCGCCGTCGGGCGCCAGGACGTGGTCGTTGTTCAAGTCCGGGATGCCGGTGAGCGGGACTTCCGTGAGCTCGCGCGTGGAGACGTCCAAACGCCAGAGCCTCCCGTCCCCGTTGAGCACCAGCGCCGAGCCGTCCAGGGTCCAGTTAGGTGCCTCAAGCAGGATGCGGTCCGTGCTGTAGAGCAGCGTCGACTCGCCGGTCACCGACGCGATCCACACCTCGCTGCGCTGCCCGGTCCGGAGGGTACGGTTCACTGAGCGACCCCGTCGAGGTCCTTGATGCGGATGTTCCGCCAGCGGCACTGCGCGCCCTTGCCCCAGCGGGCCTCCCCGAACATCGAGTCGTTGTCGTGGACTTCCAGCGCGATGTGGCCGCGCTCGCCGAGCACGGCCAGGACCCGTTCGGGATCGTAGTTGGGTGAGTCGAGGGTGGCGGTGTCCAGTTCGGCGATTTTGAGCCCGTTGACCCAGGTGGTGATGACCGGCAGTGCCCCGACGCAGCGGATCCGCAGCTCGTTCCAATCGTCCCAGCGCCACACGTTGAGGAAATCGTCGACGTCGGCCGCGTAGCCCAGGCGGGCACGCTTTTCTTCCGTGACGGGTTCCACCGAGGTGGCCGGGTCATCCGCGACCAGCCCGGTGGGCTGGCCCTCGGCGTCGAGCGCAACGTCAACAGCGAAGGGAACCGCCGAGAAACTGGCGAGGCCGTTGCCGAAGAAGCCGCCGATGCCGCCGGAGGGCCGGTGGTCCACCAGGACCTGGAAGCCCTCCCATCTGTCCGGCCGGCGCCGCAGCATCACGCCGGTGTCCGCCGGCCAGTCCGGGCGCATCTCGAGAACCAGTTCGAAGTCGCCGAAAGCCTGTTCGCTCACGAGGTAGCCGCCGTAGCCGCTGCCGGGGGAGTCCTGTTCGCCCACCAGGACACCGTCCTCCACGAACCAGTGCGCAGGGTGCTTCTCGGGTTCCACGGGCGGGGTCAGGCCCAGGGCGTCGAACCGTTCCAGGAGGGCCGGGCCACCGGGGTACTCCGTGCCGTAAACACGGGGCACGGAGTACCAGCCGGCCAAGGAGGAGCCATCGAACAGCGGGACGAAACCGTCGCCGCCGTCGGGCGTTTGTGCGTCAGCCGTTTGTGCGTCAGTCACGCCCTAGTCCTGGGTGCTGAAGGCGGCGTCGAAGCTGGTTTGTGAGGCGGGGAAGTCAAACTTCTTGAGTGCGGCGAGGGCTTCGGGGGCGCCGTGGAGGCGGTCCATGCCGGCGTCTTCCCATTCGATGCTGATGGGGCCGGTGTAGCCGATGGCGGTGAGGGCGCGGAAGGATGCTTCCCAGGGCACGTCGCCGCGTCCGGCGGAGACGAAGTCCCAGCCGCGGCGGGGGTCGCCCCAGGGCAGGTGGGAGCCCAGGACGGTGTTGCGGCCGGTCTGGCGGACCTTGGTGTCCTTGCAGTCGACGTGGTAGATGCGGTCTTTGAAGTCCCAGATGAAGGAGACGGGGTCGATGCCTTGCCACATCATGTGGGATGGGTCCCAGTTCAGGCCGAACGCTTCGCGGTGCCCGATGGCTTCGAGGGTGCGGACGGTGGTCCAGTAGTCGTAGGCGATTTCGGAGGGGTGGACTTCGTGGGCGAAGCGGATGCCGTTGTCGTCGAAGACGTCCAGGATGGGGTTCCAGCGGTCGGCGAAGTCCTGGTAGCCGGCGTCGATGGTTTTTTCGGGGACGGGCGGGAAC